>DATMKZ010000080.1:0-184867 GCA_035570795.1 Rhizomicrobium sp.
CCATCCGCAATTCATGGTCCGCCTGTTCGCGCAGGAAGTGCCGGAAATCTACGACGGCATCATCGAGATCCGCGCCGTGGCGCGCGATCCGGGCTCCCGCGCCAAGATCGCGGTGATCTCGAAGGATTCGAGCATCGATCCTGTCGGCGCCTGCGTCGGCATGCGCGGCGTGCGCGTCCAGGCCGTGGTGCAGGAGCTGCAGGGCGAACGCATCGACATCATCCCGTGGTCCGGCGAGGCCGCTACCTTCATCGTCAACGCGCTGGCGCCGGCGGAAGTCTCCAAGGTCGTGCTCGACGAAGACACCCACCGCACCGAGGTGGTCGTCCCCGACGAACAGCTCAGCCTCGCCATCGGCCGCCGCGGCCAGAATGTGCGCCTGGCCTCACAGCTCACCGGCTGGCAGCTCGACATCCTCACCGAGGCCGAGGAATCCGAACGCCGCCAGAAGGAATTCACCGAACGCACCAAGCTGTTCATGGACTCGCTCGACGTCGACGAGACCGTGGCCCAGCTCCTCGCGTCGGAAGGCTTCGCCAGCATCGAGGACGTCGCCTATGTGCCGCTGGGCGAACTCGGCGCGGTCGAGGGCTTCGACGAGGAAACGGCACAGGAACTCCAGCAGCGCGCGCTCGAGCACATCGACGCAAGGAACAAGGAAATGGACGACAAACGCAGGGAACTGGGCGTCACCGACGACGTGCTCGAAGTCGACGGCATCACCGCCGCCATGGCGGTCGCGCTCGGCGAAGCGGACATCAAGAGCCTCGAGGATCTGGCGGGCTGCGCCACCGACGACCTGCTCGGCTATTACGAGGTCAACAAGGAAAAGGAGCGCGTGCGCATCCCGGGCGCCCTCGAAGGCTTCAACCTGACCAATGACGACGCCAACGCCATCGTCATGAAGGCGCGCGTCAAGGCCGGCTGGATCGAAGAGCTGCCGGAGCCCGAAGCCCCCGCCGAGGCCGGCGAAGCGGCGGAGGAAGAGCCCGCTTGAACCAAAGCCTGGCCATCGAAGCGGACGAGGACGGGGCAATGCGCGAACGCGATTCTTCGAGCGGCTCACGCTCGCGCGAACGCGATTCTTCGAGTGGCTCACGCTCACGCGAACGCCGTTGCATCGTGAGCGACGAAGTCTTGTCGGAAGACAAGCTGATCCGCTTCGCCGTCTCGCCCGATGGCGCGATCACGCCGGACATCGCGGCCATATTGCCCGGACGCGGCATCTGGGTCGGCGCGACGCGCGCGGCGCTGGCCGTGGCGGCCAAGAAGAACCTGTTCGCCAAGGCGGCGAAGGCCCAGGTCGCCGTCGCGCCCGATCTTGCCGATCGCGTCGAGGCCCTGCTGGTGGCGCGCATGCTGGCCGACCTCGGCATGGCGCGGCGCTCGGGACAGATCCACCTGGGCTTCGAGGCGGTGCAGCAGGCGATCAAGGCGGACACGCCGCCGGCGCTGCTGGTCCAGGCGTCCGACGGCGCGCCCGACGGCAAGCGCAAGCTGTTCGGCGCGGCGCATGCCCGCGGCCTCCATATCCCGACCATCGAATGCCTGACCTCGGCGGAAATCAGCTTGGCCGTGGGCCGCCAGAATGTGATACATGCAGCCCTCAAATCCGGGCGCCTTCGGGAACGGCTGAGCCTCGATGCCGGGCGGCTTCGCGGCTTTCGTTCCATGCCTACTGAAAGAGAAGAATGAGCGATACCAACGACACCACGAAGAAGCCGGGCGGCGCCAAGACCTTGACGCTGAAGAAGACCGAGACTTCGACCGTGAAGCAGAGCTTCAGCCATGGCCGCACCAAGGCGGTGGTGGTGGAGAAGAAGCGCACGCTCGGCCCTGCGCCGGGCAAGGCGCCTGAAAAGCCCGCCCCGGCGCCAGCCAGGCCTGCCGCCGCGCCGGCTCCGACGGCGACGCCGGCTGCGGCCGCGCCGCGCGGTGTCGTCCTGCGCCAGCTGACCGAGGAGGAGAAGGCCCGTCGCGGCGCCGCCCTCGCCGATGCCCGCGTCTACGAGACCGAGGCCCGCAAGCGCGCCGAGGAAGACGCTCGGCTCCGCGCCAGCGAAGACGAGAAGCTGCGCACCGAGCGCGAAGCCGCCGCGCGCCGCAAATCCGAGGAAGACGCCCGCAAGGCGGCCGAGGAACTGGCGCGCAAGCACGCCGAGGAAGAACTGGCGCGGCGCGAGAACAAATCCGATGCGCCGGCCGCCGCCGCGACGCCGGCCGCCGCGGCTGCTGCCGCCGCGCGCGCCCGCCGCCCGGTCAACGAGGAAGAAGAAGAGGCCGTCACCAAGAAGGGCGCGAAGGTTCCCGCCAAGCCGGCCGCCGTCAAGAAGGTCAGCGACGACAACCGCCGCCGCGGCAAGCTGACCGTGACGCGCGCCCTCTCCGGCGACGACGAGCGCACGCGCTCGGTTGCCGCCTATCGCCGCCATCTGCAGCGCGTCAACAAGGGCGCACAGGCTGCCCCCGCCGGCCCCGCCGGTCCGCGCGAAGTGACGATTCCCGAAACCATCACCGTGGCCGAGCTCGCCAACCGCATGGCGCGCCGTGCCGTCGACATCATCAAGGTGCTGATGAAGAACGGCCACATGGCGACGGTCAACGACACGATCGACGCCGACACCGCCGAACTGGTCGCCGCCGAATACGGCCACACCGTGAAGCGCGTCGCCGAATCCGATGTCCTCGAGGGCCTCAAGGGCGCCGACGACGCGGAAGAGGCGCGGGTCTCGCGGCCGCCGGTCGTCACCGTCATGGGCCATGTCGACCACGGCAAGACCTCGCTGCTCGACGCGCTGCGCAAGACCGACGTGGTCTCCGGCGAGGCCGGCGGCATCACCCAGCATATCGGCGCCTATCAGGTCGTGCTCAAGGGCGGCCAGAAGATCACCTTCCTCGACACGCCCGGCCACGCCGCGTTCACCGCGATGCGCGGCCGCGGCGCCAAGGTCACCGATCTCGTCATCCTGGTGGTGGCGGCGGACGACGGCGTCATGCCGCAGACCGTCGAGGCCATCGCGCACGCCAAGGCGGCGCATGTACCGATCATCGTCGCGGTCAACAAGATCGACAAGGGCGACGCCAACCCGACGCGCGTCAAGACCGAGTTGCTGCAATACGAGATCCAGGTCGAAGAGCTCGGCGGCGAGACGCTCGCCATCGAGGTTTCCGCCACCAAGGGCACCAATCTCGACAAGCTCGAAGAAGCCATCCTGCTGCAGGCTGAACTGCTCGATCTTAAATCCAACCCCGACCGCCCCGCCGAAGGCGCGGTGATCGAGGCCAAGCTCGACCGCGGCCGCGGCCCGGTGGCGACCGTGCTGGTGCAGCGCGGCACGCTGAAGGTCGGAGACATCGTGGTGGCCGGTTCCGAATGGGGCCGCGTTCGCCTCTTGCAGAACGACCGCGGCGAGACCGTGCCGACGGCGGGTCCCGCCACGCCGGTCGAACTCCTCGGCCTTTCCGGCGCGCCGGAAGCCGGCGACGAAATGGTCGTCGTCGAGAATGAAGCCCGCGCCCGCGAAGTCACCGAATACCGCGCCCGCAAGCGCCGCGAAGGCCGCCAGGCCGCCTCGTCGCGCCAGACGCTCGACCAGTTGCTCAAGACCCGCGATGCCGGCGAGAAGCGCCTCCTGCCGCTGGTCATCAAGTCCGACGTGCAGGGCTCGTCGGAAGCGATCCTCGGCGCGCTCGCCAAGCTCGGCACCGACGAAGTCGCGGCCCAGGTTCTGCAATCGGGCGTCGGCGGCATCACCGAAAGCGACGTCATCCTGGCGCACGCGTCGGGCGCCGGCGTCATCGGCTTCAATGTCCGCGCCGACAAGCCGGCCCGCGAGCGTGCCAAGCGCGACGGCGTCGACATCCGCTACTACAACATCATCTACAACGTGGTGGACGACATCAAAGCCGTGCTGTCGGGCATGCTGGCGCCGGAAGTGCGCGAGAAATTCCTCGGCAACGCGGAGATCCTCGAAGTGTTCGACATCTCCAAGGTCGGCAAGGTCGCCGGCTGCCGCGTCACCGACGGCGTGGTGCGCCGCGGCGCCAAGGTGCGCCTGATCCGCGACAACGTCGTGATCCACGACGGCGATCTCTCCACCCTCAAGCGCTTCAAGGACGAAGTGCGCGAAGTGCAGACCGGCCAGGAATGCGGCATGGCGTTCGCCAACTACCAGGACATGAAGAAGGGCGACGTCATCGAGTGCTTCGAGGTCGAGACCATCCAGCGCGCGCTTTAGTCCTCCCGGGGTTTCCATGGCAGACGGCTTGAGCCTGCAGGTCGAGCGCAGCATCGACGATTATCGCGCCTGGCGCCGGCAGCTGACCCGCGAGACCCGTGCGCGGCCGTCGTACCGCCTGCTCTATTGGCTGCTGGCGGCCGCCGCGTTCGTCGCCGCGCTGGCGCTCATGCTGGCCGGCCGGGAGCCGGGCCGGCAAGGGCTCGATCCGGTCCACGCCCTGATCCTCCTGCTGGTATTTTTCGGCGCCTGGTCGCTGCTCAACTGGATCGTCTCGCCGTTCATGGAGCAGCGCCTCCATCCGCCCTTGAAGACGTTCCACACGCCCATCCTTGTGGCTGTCGGCGACGATGGCGTGGAGATACAGGGGCAGCATATTTCGCAAATGGTGCGGTGGCCCGCGATCAGCGACGTCGTGCAGACGCCGACGCATGTATTCCTCAGGGTCGACGGGACCTCCATCGCCGTCATTCCCAAGCGCGCCTTCCAGCCCGCCTCGCGCAGCGCCGAGTTCATGGCGGCGATCAACGACCGCCTCGTTCCCGCGTGAGCGCCGCGCCCCACCCCTTGCAACAGGCATTGTCCGACGCCGGCAACGCCTTGCGCAAAGGCAACGCGCAACACGCGCTCGCGATTCTGCAAAAGGCGCGGACGCAGGCACCGCGCGATCTGCATGTCCTCAATCTCCTGGGCACGGCCTTGGCGATCCTGGGCCGCCACGGCGAGGCGCTCGCCGTCTTCGACGCGGCGCTTGCGCTGGCGCCAGACAAGGCTGCCTTGCATCTCAATCGCGGCCACATGCTGGAGGAGGTCGGTCGGCTCGCGGACGCGGACGCGGCGCTGGCCGAGGCGATCCGGCTCGAGCCGCGCAACGCCGACGCGCTGGCGCGTCTCGCCGGCTTGTCCGTGCGGCGCGGCGACTATGCGGCGGCGCGCGACAGCGCGGCGCGCGCCCTGGCCGTCGCGCCGGTGCCGGCCGCGAGCTTGGCGCTGGCGCGGGCGGATATCGAAGCCGGCGCATTCGAAGCGGCGCTGGCGGGGGTGGAGCCGCTGCTGAAAAATTCCCACAACACGCCGGTCAATCGCTCCATCGCCTGGGGCCTCAAGGGCGATGCGCTGGATGCTCTGGAACGGCCGGTCGAAGCCTTTGCGGCCTACGCCGCGGCCCGCGAAATCCTGCGCGTGCATTTCACGCCGATGTTCGAGGCGGCAGGCGCCGAGACCGCCGCCGCTCGCGCCCGGCGGCTGATCGCGTATTTCGAGGGCGCCGCACCGCAAGCCTGGCGCGCCGCGGCGCCTGCGCCGGTGCCGGCCACGCCGCTGCATGTCTTCCTCGTCGGCTTTCCCCGGTCCGGCACGACTCTTTTGGAGCAGATTCTGGCCAGCCATCCCGATGTCGAAACGCTGGAGGAGACTGACTGCCTGCCGTCGGTGGCGGAAGACTTCGTCGGCCGGCCGGGCGGGCTGGATCGCCTCGCGGCGCTGCCGCCTGCGGCATTGGACGAAGCCCGCGCCGCCTACTGGAAACGGGCCGCAGAGCTGGGCGCGACGCGCCGGCGCCGCGTCTTCATCGACAAGCTGCCGCTCAACACGCTGCATCTTTGCGTCGTGGCCAAGCTGTTCCCGCAAGCCAAGGTCCTCTTCGCGCTGCGCGATCCGCGCGACGTCGTGCTCAGCTGCTTTCGCCGGCGCCTGGCGATGACGCCGCACATGTTCGAATTCTCGACGCTGGAGCGTGCCGCAAGCTATTACGATCTGGTGATGCGCCTGGCCGCGGCGTATCGCGCCAAGCTTGCCTTGCCGATCTTAGAGTCGCGCCACGAGGCCCTGATCGGCGATTTCGAGGGCGAGACGCGCCGGCTCTGCGAATTTCTCGGGCTGGAATGGAACGCCGACCTGCGCGGCTTCGCGGGGCTGGCGCGGACGCGCGACATCAAGACGCCCAGCGGGCCGCAGATCCTGCGCGGCCTGTCGCAGGGCGGTGCCGGCCAGTGGCGGCGCTATGCGGCGCAGCTGGCGCCGGTGCTGCCGAAATTGTCCCCCTGGGTGCGGCGTTTCGGTTATACGGACGCCTAGGAGAAGCCAATGTCCCGCCGTTCTTTCACCCCGCATGCGCGCGGCCCGAACACAGGCCCGTCGCAGCGTCAGCTGCGTGTCGGCGAGGCGCTGCGCCATGCGCTGGCCGACGTGCTGCGCCGCGGCGACATCCGCGATCCCGATCTGGCCGGCGTCTCGGTGACGATCACCCAGGTCAAGCCGTCGCCCGACATGCGCCATGCCACGGTGTTCTGCGAGCCGCTCGGCGGCCAAAACGCCCTGGCGATCGTGGCGGCGCTGAACAAGCACAAGGGCTATCTGCGCGGCGAGATGGGCCGGCTGATCACCATGAAGTTCACCCCGGAGCTGCGCTTCGTCGAGGACGAATCCTTCGCCGAAGCCCAGCGCATCGAGACCATCCTGAAATCGTCGCGCGTGCAGCAGGATCTGGCCGCGCCCGGCGCCGCCGACAGCGACGGCGATGAGCCGTAGGAAAAAGGGCCAGCCGGTGCATGGCTGGGTCATCGTCGACAAGCCGCAAGGCATCACCTCCACCCAGGTCGTGGGCGCGGTGAAACGCGTCTTCGATGCCCAGAAGGCCGGCCATGCCGGCACGCTCGATCCGCTGGCGACCGGCGTCCTCGCCATCGCGCTTGGCGAGGCGACCAAGACCGTGCCCTACGCGATGGATTGCGAGAAGGTCTATCGCTTCACGGCGCGCTGGGGCGAGGCGCGCGACAGCGACGACGCCGAGGGCCGCGTCACCGCGACCTGCGACAAACGGCCGACGAAAGACGAGATCGAGGCCGCCATCCCCCGCTTTACCGGCCAGGTCGTTCAGGTGCCGCCGGCCTACTCCGCGATCAAGGTCCAGGGCGAACGGGCCTATGACCTGGCCCGGGAGGGGCAGGACGTGGTCCTGGAACCCCGGACGGTGGAGATCCTCGAGGCCCGCCACCTCGGCCAGCCGGATCCGGACCACGCCGAGTTCGAAATCCTTTGTGGCAAAGGCACTTACGTCCGGGCCTGGGTCCGCGACATCGCGCTTGCGCTGGGTACGGTGGGCCATGTTTCCCAGCTTCGGCGGGCTCGCATCGGGCCTTTTGCAGAGAAAGACGCCGTACCCCTAGAAACCCTGAGGGGTTCTGTGCATATTCCCGCCGCTTTCGAGCACTTGAGGCCCATTTCGACCGCGCTGGACGGCATCCCGGCGCTGGCCGTAACGGGCCCGGATGCGGTTCGCCTGAAAAGCGGCAATCCGATTCTGATCCGCGCGGCGCAGTTCGCGAAGATCACGGACGGCCAACCTTCCGGCGACGATCTTCAGGGGCTCACGGTTTTTCTTCACACAGCTGAAGGCGAACCGGTGGCACTGGCCGAATTCGCACAAGGCGAGCTTCGGCCGTTTCGTGTATTCAACTTCTAAGGACCCGACGCCGAACATGATCACTGCAGAAAAGAAAAACGAAGTCGTTGCCGCCTACGCCACCAAGGAAGGCGACACCGGTTCGCCGGAAGTCCAGGTCGCGATCCTCTCGGCGCGCATCAACGACCTCACCGATCACTTCAAGACGCACGCGAAGGACAATCATTCGCGCCGCGGCCTGATCCGCATGGTTTCGACCCGCCGCAAGCTGCTCGACTATGTGAAGTCGACGGACGTGAAGCGCTATGAATCGCTGATCGAACGTCTGGGCCTGCGCCGCTGAGCGTTCGGTCTTCCGTCCAGAAAAAGTTTCGCACGGGTTCGCGATGGTCGCGAGCCTGCGTGCAGGCGTGCGATCGGGCGAAGCCCGAAAATCGCGCGACCAAAAGAACACCGGAAGCCATCCGGCTTCTGGCGCATTCCGACGGCATGGGCTGAAGGAATGCATCCGCGTGTCGGGCATGGGCCCGAACGCAAACTGCGAACGGCATCCGGCCGGCGCAGATGATGAAGAAAGAAGAAGCAGATGTTTAACGTACACAAGGAATCATTCGAATGGGGCGGCAGAACGCTGACGCTCGAAACCGGCAAGATCGCGCGTCAGGCTGACGGCGCCGTCCTCGCCACCTATGGCGAAACCGTCGTCTTGGCGACGGTCGTCGGCGCCTCGACGCCGCGCGAGGGCGTGGATTTTTTCCCGCTCACCGTCAACTACCAGGAACGCTATTACGCCGCCGGCAAGATCCCGGGCGGCTATTTCAAGCGCGAGCGCGCCCCGACCGAGCGTGAGACGCTGATATCGCGCCTGATCGACCGCCCCATCCGTCCCCTGTTCGCCGACGGCTACAAGAACGAGACGCTGGTCGTGGTGCAGGTTCTCTCCCACGACATGGAGAACGATCCCGACGTTGTCGGCCTGGTTGCGGCTTCCGCCGCGCTGACCATCTCCGGCATTCCCTTCAAGGGCCCGATCGGCGCCGCCCGCGTCGGCTATATCGACGGCGAATACAAGCTGAACCCGCCGATCGACGACATGGCGAACTCCAAGCTCGATCTCATCGTCGCCGGCACCGGCGATGCCGTCCTGATGGTCGAATCCGAGGCGCAGGAGCTGTCGGAGAAGATCATGCTCGACGCCGTGATGTTCGGTCACCGCGAGATGCAGCATGCCATCAACGCGATCATCAAGCTCGCCGAGAAGGCCGCCAAGGAGCCGCGCGCGGTCTCCGAAAATCCGCACGCGCCGATGCTGGCCAAGATCAAGGCCGTCTGCGGCAAGGACCTCGCCGCCGCGTTCCAGATCCCGATCAAGTTCGAGCGCCGCGACGCCATCGCAAGCCTGCGCAAGAAGACCGCCGAGCAGTTCGTCGGCGAAGGCGAAGGCAAGCTGGCGCCCAAGGATTTCGGCAATCTGTTTCACGACGTCGAAGCCGACGTGATGCGCAATGCGGTGCTGGACACCAAGAAGCGCATCGACGGCCGCGACCTCGTCACGGTGCGCCCGATCCTCGCCGAAGTCGGCATCCTGCCGCGGACCCACGGCTCGGCGCTGTTCACCCGCGGCGAGACCCAGGCGCTGGTGGTCTGCACCCTCGGCACGGCGGAAGACGAGCAGTTCGTCGACAGCCTCGAAGGCACCGGCAAGCAGACCTTCATGCTGCACTACAACTTCCCGCCCTACTCGGTGGGCGAGACCGGCCGCATGGGCGCTCCCAGCCGCCGCGACATCGGTCATGGTAAGCTCGCCTGGCGCGCCATCCATCCGATGCTGCCGACCAAGGAAGAGTTCCCCTACACACTGCGCGTGGTCTCGGAAATCACCGAGTCCAACGGCTCGTCGTCGATGGCGACGGTCTGCGGCACCTCGCTGGCGCTGATGGATGCGGGCGTTCCGCTCAAGAAGCCGACGGCGGGCATCGCCATGGGCCTCATCCTCGAAGGCGATCGTTATGCCGTCCTGTCCGACATCCTGGGCGACGAAGATCACCTCGGCGACATGGACTTCAAGGTCGCCGGCACGCAGGACGGCGTCACCTCGCTGCAGATGGACATCAAGATCGCCGGCATCACCGAGGAGATCATGCGCGTCGCGCTGGATCAGGCCCAGGCGGGCCGCATCCACATCCTCGGCGAGATGAACAAGGCGCTGACCGGCGCCCGCGCCGAGCTCGGCGAGCATGCGCCGCGCATCGAGCAGATCAAGATTCCGACCGACAAGATCCGCGAAGTGATCGGCTCGGGCGGCAAGGTGATCCGCGAGATCGTCGAGAAGACCGGCGCCAAGATCAACATCGAGGACGACGGCACGGTGAAGATCGCCTCGGCCGACGGCGAGTCGATCAAGGCGGCGCTGAAATGGATCCGCGGCATCGTCGCGGAGCCCGAGGTCGGCGAGATCTATGACGGCAAGATCGTCAAGGTCATGGACTTCGGCGCCTTCGTGAACTTCTTCGGGCCCAAGGACGGCCTGGTGCATGTCTCGGAACTGGCCTCGGCCCGCGTCAACAAGCCCAGCGACGTGGTCAAGGAAGGCCAGGCCGTGAAGGTCAAGCTGCTCGGCTTCGACGATCGCGGCAAGGTCCGCTTGTCGATGAAGCAGGTCGACCAGGCCACCGGCGAAGACCTCAGCAAGAAGCAGAAGGCCGACGCGCCCGCGGCGGAATAAGGCTTCAGCCAAACCAAAAAAGCCGTCCGCGAGAGATCGCGGGCGGCTTTTTTCTTGAAAGTCGTTTCATGAACGATCTGCTGCGACCCGGCCACAGCGCATTCGACCTCGTTCTGGTGGTGTTGGCGCTTCTCGTTCTGCCGGCGATTTCGGCGGTCACCGGCCGCCGCATCGCGAAGGCGCCGGAGGGTTCGCTGCTGCCGCGCTATTTCCAGACCATGACGCGGGGCTGGTTCGTCGTGGCTCTGATCGCCGTCGATTGGTGGTGGAGCTCCCGCCCGGCTGTCTGGCTTGGCCTCGACTATCCCGTCGGCGAAAATGGAATTTTCGGTCTGGTGGCGGCCGCCGCCGTCGCCGTCGCGGTGGCCATCCAGCTGTCGCGGGGCCATCGTCTCGTCAAGCCGGAGCGGCTGCCGCAATTGCGTCGGCAGATCCGCGACATCAAGATATTGCCGCACAGCAGCGCCGAGTTCGCTGTCTTCCTGGCCGTCGCGGTCACCGCCGGCATCTGGGAAGAGCTGCTCTATCGCGGCTTCCTGGTCTGGTTTCTTTCGCCTTGTGCCGGCGTCGTTGCGGCTGTGGTCCTGTCGACCGTCGTGTTCGGCATCGGCCATGTCTATCAGGGCTGGCGCGGCATGCTGCGCAGTGGCGCGCTCGGCCTCGTCTTCGCCGTCGGTTATGTCGGGACCGGCAGCCTGTGGTGGCTCATCGCCATACATGGGTTGATCGACATCATGGGCGGCATCTTCGCCTGGCGCGTGGCGAGCTATCCGGCGGCGAGCGATGCGCCTGCCTAAGTTGCGGGCGGCATTTGCCGCACATTTGCGCAACGTCCGCGGCACAATTGCGACAGCGGGAAACCATCCGCCGCGAATGTTGGTTAACCGGCGTTAGCCGTGCTTGTGCGGGTCAAACCCGCTCGTTAGCTTCTCGGCAGGGGAGACGGTCGCGCGAGATCGTCGATAGGGTGACGGCATGTTCGTGGTCCTGAGATTGCTCAGCCTGATTCTCGTCGTGTCGGCGTTGATGCTGCTCGGCGCCGACGCCGTCACGTCGCTGGAGAACGGCGGCAAGATCATGGTGCGTTCGCTCGACCAGGTCTGGGCGCTGTTCGACAAGCCCGCCGTCGAAGCCTTCCACGCCTGGTGCGATCATCATCTGCCCGCTTTCCTGGCGCATGGCATCGCGGCCTTGTTCGGCCTGCCGGGCTGGGCCGCGACCGGTGTTCCCGGAATCATCCTGGCCTTCCTGTTCGGCCGCCGCGTCGCCGACGTTCAGGCCTGATCGCGCCGTCTCAGCGGTTGGCGCCGGGAATCCACAGCACGTCCTTCGCGCCGCCGTCATTGGCATGGCGGCTGGCCACGAACAGGTGGTCCGACAAGCGGTTGGCATAGCGGATCGCGGCCGCGCCGACTTTTTCGCCGAGCGCCAGCTCCGTCATCAGCCGCTCGGCCCGGCGCACGATGGTGCGCGCGAGGTGCAGATGCGCGGCGGCCGGCGAGCCGCCGGGCAGCACGAAGGAATTGAGCGGCTTCAGGCTCTCGTTCATCGCGTCGATCTCGCGCTCCAGCCGCTCGACCTGCGAATCGGCGATGCGCAGCCTGCCCTCGCCGCGGCGGCCGTCCTCGGGCGTCGCCAGGTCGGCGCCGAGGTCGAACAGGTCGTTCTGGATGCGGCCCAGCATGGCGTCGAGCTCGCCCACCGTGTGCAGCCGCGCCAGCCCGACCGCCGCATTGGCCTCGTCGACGGTGCCATAGGCGGCGATGCGAAGATCGTGCTTGGGCCGGCGGGTGCCGTCGCCCAGCGCGGTTTCGCCCTTGTCGCCGGTCTTGGTGTAGATGCGGTTCAGCGTGACCATGCCGGCAAAATACCCTGTGACGGGGCGGGGGTATAGCGCCTTGCCATGGGCCGGCCCGCCGCGCCGAAGCCTCCTGGCGAAGGCGGGTTGCGGGCCAAAAGCGAGGGGCTATGATCCCGCCCACCTCCCCAATCGGAAGTCGTCCGACATGCCCATCGAAGTCCCTGAAATCGTCGAAACCGACGACACCCGCGTCACCTGCGAAGGCATCGGCGGCGCCCTCGGCCATCCGCGCGTCTATCTGGAAATGGGCGACGGCGATTTCGTCGAATGCCCCTATTGCGACCGCCGCTTCGTGCTGAAGGCCGGAGCGCAGCGACATTGAGCAAGGCCAGTCCTAAGAGCGCGCTGAAGAAGGGCGATCACCTCTACCTGATCGACGGCTCGGGCTATCTGTTCCGTGCCTATCACGCGCTGCCGCCGCTGACGCGCAAGTCCGACGGGCTGCCGGTCGGCGCGGTCTCGGGCTACTGCAACATGATGTGGAAGCTGCTTGAGGACATGAAGGGCAGCGACGCGCCGAGCCATCTGGCCGTGGTGTTCGACGCCGGCGCCGTCACCTTTCGCAACAAGCTCTACGACCAGTACAAGGCCAACCGGCCGCCGCCGCCCGAGGACCTGATCCCGCAATTCCCGCTGGTGCGCGACGCGACGCGCGCCTTCGGCGTCTCCTGCGTCGAGATGGACGGCTTCGAGGCCGACGATCTGATCGCGACCTATGCGCGGCTGGCGACCGAGGCCGGCGCCCGCTGCACCATCGTGTCGTCCGACAAGGACCTGATGCAGCTCGTGGTCGACGGCAAGGTCGAGCTTTACGACACGATGAAGAACAAGCGCATCGCCTCGGCCGAGGTGATGGAGAAATTCGGCGTGCCGCCCTCCAAGGTGATCGAGGTCCAGGCGCTGGCCGGCGACAGCGTCGACAACGTGCCCGGCGTACGCGGCATCGGCGTCAAGACCGCCGCCGAACTGATCAACCAGTATGGCGACCTCGAAACGCTGTTGCAGAAGGCCGGCGAGATCAAGCAGCCCAAGCGCCGCGAGACCCTGATCGAGAATGCCGAGAACGCCCGCATCTCCAGGAAGCTGGTGACGCTGGACGACCGCGCCCCGCTGCCCGAAGGCCCCGAGCATTTCGCGGTGCATGAGCCCGAACCGCAGGCGCTGATCGCCTTCCTGAGGGGCATGGAGTTCAACACCGTCACCCGGCGCGTTGCGGCGCATTTCGGCATCGAGGATGTCGAAGGCATCGCGGCGGCGGTCGAGCCGTCGGCTTCGGCGGCCAATCGCGTGGTGAAGCAGGCCGAGCGCGAGACGCCCAAAGCGGTCGCCGGCGCGGTCGGCGCCGTCATGGACCGCGGCGCCATCACGCGCGCGATCGACCTCGACGCCTACGAAACCGTCACGACGCCGAAGCGGCTCGACCACTGGATCGCGCGCGCCCGCGACATCGGCCAGGTCTGCGTCGATACCGAGACGACGGGCCTCGACGCCATGACGGTGGGCCTGTGCGGCGTGTCGCTGGCGGTGGCGCCGGGCGAGGCCTGCTACATCCCCTGCGGCCATCGCAAGGGCGACGGCCTCGACCTCGGCGCTGCGGGCGACCTGGAGCAGATGCAGGAGGCCGACGTCCTGGCGCGGCTGAAACCGCTCCTCGAAGATCCTGGTGTCCTCAAGATCGCGCAGAACCTCAAATACGATTTCACCGTTTTTGCCCAGCGCGGCATCCGCGTCGCGCCCTATGACGACACGATGCTGATGTCCTATGTCCTCGACGGCGGCCTGCACGGCCATGGCATGGACGAGCTGTCGCAGCTGCATCTCAGCCACACGCCGATCGCCTTTTCCGACGTTGCCGGCAAGGGCAAGGAAAAGACCACCTTCGATTGCGTGCCGATCAAGGCCGCGACGCGCTATTCGGGCGAAGACGCCGACGTGACGCTGCGGCTCTATCTGCTTCTCAAGGCGCGGCTGCCGGCCGAAGGCAAGACGGCGGTCTATGAGACGCTGGAGCGCCCGCTGGTCGCGGTGCTGGCCGACATGGAGCGCGCCGGCGTGATGATCGATCCGGATCTGCTGCGCCGCCTGTCCAACGATTTCGCCAAGTCGCAGGCCGCGATGGAAAAGGACATCCACAAGCTGGCGGGCCAGGAATTCAACATCGGTTCGCCCAAACAACTCGGCGACATCCTGTTCGGCAAGTTCAAGCTCGAGGGCGGGCGCAAGACCAAGACCGGCGCCTGGTCGACCGATTCCGACGTGCTGGAAGACGTCGCGGCACAGGGCCATCCGATCGCCAGGAAGGTGCTGGATTGGCGCGGCCTCGCCAAGCTGCGCGGCACTTATACCGACGCGCTGCCGACCTATATCAACGCCAGGACCGGACGCGTGCACACGTCCTATGCGATGGCGTCGACCTCGACCGGCCGCCTCGCCTCCACCGATCCGAACCTGCAGAACATCCCGGTGCGCACCGAGGAGGGCCGCCGCATCCGCCAGGCCTTCATCGCGCCCAAGGGCTGCAAGCTGATCAGTGCCGACTACAGCCAGATCGAGCTGCGCCTCCTGGCGCACATCGCCGACATCCCGCAGCTAAAAACGGCTTTCGCCGAAGGCCTCGACATCCATGCCATGACGGCGTCGGAAATCTTTTCCGTGCCGATCAAGGGCATGCCGGCAGAGACGCGGCGCCGCGCCAAGGCGATCAATTTCGGCATCGTCTACGGCATCTCGGCGTTCGGCCTTGCCAACCAGCTCTCGATTCCGCGCGGCGAAGCGGACGACTACATCAAGAGATATTTCCAGCGCTTTCCGGGCATTCGCGACTATATGGAGACGACCAAGCAGTTCGCGCGCGATCACGGCTATGTCGAGACGCTGTTCGGCCGCCGGGTCCATATCCGCGAGATCCGGTCGCCGGTCCCCGGCCATCGCGGCGGCGCCGAGCGCGCCGCGATCAACGCCCCGATCCAGGGTACCGCCGCCGACATCATCCGCCGGGCCATGGCGCGGGTGCCCGAGGCGCTGGCGAAGAAAAAGCTCAAGGCGCGCATGCTGCTGCAGGTGCATGACGAGCTGATCTTCGAGGCGCCGGACGGCGAGGTCGACAAGGTCCAGGCGCTGGCCAAATCGGTGATGGAGAAGGCCGCGCTGCCGGCGGTCGAACTCTCCGTGCCGCTGACGGTCGACGCCCGCGCCGCCCTCAACTGGGACGCGGCGCATTAGCGTGGCCGATCGCTCTTATCCACGAGCGCGCGTGCTGGCCGGTGCCGCTCTTGCGGCTGCGCTGGCTGCCGATTTGTCCGTCAAGCACCTGTTCCTGTCCGAGGCCTGGAACAGCCGCGTGCTGGTGCCCGGCCTGCTCGAGACGCATTATGCGTGGAATCGCGGCGTGTCGTTCAGTCTGTTCTGGCAGAGCGGCTCGCTCGGCAGCGGGCTCCTGGCCGCGCTGCTGCTGGCCGTCGTGCTCGGCTTCGCCGTGGCTGCGTTTCGCACCGCCAAACCGCTGGTTGCCGCCGGTCTCGGCCTGATCGTCGGCGGCGCGCTCGGCAATCTCGCCGACCGCTACGTCCACGGCGCGGTGTTCGACTTCCTGGTGGTGCGGCTCGGCGCGCATCCGCTGTTCGTCTGCAACAGCGCCGACATCTTCATCTCGCTCGGCGTGCTGTGCCTCGCGGCCGACATGCTGAGAGCGGAACCGAAGCGGCCTCAGTCCTCCTCATAGTCGAACTCGACCAGATAGACCTTCTCGCCCGGCCCATGCTTGGCGGTCTTGAGCAGGTCGACCACGCCGGCAAAGCCGGAGCGCCGCGCCAGCGCCGGCGTGATGTCGCCAAGCGCGATCTGGCGGATGGCGCTGACGACGATATGGCCGGGGCCGAGCGCATAGCGCCCGCCCACTTTCACATGCGGCCGCTGCCAGATCCGCACGCTGCAGGTGATTTCGCCGCGCATGACCGGCGTGCGCAGCTTCTTGGTGAACATCATGCTGGGCCTCCCGTGGCGAACGGCAGGTCCAATACCTATCATCAGGCAGCGATGTTGCGCAGACCCGTCTCGGCGGTGATGCCGGCCTTGCCCAGCGTCTGCATCAGCTCGGCCATGGCGGCGTCGGCGTCGCGCTGCACGCCGGCGGCCTGCGCCGATTGCGCGATATAGCCGGTCAGGAAGCCGGGGCGGCCGAGATAGCTCACCACCTGCTCGCGGGCCCGCGTCGACAGCCGGCCCTCGGTCAGCATGCCGCCGGTGCACAGCCGAAGGATCGTCGTCGCCTTCTCGACCGCGCTGCCGGGCTTGGCGTCGAGCCCCTCGAAGAGCTTGGCGCGGGCTTCCAGTTCGCAGGCCCGCTTGTCCAGGATGTCCGCCATCTCCTGGCGCTGGTTTTCCTGGAAGCCCGAACGGCGCACCCGCGCCTGGAGCTGCGCCAGCCGCTGCAGCCGCGCCAGCAAGGGTATCTTGGCGTTGGAGAAATGCGTTTCGAAGCCGGCGGCGGTGATCACCGGCATGATGAAGGTCGCGAGCAAGCGCTTGTTTTCAGCGCCGATGATGTTCTCCTCGACGAACAGCAGCCGCTCCAGCTTCTCGTCGGGCGCGCCGGCGCCGGCCATGTACTCGCCCAGCGTTTCGTGGGTGACGAGCCGCTTGGAGCGCAGCGTGAAGGCGCCGATCAGGTCCTCGTGGCTGAGATATTTGCCGATGCCGAGCACGACGCGGTTGGCGATCTGGCGCAGCGTCTTGAACTCGTCGTCCAGCGCGTTGGGGCACAGGCGCTTGGCGCTCTTGAATTCGGCCATGATGCGGTTGGCGATGGCGGTGCGCGCCTCGGGCAGGTTGTCGGCGGCAAAATGCTGCGTCAGCGCGAGCAGGCCGGCGCGCTCGCCGGCATTGGCCGGCTCCTTGCCGAGGAACAGCTGCACCAGGCACATCAGCGCTTCGCCGAGATTTTCGTTGTTGCCGATCAGCTCGTGCAGCGCCGCCGATCCGGCCAGCACCTCGCCGATCAGCGAATCGATCGCGCTCAGCAGCAGCGTGCGCGCCTGGCCCTCCGTCGGCGCCTCGGCCATCAGCGCCAGCAGCCGGAACACTTTCTCGTCCCAGCCCTTGGCGTCGCGCAGCCGGCGCGCGATGGCGCCGTTCAGCACATAGAGCCCGTCCGACTGGGCGGCCAGCTTCGCTGCCAGCGCCCCGAAACCGCCCGGCTCGACGTCGGGAAACAACAGGTTGCGCTCGTCGCGATAGACGCGGTGGAAGGCCTTGGTGGTCAGCTCGTTGAGGCTCTTGATGATCTGCGCCACCGGCGTGCTGGTGGAGGCGGCTTGCGCCACCGCGACCTTCTGGATGGCGTGCTGCAGCAGCGTGCCGGTCGCCTCGAGCTTCTCCAGCATGTCGGCGCGGTGGCAGAGTTCGGTGATGGTGATGCGGTTGCGCGCCAGGAATTCGGAGATCAGCCGCGTCATGGTGGCGCGCGCGTGGTACGAGTACAGGTCGTCCGGCTTGAAGCAGGGCAGTGCGTGCGGCACGTCTTCCTGCGCCGGCGCGGTCTTCACCTGGTTGTGGCCGTCCTCGAAGATCTTCAGCGTGAGATAGTCGCCGGTGTCCTCGTTGTAGGTCTCCTTGACGACCTTGACGCCCGTGGCCTTTTCGTCGGCCATCAGTTTCTGTGCGAACTCCAGCGCCGAGTCGCGCTCGGTGCGGACGTCGAGCATCTTCCAGCCGCCCTTGGCGCCCTGGCGGGCGAAAATCTCGTAGTGGATCGACTGTGCCATCGCGCTTCAAACCCTGTCGGCCCGAATGGCGAGTATGTGAGCGGTGGAATTAAGTGGCGGTTAAGCCTGTCGCAGATCGCGGATCGTCGGTGCGGTGCCGCACAGCGCGCAGGCGGGGTCGGCCTTGAAGCTGACGGTGCGAAAGCGCGTCGTTAAGGCCTCGTAAATCAGCAGGCGCCCGGCCATGCTCTCACCGGCGCCGGTGATCTCCTTGATCACCTCCAGCGCCTGCAAGGTTCCCATGACGCCGGCCGCGGCGCCCAGCACGCCGGTCTCCGAACAGGACGGTGCCGTGCCGGGCGGCGGCGGCGCGGGAAACAGGCAGCGATAGCAGGGCCAGTCATGACCGCGCATATGCGCTTTAAAGGTGGCGAGCTGGCCGTCGAACTCGCTGACCGCCGCCGACACCAGCGGGCGCTGCGCCAGGAAACAGGCATCGTTGATCAAGAACCGGGTCGCGAAATTGTCGGAGCCGTCCGCGACGATGTCGTAGCTCGCGATCAGTTCCAGTGCGTTGTCCGGCGCGAGGCGCAGCGCATGGCTCTCGATCCGCACATGCGGATTGATCGCCAGCGCCGCGTCGCGGGCCGAAGCGGTCTTGGGCCGGCCGACATCCACTGTCCGGTGGGCGATCTGGCGTTGCAGGTTCGACAGGCCGACCGTGTCGAAATCGACGATGCCGAGCGTGCCGACGCCGGCGGCCGCCAGGTACAGGATCACGGGGCTGCCCAGCCCGCCCGCGCCCACCACCAGCACGCGGGCCCGCGCCAGCCTGGCCTGGCCGCTGCCGCCGACTTCGCGCAGCACGATGTGGCGGGCGTAGCGCTCGAGTTCCTCGTCCGACAGGCTCATGGCCGCGTCTTAGCCCATTGCCGGCCCAGGAAGAAATCGCAGTCCGCGACGCATCGCCACCTGCAATTGACACCGGTGTCACCCGTAAGTCCATGAAATCAGTAATATTTCTTGAGCAACCAAGACCACCGCCTCGCGTTGAAGCGGCGAGGGCCAGCCTCTATTTTGCAGCTCTCTTGCGTTCTGCGCGCACCGCCCAGGGCGGTTTTTGCAATTCGAGGTATGCGATGTCGAATGCCGGGCCGAGCGCCCATGGCCTTGAACACCAGGGCTTTCGCAATCTGAAGGCCGTGCACTGGAACCTGACGGCGCCCGCGCTGTACCAGGAGGCGATCGAGCGCCGTGAAGGCCATGTCGCCAAGGACGGGCCGCTGGTCGTCCTGACCGGCATCCACACCGGCCGTTCGGCCAGCGACAAATACGTCGTGCGCGATGCGGCGTCCGAACACCAGGTCTGGTGGGACAACAACAAGGCGATGTCGACGGCGCATTTCGATGCGCTCTACGCCTCGATGATGTCCTACGCGCAGGGGCGCGAACTGTTCGCCAAGGACTTGTTCGGCGGCGCCGACCTGTCGCATCGCGTCGCGGTGCGCTTCGTCACCGAATACGCCTGGCACTCGCTGTTCGTGCACCAGCTCCTGATCCGCCCGACGGCGGAGCAGCTCAAGGGCTTCGATCCGGAATTCACCATCATCGACCTGCCGGGCTTCGAGGCCGATCCCAGGATTCATGGCTGCACCACCGGCACGGTGATCGCGGTCAATTTCAGCAAGAAGATGATCTTGATCGGCGGCACCTCCTATGCCGGCGAGATGAAGAAATCCGTCTTCACGATCATGAACTACCTGTTGCCGCCCAAGCGCGTGATGTCGATGCACTGCTCGGCGAATGTCGGCAAGGACGGCAGATCCGCGATCTTCTTCGGCCTCTCCGGCACCGGCAAGACGACGCTGTCGGCCGATGCGACCCGCACGCTGATCGGCGACGACGAGCATGGCTGGAGCGAGCATGGCGTCTTCAACATCGAGGGCGGCTGCTACGCCAAGGTGATCAAGCTCTCCAAGGAAGCCGAGCCCGAGATATTCGCGACGACGCAGCGCTTCGGCACCGTGCTGGAGAACGTGGTGATGGACCCGCACACCCGCGAACTCGATCTCGACAGCGCCCTGCATTCCGAGAACACCCGCGCCGCCTATCCGATCGATTTCATTCCCAACGCGTCGGAGACCGGCCGCGCCGGCCATCCCAAGAACGTCATCATGCTGACGGCCGATGCCTTCGGCGTGCTGCCGCCCATTGCCAAGCTCACGCCGAGCCAGGCGATGTACCACTTTCTTTCCGGCTTCACGGCGAAGGTGGCCGGCACCGAGAAGGGCCTCGGCAAGGAGCCGCAGCCGACCTTCTCCACCTGCTTCGGCGCGCCGTTCATGCCGCGCCATCCGAGCGAATACGGCAATCTGCTGCGCGACCTGATCGGCCTGCACCAGGCCGATTGCTGGCTGGTCAATACCGGCTGGACCGGCGGTGCGTTCGGCACCGGCAGCCGCATGCCGATCAAGGCGACGCGCGCCCTGCTCGCGGCCGCGCTCGACGGCAGCCTCGCCCATGCCGAGATGCGCGTCGATCCGCATTTCCGCTTCCGCGTACCGGTCGCGGTGCCGGGGGTCGACACGAAGATTCTCAACCCGCGCGACACCTGGGCCGACAAGGCCGCCTATGACGCGCAGGCCCGGAAACTCGTCACCATGTTCCGCGATAACTTCAAGAAGTTCGAAGCCCATGTCGGCAAGGACGTGCTCGAGGCCGCACCGATGCTGGCCGAGGCTGCGGAGTAGGGCGGCCTGCTAGTACAAAAACGTTGCCGGTTTCGCGTCGGGCGTCGTGATCAGGTAATCGAATCCGAGCAGCAGGAACCGCGACTCCGGCTTCAGCTTGGCGATGCCGTTCGTGTCCAGCGCCTGGCGAATCGGCTCCAGCGGGATCAGCGTCCAGCTCGTTTTGGACAAGGTCGCCAGGTCGAGCCCGGCGACCTTGAAGATGTCGCCCCACTCCTTGGGATCGTAGGCGCTCACCGCCGTCGGATTGCCCGGCTTGGGCGCGAAGCCGAGATTGTGCCCGCCTGCCGGCAGGAAAGCGATGCGCAGTGCGGTCTTGCCGTTCGCCCGCGCCATCATCGTCGCCAGCGTGCCGAGGTCGACCGTGTTGATCGTCGTGGTGCCGAGCGCCACATGCTCGATGCCCATCTTGAAGATCACCTTGGGCGCCGGCTCGTCCGCGGCATGGTAGTCGGCCAGGAAGCGCGCCGCCAGGAAGCGCGCCCGATGCGCGTTGTTGTCATAGTTGTGACCGTGCATCCATGCCTGATAGATGTCGGCGCTCTCCTTCAGGTCGGCGATGATGCCTTGCGCCTCCGCCTCGCCCTGGAACAGCGTCGCCAGCGCGTCGAACTGCGCCGGCGTCGCCACCGTCAGCAGGAATTTGTCCTGCGCCGCCTTCGCCGCGGCATCCTGTTCGGCGGCGAGCAGGCGCTGCGCCTCGGCGCGCGCCGCATCATTGGGCGCGATCGCGGCCAGCCGCGCCAAGTGAAAAATCGGTGAGCCGATGAACTCCTGGTCGACGCCCCAAAGATAAGGCGTGCCCCGGGCGTCGTGTCCGAGGAAATCCGACACCAGTTCGTCGTCCTCCTTCAGCGACAGGAACGGCAGGCCGAGCGGCACGTCGTGCACGATCTTCGCCACGCCGGGCACGCCGTCGCGGCGCAGGGCCTCGGCGACCATCGCGGTCGAGCGCGCGCCCACTTCCACCACCAGCCGCTTGAAGCCGAGCGGCCGCACATCATGCGCCAGAGCGCGCACGAGAATTGGCGAATCGGCGAAGCCGTGATCCTCGCCGAAGAGGATGAACTGCGCGTTCGCCGCGGCGCCCTGCAGCACCGCCGCACCGGGACCGCTCAGGCCGCCATGCGAAACGTCGAGCGCATAGGTCAGCGGTGCGGCCTGCGCCGTGCCAAGGGTCGCGGCCAGGGCGATGGCCGCCGTCAGTCTTGAGATCATGGTCCACTCCCCGTTTCGCCCGGTATGCCCCTCAGGCGCTATCGGCGCAAAACCCGGGTGTCGCAAACCCGTCATGAGGCAGCTGCGCGGCCGTAAACTAGCGCTGGCGATACACCCACACCCGCGCCGGCGGCAGGTTGAAGAAGATATAGGCGGCTTGCGTCACCGTCACGCCGGCCGGCGGCGCCACCGGGCAATGCAGCCCATAGGAGAACTGCACATAGGGCGCGCCAGGCCTCAGACGCTTCAAGACACCCTTCAGGAACACCCGGCGCTGCTCCGGCGAATGATTGAGCAACGGCACGCCGGAGATCGCGCCGATGAACGGCTCGGCCGGCCGGTTCGCCAATGTCTTCGCGAGGTCGAACGCATCGCCGTTGATCACCGTGACGCGTGGAAAACGTCCCGCCACCAGCTGCGCGAAATTGGGGTCGTATTCGATGGCGGTGATGCGCTCCGGCGCGATGCCGCGCGCGATCAGCGCCGCGGTCGCCACGCCCGTTCCGGGCCCGAGCTCCAGCACCGGTCCTTGCGCCGCCGCATCGATCTGCGCCGCCATGGCGCGCCCAAGCGCCTTTGAAGACGGCGCGATGGCGCCGACGGTTTTGGGCTGTGTGATCAGGCGGCCGATGAAGCGCAGCGTGTCCGACATGAGGTCCGGATGTGAAATGTGCAGCGTCTCGTACACGGCCTGGGTGCTTGACGCCACTCCCCTTGCCCACGACCATATGGCGTGCGTTGCGGGGGCGTTCGCCATGAAAATTTCCTTTCTTGCCGGTGCAACTCTTATCGCGGCCATGGCGCTGCTTGGCGTCCAGCCGGCCTCAGCCTTCGGAACCATCCGCGGGCTCGGCCAGAACGCCGAACATGAGCGCATCACGCGCCACGCGCTGGGCTGCGGCCTGCTCGGTGGCGACACCGATTGTTTCCAGGACAAGACGCTGGTCGAACTTGCCGGCGAGGATAACAATTTCGGCGCCATCGGCATTCCGGATCGTGGCGATCTCATCACCCAGAACAAGGCGCATTGCGACAGTGGCGACTATCTGGGCATCCCCGATTATCCCCACACCAGGGCAGAGGCGCAGGCCGCTTTGGAGAACTGTCGCGCCTGGATGCAGAAGAATCTGCAGGATGCCGTCGCCGATGCCGGCGCGCTGGTCGATGCACGGGGCGCCCTGCGCGCCGATCAGCTGAAAATCCCCTGCCTGTTCGTCGGCCAGATCAAAGGCCGCGCCAAGTGCAACGTGATCGAGGATCTCGGCATCCTCATGCATGCCTCGGAAGACTTCTATTCCCACAGCAATTGGGTCGATGTCGCGGATGCGACGCAGCCGGTCGGCCCGGAGAATCCGCCGGGCCTCGCCCGCACGGGGCGCGCGCCCTGGCTGGACCTGCGCCGGGAATCGCCGTTCCCCGCCGGCCTGATCACGGGTTGCTTCGAGAAGCCGCCGGAGAAATCCCATTGCAATTACGGCCCGGGCGGCGGCCTGCACCGCGTGAAGCATGCGGTGGTCAACAAGGATACCGGCGCCATCGATCCGATCCTCGGCGACGGCACCACGTTGCGCGGCAGCCATGACGACAATTTCGCGCACGCCATCGCGGCGGCGATCGACGATACCAGGGACAAGTGGCTGACCTTCCGCCAGGCGCTCGTCGCGGCCTATGGTGCAAAGTCCGGCGCGCTGATGGCCTGCGCCGTCAGCCACGACGATCCGCTGGCGGATTGCAGGCCGTAGCGGCGCCCAGGCCGCTATCCGGCCGTCAGGTCTTGGCGTCGCCGTTCAGGAAGTTCTTCGCTTTGGCAAGCCAGCCTTCGGCTTCCGGCTGGGTGCTCGCGTCGCTCAGCTTCTCGAACTCGCGCAGCAATTCCTTCTGCTTCTTGGAGAGCTTGGCCGGCGTCTCGACCACGACCTCGACATAGAGATCGCCATGCATGCCGCCGCCGCGCAGCACCGGCATGCCCTTGCCGCGCATGCGGAACTGGCGGCCGGACTGCGCGCCTTCGGGGATCGTCACGCGGGTGCGCCCGCCGTCCAGCGTCGGCACGTCGATGGTGCCGCCGAGCGCAGCGGCGACGAACGACACCGGCGCGCGGCAATAAAGATCGTGGCCCTCGCGCTGGAACATCTCGTGCGCCTTGACCGACACGAAGATGTAGAGGTCGCCGGCCGGCCCGCCATTGACGCCGGCCTGGCCTTCGCCGGAGAGGCGGATGCGCGTGCCCTCCTCGACGCCCGGCGGGATGTCGACGCTGAGCGTGCGCTCCTTCTGCACATGGCCGGCGCCCTTGCAGGCCTTGCAGGGATTCTTGATGACGCGGCCATTGCCGCGGCAGGCCGGGCAGGTGCGCTCGATGGTGAAGAAGCCCTGCTGGGCGCGCACCTTGCCGATGCCGCTGCAGGTCGGGCACTGCTCGGCCTTGTGGCCGGGCTCGGCGCCCGAGCCGCCGCAAGCCTCGCAGGCGACCGCACTGGGCACCTTGATCTGCGAATTGCGACCCTTGAAGGATTCCTCGAGGCTGATCTCGAGATTGTAGCGCAGATCGCCGCCGCGGTTCTGGCGGCGGCGCGAGCGCCCGCCCATGAACTCGCCGAACAGGTCGTCGAACACGTCGGTGAACGACGAGGCGAAGTCGAAGCCGGACGGCCCGCGCCCGCCCATGCCGTTCTCGAACGCGGCGTGGCCGAAGCGGTCATAGGCGGCGCGCTTCTGGTCGTCCTTCAGGACGTCATAGGCCTCGTTGATTTCCTTGAAGCGGATTTCCGCGGTGTGGTCGCCGGGGTTGCGGTCGGGATGGCATTCCATCGCCATCTTGCGATAGCTCGACTTCAGCACCGCGCCATCGGCGCCCTTCTGGCAGCCCAGGATTTCGTAATAACACCGCTTCGTGCTCATCGCGCGCCCAAGTCCAGGACTCCATCGGTCAAAAAAGAATCCGCCTTCTCCCGTTGCGAAGAAGGCGGATTCTGCATGCTTTTACACCTCGGACGTTAAGGGCTTACGCCGTGCCCTTCTTGTCGTTGTCGTCGACCTCGGAGAACTCCGCGTCGACGACATTGTCGCCGCCCTTGGGATCGTTGCCGGCGCCGTCGGCCGCCGCATCGGCGGCTGCGTCGCCGGCCTGCTGCGCCTTGTACATCGCCTCGCCGAGCTTCATCGACGCCTGCGCCAGGGCCTGCGTCTTGGCCTGGATGGCCTCGACGTCGCCGCCCAGGACCGCCTCCTTCAGCGCGGCAATGCCGGCCTCGATGGCGGTCTTCTCGGCCGCGTCGACCTTGTCGCCGTGCTCGCCCAGCGCCTTCTCCGTCGAATGAATCAGGGCGTCGGCCTGGTTCTTGGCCTCGACCAGGGCGCGGCGGGTCTTGTCCTCCGCGGCATGGGCTTCGGCTTCCTGCACCATCTTCTTGATGTCGGCTTCGGTAAGGCCGCCCGAGGCCTGGATGCGGATCTGCTGCTCCTTGTTGGTCGCCTTGTCCTTGGCCGTCACCGAGACGATGCCGTTGGCGTCGATGTCGAAGGTGACTTCCACCTGCGGCACGCCGCGCGGCGCCGGCGGCAAGCCCATCAGGTCGAACTGGCCCAGGATCTTGTTGTCGGCCGCCATTTCGCGCTCGCCCTGGAAGACGCGGATGGTGACGGCGGTCTGGTTGTCCTCCGCCGTTGAGAATATCTGCGACTTCTTTGTCGGGATCGTGGTGTTGCGGTCGATCAGGCGCGTGAACACGCCGCCCAGCGTCTCGATGCCGAGCGAAAGCGGCGTCACGTCGAGCAGCAGCACGTCCTTGACTTCGCCCTTCAGGACGCCGCCCTGGATCGCCGCGCCGATGGCGACGACTTCATCCGGGTTGACGCCCTTGTGCGGCTCCTTGCCGAACAGGTTCTTGACGATCTCCTGCACCTTGGGCATGCGGGTCATGCCGCCGACCAGGATGACCTCGTCGATCTGGTTGGCGGTGACGCCGGCATCCTTCAGCGCGGCCTTGACCGGACCGACCGTCTTTTGGATCAGGTCGTCGACCAGGGCTTCCAGCTTGGCGCGCGTGATCTTGATCGCCAGATGCTTGGGGCCCGAGGCGTCCGCCGTGATGAACGGCAGGTTCACTTCGGTCTGTGCCGAGCTCGACAGTTCGATCTTGGCCTTCTCGGCCGCGTCCTTCAGGCGCTGCAGCGCGAGGCGGTCCGAGCGCAGGTCGATGCCGTTCTCTTTCTTGAACTCGTCGGCGAGATAGTTGACGACGCGCTGGTCGAAATCCTCGCCGCCCAGAAAGGTGTCGCCATTGGTGGATTTCACCTCGAACACGCCGTCGCCGATCTCCAGCACCGACACGTCGAACGTGCCGCCGCCGAGGTCGTAGACCGCGATGGTCTGGCCGGCGCCCTTCTTGTCCATGCCATAGGCGAGCGCGGCCGCGGTCGGCTCGTTGATGATGCGCAGCACTTCGAGGCCCGCGATCTTGCCGGCGTCCTTGGTCGCCTGGCGCTGGGCATCGTTGAAATAGGCCGGAACCGTGATGACGGCCTGCGTCACCTTCTCGCCGAGATGCGCTTCGGCGGTTTCCTTCATCTTCTGCAGGATGAAGGCGGAGACTTCCGACGGCGAATATTTCTTGTCGCGGCCCTGGACCCAGGCGTCGCCATTGTCGGCCTTGATGATCTTGTAGGGCACCATGCCCATGTCCTTCTGGGTCATGGGATCGTTGAACGGGCGGCCGATCAGGCGCTTGATCGCGAAGAAGGTCTGCTCGGGATTGGTGACACCCTGCCGTTTCGCGGGTTGCCCGATCAGGCGCTCGCCGTCCTGGGCGAAGGCGACGATGGAGGGCGTGGTGCGCGCGCCTTCCGCATTCTCGATGACTTTGGGGGCGCTGCCCTCCATGACCGCGACGCACGAATTGGTCGTGCCGAGATCGATGCCGATGACTTTAGCCATTTGTTTTTCCTTACCTTTTGGCGGACGGGTTCCTGGCCTTCAAAGAAGCGCCCTCCGGGCCGTCCCCTGAACTGAAAACAACGGCAAAAGCCCTTGCAAAGGCCCTTACCGCGTCAGGGGGTATATAGGGAGGGGATACCCTCACGGCAAGACCGGGAACCCGTGATTCGCGTCTATTCCGGGCGATCCCCATGTTCCTGTCCGACCGCCCGGAAGACGTTCAAATTCCTTGTTTTTTGGACTACCGCCCCGCGTGATCCGCGAGCACCGCCGCGATGCAGGCGCTGACCTTTTTCGCGGTCGGGATATGGAGGAATTCGTTGGGCCCATGCGCGTTCGAATGCGGGCCCAGCACCCCCGTCACCACGAACTGGGTCTGCGGAAACTTCTCGCCCAGCATCGCCATGAACGGGATCGAACCGCCTTCGCCCATGAAGGCGACCGGCTTGCCGAAATGGGCTTCGCTCGCTTTCTTCAACGACGCTTCCAGCCACGGCGCCAGCCTGGGCGCGTTCCACCCCGTCTGGCCGTCCCCGGCGTCGAATTCGACCTCGGCGCCGTAAGGCGCGGCCTCTTCCAGCTTGCGCTTGACCGCGGCCGTCGCTTTCGCGGCATCGCAGGTCGGCGGCAGGCGCAGGCTGAGCTTGGCGACCGTATAGGGCAGCAGCACGTTGCCGCCGCTTTCCGGCAACGGATAGCCGTCCATCGCGGTGACCGCGAGCTGCGGCCGCCAGGTGCGGTTGAGGATCAGCTCGGTCAGGTCGCTCGCCATCGGCTTGGTCCCGCCGGCCAGCGGCATCTTGGTGTAGACCTCGTCGCCCAGGATCTTGGCCGAGGCGCGTGCCTGTTCCAGCCGGTCCGGCGGCACCTGCACGAACAGCTCGTCGAGCTTTATCGTCCCCGTCGCCTCGTCCTCGATGCGGGACAAGAGGCCGCGCGCGATGCGGAACGAGGACGGCACGATGCCGCTGGCATCCCCCGAATGCACGCCCTCGGTCAGCACCCGCACGGTCAGGTTGCCCATGGCGATGCCGCGCAGCGAGGTGGTGAGCCATAACTGGTCGTAGTTGCCGCAACCGGAGTCGAGGCACACCACCAGATCGGGCGTGCCGATCCGCGCGCTCAGATGATCGATATAGAACGGCAGGTCGTAGCTGCCGGATTCCTCGCACGCCTCGATGCAGATGACGCAGCGCGCGTGGCGCGTCTTGTCTTCGCGCAGGCTGAGGATCGCCGCCAGGGAGGCGAACATCGCATAGCCGTCGTCGGCGCCGCCGCGCCCGAACAGCTTGTCGTCCTTCATGACGGGCGTCCACGGTCCGGTACCCTCCGTCCAGCCCTTCATCTCCGGCTGCTTGTCGAGATGGCCGTAGAGCAGCACGGTGCCTTGTGCCTCGCCGGGGATTTCGATGAAGATCAGCGGCGTGCGTCCTTTGAGGCGCACCACCTCCAGCGTCGCGCCGGCGATGGCGGCGATCTTCTTGCGCGCCCAGGCCTCGAACAGCGCCACCGCGCGCTCCATATGGCCGTGCTTCTCCCATTCCGGATCGAAATGCGGCGACTTGTTGGGGATGCGGATGTAGTCGGTCAGCGTCGGAAGAATGTCGTCTTCCCAGATGCGTTCGATGAAGGCGGGAATGGTCATGGCTAGAGCCCCGAATGTTAGAGGGCCGCGATCACCGCGGCGTTGTAGATTTCGCTCATCTTGGCGCCGAGCGGCGCGATCTGCACCGGTTTCTCCAGTCCGATCAGCAGCGGCCCCATCATCGTCACGCCGCCGAGCTGCGACAGCAGCCTGGTGGAGATCGCGGCCGAGTGGATCGCCGGCATGATCAGGACATTGGCGGTATCGGTCAGGCGGCAGAACGGATAGAGCAGCATGCGCTCGCGCTCCAGCGCCACGTCGACCGCGATCTCGCCGTCATATTCGAAATCGACCCGGCGCTGGTCGAGAATGTTGACCGCCTCGACGATGCGTTCGCTGCGCTCGCTGCGCGGGAAGCCGAAGGTCGAGGAGGCCAGCAGGGCGACGCGCGGCGTGAAGCCGAAGCGCCGCGCCACGCCGGCCGCCTGCACCGCGATATCCGCGAGCTCCTCGCTGGTCGGCATTTCATGCACCGATGTGTCGGCCACGAACACCAGCCGGCCGCGCGCGAAGATCAGCATCACGCCGATGGGCCGCTCGCCCTTGGGCGGATCGAGCACCAGGCGCACGTCGTTGAGCGCCGCGGCGTAGTTGCGCGTCACGCCGGTGACCATCGCGTCGGCATCGCCCCTCGCCAGCATCGAGGCGGCATAGACGTTGCGGTCGTTGGTGACGAGGCGCAGCGCGTCGCGATACAGCGTGCCGCGCCGCTGCAGCCGCTTGTAGAGGAATTCGACATAGGGCTGGGCGTCCTGTGCCGAATGCGGCACGCGGATCTCCAGCGTGTGCTCCTCGATGCCGGCGCGGCGGATACCGGCCTTCACGATCTCCTCGCGCCCCACCAGGATCACCTTGCCGAGGCCCGAACCCTGGAACGCGGCGGCGGCGCGGATCACCGATTCCTCTTCGCCTTCCGCGAACACCACGCGCTTGGGGTTGGCGCGCACGCTCGCCGTGACGCGCTGGAACAGCGCCGCCGAAGGATCGAGCCGCGCCGAGAGCTGGAACGAATAGGCGTCCAGGTCCTTGATTTCCTTGCGCGCCACGCCGGTTTTCATCGCCGCTTCCGCCACCGCGCGCGACACGCGGCTGATCAGGCGCGGATCGAACGGCACCGGGATGATGTAGTCCGGGCCATATTCCGGGCGCGCCCCGCGATAGGCGGCGGCGACCTCGTCCGGCACGTCCTCGCGCGCCAGCTCGGCCAGCGCATGGGCGGCGGCGATCTTCATCGCCTCGTTGATCGTCTTCGCCCGCACGTCCAGGGCGCCGCGGAAGATGTAGGGAAATCCCAGCACGTTGTTGACCTGGTTGGGATAGTCGCTGCGCCCGGTGGCGACGATGGCGTCGGAGCGCACGGCCTTGACGTCCTCCGGCGTGATCTCGGGATCGGGATTGGCCATCGCGAAGATGATCGGCGCCTTGCGCATCGACATCACCATCTCCTGCGTCACCGCGCCCTTGACCGAGAGGCCGAGGAAGACGTCCGAGCCCTTCATCGCGTCTTCCAGCGTGCGCGCCTTGGTCTCCACCGCATGCGCCGACTTCCACTGGTTCATGCCCTCGGTGCGGCCGCGCCACACCACGCCTTTGGAATCGCACAGGATGGCGTTGGCATTGGGCAGGCCCATCGACTTCAGGAGTTCGAGACAGGCGATGCCCGCCGCGCCGGCGCCGTTGACCACGACTTTCAAATCCTCGATCCGCCGCCCCGTCAGGTGCATCGCATTGATGATGCCGGCGGTGGAGATGATCGCGGTGCCGTGCTGGTCGTCGTGGAACACCGGAATGTCCATCATCTCGCGCAGGCGTTCCTCGATCACGAAACAATCGGGCGCCTTGATGTCCTCCAGATTGATGCCGCCGAAGCTGGGGCCGAGATAGCGCACCGCCGCGATGAAGGCGTCGACGTCCGCGGTGTCGACTTCCAGGTCGATCGAATCGACGTCGGCGAAGCGCTTGAACAGCACCGCCTTGCCCTCCATCACCGGCTTGGAGGCCAGCGCGCCGAGATCGCCCAGTCCCAGGATCGCCGTGCCGTTGGAGATCACCGCGACCAGATTGCCCTTGGAGGTGTACTCATAGGCGAGCTCGGGATTGTCCGCGATCGCCAGCACCGGCACGGCCACGCCCGGCGAATAGGCGAGGCTCAGATCGCGCTGCGTCGCCATCGGCTTGGTCGGCGTGATCTCGAGCTTGCCGGGCTTGGGATGGGCGTGGAAGGCGAGGGCTTCTTCGTGCGTGAACGAGGGACGCTTGATATTGGACATGCGGGTTTTTCCGAATCCGTTCTTTTTTCTTGTCGCGGGCCGAGGGCGCGGCCAAAGCAATCCACAGAATATCCCCTTTTGGGCCCAGCGTATTCAAGGACGCAAGGGCGGGGTGCGCTGCGGCATGTTAAGGTTCCGCGATGAACGAGCAGCCGACCGATCTCCCTGCCGGGAGCACCCCGATGATGGCGCAGTATCTGGAGATCAAGGCCCTCCATGGCGACTATCTGCTGTTCTATCGCATGGGCGATTTCTATGAGCTGTTCTTCGAAGATGCGGTACGGGCGTCGGCGGCGCTCGACATCGCCCTGACCAAGCGCGGCAAGCACCTGGGCGACGACATCGCGATGTGCGGCGTGCCGGTTCACGCCGCCGAAGCCTATCTGGAGAAGCTCATCCGCAAGGGCTTCCGCGTTGCGGTCTGCGAGCAAATCGAGGATCCGGCCGAGGCCAAGAAGCGCGGCGCCAAATCCGTGGTCAAGCGCGAGGTCATCCGTCTGGTGACCCCCGGTACGCTGACCGAGGATTCGCTGCTGGAGGCGCGCAGCGCCAATGTGCTGGCGGCGCTCGGCCGGGCCGGTGGCGCCTTCGCCATCGCGGCGGCGGATATTTCCGCGGGCACGTTTTCGGTGGCGGCGGTCGAGTCCGGCGAGATCGCGATGGAATTGGCGCGGCTCGCGCCGCGCGAACTGCTGGTGCCCGACGCGCTGCTCGCCGACGCGGCGCTGGCGCCGCTGTTGCAGGCGCTCGGGCCGGCGCTGTCGCCGCTGCCGTCGCTCAAATTCGATTCCGGCGCCGGCGAACGGGCGCTCAAGGCGCATTACAAGGTGCAGAGCCTGGACGGCTTCGGCGCCTTCGGCCGCGCCGAACTGTCGGCGGCGGGCGCGCTGATCGCCTATCTGGATCTCACGCAAAAAGGCAATTTGCCGGCGCTGCGCACCCTGTCGCGGGTGGCGCCGCGCGCCTTCATGGGCATCGATGCGGCGACGCGGCGCAATCTCGAGCTCACTGAGACCCTGGCCGGCGAGCGCAAGGGCAGCCTGCTGGCGGCCGTCGACCGCACCGTGACGGCGTCGGGCGCACGCGAGCTGGCGGCACGCCTGGCGGCGCCGCTGACCGATGTCGCGGCGATCGCGGCGCGCCACGACGCGGTGGCTTTCCTCCACGGCGATGCCGAACTCCGCCGCGTCCTGCGCGAGGAGCTGCGCCGCGCGCCCGACATTGCGCGCGCCCTGGCGCGGCTGTCGGTGGGCCGCGGCGGGCCGCGCGACCTCGCAAACCTGCGCGACGGCGTGCGGTCCGCGCGCAGCGTGCGCGACCGGCTGAAGCTCGGCGATCCGCTCGAACCCGCGCCCGGAGAGTTGACCGCGGCGCAGTTCGATCTCGGCCAGGGCGTCGCGGAGGCCTCGCGCCTGACCGACCAACTCGAGCTGCTGCTGGTGGACGAGCCGCCGTTCTTCGCCCGCGATGGCGGTTTCGTCGCCGCCGGCGTGCACGCGCCGCTCGACGACGTGCGCAAGCTGCGCGACGAATCGCGCCGCATCGTCGCCGGGCTCGAGGCGCGCTATCGCGGCGAATCGGGCGTCGCGCAGCTGCGCATCAAGCACAATGGCGTGCTCGGTTACTTCATCGAAGTGACGCCGCAGCACGCCGACAAGCTGCAGGCCGGCGACAACCGCGCCCTGTTCCGCCACCGCCAGACCATCGGCAGCGCGGTGCGCTTCACCACCGACGAACTGGCGACGCTGGCGACGCGCATCAGCCAGGCCGCCGATTCGGCGCTGGCGCTGGAGCGCGAATTGTTCGACCGGATGTGCGCCGAAGCGGTGGCGAGCGCCGCAGCGCTCGGCCGCATCGCCGCCGCGCTGGCGACGATCGACGTCGATGGCGCGCTGGCCGAACTGGCCGTGGCGACGCGCCTGGTGCGGCCCGTGATCGACGCCGGCACCGCCTTCCACATCGTGCGCGGCCGCCATCCGGTGGTCGAGGCGGCGCTGGCCGGCGACCACGCCCATCCCTTCGTGCCCAATGATTGCGACCTGTCGGCGGGCGGCATCGGGCGCCTGTGGCTGGTGACCGGCCCCAACATGGCGGGCAAGTCGACCTTCCTGCGCCAGAACGCGCTGATCGCCATCCTCGCCCAGGCCGGCGCCTTCGTGCCCGCGGATTCGGCGCATATCGGCATCGTCGACCGCCTGTTCAGCCGTGTCGGCGCCGGCGACGATCTCGCCGCCGGCCGCTCGACCTTCATGGTCGAGATGGTGGAGACCGCCGCCATCCTCAACCAGGCGACGGAAAAGAGCTTCGTCATCCTCGATGAGATCGGCCGCGGCACGGCGACCTTCGACGGCCTCGCCATCGCCTGGGCGACCGCCGAGCACCTGCACGAGAAGAACCGCTCGCGCGCCCTGTTCGCGACGCATTACCACGAGATGACGGCGCTGGCGGAGCGCCTGTCGTCGCTCGCCTGCGTCACCATGCGGGTGCGCGAATGGAACGACAGCATCGTCTTCCTGCACGAAGTCGCGCCCGGCGCCGCCGACCGCTCCTACGGCATCCATGTCGCGAAATTGGCCGGGCTTCCCCAGGCCGTCGTCAACCGCGCGGAAGAAGTTCTGAAGGCGCTGGACGAAGGCCGCGAAGGCCACAAGCCGCTCGCCCGCATCGACGACCTGCCGCTCTTTTCGGCCTCAAGCAGCGAAGCGGCAGGCCGAAAGAAAAAGCCCGATGGCTTTGAAGAAGCGATGCGCGCCATCGAACCCGACACGCTGACACCGAAGGAAGCGCTGGAGCTGATCTACAGGCTGAAGGGAAAGTTCGTGTCGTGACCGACACGGGCAGCCGAGAACGGAATATGCAGCGATGCGGTTGAAATCTTCAGCTGCCTTTCTGGCGCTTGTCTTGTCGTCGCTTGCCGCGGGATGCACCGACAAGAGTGACTTTCGCTGGTATGACATCACGGGGAAGGGAAGGGACGCCGACCTTGCCATGATCGATGTGAAAATCTGCGACCGGCTGTCGCCCGTGCTGCCGAATTCCGCGGGCAGCAACGAAGTTCAAGCAGCGTTTCGCCGCCATGAATTTTGCATGCATCGGCGCGGCTGGGAGATGAGATAACCGGCGCTCACCCCAGCGTCAGCACCACCGCCCCGCGCCGCGTCGCGACCATGGTGTGTTCGTACTGCACCGTCGCGTGCCCGCCGTCGGCGAACAGCGTCCAGTCGTCGTCGCCGTCGACCGCCAGGTGCGAGCCGGTCGACAGGAACGGCTCGATGGTGAAGACGAGGCCCTCGGTGATGCGCCGCCGGTCGTTCGGTTCGTACCAGGTCGGGATCTGTCCCGGCTCTTCGTGCAGCGCCGCGCCGACGCCGTGGCTCGCCAGGTTGCGGATCAGCGTGTAGCGGTTCTTGTCGGCGAAGCTCTGGATGGCGCGTCCGATTTCGCGCAGCGGGATGCCGCTTTTGACCACGCGGATGCCGCTCCACAGCGCGCGCTTGCCGTCGCGGCACAGGCGCGCGGTCTTTTCCGCAACCGGCGGAATCGCGAAGCTGCCGCCGGTGTCGGCGTAGTAGCCGTCGATATCGGCCGAGACGTCGATGTTCACCAGGTCGCCGGCCTTGAGCACCTGCGGCCCCGGAATGCCATGCGCGATGGCCGGCGATACCGAGATGCAGGTCGCGCCGGGAAACTTGTAGGTCGATTCCGGCGCCGGCCGCGCCCCGGCACGCGCCAGCAGCTCGCGGCCGAGCGCGTCGAGTTCGGCCGTCGTCATGCCGGGCTCCAGCGCCGCCGCCATCGCGGTCATGGTCCCGGCCACGACACGGCCGGTATGGCGCAGTTTCTCCAGTTCGTCTTCGCTGCCGATCGTCATGCGCGCACCCTTGCCGCCTCGCCCGCCATGGTGTCAGCATCCGCCGCCATGAGCGAGCCCTCCCTCGACCGTCCGCGCAAATTCCTGGTCGTCGTCGACAAGACGGTGGAGAGCCGGGTCGCGATCCGTTTCGCGGCGCGCCGGGCGCAGCACACGGGCGGCCGCGTCACGCTGCTTTGCGTCGCCCAGCCGGCCGACTTCCAGCAATGGCGCGGCGTCGAGGAGATCATGAAGGACGAGGCGCGCCAGGAAGCCGAAGGCCTGATCTATGGCGCCGCCAAGACCGTCAACGAGCTGGCCGGTATCATTCCCGAGCTCGTCATCGCCGACGGCCGCCCCGCCGAGGCGCTGCTGGAGCTGATCAAGTCCGACAAGGACATCTCGATCCTCGTGCTCGCCTCGGCCACCGCCAAGGAGGGGCCGGGCCCCCTGGTCACGCTGTTCGCCGGCGGCGTCCAGGCGATTCCGGTGACCATCGTGCCGGGCAATTTCAGCGACGAGAAAATCGACCTCCTGGCCTGATTTCCCTTGACCAAGTTGCCGCTTTGTTCCAATACAACTTCAGATTGAATTCTGGATTGTGGACGGGAGCGAAGACGGTGGCGAGGACCAGATGGAGGGGGGAGGGGGGTATGATTTTGTGCGGAACAATTATGTTGCTGAATACCGCTTATGCCTCTGATTTTTCTAGGTATTTCCCGGGACCGGTCACCGCGCAGGTGGTCCGGATCGTCGACGGCGACACCTTCGAGGCCTCGGCCGCCATCTGGCTGGACCAGCAGATTTCGGTGCGGGTGCGCATCGCCGGCATCGACGCGCCCGAGCTGCGCGCCCGCTGCGACGGCGAACGGGTCCGGGCCGAGGCGGCACGCGATTATCTGAGCCGGCGGATCGCGGGCGGCGAGGTCCGGCTGTCCGCGCTGCGCTACGACAAATATGGCGGCCGGGTCGATGCCAGCGTCGCCGACCCGCGCGGCGACGTCGGCGAAGCCATGGTCCGCGCCGGCCTGGCGCGGCTCTATGACGGCGGCCACCGGGCGGGCTGGTGCGGTGTCTAGCCCTTCGGCGCGCCGGCCTGCCAGCTATGTCCGAACGGATCGGTGAACTCGGCGAAGCGGTCGCCCCAGAACATGTCCTCTGGCGGCCGCGTGACGGTGGCGCCCAGCCGTTTCGCGTTCTCGATCAGCGCATCGACCTGCGCCGGCGTGTCGAGGCCGACGAACACCGCGCTCATCGCCGGCGTCGTGCGGCCGTGGAAGTCGTCGCTGAGATACAGCGTGGCGCCCGCGAAATGCAGCGCGCAATGCAGCAGCCGTTTGTTGTCCTCGGCCGGCATGCGTGTCCCTTCGGTGGCGCCGAACAGCATCATGTAGAAGGTCGCCGCCTCCGCGGCGCGGCCGCCGGGGATGGTCAGATAGGGCACGACGCTCATGCTCGATGTCCTTGTTTGGAACGCCCAATTCTGCACCGGCCTGCGCCATCCGCTCAAGCTCTTGCACGGGGCGGCGAGCCGTCCGATATAGGGGCGCCGGCCTTAGGGATCGCTTGCGATGTGGGATTTCAGTTTCGGCCGCGCGCTCGCCATGGTGCTGCAGACGCTGCCATTCATCGTGCTGCGCATCGTCGTCTATATCGGGATCGCGCTCGGCTATGTGCTCACCGTCGGCATCGGCGGCGCGCTGGGCTGGGGCTTCGGCCATATGGGCAGTGGTCCCGGCGCACCCGCCGGCGGGGCTTTCTGGGGCGGCCTGCTCGGTTTCGCCCTGCTCAGCGGCGCGCTCTATTTCGCCCGCGAATACATCCTCTACCTGATGAAGGCGGCGCATATCGCCGTGCTGGTCGAGGTCTATGACGGCAAGCCGATTCCGGGCGGCCAGGGGCAGATCGCCTATGGCGCCACCTTCGTGAAGACGCATTTCACCGAATCCTCGGTGCTGTTCGGCGTCGACCAGCTGATAAAGGGTGTGCTGCGCTCGCTGTTCGGCAGCGTCAACTTCTTCACCTCGTTCCTGCCGATCCCGGCGCTGCAGCAGCTGATCCGCCTCGCCGAGAGCTTCGTGCGCATGTCGCTGACCTATGTCGACGAGATCATCCTCGCCTATCTGATCCGCACCCAGACCAAAAACCCCTGGAGCACGGCGCGCGACGGGCTGATTCTGTTCGCGCAGAACTACATGCATTTCCTCAAGAACGCGGCCTGGCTGTCGGTTCTGATGTGGGGCCTCACCGTCCTGCTCTTCCTCGTCTTCCTGGCGCCGGTCGGCGCGCTGGTGGCGCTGTTCCACAGCGGCGCGAGCTTCTGGGCCTTCGGCCTGGCGCTGGTCTTCGCCGTCGCGCTCAAGAAGGCGGTGATGGAGCCCATCGCCATCGCCGCCCTGATGCAGGTCTATTTCAAGGAGATCGAAGGCCAGACGCCCAATCCCGAATGGACCGCGAAGCTGGAGCAGGTCTCCTCCAAGTTCCGCGACCTGGCGCAGAAGGCCGCCGGCTGGGTGCCGGGTCCTGCCACCCCGCCGCCCACGACCGCGCCGGCCAAGCCGGCATGAGCGGCAAGCTCGTCGTCGCACTGGTGCTGGCGGTGGTCGTGACCATCCTGCTGGCCGGGCTCTATACGCTGTGGAAAGGCGGCGACACCGCCGTCAGCTGGTCGAACCGGCTGATGCGCTGGCGCGTGCTGGCGCAGTTCGTCGCCATCGTCGTCATCATGACCGTACTGTATTTCAGCCGGCATTGAGGTGGTTCTTGCGCCAAATTGCGCGGCCTGATACGGCAGCGCAACAATCTGACAGCGACCGTCATGCCGAAAACGCTCTACGACAAGATCTGGGACGCCCATCTGGTGCACGAAGCGCCCGGCGAATCCGCCATGCTCTATATCGACCGCCATCTGGTGCATGAAGTGACCAGCCCGCAGGCCTTTGAGGGCCTGCGCGACACGCATCGCAAGGTGCGCCGCCCCGACCTCACGCTGACCGTCGCCGACCACAACGTGCCGACCAAGGATCGCGCCCTGGGCATCGCCGATCCGGAATCGCGCGAGCAGATCGCGACGCTGGAGCGCAACGCGAAGGACTTCGGCATCGAATATCTCGCCATGGACGATATCCGTCAGGGCATCGTGCATATCGTCGGGCCGGAGCAGGGCTGGACGCTGCCCGGCACTACCATCGTCTGCGGCGATAGCCACACGTCGACGCACGGCGCCTTCGGCGCGCTCGCCTTCGGCATCGGCACCTCCGAGGTCGAGCACGTGCTGGCGACGCAGACCCTGCTGGCGCAGCACTCCAGGAACATGCGCGTCTCGGTGAACGGCACGCTGCCCATCGGCGTCACCGCCAAGGACGTCGCGCTCGCGATCATCGCCCGCATCGGCACCGCCGGCGGCACCGGCTATGTCATCGAATATGCCGGCGACGCGATCCGCGCCCTGTCGATGGAGGGCCGCATGACCCTGTGCAACATGACGATCGAAGCAGGCGCCCGCGCCGGTCTGATCGCCGCCGACGAGACGACCTTCGCCTATGTCGCCGGCAAGCCGCGCGCGCCCAAGGCGGCCGCCTTCGAGAACGCAGTGATGCACTGGAAGACGCTGCACTCGGACCCCGACGCGAAATTCGACGCCGAGATCGCGCTCGACGCCGCCGACATCGTGCCGATGGTGACCTGGGGCACCTCGCCGGAGCAGGCGCTGCCGGTGACCGGACGCGTGCCCGATCCCGCCGCGATCGCCGACGAGCAGCAGCGCGCCGGCGTCGCGCGCGCGCTTGCCTATATGGGTCTGGTGCCAGGCGAAGCCCTGGACGGTGTGAAGATCGACCGCGTCTTCATCGGCTCCTGCACCAATGGACGCATCGAAGACCTGCGCGCTGCCGCTGCCATCGCGCGCGGCAGGAAAGTCGCCGCCCATGTCGGCGCCATGGTGGTGCCGGGCTCGGGCCTGGTGAAGGCGCAGGCCGAAGACGAAGGCCTCGACGAGATTTTCCTCGCCGCCGGCTTCGAATGGCGCGAGCCGGGCTGTTCGATGTGTCTCGCCATGAACGCCGACAAATTGGCGCCGCAGGAGCGCTGCGCCTCGACCTCGAACCGCAACTTCGAAGGTCGCCAGGGCCGCGGCGGCCGCACCCATCTGATGTCGCCCGCCATGGCGGCCGCGGCGGCCATCGCAGGACACCTCGCGGACGTGCGGAGATATCAATGAAAAGCGGCCCGGTCGCGAAGGACGTCGATGCCTATCTGAAGACGGCCTCCGCCGTGGCGCGGCCCAAGCTCGCGCAGCTGCGTGCGATCGTAAAAGCCGCGGCGCCGGGCGCGGAGGAGACCATCCGCTACGGCATGCCGTTCTATACATACGAGGGGGCCCGCATCGGGTTCGCGGCCTACAAGGACCATATCGGCTTCTATCCCGGCGCCGCCGTCGCCGACTTCAAGGCCGAGCTCGCGGGCTACAGCACGGCCAACGGCACAGTGCGCCTTTCGCTCGAAGATCGGCTGCCTGTCGCGCTGGTCAAGGCACTCGTCAAGGCGAGCCTGAAACGCAACCAGATCAAGGCGCGCAAACGTGCGATCGCAAAGCGATGACCGGATCGCTGGCACGCTATGGCTTCGTCGTCTGCCTCCTTCTGGCCGCCCTGCCGTTCGCCGCGCGCGCCGAGGACGCCGCCGCTCTGCGCGCCACGCCGTTCTTCAAGGTCTGCGACGACGCCGACTTCGCCGAGGCCCAGTGCCTGTGCTTCGCCCGGCAGCTCGGCGATGGCGGCCGCGGCCTGAACCTCGACCTGCTGACCGCGATGGAGCAGGATTTCACCCTCGCCGGCAAAGGCCAGATCACGGTCCCCGCCGTGCATGCCGCCCTGTCGCACCGCACGCCGCTGGTCAGTGCCACCGACAACGACATCGCCGCCGCGATCCCGGTCCTCGTCAAGGCGACGAACAGCTGCTCGCACGCGCAATAGGCGAGGCGAGCGCGCCGCGCGGTCAGAAAAAACTCACCGGATCGACGTCGACGGCGACGCGCACCTTGTTGGGCACTTTCACCGCCGCCAGCCAGGCGCGCAGATAGGCCTGCACGTCGACATTGCGCTCGGCCTGCACCAGCAGGCGCTCGCGCGTCTGGCCGCGCAGCAGGTGATAGAAGGCCGGCGTCGGCCCCCACACCTTCACGCCCTTCGCCGCCGGTGCGGCCCGGGCCATCGTCCGCCCGGCCTCCTGCACCGCGACGCTGTCGTGGCTGGACAGGATGATCGCCGCCAGCCGGCCGAACGGCGGCGCGCCGGCGCGCTCGCGGAACACCCGCTCCTGCTCGTAAAAGGCGTCGCGGTCGCCGGCGGCGAGCGCCGCCATGACGAGGTCCGCGGGGTTGCGCGTCTGCATCAGCACCAGGCCCGGCTTCTCGGCGCGTCCGGCGCGGCCCGCCACCTGGTGCAGGAGCTGGAAGGTCCGCTCGCGCGCCCTGAGATCGCCATCCGAGCCGCCGAGATCGGCATCGATCACGCCGACCAGCGTCAGCTGCGGAAAATGATGCCCCTTGGCGACGATCTGCGTGCCGATCAGGACGTCGATCTCGCGCCGGGCCATGGCGCGGATGGCGGCCTGGGTTTGGAGCGGCCCGTGCATCGTGTCCGACGAGGCGATGGCCACGCGCGCCTGCGGAAACAGCACGCCGAATTCCTCCGCCACGCGCTCGACGCCCGGGCCGCAGGCGATCAGCGTGCCTTGCGCATTGCAGGCGGGGCATTTGGGCGGCGTCGCGGTCTCATAGCCGCATTGATGACAGGCGAGCCGCTTGCGGTAGCGATGCTCGACCAGCCAGGACGAGCAGTCGCGGCACGTCATCTTGTGGCCGCAGCCGGCGCACAGCGTCAGCGGCGCATAGCCGCGGCGGTTGAGGAACAGCATGGCCTGCTCGCCCGCCGCCAGCGTCGCGCTGACCGCATCGCGCAGGGGCGGCGACAGCCACGAGCCGGCTTCCGTCTTTTCGTGGCGCAGATCGATCAGCCGCGTCACCGGCAGCGTCGCCGCGCCATGCCGCCCGTATAGCCGGCGATGCGCATAGCGCCCGCTGAGCGCGTTGACATAGGTCTCCAGCGACGGTGTGGCGCTGGCCAGCACCACTGGGCATTGCTCGAACCGCGCCCGCACCACCGCCATGTCGCGCGCGTGATAGATGACGCCGTCTTCCTGCTTGAAGGCCTGCTCGTGCTCCTCGTCGATGACGATGAGCCCGAGCGCGCGGAACGGCAGGAACAGCGACGAGCGCGCCCCGACCACGACCCGTGCATCGCCGTTCATGACGGCGCGATAGGTCCGCGTGCGCTCCTTTGAGGACAGGTCGGAATGCCATTCCGCCGGCCGGCAGCCGAAGCGCTCGGCGAAGCGTTCGAGGAACTGCACCGTCAGCGCGATCTCCGGCAGCAGGATCAGCACCTGCCGCTCGCGGCGCAACGCCTCGGCGATGGCCTCGAAATAGACCTCGGTCTTGCCCGAGCCGGTGACGCCGTCGAGCAGGCTGACCGCGAAACGCTGCGCCGCGACATCGGCCTTGAGCGCGTCGGCCGCGCGGCGCTGGTCGCCGTTGAGCGCGGCCGCCGCCAGCGCCGGATCCGGCACCGCGAAAGCCGCGAACTCTGGCAATTGCGTCGCCGCCAGCGCGCCGCTCTCGATCAGGCCGCGCACCACGGCCGGGCTGGCGCCGGCCTCCTCGGCCAGGCTCGGCACGCTGCGGGCCAGACCGTCTTCGGCGACGGCAAGGACACGCGCCCGCGCCGGCGTCAGGCGCTTCGGCGTCGCACCGCCGCGGACATAAGCCGTGCGCATCGTCTCCGGCGCGAAGGCTTTTGCGCTGCGCAGCACCATGGCGAGGATCATGCCCGGCGGCGACAGCGTGTAGCTCGCCACCCAATCGACGAAATCGCAGAGCTTGTGCGAAAGCGCGGGCAACCCTGCGAGCGGCACGGCCTCTTTCAGGCGGTTGTCGCCGACGCTTCCTTCTGCCGCGCCCCAAACCGCGCCCAGCGCCTCGCGTGGGCCGATCGGCGCCGAAACCAACAGGCCGCGCGCCGCGTTTGTACCCTTAGGCAGCTTGTAGTCGTAGGCGCCGGACAACGGCAAAGGCAGCAGAACCCCGGCGCGCGGCGCGGGCTGCAACAACAAATCCCCGGCCGGTCGTGGCGCCGCGTGTTTCATGCGATACAATTCGTATGGTGATTCTGCCGGGTCAACCCCATAGTGGTCCCATGAAACTCTTCCTCGACACCGCCGACCCGAAAGAAATCGCCAAGTGGGCCGAAACCGGCCTGGTTGACGGCGTCACCACCAATCCGTCGCTTGCCGCCAAGAACGGCATGGACTACGTCGAGTCGCTGAAGGAGATCTGCGCGTCGGTCGCGGGTCCGGTCAGCGCCGAAGTGCTGGCGACCGACACCAAGGGCATGCTCGCCGAGGCCAAGGTCTTCGCCAAGATCGCCAAGAACATCGCCATCAAGGTGCCGCTGACCTGGGATGGGCTCGCCGCCTGCCGCGCCCTGCGCGGCGATGGGCTGATGGTCAACGTCACGCTGTGCTTCTCGCCGGTGCAGGCGATGATGGCGGCCAAGGCGGGCGCCAGCTTCATCTCGCCGTTCATCGGCCGGCTCGACGATGCCGGGCAGGACGGCATGGACCTGATCCGCGAGATTCGCGCCATCTACGACAATTACGGCTACGAGACGCAGGTGCTCGCGGCCTCGATCCGCGGCGTGCCGCATATCCGCAATTGCGCGCTCGCCGGCGCCGACATCGCGACCGTTCCGGTCGACGTCTTCAAGTCGCTTCTCAATCACCCGCTGACCGACAAGGGGCTGGCGGCTTTCCTGGCGGATGCCAAGAAGGCCGGCGTCAGAATCAGGGACGAATGACCGAACAGGCGAAAGCCGCCCCACCGGCGCAAGCGGCGGCGGAGGCGGTAAAGGCCTATATCAGGATGAACCGCGGCAAGCTTGCCGCGGACGGCGAACTCCTGGCGCTGCTGCTGCCGGAGCGCGCCGACATCGGCGAGGTGCGCGATTTCCAGCGCTTCGTGATCGACAAGCTCAGCGCCGAGATCGCGACCCTCAAGGCCGAACGCGACGGCCTGCTCGGGGCGCAGAGCTCATCGGTCCGCATGGGTGAGGGCGTGCGCCGCTTCGTGCTCGACCTGATCGACGCGCGCAGCTTCGCCGAGGCCATTGCCGTGGTGATCGCCGCCGCGCCGTCCTTCGGCGCCGACCGCGCCGCGATCTGCGTCGAGGGCGATGGCGGCGTCGCGCGCACCCGCACCGAAGGCGTGCGCCTGATCCCCGTCGGCACCACCGAAGCGGTGCTCGGCCGCGACGGCACCGGCGCCATCCTCTCCGGCGGCGGCGAATTGCTGCTCGGTGCCGGCGGCGCGGAGTTCCGCAGCCTCGCCGCCTTCCGCGTCAAGATCGGCCGCGAGGCGCCGGCGGCTCTCTTCGTGCTCGGCGCGGTGGCCGAGCATGCCTTCGAGGACGAGGGCAAGGCGACCGATCTGCGCTTCGCCGCGCGCGCGCTCGAGCGGGCGATACGGGCATGGCTCGATCTGCCGAAGATCTGAAGAAAGCGTGGCTGGCCTCACTCGCCCATGAGCGGCGCGCCAGTCCGCACACGCTGCGCGCTTATGGCGACGACCTGGCGCGTTTCCTGGCTTTCCTACACGGCCATCTCGGCGGCGCGCCGACCACACGCGCGCTGGCGAGGCTCAGCCCCGCCGATATCCGCGCCTTCGTCACCGTGCGCCGCTCCGAAGGCCTGGGCCCCAAGGGCGTGCAGCGCGCGCTCGCCGCGGTGCGCGGCTTCTTCCGCTACCTGGCGCGCGAGGACATCCTGGACAGCCCCGCCGCGCGCGCCGTGCGCACGCCGCGCGTCCGCCGCGGCCTGCCGCGGCCGCTCAGCGAAAATGACGCGGTGCGCGCCATCGACGTGGCCGGCGAGCACGATATCGAATGGCTGGGAGCGCGCGACGCGGCTCTGCTGACGCTGCTCTACGGCGCGGGCCTGCGCATCTCCGAAGCGTTGAGCCTCAGACGCCGCGACGTGCCGCTGCCGCCGTCGCTGACCATCCTCGGCAAGGGCAACAAGGAACGCGTCGTGCCGGTGCTGGCACAGGTGCGCGATGCCATCGCGGCCTATGCGGCGCTGATCCCCTTCGCCGGCGCCAAGGACGCGCCGCTGTTCCTCTCGCGCCGCGGCAAGCCGATGAGCCCGCGCGAGGCGCAATTGCTCATGCAAAGGCTGCGCGGTGCGCTGGGCCTCGGCGAACGCGCCACGCCGCACGCCATGCGCCACTCCTTCGCCACGCACCTGCTGGCCAATGGCGGCGATCTGCGCAGCGTGCAGGAACTGCTCGGTCACGCCTCGCTGTCGACGACGCAGACCTACACCGCGATCGACACCAGCAAGCTGATGGAAGTCTACGAAAAGGCGCACCCGCACGGAGCGCGATCCCGTGAAGTGTGAGCGGTTCGCGCCAGATCGCGCGACCGACAAATCTGCAGCGCGATCCCGCGAAGTGTGAGCGGTTCGCGCCAGATCGCGCGACCGTCACATATGCTCAGATCGCGTCGCTCGCCTCGTCATCGCCGCCTTGCGTGATGCGTCCGCCATGCCAGGCCCGGCCCAGCCCCCAGGCGAACAGCATCGCCACCGCGCCCATCGCTGCCATCAGGAGATAGGTCCGCCCGCCATAGGCGGCGTAGAGCGGTCCCGACGCGAAGGTTGCCGCGCCCATCACGACGCCGTTGGACATCACCGCATAGAGGCTCTGCGCCGTAGCCGACAGGCGCGGCGGCACGGCTTTCAGGATGAAATACATCGCGCCCAGATGCGCCAGCGCATAGGTCGCGCCGTGCAGGAACTGCACCAGCACGACGAAGCCGAACGGCGGATCGAAGGCGAGCACCGTCCAGCGCAGGACGCAGCCGAGCCCGCCCAGCAGCAACAGCCGCGTCGCGCCGATGGCGCGGAACAGTTGCAGCGAGACCGAGAACAGCATCGCCTCGGCGACCACGCCGAGCGGCCAGATCAGCCCGATCACCGTGCCGCTATAGCCCAGCTGCTGCCAATGCAGCCCGCCATAGCCGTAATAGAAGGCATGGCTGCCCTGGTCGAAGCTCGCCGCCAGCAGGAACAGCGCGAACGACGCCGAGCCGATCAGCTCGCGCGCTTCGGCCAGCGTCGCGCGCAGCTTGATGCCGAACTGCCCCGGCGCGCGCGCCCGCGGCGGCGCGGGAAGAAAGCAGATCCCGGCGAACGCCAGCGCCAGCGACGCCGCCAGCCACGGCGCCAGCACCACGAGGCCCCAGCGCGTCACCGCAAGGCCGGAAAGCACGTTGGCGACCGCGAAGGTGATCGAATTCCACCGCTTCACATGGCCGTAATCGAAGCCGAAGCGCTCCGCCAGCCGCGTGCTGACGCTGTCCAGCAACGGCCCGGCGGCGCTGCCGGTGACGTTGGCGGTCACCGCGAACAGGAAGATCGCGGCCGGCGCCAGCGCCCAGTTGAGTCCGAGATAGCCCAGGAATTGCAGGGCGATCAGCACGATCATGACGCCGCGCCGGTCGCCGCGCGCATCGGCGATGATGCCGGTGACGGGCGGCACGATCACGCGCAGCAGCATGCCGGCCGACAGCAGCGTGCCGATCTCGGCCGGATTCATCCCTTTCCAGGCCAGCCAGGCGCCGAAGAACGGCGTGTAGATGCCGCCGCTCAGCCCCCAGGCGCCCCAGGCGGCGGACAGACGCAGTGCGATCGGCGAGGCGGCGGTCTGTTCAGGGGCCAAGTTGGACAAGGCGGCGGTCGGCCATCGCTTTGAGGACGGCCCATATACGCCGTTCCGCGTCGCGCGCGCCATTGTCCTCGGCGTCGATCTGCAGCGCCGTCAGCAGGCGCCGCAGCGCGTAATTGCTCTCGTTGAGCGCCGAGATCCGCAGCGATGCGTCCTTCGCCGCCGCGGCGTCCTCGAGCTTCGCCTTCAGCGCCGCATCGCGCACGCCGGGCGCCAGCGCCGCGAACAGCGCGCGCAGGTCGTTGTTCTCGGCGCAGCGGATGTCGGCGGCGCGGTCGTATTCCTTGGCGGACAGCGACAGCACCATGGCCAAGAGGCCGGCCGTGCCGGCGGCGAACGCCGCGCCGTCGGCGCCGAAGCCGCTGGCGATCTTCTGCGTGGTGAGGCCGAGGATGGTGCCGACTTCGGGGCTCATGACAGCGCTGCCAGCCGATCGGCCAGCACCTTGTTGTGGAAGGAGAGGCAGAACCAGCCCGAGAAGGCGTTGATCGGATCGATGTTGCGCCCTTCGGCGTATTCGCACGCCGCCGAGATCCAGATCGCCGCGCCCTTCAGGCTGGCGAAGATCTCCCACCACTGCAGCGCCTCGGGATCGGCCTTCAGCCCGCTGGTCTCCTCCCAGATGCGGATGGCCTCGGCGCGCGCGATCATGCCGCCGGGAAACGCGGCATTGCCGCCGGCCCACAACGGATCGATGGCCCAGCCCAGGTCTTCGAGTGGATCGCCCAGATGCGACATCTCCCAGTCGAGGATGGCGCGGATCGTGCCGCCGTCGTCGAACAGGAAATTTCCGGTGCGATAATCGCCATGCACCACCGATATCTTCTGCGCCGGCGGCGGCGGATTGCGCTTCAGCCAGCGGATCGCGGCACGCGCGATGGGTTGCGGCTCGCGCTCGTCCTCTTCGACGACTTTTTCCCAGCGCGCCACTTCGTGCATCGCGACGTTGTGGATGTCGGTCTCGCCCTCGAAATCGCCGAGGCCGACGTCGCGCGGGTCGACCGCGGCGATCCGGCCGAGCACCGTGTAGAACTGCCGGCCGACGCTGTCGCGATGCGGCCCATAAGGATCGGGCGACATGATCGAGCCGGTCTGGCAGTTCTCGATCTCCTCCATGATGAAGAACGGCCGCTCCAGCGGCGCGGCGTCGAGCTCCAGCACCACCGGCGCCGGTACCGGCAGGCCGAGGCCGTGGAACGCCTCATAGGCGCGGTATTCGGCCGCGCGTTCAGTCTCGATCAGGCTGGCCGGCGGATCGCGGCGCAGGATCAGTCCGCGCTCGCTTCCGTCATAATGCGCGCGAAAACGATAGGTCTCGCGCGATGCGCCGCCCGGAATGCGCGCCAGGCCGCTCACGGCGAGATCGGGCGCCGCGAGCTTGGTGCGCAGATAGGCCTGAAGCTTCTGGGACAATTCGCTCATGGCGCGGGATCGAACACGCCCGTCAAGCCGTGCGGGGCGAAGGCACCGACCACCAGCTGCTCCAAGACGCCGACGCCGTCCGCCACGACGCCGCCCGGGCCTGTCAGTCTCGCGGTGACGAAGGCCTGGATGTGCTGGAAGCGCGGCTCGTTCTCGTTGACGTCGTCGATGCGGTAGGAATCGTAGCCGAGCGCGTTCTCGCCCTTGTAGTGGCCATGGCCCCATTCGGGATGGCCGTAGCCGATGCCCGACATGTAGAAATGAAATTTCGGCGTCAGTTCGGCGTGCCATTCGCCGCCGTCGGCATCCTTGGTCTCGATCGTGGCGCGCTGGGCGTGCCGCGTGCCCTGCTTGTAGGCGATGGTCGAACGGCAGCTCGCCATGTGCTCGGCCTTCGCCGCGCCGGTCCCGCCGATCACCGAGGCGGTGTTCCACGGCGTGCCGTCGGCATTGGCGTTGTTATGGTAGAGCATGAAACGGTCGGGGAAGTTCAGCGGCGACCACAGCCAGTAGAATTGCGGCGCGCGTGGCGGCGCCACGCCCTGCGGATCGCCGAGCCCGATGGGCCGCACGCCCCAGGAGCGGTCGCGCGTGCCGACGATGCGCGCGCGGCTCAATGCGATGCGCCTGCCCGCGACCTCGATCCAGCCGTCATAGGAGCCGTTCTGCGTCAGGCGGGTGTAATCCATCACCGTGCGCGGGCCCTGGCGGTAGGTGAAGCGCGGCTCCTCGACCGGCAGGGCGCGGGCATGAAAGGTGATGTCGCATTTCATGCCATGCGGATTGTCGCCGACGCGGATGCGCAGGGTCTTCAGGGGCTCGACCACCTCGACGGCGATGGGCCCGACCGTGGTGTCCAGCCTCTCCATGTGGAGCAGGCGCGAGGCGCGCAGATTGTGCTGCACCCCGCCGTCGATCACCGACAGCGCGGCGTCCATCACGTTGAGATGGGGATAAACCCCCAGCGCCACGGCGAAGAAGACATCGCCGTCCGGCGAATAGCCGTTGAAGAAGTAGCGGTCGTAGAAGTTCCGGTCCGTCCCGGACGTGGCAATCGGCTCCGGCAGCTGGTGCACCGGGAAATCGTCGGCTTTGGTCAGCATGGGCGCTTCTTGGTGCGGTTTTGTCCAGCATGGCCCCCCGTTCCGGCCGGGGCAACGGCAAAAAAGTCAGGTTTCCTTTAGGGAAATCCTTTATTGCAGTTGCGCGTGGGACTGCGTAGTTTCCGCCCGCTTTTGGTAAGCCGCCTTAGCTCAGCCGGTAGAGCACCGCATTCGTAATGCGGGGGTCGCGTGTTCGAGTCACGCAGGCGGCACCACCGCGCGCTCCTTGGCGGTGGCGGCGATCATTTCGTGGATTTCCTGCGTCAGCCCCGTGCTCAGTTTGACCAGCCGGTGCACGTCGTCCTGTATCTTCAGAAGCGCTTCGGCGTCCTGATAGGTTTGCAGCGCCTGTTTGTCGGACGCCTGGGCCGCCACTTTTTGCCCCACCATGATCACCGACAGCAGGACCAATTGCAGGAACGTCTGGGCGATCCATGCCACCAGCGTCGCGGTGCCGCCGTGAATGGCCTCCGGCAGGCTGATCAGCGCGATGCAGGCGAAAACATAGGCACACCACATCGTGCCGACGCTGTTCGTGATCAGGATGGCCAGACGGCCATTGAACCCGATGTGCTCGTTTTCCGTGGTGGGCGCTCCGGCCTTGGCGCGCTCCAGCAGTCTGGGATGCGGTATGTGAAAATGTTCCATGTCGGTTTGCCCCATTTCACGCGAAGACGAATGCCTCGAGCGCCCGAATTGATGCATTTTCCAGGGTTCACTTCAACAGCGCCGGGCCGATTCGGCCGCTGCGGCGCGCATTCCCGCTTGCTCTTCGGCGCCCAGCCTTCTTGAATTCGCCGGCGCCGTCCGGCGAGGGGGTTCGATGACAGTCGCAGCAGCCGTGCCGAAGGCCTCGCCCGTCGCCCAGATGGCGATCATCGGCGCGATGTTCTTCATCTTCGGCTTCGTGACCTGGCTCAACGGGCCGCTCATCACCTTCGTCAAGCTCGCCTTCACGGTGGACGACAGCGTCGCCTTCCTCGTGCCGTTCGCCTTCTACATCTCCTATTTCGTCTTCTCGCTGCCGGCGGCGCGCGTGCTGCGCCGGACCGGCATGAAGAAAGGCATGGCGCTCGGGCTCCTGACGATGGCGCTGGGCGCCGCCGCCTTCGGTGCCTTCGCCACCTGGCGGATTTTTCCCGGCGCGCTCGCCGGACTGTTCGTTATCGGCGCCGGCCTGTCGCTGCTGCAGACCGCCTCCAACCCCTATGTCTCGGTCATGGGCCCGATCGACAGCGCGGCGCAACGCATCGCCTTCATGGGCATCTGCAACAAGGCGGCCGGCATCCTGGCACCGCTGCTGTTCGGCTATTTCGTGATGCGCGGCATCGGCGGTTTCGCCGACGCGGTGGCGGCCGCGCCCGATGCGGCCGCGAAAGAGGCTCTGCTCAACGCGTTCGCCGGCAAGATCTATGGTCCCTACATGGCGATGGCGGCGCTGCTGGCGCTGCTCGCGCTGCTGGTCGCGCTGTCGCCGCTGCCGGAGATCGGCGACCGGGCGAACGCCGGTGGCGCGCCGACGCGAGGCATCTTCGCGCAGCCGCAGCTCTGGCTCGGCGTGCTGTGCATCTTCTTCTATGTCGGCGTCGAGGTCCTGGCCGGCGACGCGATCGGCACTTATGGCAACGGCTTCGGCCTGCCGCTCGACCAGACCAAGTTCTTCACGGCCTTCACCCTGGTCGCCATGCTGGCCGGCTATGGCGTGGGGCTCGTCGTCATCCCGCGCTTCGTCGCCCAGAAGACCTATCTTTCGTTTTCCGCCGTGCTCGGCCTCGGGCTGGCGACGGCGGCGTTTCTCAGCACGGGCTATGTCTCGGTCGGCTTCGTCGCGGCGCTCGGCTTCGCCAATGCGATGATGTGGCCCGCGATCTTCCCGCTCGGCATCAAGGGCCTTGGCCGCCTCACCGAGACCGGCTCGGCGATCATGGTCATGGGGATCGCGGGCGGCGCGGTGCTGCCGCAACTCTTCGCGCATCTGAAGGGCCTGTTCGGCTTTCAGCTTGTCTTCCTCTGCCTCATGGTGCCGGCCTACGCCTATATCCTGTTCTTCGGGCGCTACGCGGCACGGCGCCGGGGCGACGCCCCTTTTGTGCCGTTTTGATACACAAGGCGAGCTTCCTGCGCCGGCGCGCTCACAGCTAAGCGTTCAGCAAGAACTTTCCAGCATTCTGCGCCGATGCGTATGCGTTCGGTCGCAGTGTTAGCTCTGTGCCTGCTCGGCGTCTTTGGCGCCGGCGCGTCCGCGGCCGTGCGCACCGCCGACGAGGCGCCCGGCTGGGCGCGGCTGGATGCGCTGGTGGCCGACGCCAAGAAGACGATGATGGCCGATCCCAAGGCGGCGCTCAGGACCGCACAAGCCGCCGCCGCGATCGCCGAAAAGCTCGCGCGCTCGCAGCGCCAGAACGAGGCCGTCGCGACCAGCCTGTGGCTGGAGGCCGAGGCGCTGACGCGCACCAACAAGCCCTTGGAGGCGCGCACGGTCCTGGACCGCGCCATCCGCATCGCGGCCACCGACGGCAAGCTGTCCAGGCTCGACGGCGATCTGGCGCTCTCCAACGCGCGGCTGGCCGACAGCGACGGCGACGTGGCGCTGTCTCTCAAGAGCTACCAGAAGGCGCACGACATATTCTCCCGCCTCGGCCAGGCGCGCGGCCAGTCGATCGCGCTGCAGGGCCTGGGCAGCATTTACGGCGAGGCCCGCGATTTCGACCGCCAGATTCGCTATTATCGCGAGGCCGGCCGGGTCTACTCCGAAGATCCCGCGATCGCGCTCTCCGTCTCCAACAATATCGGTTTCGCGTTGCTGCAGCTGGGGCGCTACGACGCGGCGCTGAAGGATTTCGCAAAGGCACTGGAGATCGGTAGATCGCTCAAGAGCGCCTTTCTCGAAGCGCGCATCCTGACCAACATCGCCGCCGTCTATGCCAAGCAGCATCAGTTCGCGCTGGCGATGCGGGCCGCGGACCAGGCGCTCAGGCTGCTCGGAAAAAACGACGAGAACGGCTGGGCGCCGTTCGTCTGGGGCATCAAGGCGGAAACCGAATATGAGCGCGGCGCGCTCGACGCGGCGACGCGCGATCTGGAAAAGGCCTTTCACGGCGTCGACCTGGCGACCACGATCTCGCCGTTCCGCGACATGCACCAGATCGCCTACAAGGTGTATCGGGCCAAGGGCAATTACGCCCTGGCGCTGGCGCATCTGGAGGCGTTCAAGCGGCTGGACGACCAGGGCCAGTCGCTCGCGGCCTCCGCCAACCTGGCGCTTATCGGCGCGCAATTCGACTTCACCAATCAGCAGCTGGAAATCGAGCATCTGCAGTCGGACCAGCTCAAGCGCGACATCAGCCTGCGCGAGTCGCGCGCCGCCACCCAGACGGTGATCTTCGCCGCGCTGCTGCTGGGCGGCCTGGTGTTCATGCTGTGGATCGGCTGGCGCCATCTGCTGGTCCGCCGCCACCGCAACGCGATCACTAGGGCCAATATCGAGCTGACCCGGACGCTTGCCGAGCGCGACGTGGAGATCGTGCGCCGGATCGAGGTCGAATCGCATCTACGCGTGGCCATGGAGGCCGCCGAGCAGGCCAACCGCGCCAAGAGCCACTTCCTGGCGAATATGAGCCACGAACTGCGTACGCCGCTGAACGCGATCATCGGCTTCTCCGAGATCATGGCGCACGGCGCCGTCGCCGGTGCCAAGCTCAAGGAATATGCCTCTGACATCCACACCAGCGGTCAGAATCTCCTGACGATTCTCAACGACATCCTCGACATGGCGCGCATCGATGCCGGCGCGGTGACGCTGGCGGAAAACGATCTTGTGCTCGGCGAGGTCGTGGACGGCGCGCTCGGCGAGATCGCGAACGACAAGCGCTCGGCGGCGAAAGCCATCCGCTTCGAAAGCAGCAGTGGTTATGTCCGCGTGCGCGGCGATGACAAACGGCTGCGCCAGATCCTGGTCAATCTGCTGTCGAACGCCTTGAAGTTCACCGGCGACGACGCCCGGATCGAGGTTCGCATCGAGCCGGCCGCGGACGGCATCGACATCGTCGTCGCCGACAACGGCATCGGCATCCCGGACGACAAGCTCGCCGTCGTCATGGAGCCGTTCGGCCAGGCCGAGAGCGCTTATGCGCGCCTGCATGGCGGCGTCGGCCTGGGACTTCCGATCGTGAAATCGCTGGTCCAGCTGCATGGCGGCCGCTTCACGATGACGAGCGAGGTCGACGTCGGCACGACGGCGCGGGTGCATCTGCCGATGGCGCGCGTCCGGCGTGGACAGGCGGCGAACCAGGCCGCACGGGCGTCCTGAACACGGTTAAGCGCCGGCCGCGCGGCAACGGAAAATTAATCGCACCTTTGCAATTGGTATCCGTGTAGCATTGGATTTACCCCCGCTTAAGACGCCGCTGGCAACATCCCACGTAAGTAAAAATACGACCGTCGGGTGGGGTGTATTGTGGTTCGCAAAAGGCTTTTCGCCAGCGCTGCGTTGGCTTGTGTGTTGGCGGCAAACGCGGCAGCGGCGGACGACAAGCGCCTCTCGACCGACACGACGCCGACCTATGGGCCGATCACGCCGTTCTACGGCTCCATCAACCCGTTCTATGGCTCGATCAACCCGTTCTACGGTTCGATCAATCCCTTCTACGGCCAGATCAGCCCGTTCTGGGGCAACATCACGCCGTTCTGGGGCAACATCAATCCGTTCTACGGCAGCATCGACCCGTTCTACGGCAACACCGACCAGTTCTGGGGCAACATCAATCCGTTCTACGGCAGCATCAACCCGTTCTTCGCGACCGTGGGGCCGTATTGGCAGGCGGCGGGCCCGCAATGGGGCGCCATCAACAGCACCTGGTCGCAGCTCCAGGCCGCGAACGCGACCGACTATTCCGGTCTGCAGGGCCAGTTGAAGGATTTCCTCAGCCAGGCGGCGGGCGTTTGGGGCCCCGCCGTTCAGAAGGCGACCGGCAAGGACTTCGACGACGGTTTCGCGAACCAGATGCTGGCGAAATACGGCATCGATCCCAACGATCCGGCGTCGCTGGCGAACGCGGACGCGGCCACCCGCTCCTTTTTCTTCCTGAACTGGTATGACGGGCTGATGAACTTCACCGGCGTCGATCATGTCGACTGGTGGATGCCTGCGGTGCACTGGTCGCCGCTGCTGGCCCAGACGCAAGGCAGCAACAACGTCGTCGTCGGTCTGCTGGATTCGACCTTCACCGCCGCCGATGCCGATGTCGGCAAGCTGAAATTCGTCGGCGGCTACAAGATGTACGTCAACGATCACGGCGCGGCCGTTGCCAGCCTGATCGCCGGGCAAGAGGACGGCTACAGCGTCATGGGCGTCGCGCCCAATTCCGAAATCCATCTCTACAACCCGTTCGACGCCACCGGCACGGCAAGCTGGAGCGACGTCGCGCAAGGCATCGCCGCGCTCTACGACAGCGGCGCCCATGTCGTGAACGCCTCGCTCGGCGTGCCCGGCGCCACCGTGTCCAACGAATGGGTCGACATCCTCAGCGGTTCGCTGCTCAGCACCCGCAAGGGCGGGCTCGTCATCGTCAAGGCGGCCGGCAATGAGGGCGTGACGCAGACCCAGAATGTCCCCTGGCTGCTCGGCCTGCAGGCGCCGGACAACCTGCTGATCGTCGGCTCGGTCGGGCCCGACGGCACGATCTCGCCGTTCTCCAACACGCCGGGCGAATCCTGCTTCACGGTTCTTGGGCTCTGCGCCGAGCAGAACAAGCTGAAATACCGTTACCTCGTGGCACCGGGCGAGCTGGACCTCGTATCGGACAACAATGGCGGCGTCACCCGCATGAGCGGCACGTCGTTCTCCGCGCCGCTGGTGACGGGCGCCGTCGCGCTATTGCAGGCGCGCTGGCCGTGGCTGGAGCAGCATGCGGCGGAAACCGTGCAGATCATCCTGCAATCGGCGACCGATCTCGGCGCGCCGGGCGTCGATCCGGTCTATGGCTGGGGCGAGCTCAACATCCAGGCATCGCAGTCGCCGCTCAACTTCAACAACCTGGTCGTCTACCAGCCGTTCACTTACACCAACAAGCAGGCGTCCACGCCGCTGCTGCCGAACTGGTCGCCGGCGGCGCTCAAATCCTCGGTGTTGAACCCGGGCCAGCTCAATCTGTGGCAACAGAAGAACGCCTATATCGTCGCCTTCGAGCCGATCGGCTCGACCTATCGCGACTTCACGATCCCGCTGAGTTCGGCGCTGATCGGCAAGAGCCAGAACGTCAACGGCTCGTCCAATCCGTTCCAGGCCTATCTCTACCAGCGCCTGATCGACTGGGCGCATGGCGTCAAATCCCTGGACTTCGATTCGCAGTCCGTGCCGCTCGGCGACGGCACCTGGAATCTCGCCCTGACGACGACGGAGTCCACGCCGGACGAGACGCGCAGCGGCGACGGGCCGTTCCATTCCGAGTTCGTCGCCGCCAACCGCGACGCCGGCATCGAGCTGCACCTCGGCGAGGGCAGCGGCGCGCATGCGCTGATGGCCGGCAGCGGCTTCGACCTGCGCTCGGACTTCGATCCGTCGACCGGCGGCGTCAATCCGATCCTCGGCTTTGCTTCGGGCGGCGCCTATGCCGGCGGCGGCTTTGCCGTCGCGCCGGGGCTCAAGCTCAGTCTCGGCTACAGCCAGAAGGCGGACGATCACACCTATCTCGATCCGACCTTCGGCCTGCAGCAGGAGGTGCCGCTCGGCACCGACCGGGCCGCCGCGTCGCTCGCCAGCGTCGACTACACGATTGCCAAGGGCGTTACCGTCAACGCGTCCTACACCAGCCTGGACGAGGCGGACGGCCTGCTCGGCTCGCAGGGCAGCGGCGTGTTCGCGATGCCGGGCGGCGCGCGGACGCACGGCACCACGGTGGGTGCGACCGCGGCGCTGGCGGGCGGCTGGAATCTGTTGGGAACCGCGACGCTGGCGCATACGACGGCGCCGCAATCCATCCCGTCCAGCCTGACGCTGTCGCAAGCCGGCCTGCAGTCCACCGCGTTCGAGCTCGTCGCGGCCAAGTCCGGCCTGTTCTCGGATCTCGATTCGCTGCGGCTGTCGCTGTCGCAGCCGCTGCATGTGGAAAGCGGCGCCTTGCAATACACCTCGCTCGAGGTCGTCGATCGCGACACCGGCGCCGTCGCGCCGGTGAGCCAGACCTGGAACATCTCGGGCGTGCGCGAATACCGCATGGAAGCGGCCTACGAGATCGCGGTTCTGGACAACCGTGCAACGGTCGACGGTTTCGGTCTGGTGGACCTCAATCCGCCGACCGCGCTGGGCACGGCGGTGGCGGTATCGCTGGGCGCGCAGTTCCGCATCGCATTGTGAGGCCGGACACGGCGGCGGGCGCCCGGCCCGCCACCGTGTCGCATGGCAGCTTCGACCGGCGATCTTGCGCTAATCTGCGCCCATCGCCCTTCGAGGTTTGCCATGGACAAGCGCCGCATCGCCGAATTCGAGGTCTCCGCCATCGGCCTGGGCTGCATGAGCCTGAGCCATGCCTATGGCCCGCCGCCGCCGCGGGCGCAGGCCGAGGCGGTGCTGAACGGCGCGCTCGACGCCGGCTACAATTTCTTCGACACCGCCGCGGTCTACGGCCTCGGCCACAATGAGCGTCTTGTCGGTTCGGTGCTGAAGGAGCGCCGCGACGAGATCGTGCTCGCCTCCAAATGCGGCATGAGCGACGGCGAGCAGCGCGATCTGAACGGTTCGCCCGAACGGCTCAAGCGCACCTGCGATGAAAGCCTGGCACGGCTCGGCGTCGAGGCGATCGACCTTTACTACCTGCATCGCTGGGACAAGCGCGTGCCGATCGAGGACAGCGTCGGCGCCCTCGCCGCGCTCGTCCAGGCCGGCAAGATCCGCAGCATCGGCCTTTCGGAGGTCTCGGCGCCGACCTTGCGCAAAGCCCACGCCGTCCATCCCATCGCCGCGCTGCAGACCGAATATTCGCCGTGGACGCGCAATCCCGAGATCGCGGTGCTGGAGGCCTGCCGCGAATTGAATATCGCCTTCGTCGCCTTCAGCCCGGTCGGCCGCGGCTTCCTGGCCGGCGGCGTGCGCGATCCGGCGGCGCTGCAGCCGGGCGATTTCCGCGCCTTCATGCCGCGCTTCCAGGGAGAGGCCTTCGCCGCCAATCTCGCACTGCTCGACAGATTCGCCGCGCTCGCCGCTTCGGTCGGCTGCACGCCGGCGCAGCTCTGCCTCGCCTGGCTCCTGCAGAAGGATGAGATCATCGTGCCGATTCCCGGCACCACCAATCCCGAGCACATGGCCGAGAACGCCCTGGCGGCGGAAATCGAGCTCGAGGACGACGTCGTCGCGGAACTCGAAGCGCTGGTCAACGCGAACACGGTCAGCGGTGCGCGCTACGCCCCCGCCATGCAGGCCACGGTCGACACCGAAGGTTGAGCCGACGGGCGCGCGGGTTATACAGGTCCTCACACCCCCGATTCGGACCGCGCCGTGATGTCCCTGCCTGCCCCGTCCCTGCCGTCGAAGCTGCAGATCCTGCGCGACGTGTTCGGCTTCGCGGCGTTCCGTCCCGGCCAGGAAACGGCGATCGACGCCGTGCTGGCGGGCCGCAGCGTGCTCTCCGTCATGCCGACGGGTTCGGGCAAGTCGCTGTGCTTCCAGGTGCCGGCGCTGGTCTTGGGCGGGCTCACCGTCGTCGTCTCGCCGTTGGTGGCGCTGATGCAGGACCAGGTGGCGGCGCTTCGCCTCGCCGGCGTCGCTGCCGACACCATCAACTCCTCGCGCGGCCGCGAAGATAATGTCGCCGCCTGGCGCCGCGCCGCCGCCGGCGAAACGCGCCTGCTGTATCTGTCGCCCGAGCGCTTGATGACCGCGTCGATGCTGGCGGCGCTCGGCCGGCTGCCGCTCAGGCTGATCGCCGTCGACGAAGCGCATTGCATCTCGCAATGGGGCCCGGCGTTCCGGCCCGATTACGAATCCCTCGCCCGCCTGCGCGAGGAATTTCGCGGCGTGCCGATCATGGCGCTGACCGCGACCGCCGACGAGAGCACCCGCGCCGACATCGCCGCGCGGCTGTTCGGCGGCGCGGTCGAGCAGGTGGTGCTCGGCTTCGACCGCCCGAACATCAAGCTGACCGTCTCGGCCAAGCAGGGCTGGAAGGAACAGCTCCTGGCCTTCGTGCGGGCGCATGACGGCCAAAGCGGCATCGTCTACTGCCTGTCGCGCAAGCGCACCGAGGAAGCCGCTGCGCTGCTCGCCGCTGCGGGCATCAAGGCGCTCGCCTACCACGCCGGCATGGCCAAGGAGGCGCGCGAGGCCAACCAGAACGCCTTCATGACCGAGCCCTACACGGTGATGGCCGCGACCATCGCCTTCGGCATGGGCATCGACAAGGCGGATGTGCGCTACGTCTTTCATGCCGACCTGCCGGGCAGCCTGGAAGCCTATTACCAGGAGATCGGCCGCGCCGGCCGCGACGGCGCGCCCGCCGAGGCGCATATGCTGTTCGGCCTCGGCGATATCCGCATGCGCCGCATGTTCATCGAGCAGGAGGAATCGAACGAAGAGCGCAAGCGGCGCGAGCAGCTCAGGCTGGCCGCACTGGTCTCCTATTGCGAGGCGCCGTCCTGCCGCCGCCGCATCCTGCTGGGCTATTTCGGCGAGCACGCCGAACCGTGCGGCAATTGCGACGCCTGCGTCAGCCCGGCGGCGTTGCTCGACGGCACGCACGAGGCCCGCCAGATCCTCGACGTCATCCAGCGCACCGGCGAACGCTATGGCGCGGCGCATATCGTCGATGTCCTGCGCGGCGCGGAGACCGAAAAGATCGCCGCCAGCGGGCACGACCGCCTGCGCATCTTCGGCTGCGGCGCGGCGCGCAAGAAAGAAGAATGGCGTTCGCTGATCCGCCAGCTCGTCGCCGGCGGCTTTGTGAGCCACGACGTCGCGGGCTATGGCGGCCTCAGCCTGCTGGGCAGCGGCCGGGCCCTGCTGCGCGGCGAGGGCGCGTTTCACTACCGCCCCGATGCGGCGCGGGGCGCCGCCCGCAAGGAGCGTGTGGTCCCCGCCTCGGGCACGCTCACGCCAGAGCGCTCGGCGCTACTCGCGGCCCTGAAAAAGCTGCGCCTGCGCATCGCCGCCCAGCGCCACCTGCCGGCCTATCTGATCTTCTCCGACAAGACGCTGCTGGAGATGGCCGCCAGCGCGCCGCGCAACCTGCACGAATTCGCCATGATCGGCGGCGTCGGCGCCTCCAAGCTGCGCGATTTCGGCCAGCTGTTCGTGGACGCGATTTCGGCGCATGGCGACGGTGCGAACGGTCGCGGCTAAAGTCGATTTGTTTTGAATTACCCAAATCACTCCGTCATCGCCCGCTTCATGCGGGCGACCCAATTTGTTTTTGCACGAGCAAAATGGGTTGCCCGGACGAGCCGGGCAATGACGATATGGGATCGGATAAAGTCCAAACCTAATCGAAGCTAGCGCGCCGTTCCCGCCAACAGCGCCGCCAGGCGATCCTGCCACAGCGCCGCCCAGGTGTGCGTGCCATGGCCATGCGTTTGGTCGCTGATCGGAATGAGCACGAACTGCCCATGCGGGATCGCCTTGACCTCGCGCTCGGCGATGCCGAGCTCCGGGGGGTTGATGAAATCGTCCGCCGAGTTCACCCACATCAGCGGCGCCTGGATCGTTGCGAGGCCCGGCGACGGGTCGTAGTTGCGCGAGGCGTCGACCTGGTAGAGGAAATCGTTGGCGTCCATCGTCGCCAGGTCCCGCTTGGTGACGTCGTCGAGATAGGCGTCGGCCGCGTCGCGATTGGGATAGGCCTTCTGCGCCAAGAGCGGCGTGGTGCCGGCCATCACCAGGAAATCGATCGCCGTGCGCATGCCCGCGACCGGCTGGCTCTTGTACTCGCCGCCGTCCCAGGCCGGATCGCCCTGGATCGCTTGCGTCGTCATGCGCCGCCACAGCCGGTTGCGGCCGGCGATCTGCACCGGCAGGCAGGCCAGCGGCATCAGCGCGTCCATGAACCCCGGATAGGTCTCGCCCCAGACGAAGGAATGCATGCAGCCCATCGACGTGCCCATGACGAGCCGCAGGTGATTGACGTGCAATCCCTTGCTCACCAGCGCGTATTGCGCCGCGACCATGTCGTCATAGTCATAGTGCGGAAACCGCGCATGCAGCCCGTCGCTCGGCTTGGAGGATTTGCCGTGGCCGATGCCGTCGGGAAGGATGATGAAGTATTTCGCCGGATCGAGCAGCCCGCCGGGCACGAACAGCACGCCGGAAAATTGCGGCCTGAGGAACTGGTGCCCGTCGCCGCCGGTGCCGTGCAGGATCAGCACGGCGTTGGTGACGCGGCCGCGCGCGTCGCGCTGCGGCTTGCCGAGCGTGGTGTAATGCAGCCGCAGGTCGGCCAGCGTCTCGCCGGAGCGGAACTTGAAATCGTGGACGACGTAGTCGCCTTCCTGCGTCGCCGGCAAGGGCGCGTCGGCCGCGGCCGCCGGCGCGCTCCCTAAGGCAAGCAGCAGGGCGGCGGCGAGAATGAAACGGTTCATGGCGAGGCTCCTCAGCGGCGAAAGCGGATGTCGAGGCCGCGGTCTTTCCAATTGGCTTCGATGGCATCGATGTCGTGGATGCCGGACGGATTGGCCTTGGACGGCGAATGGCTCAGATAGGGCGCCCGTTCGCGGCGCCAGATCGCCAGCAGCCGGCGCAGCTCGGGCAAGGGTTCGCCGTGGTCGTCGACGCGGATGCTGAGGTCGGGAAAGTCTTCCGTCGTCACCGTCACCATCGCCGCCGATTGCCGGCCGCGCCGGTCGCCGCCGGCGGCCTCGCCGTTCTCCAGCGCCGCCTGCAGCCGCTCGGGCAGCGGCAGCGACGGATCGGCCTTGAAGCCGTCGAGCGTCGCCTGCGCCACGCGGTCGTTGCTCAGCATGTTGCCGGCGACGCTGACGCCGCCCTCGCCGACGCTGCCGCACCATTCGACGCAATTCTTTCCCGTCCATGCCGCGAAGCGGCCATGGCGGTCGACGGCATGCAGCTGGCGGATGTGACGGCCCTCGTCGCCGGCCAGCGCCGCGTCGATCGCCAGCGCCGGCGTCAGGCCGCGCGCCAGGCCGTCGAGCACCACCGGCGCGAGATAGCGGTTGGTCAGCGATTGCGTGCCGACCGCGCCGACGCCGGCGCGCACGAACGGCACGAAGGAGCCCGAGGCGAAGGCCTTGGTGGCGACGGCGGCGCCGAACGCGCCGCTGGCGGCATCGAACGCGACGATGGACCAGGTCATGCCGGCACCGCCTCGCCGAGGCCGCGAGCCTTGGCCTCCGCCGGCGTGAAATACACCGTGCCGTCGCCCCAATCGTGGACCACGCTGCCGGCCGGCGCCTGCGCCGCGGCGCCGCAGAGAAATTCCAGCTCCTTCTCCGTCAGCATGCCCCAGCGCGCCAAGGCCTCGGCCGGCGTCGGATCGGGGCGCGGGTCCAAGGTCGCGCCCGGCAGCGCGGCCTCGAGGCCGGCGACATAGTCTTCATACGGCACCCAGCCCGCGACGGTGTGCGCGCCGCCCGGCCCGCGAAAGATCAGCGTCGGCAGCGCATAGCGGTCATGCCCTTCGGAATGTTTCAATTCGCCGTTCATCGGGCTGTCGTGTTTCAGCGCGCGCACATAATCGTTGGGCGCGCGGGTCTCGCGCCAATCGGCTTTGTAAGCGGCGGCGACTTCGGCCAGCGCCTGGTCGGCGCGCCAGCGCGCCTGGTCCAATCCCGGCACGCCCCGTGTCGCCGCCGCGAACTCGTCCGCCGTCTGCGGCCCGATGCCGAAGACGAAGATCTGCTCGCGAAAGCGCCTGAGCACCGCATGCGCCACGTCCTGGCCCTGCCGCTCGGCGGCCTTCACCGCGCGGCCCGCCGGATCGGTCGACTGCAGCATCAGCCGCATCGGATTGGGATAGGGCATGCCGGTCAGGCGCCAGACCCGCTTCCAATAGGCGCGCATCGGTTCGGCGGCGCTGATCCGGTCCCAGTTTTCCTTGCCGGTGGCGGCATCGCCGACCAGTCCGCCCATCACCTTGCGCCAGGTCAGGTGGTGGCCGTGGCGCCAGTCGAGCCGGCGCAGCAAGGGCTCGGCGCCCCACGCGGTCGAGCAGACGCAATCGGTGTATTCGACGACCTCGACCCGCGCCATGCGCCTCGCTCCTGCGGCAATGCGGGCCAGCGTCCACTCCGCTTGCGGGCTTGGCAAGCCCCTAGGTGACGATCCCGGCCTGGTCGGGATGCGTAGGCCCCAGGGCGACGCGCTCCAGGCTGTCTGCGATCAGGTTCATCCGGCCTCGGCCCTTCCGCGCAGGCGTTCGGCGAGCGCTTCGCGGCTGGCGACGAACCACACCTGCGTACCGCGATTGGTCTCGTGGACGAAATCGCGCAACGCCTTGCTCGCCGCCATTGCCGCCGAAACATCGCCCAGGATGACGACGCGAAAATCGTAATTGACGAATTTCTGCAGCACCTCGCCGGCGAGGCGGGTCTTGAGGTCGAGGAAGCCCGGGCCCAGTCGCGCCACCGGGATGACGATCCAGTCGGGTCGCGCGGCGAACGCGGCGCCGATGATGTCGACCGCGTCGCGGTCGCGGTCGATTCGCGGGCCATCGCTGTCGCATTCGAGCAGGCGCACGCCATGCAGTTCGCGGATCGTTTCCGCCATGGCTCAAATCCCGTTGGCGCGGCGCAGGAAGCCCAGGATCGGCGCCGCCTGTCCGCGCAGGAAATGGCCGTCGTCGGCCAGCCAGATCACCTCGGCCTGCGGCACATGGCGTTCCAGCCGCCGCCTGGTGCCGGGCGAATCGATCATCACATCCTTGCCGCCGAGGATGGCGAGCAACGGCATGGTCAGCCGCCGCAGCGCCGCGCCCGAGATCGCCGGCAGCCTTTCACGGCGCAGGCGAAAGTGCCGATAGATCAGCGCGAGAAATTCGCCGACCGCCGTCGGCATCGGTGGCGCGCCGGGCTTCGGCGGCCCCGCGACGATCGCATTCACTTTGCGCCGGCCCCAGGCGCCCAGCAGCAGCAGGGGCGCCGCCCACAACAGGATGTTCTTGTGCCGCCCGACGCCGCCGGGGCACAGCACGGCGATGCTGCGCACGCGTTCGGGCCGCCGGCTCGCATAATCGAGCGCCAGCCAGCCGCCGAGCGACAGGCCGACCAGCGAGGCCTCGGCGATGCCAAGAGCCTCGAACACGTCGTCCAGCCACAGCGGATACGCGCCGCTGGCGAGCGTCGGGCGCACCGGCGCCGAAAGTCCCGGCTCGCCGATCATGTCGACGGCATAGACGCGAAAGTGTTGCGACCACTGCGCCGCATCGAGCATCCACATGAAGGAGTTCGAGGCCGAGCCGTGGAACAGCAGCAGTGGCGGCGCGCTCTCGGGCCCGCTGGCGATGACGAAGGTGTCGCCCTGGCGTGTCGGCACGGTGAACTGGCGATTGGGCTGCGGCCAGAAGTTCAGGAAGGCGCGATAGCGCGCCTCGACGGCGTCCCGGCCGGCTTGCGATTTCCAGATCGGCGTCATCGCTCAACGCTCCGCCAGCGCCTTGACGGCACCGAGCAGGACGCGCGTCGTCTCGATGCTGCCGCTGACGATCACCTTCAGCCTGGCGCGCTCCGCGTCGTAGATCGTGTCGATGCGCACGCGTGCGTCATTGGCCGGCCGTCCGCCGACCGCCGAGGTCAGCATGGTGGTAATGCGAAAGGCGGTGTCCTGGTCGACCGCGTCGATGTCGACGACGCTGGAGACCTCGACGTGGCGCTGGCGGCGCACCGCCGGACCCTCGAGCGCTTCCGCGCTGCGCCCGGTCAGCGCCTCCAGATCCTCGCGCATGATGCGGTACTGCTTGCCGATGCGCACGGCCTTGAGTTTTCCGTCGCGGACATAGTGGCGGACGGTCTTGACGTGCAGGCCGAGCAGGCTCGCGACCTGGTCCACGGAGTACAGTTCTTGCGACATGGGCGGCGCTTTCGGTATTGACAGAAATTCCCTATACGGACTCATTTTTGAACACAATAGGGAATTATAGGGAATAATTCGGGCAGGCTGCGCCCGTGCAATTTGAACCCCGCCAGGGGCGGATTTCGATGGTTAGAATGCGCCCGCAACAAAACGGGGAGCACGGCATGAACGGCGCCGAAAGCCTGGTGCGCACGCTGGTGGCGTCGGGCGTCGAGGTCTGCTTCGCCAATCCCGGCACCTCGGAGATGCACTTCGTCGCGGCGCTGGACCGCGCCGAAGGCATGCGGGCCGTGCTCGGCCTGTTCGAGGGCGCGGTGACCGGCATGGCCGACGGCTATGGCCGCATGGCGGAAAAGCCGGCCTGCACGCTGCTGCATCTGGGACCGGGCCTCGCCAATGGCCTCGCCAACCTGCACAACGCCCGCCGCGCCGCGACGCCGATCGTCAACATCGTCGGCGATCACGCGACCTATCACGCGCAATACGACGCGCCGCTCGCCTCCGACATCGCAGGCTTCGCGCGGCCGGTCTCCGCCTGGGTCCATTCCTCGCCGAGCGCCCACAGCGTCGCCGCCGACGGCGCCCGCGCGGTGCACGCGGCCCTGTCGCCGCCGGGCCAGATCGCGACGCTCATTCTTCCCGCCGACACGGCCTGGAACCAGGCCGAGGGTCCGGCGCCGGCGCTGCCGCGTCCGCTGCCGGCGCAGGCTTCGAGCGACGCGATCGACCGCGTGGCGCAGGCGCTCGCGCTCGGCAAGCGCAGCACGCTGCTGATCCGCGGCGCGGCGCTCAAGCAACGCGGCCTCGTCGCCGCCGGCCGCATCGCCGCCAAGACCGGCGTGCGCCTGGCCTGCGATACCTTCACCGCCCGCCTGCAGCGCGGCGCCGGCCGCGTGCCGCTGGCGCGCATTCCGTATTTCGCCGAGCAGATCGTCGAATTCTTCCACGACACCGAGCTTCTCATCCTGGTCGGCGCCAAGCCGCCGGTGTCGTTCTTCGCCTATCCCGGCAAGCCGAGCTGGGGCCTGCAGCCGCAGACGACAATTCTCCATCTCGCGCACGCCCACGAAGACGGCACGCAGGCGCTCGAAGCGCTGGCCGAGGCGCTTGGCGCGCCCAAGGCGCCGGCCAATTTCGCGGCGCTGAAGACGGCCGAAAGCATCGCCGATAAATTCGACCAGTACACGATCGGCCAGGTCGTGGCCCGCCACCTGCCCGAAGGCGCCATCATCTCCGACGAGGCCGCGACCTCGGGCGCCGGCAGCGCCCTCGCCACCGCAACGGCGGCGCCGCACGATCATCTGGGCCTCACCGGCGGTTCCATCGGCCAGGGGCTTCCGGTCGCAACCGGTGCGGCGGTCGCGGCGCCGCACGCCAAGGTCGTCTGCCTGCATGGCGATGGCGGCGCCATGTACACGCTGCAGGCACTGTGGACCCAAGCGCGCGAGAAACTCGACGTCACGACGGTGATTTTCGCCAACAAATCCTACGCCATCCTCAATATCGAGCTGGCCCGCGTCGGCGCCGGCAACCCCGGCCCCAAGGCGCTTTCCATGCTCGACCTGCACAATCCCGAGCTCGACTGGGTCAAGCTGGCCGGCGGCCTCGGCGTCGAAGCCTCTCGTGCCGTCAATATCCGCGAATTCGAAAGCCAGTTCGAAGCCGCGATGCGCGGCCATGGCCCGCGGCTTATTGAAGTGGTGCTCTGACGGCGCTGGACGCCGCCGCCGCCGAACGCCAAACTCCAAACGTCAACAGGGGTGCACGATGGACAAGCCGGCCGACGATCTGGAGATGTGGCGCGAGGGCGCGCGCGAACTGATGCCGATGGTCGTGGCGCTGCGCCGCGAACTGCACAAATATCCCGAGCTCGGCCTGCATCTGCCCGAGACGACGCGGCGGGCGCGCGAGGCGCTGGCCGGCCTCGACGTCGAGATCGCCGACAGCAAGACCACCACCAGCATGATCGTGACGCTGCGCGGCGCCCAACAGGGCCCGACCATCCTCTTGCGTGGCGACATGGATGCGTTGCCGATGCCGGAGGACACCGACCTCGAATTCAAGTCGACCATCGAGAACCGCATGCACGCCTGCGGCCACGATTCGCACACCGCCATGCTGGTCGGTGCGGTGCACCTGCTGCACAAGCATAGGGGCCGCCTCAACGGCAATGTGAAATTCTTCTTCCAGACCGGCGAGGAAGGCTTCGCCGGCGCCCGTCACGTCATCGACGAAGGCATGCTCGACGCTGCGCCGGCGCCGTCCGCCGCCTTCGCGATCCACATCTCGCCCAACATCCCGACCGGCGTCATCGCGACGCGTTCCGGCCCGCTGATGGCGGCGACCGACACGATCCGCATCGAGATCAAGGGCAAGGGCGGCCACGCCTCGCAGCCGCATTACACGCTGGATCCGATTCCGGTCGCCTGCGAGATCGTCACCGCGCTGCAAAGCGTCGTCACGCGCAAGATCGAGGCCTTCGATCCGGTGGTCCTGTCGATCACCAAGATCACCAGCGGCACCACCGGCAACGTGATCCCCGAGAATGCCAAGCTGCTCGGCACGCTGCGCAGCTTCTCCGACAAGAGCCGCAGCAAGGCCCGCGAGGCCATCGCCCAGGTTGCCGAAGGCATCGCCAGGGCGCACGGCCTGGAAGCCATCGTCGATCTCGAGCCCGGCTATCCCGTCACCGTCAACGACGGCAAGTTCGTCGCCTTCGCGCAAGGCGTCGCCACCGACCTGTTCGGCGAGCGCGGCTTCCTCACCATGCCGGCGCCGATCATGGGGGCGGAAGATTTCTCCTATGTCCTGCAGCGCATGCCGGGCTGCATGGCCTTCCTCGGCGTGGCGCCGCACGACGTTTCGCACAACCACGCCCATGCCTGCCATTCCAACCGCATGACGATGGACGAGGACGCCATGGCCAACGGCATCGCCATGCACGCCGCCATCGCCGAGCGCTTCCTGACCGGCGCCGGCTGAACCTTCGACACGCGAGGAGAATACCATGGGCCACGATGCGGCGCTGGAAGCGCATGAACACGCCGAACATGCCGAGCATGCGGCGCACGAGCACGATCCCTTCATTTCCCGCGTCGCGATCTCGGTCGCGGTACTGGCGGTCTGCGCCGCCGTCGCCGGCAGTCTGGAAACCGTCGAGGGCGGCCGCGCCCTGGGTTCGACCAGCGAAGCGGTATTGAAGCAGGACCAGGCCACCGACAGCTGGAACGAATTCCAGGCCGACAGCATCAAGAAGCACCTCTACACCATCGCCGCCAATGGCGGTGGGGCCAAGGTCGACGACTACAAGAAGAACGCCAAGGAATATGGCAACACCCAGGACAAGCTGCGCGAAAAGGCCGAGGACAACGAAAAGGACCGCGACAGGCTGCTGGCCGAAAGCGCCATGCATGAGGGTCGCCATCACTGGCTGACCGGCGCGGCCACCCTGTTCGAGATCGGCATCGCCATGTCGACCGTGGCCATCATCACCCATCGCGCCTGGCTGTGGTACACGGCGGTCGGCTTTGGCGTCGTCGGCCTCGGCCTGCTCGCCAGCGCCTATGTCGGCTGAAACGGAATTTCCTATTTCCTCAAAGTGAGCCCGACCCGATTGCCCCGCGCGGCCGGCATTCTTTTTCTCGGCCTGCTGCTCGCGGCGTCGCCGGCGCACGCCGCGCCGCCGCCGGGCGACTTCATCGCCTGGGTGCATGCCGCGCCCGGCCGCGCCCGCGAGGTTCAGGCCTTCGAAGCCTTCCTGAGGCGCGCCGGCGTCGGCAGCGTATTGCCGCTGTCGCAGATGCTGCTCAATGCCAGTTCGTGGCGCGCCTGCAACGTCGCACCCTACAGCCTGGCGCCGCGCGCCCTGTGGCCGAACATCGTGCCGACACTGCGCTTCATCCGCGCCCGCATCGTTCCGGCGCTGGGGCCGGTGGCGGCGCTGTCCGGCTACCGCGATGCCGCGCTGAACACCTGCGCCGGCGGCGCGCCCAAAAGCGCCCACGCGCTGTTCTACGCGCTCGACCTGACGCCGCTGCGCTTCAAGAATCGCGATAAGATGATAGCTGCGGTCTGCAAGCTGCATGCCCGCTTCGGAGCCGCGGCGCATGCCGGCCTCGGCTTCTATCAGGGGATGCGCTTTCACATCGACACCGACGGCTATCGCCGCTGGGGCAGCGACTATCATGCCGCCACCTCGCCCTGCGCGGCGCTTGAGCAGAAGCCCTAATCCGGCGTCCGTGCTATGCGCGCGCGCCGCGCCTGCATCGCGATGCCGAGCGGGATGGAGCTGAGATAGATCACCATGCCGACCGTGGCGGTGATCCACGGCCAGGTGATCATGAAGCCGGCCAGCAGCCCGAGGAAGGCCCAGACCAGCAGGCGGTGCTGCCGCGCCGGGCGCATGTATTTGATCGACGGCGTCGGCAGCCGGCTGACCATCAGGCTGGCGGAGATGGCGATCATCGCGAAGCTGACGATGGAATCGCGGAACACGTCGTTGCCGAACTGGAAGCTCAGCAGCATCGGCAGCAGCAGCAGGCCGGCCGCGGCCGGCGTCGGCAGCCCGGTGAAGAACGGATTGTGCTCCGAGGAGCCTTCGTCGCGCACGCTCTGCACGTTGAAGCGCGCCAGGCGGATGGCGGAGCAGGTGCAGAAGATCAGCGCCGCGATCCAGCCCGCATTGCCCATGCGCGACAGGCTCCACATATAGACGAGCACGCCCGGCGCCACGCCGAAGCTGACGAGGTCGGCAAGCGAATCGAGCTGTGCGCCGAAGCGCGTGTCGGCACCCAGGAAGCGCGCCGCGCGTCCGTCCAGCATGTCGAACAGCATGGCGAAGATGATCGCCGCGACCGCCGCGTTCCAGTTGGCGCCGATGGCGAATTTGATGGCGGTGATGCCGCTGCACAGGCCCATCAGGGTCAGCACGCTGGGCACGACGCGGCCGACCGAAAGCTCTTCCAGCCGCTCGGCCATGCGCCGTGGATCTATCCTGCGGTAAGCCAATGCGATGCCTTGCCTAGGAGTGGGCCTAACCTTGAAGTTCCGCCAGGACCGTTTCTCCGGCCCTTGTCACCGTACCGTCTTTTATCACGATCTTGGCGGTCGGTGGCAAATAGACGTCCAGCCGGCTGCCGAAGCGGATCATGCCATAGCGGGTTCCGCGGGCGACCGCGTCGCCTTGCTTAACGTCGCAGACGATGCGCCGCGCCACCAGTCCGGCGATCTGCACCACGGCAAGATCGGCCGCGGGATCGCTGCCGTTTTGCGGCCGCAGGCGCGCCGACATGCGCTCGTTGTGCACGCTGGCCTTGTCGAACGAAGCGTTGAAAAACCGCCCGGGCCGATAGGCGAGGGCGACGACCGTGCCGCTCACCGGCATGCGGTTCACATGCACGTTGAAGACGTTCATGAAGATCGACAGGCGCCGGCGCGGTTCGGGTCCCAGGCCCAGCTCCTGCGGCGGCACGGCGTCGACCATCGGCAACAGCACGCCGTCGGCGGGGCTGACGACCGACCTCTCGCCCGGCGGCGGCGTGCGTTCGGGATCGCGGAAGAAAGCGATGCACCACAGCGTGACGGGCGCGAAAGCGAGGCCCGCCCAGGGCGACAGCCAATACAGCACGCCGTTCAGCGCGACGAAGATCGCGATGAACGGCCAGCCTTCGCGGTGGATCGGAACTCTCAAACATATACCTTGCGTGAACTTTTACCCTCCCCTTTAGGGAGGGTCGAAATTTGCGCAGCAAATTTCGGGGAGGGGTCGGCGCCGAGCCCAGCGTCTGACCCTCCCCGAAAAATTCTTCGCTTCGCTGCGAATTTTTCGACCCTCCCTCAAGGGGAGGGTGGAGAGCCGACACTATGGCATCGTGTCGCCAAAGAAAAAGGGCGGCGCGCAAGGCACCGCCCCGATCCTTGACTGCGGCGCGTGCTTAGGCGCGCTCGCCCGAGAACGGGAACGAGCCGAACGCGCCCGCCTTCACGTTGCCCGCGATCTTGTTGCCGTCGACGGTGCCGGTGGTTTCCAGCTTCATCGGCATCGGCGAGGTGATGTTGGCCGACCAGGAGACGTTGTTGCCGTCCACCTTGCCGTCCGCGAGCTCCATGGAGCCCTGCGCGCCGGCCTGCGTACCCGTCAGCTTGCCGCCGCCGGCGTCCTTGAGGGTGAGCGTGACCTTCTGTGCGCCCATGGGCGAATTGATAACGATATTGTACGTGCCATCGACGGACATGCGTCGTTCCTCCCTTGATGAGGGAGGCATCTAAGAGTTCTGGGCGGCGTTAAGCAAGGCTTTGGTGACGATAACGTCACGGAAACCGGACGTGACTCCGAAAATCCCGTTTGGGATCAATTCGCTACCGTCAGGCCGGGACCACCAGGGTCGAGCTGCGCCCGATGGTGGAGCGCGTCAGCGCGTGGCGCTTGACGAACAGGCCCTGCGGATCGCGCGTCTGGTCGCGCGATTTTTCCCACACGTCGTGGCTGGCGTAATAGGTCAGCAGCAACAGGCGCAAGGCGCCCTCATAGCGGTCCTCGGCCTTCGCTTCGGCGGCGAACAGGCCGAAGATCTCGGTGTCGTAACTGCCCTCGAAATTCTCCCAGGCGCGGTTGGACAGCGCGATGAAGTCGGCGGCGCTGGCGGCATCCACCGTGAACCAGCGATGCACATAGATGCCGCCCGGCTTCAGGCGCTTGCCGTCCTCAGGCCGCACGGTCGGCATCAGCTTCTCCCAATGCAGCGCGACGGCGCCCGGCGCGGGGCTCAGTTCCTGGACCCGGCCATGGCCGGCATCCGGCCAGCGCAGCAACACGATCGCCTCGGTGGAGGCGAAGCCGAGCTGGCCCTGGAACAGCCCCAGCATCTCGCCGCCCTCGGCCGCGAGAGCCGGCGCGACCGTGCCGTGGATATGCGCGGCAAAGGCGGCCCAGGCGGGGCGCCCGCGCTCCAGCGTCACATGCAGGTAATCGTAATGGGCCGGCATTGCATTCTCCCATGCGATTGCGCGTCATTGGCGCCGGCCAGCCAACAGGAGATTGCCGATGACGACAAGCCGTGAAATCCACCTCGCCAGGCGGCCCGACGGCATGCCGCGCGACAGCGACTTCGCACTGGTCGAAAAGACATTGCCCGAGCTCGCCGACGGCCAGGCCGAGGTGCGCAATCTCTATCTCAGCATCGATCCGGCGACGCGGCCGCGGCTGACGCGCGGGCAGGAGGTCGGCGCGGTGCTCGGCGGCTTCGCGCTCGGCCGCGTCGCCAGATCGCGCGATCCGAAGCTCAAGGAAGGCGACATCGTGCGCGGCGCCTATGGCTATCGCGAAGCCTATGTCGCCGACGCCCGGCATCTGGCGAAGGTCGACGCCGATCCTAAGCTGCCGCTGACGATCTACATGCATGTGCTGGGCGGCGCCGGCTTCGTCGCCTATGGCGGCCTCGTCGAGATCGGCAAGATGAAGTCCGGCGAGCAGGTGTTCGTCTCCACCGCCGCCGGCTCGGTCGGCTCACTGGCGGCGCAGATCGCCAAGCTCAAGGGCTGCACCGTCGTCGGCAGCACCGGCGCCGACGACAAGGTGGCCTGGCTGCAGAGCCTCGGCCTCGACGCCGTCATCAACTACAAGAAAGAGCCGATCCGCGACGCGCTCGAGAAGGCGACGCCCAAGGGGCTCGACGTCTATTTCGACAATGTCGGCGGCGATCACCTGGAGGCCGCGCTGCGCCGCATGAACGCGCTCGGCCGCATCGCGGTGTGCGGCATGATCTCGACCTACAACGACCAGCAGACCGGCGTGCGGGGCCTGTCCTCGATCATCTACGGCCGGGTGACGATCCGCGGCTTCGTGACGGCGGACTTCATGCCGCTCTACGGTCAGTTCAACGAGGAGATGACGGGCTGGCTGAAAGACGGCCGGATAAAATACCAGGAGACGCTGTTCGAAGGCATCGCGCAGGCGCCCGCCGCGCTGATCGCGCTGCTGAACGGCGCCAACACCGGCAAGATGCTGGTCAAGCTATGAGGTGTGCGTGCCCAGGCGCCAGGTGTCGAACGTGCCGAGCAGGCCGGTGACGGTCACCCCGTCGTCCGACAGCGGCAGCACCAGGACTTCCATTTCCAGGTGCTCCTTGCCGGGATAGGTCGCCGGGCTCGGCCCGGTGGCTGTCGGCGTCTTCGCCGTCACGCAGCCGGCGAAGAACCGGTTCATGCCGTCGTAGAACGGCGTGCCGAGCAGGTCCGACAGCAGCGTGCCGGTCAGCCGCGTGCCCATGAACTGGATGATGCGGTCGCCCGCGAAGCGGAAGCGGAAGTCGCCGCCCGCCACGTCGACCACGAAGGTCCACGGCATGGTGCCGCGCAGCCGCGCCGGCGTGACCTCCTCGCGCCTCGGCCCGATGCGGCCGGCCGCGATCTCGCTCCAGAGCTTGTGGATGCCGATCAGCTTGTCGCTGGTCGGCCTGATCGCGCGCGGGACACCGGTGTCAGTCATCGGCTTTCATCGGCGCGCGCATACGGGCACGGCACCCTTATGTTGATCGAGGAAGTGGCGAATCCCTAAGGAGGCGAAACGCGGCGCGCTTGTAACAGTTTGACGCTGCCGCGGACTGCGACGGAACGTCCCGCGCCTATCGCGGACCGATATAGGTGGAACTACGTAGAGCGGCGTGCGCGATCAGTTCTCCAGCATCACCTTGCACTGGTGCGACGGCTTGCGCAGCGCCTCAAAGGCGGCGGGCAGGCCGTCGAGATCGACGATGTCGGTCACCATGTGGCCGACGTCGATGCGGTCCGCCGCGATCATGGCGATGACGTAGTCGAAATCGGCCGGGCGGTAGCCGAGCACGAACTGGATCTCGAGTTCCTTCATGATGCCCATCAGCGGCATGATCGTGTCGGTCTGCTGGCAGACGCCGGCGACGACGATGCGGCCGCCGCGCGGCGCCTCCGCCATCGCGTTCATCAAAAGGCCCGGCACGCCGACGCATTCGAAGATGATGTCGGGCGCCTTGCCGGCGATCTTCTCGACCTGCGCGGTCAGGGGCCCGGACGGGTCGATGCAGTCGGTGGCGCCGAACCGGGCCGCCATCTGTTTGCGGACCTCGGCCTTCTCGCTGACGATGACGTGCCGCGCGCCGAGGAATTTCGCCCACAGCATGGTGGCAAGGCCCACCGGTCCCGCGCCGATCACCAGCACGGTGGCGCCGCGCGGCATCCTGGCCATGTCGACGGCGTGCAGACCGACGGCCAGCGGCTCGACCATCGCGCCCTCGCGGAACGAGACGCTGTCCGGCAGGCGGTAGCCGCTGCCCGAGCCGATGCGGACGAATTCGGCATAGCCGCCAGGGTTCTGGCCGAGGCCGACCGAGGTCATCTTGGCGCAGGTCCCGCGATTGGAAAAGTTTATGCACGGCGTGTGCTCGCCGCAGCAGATCACCGGAAAGCCCGCGACGCGCATGCCCGTCTTCCACAGATGCGTCACCGCCTTGCCGACCTCCATCACTTCGCCGGCGAATTCATGGCCCATCACCGCGCCGCCGGGCAGCGGCATGATCGAGGTCGGCTCGGTCATGTGCAGGTCGGAGCCGCAGATGCCGCAATTTCTGACGCGCAGGACGATGTCGTGCGGGCCGGGCACCGGATCGGCCAGCGTCTCGATCGCCAGCGGCTTGGAGATTTCCTTGAAAACGGCGGCGCGCATGGCGGTGTCCTCGATATTTCGGCAGTCTTTCGCCGCACGTTATGCCATGTTTTGCGAGGCGCAAACGGGCGGCGAACATGATCGACACTTACGCTACGGCACGCGAGATGCTCGCCGATCTGGCGGCCAAAGAGGTCTCGGCGCGCGAGCTGCTGGAGGCGCATGTCGACCGCAATGACGAGATCGAGGCGCGCATCAACGCCGTCGTCGAAACCGACATCCTTCGCGCGCAGAAGGATGCCGCCGCCATCGACGAGGCGCGCGCCAGGGGCGAGGCCCTCGGGCCGCTCGCCGGCGTGCCGATGACGATCAAGGACGCTTACGACGTCGAGAACATGCCCGCGACCTCGGGCAATCCGGCGCTCAAGGACCGCGCCAAGGATTGCGCCGACGCGGCCACGGTCGCCGCGGCGCGCCGGGCCGGCGCGGTGATCTGGGGCAAGACCATGGTCCCCTTCATGCTCGGCGACATCCAGAGCTACAACGCGATGCATGGCACCACGAACAATCCCTATGACGTGGCGCGCACGCCCGGCGGCTCGTCCGGCGGCGCCGCGGCGGCGCTCGCCTGCGGCGTCACCCCGCTGGAGATCGGGACCGACATCGGCGGCTCGTTGCGCCATCCCGCCAATTTTTGCGGCGTCACCGCGCTCAAGCCGACCTGGGGCGCGGTCAGCAACCGCGGCATGGTCCCGCCGCTGCCGGAGCGCTATCTCGAAGTCGATCTCAACGTCTGCGGCCCGATGGCGCGCGATGTGGGCGACCTCAAGCTGCTGTGGAGCGTGCTGCGGGGCACGCCGGAACGGAGCCGCCGCGACGTCGCGGGCGCGCGCATCGCGCTCTGGAACGAAGAAGCCGCCTGGCCGCTCGCCCGCGAGGTCAAGGCGGGCACGGTGCGGGCCGCGGACGCGCTCGCCAGGGCCGGCGCCCATGTCGAGCACGCCAAGCCCGATATCGACGGCGGCGCGCTGATGCAGTTCTACATGGCGCTGCTCTCCGTCGCCGTCGCCCGCGATTTTCCGCCCGCTATGCTCGACGCCTGGGAAGCGATGCGCGCCGACGACAAGCAGATCGTCGCGGCGGGCGGCCCGGAAGCGGCCGGCGCGGCCTATCGCCTGGCCGCCACCGCGGCCTATCGCGACATCGACGACGCCAGGGTCCGGCAGCAATGGCACAAGGACAAGCTCGCCGAATTCTTCACGCGCTATGACGCGATCGTCATGCCGATCGCGATGGTGCCGGCATTCGCGCATCAGCAGGCGGGTGGCTTCACCGATCGCATCCTCGACGTCGACGGGACGCCGACGCCCTATTCCGCCATCCTCGACTGGATTTCGCCGGCCACCGCGCTCTACGCGCCCGCGCTCGCCGTGCCGGCCGGCCAGACGGCGCAGGGCCTGCCGGTCGGCGTGCAGATCGTCGGCCCGTGGCACGGCGAGGATCGCCTGTTCGATTACGCGTTTGCCGTAGAGGAAGGCACCGGCGGCTTCCGCCGTCCGCTGCTGTGAACCTCAAGACTCGTTTCGGACGATATGCGATAACGCGGCAGCGCTATACATAAGCCATCGGGAGACAGGTCATGGCCATCAAACTGAAGAACGGCATCTTTCTCGCGCCTTTCCATCCGGTCGATGAGGATCCCACTTTGTGCATCCAGCGCGACCTGGAGCTGATCGATCATCTCGACCGGCTCGGCTACGAAGAGGCCTGGATCGGCGAGCATCATTCCGCCGGCTACGAGATCATCTCGAGCCCGGAAATCTTCATCGCCGCCGCCGCCGAGCGCACCAGGCGCATCCGGCTCGGCTCGGGCGTCATCTCGCTGCCCTATCACAACCCCTTGATGGCCGCGAACCGCGTCATCCAGCTCGACCACCAGACGCGCGGCCGCTTCATGTTCGGCGTCGGGCCGGGACTGTTGCCGTCGGACGCGTTCTCGATGGGCATCGAGCCCGCTACCCAGCGCGACCGCATGGTCGAGGCGATCGAGATCATCCTGCGCCTGTTCGCGGGCGAGCGCGTCACCCACAAATCCGACTGGTTCACCCTGGTCGACGCGACGCTGCAGCTGAAGCCCTACACCTGGCCGCATCCCGAAGTCGCGGTGGCCTCGTCGGTGACGCCGTCGGGCGGCAAGCTCGCCGGCAAGCACGGCTTCGGCATGCTGTGCGTCGCCGCCACCCAGGCCGGCGGCTATGACGCGCTCGGCATCAACTGGAAGGTCGCGAACGACGTCGCCGCCGAGAACGGCCGCAGGATGGATCCGGAAAAGCTGCGCCTGGTCGGTCCGGTGCACATCGCCGAGACGCGCGAACAGGCGTTCGAGAACGTGAAATTCGGCATCGCCAAATGGCAGAACTATTTCGGCAACATCGCCGGCGTCGCCGGCCGCCAGGGCACGGAGACTCAAACGATCGAACAATTGGCCGAGAGCGGCCAGATCGTCGTCGGCACGCCCGACGATGCCGTCGCCCAGATCCGCCGCCTGCAGGCCAAGCAGGGCGAGTTCGGCGTCTTCCTGCAGCTGGCGCACAATTGGGCGAATTTTGAGAACACCAAGAAGTCCTACGAGCTGTGGCAGCGCCACGTCACGCCGGTGATCAACGGCGCCAACGCCAAGCGCGAAGAGGCCTTCCACTGGGCCGGCGACAACAAGGAGAAATTCATCGGCGCGGCGATGACCGCGGCGATGGCGACCATCGTCAAGCACAACGAAGACGAAGCGAAGAAGGCGGCCAAGGCGGCGGAGTGATTTTCACGGGGGGGCGCGCAGTCGTGGAGAGGCTCCACCTCGGCGTCCTCCGCGACTGCGCGTGCAATAACGGTGCAAGGGGCATGCATTCCTGCCGGACCTCGGGCGCCGTCTCCTGCGCTATTCTCCGCCCATGACCCACCGCTTCGAAGGCCGCTGTCATTGCGGCAACATCTCCTTCGTGTTCGAGGCCAGCGCCGGGCTCGATGTGCTCGGCCTGCGCGCCTGCCAGTGCGGCTTCTGCCGCGCCCATGGCGCGCGCACGACGTCCGATCCCAGGGGTACGATGGCGATCAAGGTCGCCGACGAGACGCAATTGCAGCTTTATCGCTTCGGCCTGAACACCGCGGACTTTCTGATTTGCCGCACATGCGGCGTCTTCGTCGGCGCGATGATGACGGAAGAGGGCAAGAGCTGGATCACCGTCAACGTCAACACCTTCCGTCCGGTGCCGGCCTATGACCTCGCCGGCGTCGCCAGCGACTTCGGCGGCGAGGACGCTTCTGGCCGCGGCGACCGGCGCAAACTAAAGTGGACCCCCGTCACGGAGTTTTCGACATGAGCAGCGCACTCGTCATCATCGATGTGCAGAAGGGCATGTGGGAGCATCCCGACTACCCGCCTTATGACGGCGATGGCGTCCTGCAACGCATCGCCGGTCTCATCGCCAAGGCGCGCGCCGCGAAGACGCCGGTGATGTATGTGCAGCACCATGGCGCGGGCAATCACCCGTTCCAGCCCGGCAAGCCCGGCTACCCGATCCACGATGCCATTGCGCCGCAAGCCGGCGACGACGTCACCGTGAAGCACAATTCCAGCGCCTTCCACGGTACCGATTTCGACGCGAAATTGAAGAAGGCCGGCATCGACCACCTCGTCGTCACCGGCATGCAGTCGGAATATTGCGTCGACTCCGCGATCCGCGGCGCGCATGAGCGCGGCTACAAGGTCACGCTGGTTTCCGACGCGCATTCGACCGGCGACACGAAGGTGGCGCGGGCCAAAGACATCGTCGCGATCCAGAACCACACCATGGCCGGCGATTTCGCCAAGGTGATTCCAGCGGCCGAGGTGGTGTTTTAGTTTTCCTCCCCCGTTGTTACGGGGGAGGTGCTGAGCGAGCACTTGCGAGCGAGGCGGAGGGGGCCCTAGAACTTCACCCGGCCCCCCACGATCGCCGCATACATGTCCGCTGTCAGCGTCTCATACGCGCCCGTCGCGTGATTGAGCCAGTACAGCGGATCGGCAATCGCGCCCGGATCGAAGCCGTCCTTCACCAGCTCGATCTTGCGCTGCTTGAAGGTGCCGGTGATCTCCAGCTCGGACAGCAGCCGCACGAAGACGGGCCGGGCATAGGGCGGCAGGTTGCCGGCCAGCGCTTCCGCCAGATGCGCGATCTCGAAGCCCGTGCCGGTGACCAGCGCCGCCATGCCGGCGCGGCCGTCCATGCCGGGAATCGCGACGCCATAGACGTTCGCCTCCTTGACGCCCGGCACCACGCCGAGCGCCTCGGCGACCTCGCTGGTGGCGACGTTTTCGCCCTTCCAGCGGAAGGTGTCGCCGATGCGGTCGACGAAATAGAAATAGCCGTGGGCGTCGCGGCGCATCAGATCGCCGGTGCGGAACCAGGCATCGCCAGGCGCGAAGACGTCATGCAGCACCTTCTTCTGCGTGTCCGACGCCTTGGTGTAGCCGTCGAAGCTCTTGCCCGGCTCGTTGGCGATCTTGCCGATGGTCTCGCCGACCTCATTGTCCGCGCATTCGCGGCAGAAGCCGTCCGTACCGCGCACCGGCGCTTCGCGCTCGACGTCGAACTTGACGATGCGCGTGGTCATGATCCGGCGCATGTAGGAGGGAATGCGCCCCACCGCGCCGACCGTGCCGTCATAGTTCAGCATCGAGACGTTGCCCTCGGTGGCGCCGTAGAATTCGACGATTCTGGGGATCGCGAAGCGCTGCTGGAAGTTCCGCCAGATTTCCGGCCGCAGGCCATTGCCGGTGATGGCGCGGATGGCGTGGTCGCGCTCGAAGCGCGTGGCCGGCGCGTTCAGCAGGTAGCGGCACAGCTCGCCGATATACTGGAACAGGGTCGCCCGGTAGCGGTGCACGTCGTCCCAGAACTCGCCGACCGAAAGCTTGCGCTTCAGGATCACGGCGCCGCCGGTCAGCAGCGCCGGCCCGATGGCGCAGACGCCGCCGGCCGAATGGTACAGCGGCAGCACATTGTACATCCGGTCGCCCGCCTTGGCGTTCAGCCCGCCGGCGAAGCCGTGCATCATGAACAGCATGCGCAAATGCGTGAAGTTCGAGGCCTTGGGCAGGCCCGTAGTGCCCGAGGTGTAGATGTAAAACGCCTTGTCTTTGCAGGTGACGCCGGCGCGCCACGCCTCGGCGGCGGCGTCGCCGGCCTCGGCCGCCAGTGCCGCATCGAAGTCCGCGAAGCCCGGCGCCGGCCCGCCGGCGCTCCAGGCGACCGGGCGCGGCACGATCTGCGGCGCGGCCTCGGCATAGGTCTCCGCCAATTCGGCTCCGACGACGGCATGCTTGGCCTCGGCGATGGCGATGGAGTGCGCCAGCGGCAGGCCGCGCAGATTGGCGTTGATCAGCGCCGCCACGGCGCCGACCTTCAGCAGGCCGAGCCAGGTTGCGACATATTCCGGCCGGTTCTCCATCAGCAGCGCCACCACGTCGCCGCGCCCGACGCCGGCGCGGTGCGCCCAGCGCGCCACGCGGTTGGCATGCGCCTCCAGCTGCGCATAGCTCAGCGTGCGGTCGGCGAAATAGAACGCGACGGCGTGGGGCGTCGCCCGCGCCTGCGCCGTGACGATGTCGACGATGGTGTGCGGGCTGTTGGGCGTGGTGCCGCGCAGGCCGAGCAGCGTGCGGCCGATCGCCGTTATATAAGTGGCTTCGCGCGTGGCGGCGTCGAGCAGTCCCATGGAGCCCATGACAGGAGATTCGCTGGTCTGCAGAAGATAAGCGCCGCAGGCCGACGATCAAGGAAGCGAGATGTCCGAACCGCTCGATCTGCGCGGCCTGAAATGCCCCCTGCCGGCGCTGCTCGCGCGGCGGGCGCTGGCCCGGGCGCGCCCGGGCACTGAGATCGAAGTCGTCGCCGACGATCCGCTCGCCGCCATCGACATCCCGCATATGTGCCATCAGGAGCAGCATGCCGTCCTGCGCGTGACGCACGACGGCGCGGTCACGCGCCTGGTGCTGCGCCGCTCGGGCTAATGGGCGGGCGGCGGTGGGGCCGCCGCCGGTCCCAGCCGGGCGATGACGTCGTCGGCCCGCAGGGCATGCGGATCGGCCTTGGCCTGCTCAGGCGTCAAAAGGACGATCTCCGCATAGGCTTCGTATTGCGTCCTGGGGATCGCGACGTCGCCGCGGGCCCAGATCGGGTCCCAAGGGTCGTAGAGCCAGCTTCTGTGATACCAGCCGAAGCCCGGACCCCAGCCGGGAAAGCCGGAGAAGTCGGTGCGATAGGTCGTCTTGGCTTCGGTATCGCGATTGTCGAACACGAACCAGCCAAAGCCCGCATCCCGCGTCACCTCGGCCGAGCGCAGCAGCAGGAAACTCTCCACCGTCTCGCGCCGGGTCGCCGAATTGCCGCGAAAGGTGACGCGATAGCGGTTGTCCGCCAGCCGCGTGTCGGCATAGCCGGTGCCGTGTTCGCTCGCCGCCGGCCGATAGGCCGAGGGCTGAACGCAGCCGGCAAGGGCCAGAAAACCCAAGGAAATCGCTAGAGGCTTGAAATTCATGGCGGTTCTCCTGCCACGGACGGTAACCACGATACCATGATGCAGGTTCCGATGGGCTGGCCTGCGGAAATTTCACTTTATAACTGACCAGTCAGTTATTAAAAGAGCCCATGGATACGCCCGTCCCGACCCAGGAACAGCGCTGGACCCGCCGCAAGCAGGCGCGGCCGGTCGAGATTCTCGATGCCGCGCTGAAGGTCTTCGCCGAAAAGGGCTTTGCCGCGGCCCGCATGGAAGACATCGCCCGCGCCGCCGGCGTCACCAAGGGCACGATCTATCTCTATTTCGAAAACAAGGAGGCGGTCTTCAAATCGCTGGTGCGCGAGGAGATCGGCCGGGCGCTGGGCAATGTCACCGCCGACGTTGCCGCCTTCGAAGGCTCGGCGCGATTCCTCCTGCGTCTCGTCATGACGACCATGTTCGGCGTGCTGATCGACAGCAACAAGGTCGCGCTGCCGAAGATCGTCATCGCCGAGAGCGCCAACTTTCCCTGGCTGGCGGAGTTCTACCGTTTCGAAGTGATCGAGCGCGGCCTCGGCCTGCTCACCGGCCTGATCGAGCGCGGCATCGCGCGCGGCGAATTCCGCGCCGATCTGCCGCCGCAGCACATCGCCCGGCTCTGCATCGCGCCGGCCCTGCTCAGTGCCATCTGGCGGGTGACCTTCAGCCATCTGGATCCCGAGCCCTATGACTTCAAGGGCCTGATCGCGGCCCATCTCGACGTCCTGTTCCGCGGCCTCGCGCCCGAAGGAGCCACGCCATGAAGCGCGCCGCGATCCTGTTGCTTCTGCTTCTTGCCGGCTGCGGCCGCAAGGAAGACGCCGCCTGGCTCGGCTATGTCGAGGGCGAAGCTGCCTTCATCGCCGCGCCGCAGGCCGGCTGGCTGGCCCGCGTCGCGATCCATCGCGGCGACGCGGTGAAGGCGGGCGATCTGCTGTTCACGCTCGACGACACCAGCCAGGCCTCGGCGCGCGACCAGGCCAATGCGGCGATCGCACTGGCTGAGAGCCAGCGCGTCGCGGCGCTCGCCAATCTCGCCCTGACGCAAAAGGAATTGGTGCGCCAGTCCAACCTGCTGGCGGAAAAGGCCGGCACCAGGCAGGCTTATGACGTCGCCAAGGCGGCCTACGATTCCGCCGCCGCGCAGGTCGCCCAGATCGACGCCCAGATCGCGCAGGCCCGCGCCGCGCTCACCGGCGCCGCCTACCAGCTGTCGGAGCGCGACGTCGTCGCCCGCACCACCGGCCGCGTCGAGGACGTGTTCTTCCGCGCCGGCGAATACGCGCCCGCGATGACGCCGGTGGTCTCCGTCCTGCCGCCGGAAAATATCTATGTCCGCTTCTTCGTGCCGGAAAGCCAGTTCGCGCATGTCAAACTCGGCCAGCGCGTCGCGATTTCCTGCGACGGCTGCGCCGCCGGCCTCACCGCCACCGTCAGCTTCATCGCGAGCCAGGAGGAGTTCACCCCGCCGGTGATCTTCTCCATCGGCAGCCGCGAGAAACTGGTGTTCAAGATCGAGGCGCGCACGCCCGGCGGCCTCCGCCTCAACCCCGGCCAGCCGGTCGACGTGCGGCCGCTATAAGATGGCGCCATCTGCCAAAGCGGGCGAGCTTGCCATCGACGTGCACGGCCTGACCAAGCGCTTCGGCAGCAAGGTTGCGGTCGACAAGGCCGACATCGCCGTGCCGACGGGCGAGGTCTGGGGCTTCCTCGGCCCCAACGGCTCGGGCAAGACGACGACGATCCGCATGCTGTGTGGCCTGCTCCGCGCCGATGCGGGCACGGGCACGGTGCTCGGCTACGACTTCCGCACCCAGTCCGAGAAGATCAAGCGCGAGGTCGGCTACATGACCCAAAAGTTCAGCTTCTGGGAGGATCTGTCGATCCGTGAGAATCTGGATTTCGTCGCCCGCGTCTATGAACTGCCCGAGGCGCGCGCGACCGTGACGCAGACCCTGGACCGCCTCGGCCTCACCAAGCGCCAGGACCAGCTCGCCGGCGATCTCTCCGGCGGCTGGAAGCAGCGCCTGGCGCTCGCCGCCTGCATGCTGCATGCGCCGAAAATGCTTTTGCTCGACGAGCCGACCGCCGGCGTCGATCCCAAGGCGCGGCGCGATTTCTGGGACGAGATCCACCGGCTCAGCAGCGAGGGCCTCACCGTCCTCGTCAGCACGCATTACATGGACGAGGCCGAGCGCTGCGACCGCATCGTCTATATCAACCTCGGCACCATCGTGGCGCGCGGCACGGTCGGCGAGGTGATCGCGCAGTCGGGCCTGCATACCTTCATCGTCGAGGGCGAGGGCGCCCGCGCGCTGGCCGGCAAGCTGCACGGCAAGCCCGGCGTCGAGTTCGTCGCCTTCTTCGGCGCCGCGCTGCATGTCAGCGGCAAGGACCGCGGCGCGCTCGAGGCCGCGCTGGCGCCGTTCGCGCGCGAGGAGGGCTTGAATATCCACGCAGCCGCCCCCAGCTTGGAGGACGTCTTCATCCAGCTCCAGGAGCGTGGCACGGGGGACTACGCGTGACCCCCCACCCCCCCATCGCGAACCCACGGTTCGAATGTACACCGATTGAATGTTTTCAAGGGGTTGCGAGGCCCGCCTTCCCCGCGCCGGAGCAGTCCGTAGCGCCAACGTGCGGACGAGGCTGTGGGGGAGGCCGCGTCAGCGGCGAAGGGCGGAGGGGGCAAAAATGACCACCCGCTTCTCGCTGCGCCGCATCGCCGCCGTGCTCGCCAAGGAATTCATCCAGATGCGGCGGGACCGCCTGACCGCCGGCCTGATCCTCGGCGTGCCGCTGATGCAGTTGCTGCTGTTCGGCCTTGCCATCAACAACGATCCCAAGCACCTGCCGACCGCGGTCTCGATCTCCGACCCGGGCACCTTCGCCGATTCCATCGTCGCGGCGCTGAACAATTCGGGCTATTTCGACGTGGTGAAGGCGACCAATTCGCCGGCTGAAGCGCGCCGCATGCTGGCGCAGGGCGAGGTCTCCTTCGTCGTCGAGATTCCGACCGATTTCAGCCGCGACGTGGTGCGCGGCGCCAATCCCGAACTGCTCATTCAGGCCGACGCCACCGATCCGGCGTCGTCGTCGAACGCGGTCGGCGCGCTCGGCCAGATCGCCAGCGATGCGCTGCGCGACGACCTTGTCGGCCCCCTGGCGGTGCGCGCGCTGCCGGCGCCACCTTTCACCACCGTCGTGCACCTCCTCTACAACCCGGAGGTCGTCACCCAGTACAACATCGTGCCCGGCCTGCTCGGCATCATCCTGACCATGACCATGGTGCTGATGACCTCGATGGCGCTGACCCGCGAACGCGAGCGCGGCACCTACGAGAACCTGCTCGCCATGCCGACCACGCCGGTCGAGATCATGATCGGCAAGATCGCGCCCAACATCGTGGTCGGGCTGATCCAGGCCACGCTGGTGCTGCTGGCGGCCCGCTTCGTCTTCGGCGTGCCGATGATCGGCTCGCTGGCGCTGCTGTTCGCGGTGCTGATCGTCTTCATCGCCGCCAACCTCGCCGTTGGCTATACGTTCTCCACCATTGCGCAAAGCCAGCTCCAGGCCATGCAGATGATGGTGTTTTTTCTTTTGCCGGCGATCCTTTTGTCGGGTTTTGCGTTTCCCTTCCGGGGCATGCCGGATTGGGCGCAATGGATCGGCGAAGTCCTGCCCGTCACCCATTTTTTGCGGGTTGTCCGCGGCATTTTGCTCAAGGGCAACGGCCCGGCCGAGATCTGGCCGGACGTCTGGCCGTTGCTGCTGTTCCTGTTCGCGGTGGGCAGTCTGGCCCTTCTGCGCTTCCGCCGGACCCTCGATTGAGGCTTTGCCCCGACCTTGCTAAAGCTAACCGGCCGTTACAAATTCGCGGCCAATTGCACCCCCCGGTCCAACGGGGCGTTTTCGTCGGAATTTGAGTGGGGTCCGAACGCTTCGCATGACCGGTTTATCCCTGATTTTGCAATGTCTGCTCGCCGGCGTGTTGTGCGTCATCGCGGTCCTGTCGATCCAGCTCGTGGTGCTGGGCTATTTCCGCCTGTTCAAGCCGGCGCCGCGGGTGCGCCTGCCGCTGCTGCCGGACGAGGCGCTGCCCCGGGTTCTGGTGCAGCTGCCGGTGTGCGACGAGGGCCCGCTCGCCGTGCGCGTCGCCGCCGCCGCGGCCCGGCTCGACTGGCCGCGCGACAAGCTCGAGATCCAGGTGCTCGACGACGGCCGCACGGGCGACCCTGAAGACCTCGTCCGCGCCATCGTGAGCGTGGTGCCGGACGGCGTGAGCCTCAAAGTCCTGCGCCGCGGCGAACGCGCCGGCTTCAAGGCCGGCAATCTCGCCTTCGGCCTCAAGCATTCCGACGCGCCCTATGTCGCGATCTTCGACGCCGATTTCGTGCCGCCGACCGATTTCCTGCGCCGCACCGTGCCGGTGCTGGTCGCCGACCAGGGCCTGGCCTATGCGCAGGCGCGTTGGGGCCACGCCAACCGCACCAAGAACTGGCTGACGCGGGCGCAGGGCATGCTTTTGGACGCCCACTTCGCGGTCGAACAAGAGGGGCGGTTTCGCGCCGGCCTGCCGATGTCGTTCAACGGCACCGCCGGCGTCTGGAGCCGGGCGGCGATCGACAGCGGCGGCGGCTGGACCGGCGACACGCTGACCGAAGACCTCGACCTCTCCATGCGCTGCGCCATGAAGGGCTGGCGCACCGTCATGCTCTCCGACATCGAAGTGCCCGGCGAATTGCCGGAGACCGCTGCCGCCTGGCGGGCGCAGCAGGCGCGCTGGACCAAGGGCCATGCGCAAACCGCGAGAAAGCTCCTGCCGCTTATCTGGGCGAGCACCATGCCGCTGTGGAAAAAAGCGGCGATGTCGCTGCAGATGTGCCAGTTCGCGTTCTACACGCTGGCTTTCTTCAGCGCCGCCATCAGCCTGACGCTGATGTACATGGACGTCGTCTATTTCATGAGCGTGTCGCTGCTCGGCCTGTCGGTCTCGGCGCTCGGCCTCGTCGCTTCGGCTGGGTATTTGTACTTAGGCCAGGCCATGCTGGGGCGCGAGCGGCTGCCCTGCATCGCCCGTTCCATCGCCCTGGCGCTGGTGTTCCCGTCCGGCCTCGTTCTCGCCAACACGCGGGCGACCTTCGAGGCCTTCTTTAGTTCCCACATGCATTTCCACCGCACCCTGCGGCCCGGCGAGCGCTATGCAGGCGGCTGGCGCGGCGGGCCGGAGCTGGTAATCGGCCTTTTGCTGCCGATTTTCGCTTTTGCCGAGCAGGCCTGGAGCGCGCCGTTCTTCTTCTTTGCCGTCACCGGACTGGTCTCGATCGGGGCCATGGGCCTCACCGGATCGGCCACCGCGCTGCCGCGGCCCGAGATTCGCCCCGGAGAATAACGGAAAAAGCAATTAAAATTTTAGCTTTTCAAATGCGCTTCAAATCTCTAACTGCGTTTTGAACCGCGGCCTGTAGCTTGGCTGTCCAGCCGCTGCGCAGGCGTAAGAGGGGCACATTGCATGATTTCTGGGTCGTTCATCCGGATCGCTTCCGTTGCTGGCCTGTGCGCGCTTCTGGGCGGCTGCGGCGGCCTCGGCACGGAGTTGTCGTCCGCCGATCTCGCCTACGGCCAGTCCGGCGCGGCCAACGCGCGCGGCACGACCCCGGCCTATCCGGCCGACAATCCCAACCTGTTCCCGGATGACAACGCCGACACCGCGCCTTCGACGGTCGAGGGCACGGCCCTGCAATGCGTGCCCTATGCGCGCGATCACTCGGGCATCAACATCCACGGCGACGCCTACACCTGGTGGGACAAGGCCGCCGGCGTCTATTACCGCGGCGCCACGCCGATCCTGGCCTCGGTGATGGTCCTCAACGGCTATGCCGGCAAGCACCGCGCCCATGTCGCCGTCGTCCGCCGCCTCGTCTCGCCGCGCGAGATCCGCATCGACCACGCCAACTGGCTCGACGACGGTGCGGTTTATGTCAACGATCCGGTGATCGACGTCAGCGCCGACAATGACTGGTCGCAGGTCAAGGTCTGGAACATCCGCTCCGGCTCGTGGGGCACCAAGGTCTACCGCGTCCAGGGCTTCATCGGCCCCGGCCCGGCCGGCAGCAGTCCGCTGGTGGCGTCGAACGCGGTCCCGGACCGCGCCGCCGCGCCGGACCGCGAGGATCCGATTGCCCGGCAGATCGCGGCGTCCGACGCCGCGGCCGACGATTCCGCCACGCCCGGCGACGATCGCTAAGCCCTATCAACGGGATAGCAGATTCCTGCGCTATTCCGCCTCGCCCCTCTTTGCGCCGTCCCGCGCTGGGCCTATTTTCCCCGCCCTCGCCGATGCGGTTGGCTGATTTGGCCGTCCCGGCAGGTCGTGCCCGCGAGGGGGCGAGAGCGTCGCAAACCAACAAGGCCAGCTTCGCGTTACCGCCCCGCCGGATGAGCCCCAACCCAAGCCGTGAGTAAGCCAGACCTCCTCGCCTCAGCGCCGGTGGCAAACGATCCGCTTGCCGGCATCGACGTGCCCGCCGCGCATGCGCCCGGCGCGGGCCCGCGCTCATTGAAGCGCGACGCCCTGCTGACACTGGGCGCCCTCGGCGTCGTGTTCGGCGACATCGGCACCAGCCCGCTCTACGCCATGCGCGAGACCGTGCTGGCGACGGGCGGCGGCGTGCCCGGCCAGGCCGCCATTTTCGGCGCGCTGTCCCTCATCCTGTGGGCGCTGGTGATCATCGTGACGCTGAAATACGTCGTGCTGATCATGCGCGCCGACAACAATGGCGAAGGCGGCGTCCTGGCGCTCGCCACCCTGGCGCATCGCTCGGCGCGGCTGGGCCGGCGCATCAAGGCGATGATCGGCTTCGGCGCCATCCTAGGCCTCGCCCTGTTCTACGGCGACGGCATGCTGACGCCGGCGATCTCGGTGCTCAGCGCCGTCGAAGGCCTGACCGTCGGCCGTCATTCGCTCGAGCCGCTGGTGCTGCCGCTGACGCTGATCATCCTGGTCGGGCTGTTCCTGATGCAGAGCCGCGGCACCGCCCGCATCGGCCGCATCTTCGGGCCGGTGATGGTGGTGTGGTTCGTGGTGCTGGCCGTGCTCGGGATCAGCTGGATCGTGCGCGCGCCGATCATCCTGACCGCGCTCAACCCGATCTACGGCATCGAGCTCTTCATCCACGAGCCTTGGACGGCGTTCGTGGCGCTCGGTTCCGTCGTTTTGGCGGTTACAGGCTGCGAGGCGCTTTACGCCGACATGGGCCATTTCGGCCGCCTGCCGATCCGTGCCGCCTGGTTCTTTCTGGCGTTGCCGGCGCTGGTGCTGAACTATTTCGGCCAGGGCGCCTCGCTGCTGGTGGACCCGCGCCATGCCGACACCGTGTTCTATTCCATGGCGCCGCATTGGGCGCATTACCCGATGGTGTTCCTGGCGACCTTCGCCACCATCATCGCCAGCCAGGCAGTGATTTCCGGCGTGTTCTCGATCACCCGCCAGGCGGTGCAGCTCGGCCAGCTGCCGCGCATGGAGATCCGCCACACCTCGATGACCGATTACGGCCAGATCTACGTGCCGCGCATGAACGCGCTGCTGCTGATCGGCGTCGTGCTGATCGTGCTGGTGTTCCGCAGTTCTTCCAATCTCGCCGCGGCCTACGGCATCGCGGTCACCGGCGTGATGGTGATCGACACCTTCCACGTCAGCCTCGTCGCCGCGCGCCAGTGGCATTGGGGCATCAAGCTCGCCATCGCCGTGTTCGGGGCGCTCGGCTTCGTCGACGTGACGATGCTGCTCTCCAACATGCTCAAGATCCCGCAGGGCGGCTGGCTGCCGCTCGCCATCGCCGCCGGGGTCTTCGTGGTGATGGAGACCTGGCGCATCGGCCGACGCGTCCACCAGGAGCGCATCCGCGCCGAATCCATGCCGCTGAACCTGTTCCTGGAGCGCGCCGACAAGACGCCGATGCGCGTCGCCGGCACCGCCGTCTTCATGAGCTCGCGCAACGACGTGATGCCCGGCGCGCTGCTGCACAATCTCAAGCACAACAAGGTGCTGCACGAGCGCGTCATCCTGTGCAACGTCACGGTCGCGGACAAGCCGCTGGTGCGGGCCGACAAGCGCATCGAGGTCGAAAAACTCGGCAAGGGCTTCTACAGCGTGCGCATCCATCACGGCTTCTTCGAGACGCCCGACGTGCCGCGGGCGCTGGCCGAGGCGCGCTCCCGGGGCATCGCGGTGGATGTCGAGACCGTGACCTTCTTCATCGGCCATGAGACGCTGGTGCCGGCCGAGCATCCGGCGCTGGGGCGCTGGCGCACCTGGCTGTACATGCAGCTCGCCGCCAACGCGCTGTCGCCCGCGCGCTTCTATCACCTGCCGCCGGGGCGCGTGGTCGAGCTCGGCACCCAGGTCACGATCTGAGCATGACGGCGGCGGCGGTCACCCATCCAGGCTGGCGGCGCGAGGCGGGCCTGACGCTCGGCGCCCTCGGCGTCGTGTTCGGCGATATCGGCACCAGCCCGCTCTACGCCGTCAAGCAGTCGGTGATCGCGGCCGGCGGCGCGCTGCCGGGCCCCCTGGCGGTGCTCGGCGCCTTGTCGCTGATCTTCTGGTCGCTGGTGATCGTGGTGACCGTCAAATACGTCTTCTTCATCATGCGCGCCGACAACAATGGCGAGGGCGGCGTGATGGCGCTGGCGGCGCTGGCGCATCGCTCCAGCGGCCTCGGCCGCCGCCTCAAGACCGCCATCGCGCTGGTCTCGCTCGCCGGCCTCGCCCTGTTCTACGGCGACGGCATGCTGACGCCGGCGATCTCGGTGCTCAGCGCCGTGGAGGGCCTCGGCAGCGAAAGCAAAAGCCTGCAGGCCGCCATCCTGCCGTTGACGCTCGCCATCCTGGTCGGCCTCTTCCTGCTGCAGCGCTTCGGCACCGAGCGCATCGGCAAGCTGTTCGGACCGGTGATGATCGTCTGGTTCATCGTCATGGCGCTGCTCGGCGGCATGGCGATGGCGCGCCATCCGCAGATCCTGCTGTCGATCAATCCGTGGTACGGCGTCGCGCTTTTCATCCACGAACCCTGGACGGCTTTCGTCGCGCTGGGTTCCGTCGTCTTGGCGGTCACGGGCTGCGAGGCGCTCTACGCCGACATGGGCCATTTCGGCCGCCGCCCGATCCGCAATGCCTGGCTGTTCTTCGCGCTGCCGGGCCTGCTGCTCAACTATTTCGGCCAGGGCGCGCTGGCGCTGTCCGATCCGCGCGCCTCGGCGGACCTGTTCTACGCGCTGGCGCCGCATTGGGCGCATTATCCGGTCGTCATCCTCGCCACCATGGCGACGATCATCGCCAGCCAGGCGGTGATCTCGGGCGTGTTCTCGATCACGCGCCAGGCGGTGCAGCTGGGTCAGCTGCCGCGCATGGAGATCAAGCACACCTCGGCGACGGAGTACGGCCAGATCTACGTGCCGCGCATCAACGCGATGCTGGCGGTCGGCGTCGTCCTCATCGTGCTGATCTTCCGCACCTCCGACGCGCTCGCAGCGGCCTATGGCATCGCCGTCACCGGCGTGATGGTGATCAGCACGTTCCTCGTCGCGGTGGTCGCGGTGCGCCAGTGGCATTGGCGCCTGCCGGTCGTCATCGCGGTATTCGGCTCGCTCGGCCTCGTCGATCTCGCCTTCCTCTCGTCGAACACCCTGAAAGTCATCCAGGGCGGCTGGCTGCCGCTGGCCATGGCGGCGATGGTGTTCATCCTGATCGACACCTGGCGCGTCGGCCGCCGTGTCCATCTGGATCACCAGCGCGACGGCACGCTGCCGATCGACCTGTTCCTGGCCCGCGCGCCGGCCGAGCGCGTCGCCGGCACCGCGATCTTCCTCGCCGCCCGCACCGACGTGACGCCGGGTCCGATGCTGCACAGCCTCAAGCATTATCACGTGCTGCATGAGCGCGTGGTGCTGGCCAGCATCACGGTCGACGACATCCCCGTGGTGCGGCCGGAGCGCCGCGTCACCGTCAACAAGCTCGGCAAGGGCTTCTTCGAGGTGAAGATCCATTTCGGCTTCTTCGAATTCCCCGACGTGCCCAAGGCGCTGGAGCGCTGCCGTGCCTTCGGCCTGGCGCTGGAGCCCGACAGCTCGACCTTCTTCATCGGCCGCGAGACGCTGGTGGCCGGCGAACATCCCGATCTCAAGAGCTGGCGCATCGCGCTCTATATGTGGCTGGCCTCGAACGCCCTGTCGCCGGCCCGCTTCTTCCAGCTGCCGCCCAACCGCGTGGTCGAACTGGGCACGCAAATCACGATTTGATTCTTATCCTCCCCCGTAACAACGCGGGAGGATAAGATCGTCGACGGCCTCGACCGTTTTCTGCGTTGAACGATCGCTTCTTTCGGAAATCCCCATGCGCGCCCTCATCCTCGCCGCCGCTCTCCTCGTCGCCGCCCCCGCCCTCGCCGCGCCGCAAATCACCGTCGTGCAAGGCACGCTCAGCGGCACGACCGACAACGGCGTCGATTCCTACAAGGACATTCCCTACGCCGCGCCGCCGGTCGGCGATCTGCGCTGGCGTGCGCCCCAGCCGGAGCCCAACTGGACGACGCCGCGCGACGCCTCCGCCTTCGGCCCCGCCTGCCCACAGCACGTCACCGAGGGCCTCGTTGCCCGTGCCAACCTGCCGCAGAGCGAAGACTGCCTCTCGCTCAACGTCTGGACGCCGGGCGGCGCCGGGCGGCCCGTCATGGTCTGGATCCATGGCGGCGGCTTCACGCAAGGCTCCGCCGCCCTTCCGCGTTTCGACGGCACGGCCCTGGCGCGCCGCGGCGTGGTCGTGGTGAGCTTCAACTATCGCCTCGGCCGTCTCGGCTTCTTCGCGCATCCGGCGCTGGCGGACAGCAATTTCGGCCTCTTGGACCAGATCGCGGCCCTGCAATGGGTCCGGCGCAACGCCGCGGCCTTCGGCGGCGATCCCGGCAACGTCACGCTGTTCGGCGAATCGGCGGGCGGCGTGAGCGTCGACATGCTGATGACCTCGCCGCTGGCCAGGGGCCTGTTCGCCAAGGCGATCAGCGAGTCGGGCGGATTGTTCGAGCCGACGGCGAAGCTCGCCGACGCGCGCAAGGGCGCGCTCGATTTCGCCGCGAAGCTGAAGGCGCCCGATGTCGCGGCGCTGCGTGCCGCCGGCGTGGCGCAAATCCTGGCCGCGGATGACGACGACGACGGTCCGGCGATCGACGGCAAGGTACTGACCGAAGATCCGCTCGCCGCCTTCGCGGCGGGCCATCAGGCGCGGGTCCCTTATCTCACCGGCACCAACAGCAATGAAGGCTCGCAGATCGGCCCGGAAAACAGCGATTGGCTGGTGAAGCTCCTCGGCGACCGTCTCGCCGCGGTGCGCGCGCTCTACGACACGCCGGACGACATGGAATTCCGCCGCCAATTCTTCAACGACCGCTTCTTCGCGGGGCCGGCGCGCCAGCTCGCCGGTTACGCCGCACGGGGCGCGCCGGCTTACGTCTATCGCTTCGGTTTCCGCAATGCGCGGGCCCGCCTGCGCGGCGAGACCGGCGTGCCGCATGGCGGCGAGATGGTGTTCGTGTTCGGCTTCGGTCCGCTCGCCGCCATCGCGCCGGCGCAGGACACCGCCGCCAGCGAACTGATGCAGTCCTACTGGACGAATTTCGCCCGCACCGGCGATCCCAATGGCGCGGGCCTTCCCGCCTGGCCGCGCTTCGAAGGCACCGCGCCGGCGACGCTGGTGATCGAGGACACGACGCATGCCGTGCCCGATTTCCGCAAAGCGCAGCTCGACGGCGCGGGCCGCTAATCCAGCGCGTAGACCAGCATCTTCAGGTACGCCGTCTCGGGCAGCATCGGATGCACCGGATGGTCCGGCCCGGCACCGGCCTGGCGGAGCATGGCGGCGCGGCGGCCGGTGCGTGCGATGCCGGCGGCGCACTCCGCCGCGAAACGCTCCACCGCGATGTTGTGCGAGCACGAGGCCAGCGCCAGGAAGCCGCCCGGCGCCGTCACCGAAGCCGCCAGCCGCGCCAGCTTGCGATAGGCCTTGGCGCCGGGCTCCAGATCCTTGCGCGCCCGCACGAAGGGCGGCGGATCGGCGATGACGATGTCGAAGGTCTCCTTCGCCGCCGCCAGGCGCTCGAGCTCCTCGAATACATCGCCCTTCACCGCTTTGATCGCGACGCCGTTGGCGACCGCCGATTCCTCGGCAAGCTGCAGCGCCGGCGCCGAGGAGTCGAGGCAGATGACTTCCTTGGCTTCTGCCCTGGCACAGGCGATGCCGAAGCCGCCGGTGTAGCTATAGGCATCGAGCACCGATCTGCCCTTGGCCAGCGCCGCCATGAAGGCGCGGTTGTCGCGCTGATCGTAGTACCAGCCGGTCTTCTGTCCGCCGGTCAGATCGGCGAAATAGCGCGCGCCGTTCTCCTCGACCGCGATGCGCGCGGCATCGCCCTTGGCGGCGCGGACATAGTCGCCCAGCCCTTCCAGCGCGCGCGCCGGCGCGTCGTTCTTCAGGATCACCTGCGCCGGCGCGATGGTCTTCTCCAGCGCCGCCAGCAGCGGCTCGATCAGCGCCTCCATGCCGGCGGTGGTGATCTGCGCCACCACCGTGTCGCCGAAGCGGTCGAGCGTCAGCCCCGGCAGCCCGTCGCCTTCGGCATGCACCAGCCGGTAGAACGGCCGCGCATACAGCGCCTCGCGGATCTTCAGCGCCCGCTCCAGCTGGCGCGTGAAGAAGCCCGTGCCGACGATCTTGTCGACGTCCTTGTCGAGCATGCGGATGCCGATCAGGCTCTTGGCGTTGAAATAGCCCGTGCCGAGCGGCTGGCCGTCGTCGAACGCGACGTTGACGACGCTGCCCGGCGCCAGCGTCTTGGCGGCGCCGTCCATCTGGATCTCGTTGGAGAAGATCCACGGCGCCCCGGCGCGGGCGCGGCGGCCCTCCTTGGGCTTGAGCCTTATCGTCTTATGGGATGCCAAGGGCCGCTCTCAATTCTGCTTCGGTGACGCCGAATTTGGCCGCGGCTGCGGCAAGGTCGGGCGGCGGCGGCCCGCAGGCGGCGCGCAAGTGTCCGCGCTGATATGCAGTTTCGCAGCGGCCACCGCAAGGTCCGGGCTAGGTGGCCTTGCGGTCTGCCGCGGCGTCGACCGCGATCGCATTGGCCATCGGAGACTTTCCCCTGTCGGCTGCGCATGGCTCCGGTTAGCATGAACGCAAGACCGCGGCCATCAGGGGCGAAACATGGCGACCAATCCGGCGACGAAGTTCGGCAGCATGCGGGGCAAAACTCCCGAAGAGGCGAAATTCTTCTGGACTGGCGGTCCGGTCGAGGTCGCTCCGCGCACCTGGTTCGCCTCGCAATTCTCCGGCTGCACCGCCTTCGAGACCGACGCCGGCCTTGTTCTGGTCGATACCGGCACCAAACAGTTCGCGCCGGCGCTCGCCGCCATGCTGCGCCAGAAGACCCAGGCGCCGGTCCACACCGCGATCTACACCCACGGCCATATCGATCACGCCTACGGTCTCGACCGGTTTCTGCTGCCCGGCCAGAAGAAGCCGCGCGTCATCGCCCATTCCGCCATGCCGGCGCGCTTCGCACGCTACCAGGCGACGGCCCGCCATAACGCCGCGCTCAACGCCCGCCAGTTCGGCGGCACGGTCGAAGTCCAATCGTCCGACGCCTACAAGGCCTTCGGCGAGCCGCCGATTCCGCCCGACACGCTCTACGACGAACGCCTCAACATCACCGTCGGCGGCGAGGTCTTCGAGCTGCATCACTGCAAGGGCGAGACCGACGATCACACCTGGGTGTGGTCGCCGTCGCGCCGCGTCGTCTGCCCCGGCGATCTCTTCATCTGGGCGGTGCCCAATGACGGCAATCCGCAGAAGGTACAGCGCTTCGCCTGGGAACGCGCCAAGGGCCTGCGCGAGATGGCGGCGAAGCTGCCGAACGCGTTGTGTCCCGGCCATGGCGGGCCGGTGATCGGCGACGAGAAGAAGATCGTCCACATGCTGAGCGAAACGGCGGCGTTCCTGGAGACCGTCGTCGCGCGCACCATGGCGATGCTGAACGACGGCTCGCCGCCGCATATCGACATCGTCACCGGCATCGACCTGCCGAAATCGGATTCGCCGTGGCTGCAGCCCGTCTATGACGATACCGAATTCCTGGTGCGCAACGTCATCCGATTCTATGGCGGCTGGTGGAGCGGCCGGCCGAGCGAGCTCAAGCCGGCGCCGCGCGCGGCGCTCGCGGCCGAGATGGCGGCGCTGGCCGGCGGTGCCGTCAAGCTCGCCGAGCGCGCCGAGGCGTTGGCCGCCGCGGGCGATTGGCGCCTCGCCTGCCATCTCGCCGATTTCGCGCTGGAGGCCTCCCCGCAGGACGCCGCCGTCCAGGCCAAGGTCGCCGCCCTCTACGAAAAGCGCGCCGATGGCGAAACCAGCCTGATGACGATCAACATCTACAACTCCGCCGCCGCCTACGCGAAGGCGGGGCGGCCGTTTGCGTGAGTGCGAGCAGCTGCACTTCGCGCGAACGATTTGCCGTGCTGAGTTTTATCAGCCGGTCGCCGGCTTGCCCGTGAAAACCGCCAATTGCGCGGCGAAGGCACGTCCAAAGGCGGGCCGCGCTTCGCCGCGGGCGACGTAGGCTGCAAGGTTCGGATAGGCGTCCAGTATTCCCGATCCCTTCGACCGGAACAGCACCGCCGCCATCATAAGGTCGCCCGCGCTGAATGCACCGTCGAGCCATTGCGCATCGCCGAGGTGGCGGGAAAGTTCGCCCAGCGGCTTGCGGGCGCGCGCCTCCAGAACAGGCAGGCGCTGCGCGTACCAGGGCTGGTCGCGCTCCAGCAACATGGCCATTCCGCGCTCGACGAGCGGCGGCTCCACCGTGTTGAGCGCGGCAAACATCCAGCTGATGGCGCGCGCCCGTCCGTTCGCATCGTCCGGCAGCAGGCCCGCATGGTGCTCGGCGATATGGAGGACGATCGCCCCCGACTCGAACAGCGCCAGGTCGCCTTCCTCATAGGTCGGAATCTGCCCGAAAGGCTGAAGCGCAAGATGCGCCGGTTCCTTCATCTCTCCGAACGAAACAAGACGAACGTCGTAAGGCTGGCCCACTTCTTCCAACGCCCAGCGAACGCGCATGTCGCGCGCCAACCCCCTGCCGCGATCGGGTGACTGTTGGAAGGCGGTGATGGTGGGGTTCATCGGAAGGCTCCTTGCGCCTGGCGTGCGTTACGGCCCGATCTTCTCCGCCGGCACGCTTGCCCAGGCCTGGCGCCGCGCTTCGTTGGGCGCCGCCGCGATGTGCGGCATGCCGTCGCCGAAGATCATCGTGGCGCGCTTGCGATCGTCGTAGCGCATCCAGGCGCCCGACGTGTCGTTGCTGGGATTGCCCGACTTGGCGAAGGCGATCCACGAATCCATCATCTCGGCCGCCAGCGCGTCGGCTTTCGGTCCCGACCCGAAGAACGGCGCCGCCGCCTTCACCTGATAGGTGCCGAACGTAAAGCCCAGCTCCAGCGCGTGGCAGGCGCCCAGCGCGCCGTCCAGGAACGGCGACGGCCAGTCGAAGCGATAGCCATAGACCGGTGCATGCGCCGCCTGCGCGTCCAAAAGGCGCGTCGCCGGCACGAAGAACATGTGGTCGGTCATGATGTCGTTCCAGCGGTCGAACGGGGTGCCGCCCTGATACGCGGCCACGATGGCGTCGGCCTGCGCCTCGCCCGCCAGCCCCACCGTCATGCGGCGCAGGCCCGCTTCGTCGAGGCTCTTCAGCCGCGTCGCCGCAATGGTGAACAGCCGCGCCTCGTCGCGCGTCGTGCCCGTCAGCACCGGCACACCGGCGGCCGAACCCTCGGCGACGCAGTCGATGGCGCGGCGGGGCAATAGGGTGCCGTCGATGGTCGGCGCGAACGGCATGCCGACGCCGACCTCACGCGGCGCCGCCAGCAGATCCTTTTGCACTTCCAGAATGCTCTCCCACGGCAACTGCGTCGCGTCCGCCGTGCCGAGCTTGTCCAGCACATGGCGCGCTACCTTCGCGGAAACCTCGCGGCCATGGCCGATATCGCTGGCGCCCGATTGCGCGATCGCCTTGTGGAACAGGCCCTTGGCCGCCGGCGCCGCCAACAGCGCGCCGACGCTCATGCCGCCGGCGCTCTCGCCGAAGATCGTCACATTGCCGGGATCGCCGCCGAACGCCGCGATGTTGTCCTTCACCCAGAGGAGCGCCGCGATCTGGTCGGCGAGGCCCTCGGCGCCGGTGCCCGGCAGGCGCCCGTTCGTCGCGTCGTGCAGGTTGAGGAAGCCGAACGCGCCGAGCCGGTAATTGATCGTCACCAGCACGATGTCGCCGCGCGGCACGAGATATTTGCCGTTATAGGTGCCCACGCTGCCGGCGCCGGTGTTGAAGGCGCCGCCATGGATCCACACCATCACCGCGCGCCTGGCCCCGTCGCAGCCCGGCGTCTGGACGTTGAGATAGAGGCAGTCCTCCGAGCGCGTGCCCGGCGTGCCGCCCAGCACCGCGCCGCTGGCACTGGCGACTTGCGGCGCGATATTGCCGAACATCGTCGCGTCTCGGACCCCCGCCCAGGGCTCGGCCGCCTCCGGCATGCGCCAGCGCAGGCGCCCGACCGGTGGCCTCGCAAAGGGAATCCCGTTGAAGCGCAGCACGCCGTCCCGCGCTGCGCCCTGCAACCTGCCTTGTGCGATTTCGGTGCTTGCGGAAACGACCTGATCCATCCGGTTCCCCTTTTTGCGCGGCGTTTACCTTGAAAACGCAGTCTGGGCCGACCGCCCGCGCCATGATCCTTTCGCGCGGGGCGGCGCGCAAGCCCGCCCGCATTTAACGCCATGTTGACCGGGCAAAAGCATAGTCCGTGCATGCCGCCAGCGACCCATCTTGCCGAACTCGAGGCGTTCAACCAACGGGCGCGGTCCCGCGGCTGGCCGTTCGCCTGCGCGCCGGCGCTGGATTTCGAGCGCTGCGAACTCGGCGCCGCGCTCGCCCTGTGGCGCGAGAAGGCCAGGGGCCGTGCCATGCCGGCGCGCACCGACATGACCGCGCGGGCGATGAAGCCCTACATGACGCACATGTCGCTGCTCGAGCGCGTCCCGGCCGGCGAAGGTCACCGCTACCGCGTTCGCCTGCATGGTTCGACGCTGGCGCGCTATTCGGGCGACGGCACCGGAAAGTTCCTCGAGGACGTGGTCCAGGCCGAGCGTGTCGCCGGCTATGCCGCGGTCTACGACCTGGTGCTCGAACTTCTCCAGCCGCTGCGCGTCCTCAGCAGCTACCAGGCGCCGGAGATTTCCTACCTCACCGGCGAAAGCCTGGTGGCGCCGCTGGCGCTCGCCGGCTCGGACATGCCGCTCATCCTTTCGGTGACCTATCCCAAGCCGCGCGCCGAACGCGCCGCCGGCGCCCTGCGTCATGCTTGATGGGGTTTAACCACACGGCCGCGAAGTTTCGTTCACGGCGTTAAGAATTTGGCGAGGGGTTGCGCACACCCTATGGCCATGGACGACCGGGCGACGTCGATTAACACCCTATCGCAGCGAGAAGGTTGGAGCATGCGCGCCGACTCGGGTCTGCACTTCGATACCCCCGAACTCAACGCACTGCGCGACGTCTGGAACGAAAAGGCCGGCCTGGCCGGCGGCCTGCCGTCGCGTGCCGATTTCGACGCCCGTACCCTCAAGCCGTGCCTGCGCCACGTCTCGATCGTCGAGCGCGCCATCCATCCCGCCGGCCGGCCGAGCTATCGCTTCCGCTATTACGGCAGCGCTCTGGCGCAGCGCTTCGGCGAGCAGACCGGGCAGTTCATCGAAATGTCGATCCCGCTGGATCGCCTGCCGCGCTGGATCGCGGCCTATGACGCGGTGCTGGAGGCGGGCGCGCCGCTGCGCTTCCTCAGCTATTTCGAGATTCCGCGCATCTCCTATCTCAACGGCGAGAGTTTCTCGGCGCCGCTGTCGAACGGCGGACGCAAGCCCAACACCATCCTGGCCGCGACGTATTTCACGCCCAAGGTCGAATTGCGGTCGGACACGGCTTAGGCCGCGATCACCGTGAAGCCCGCGCGGGGGAAATGCACCACGACCTCGCCCACCGCGGAATCGCTGCGCCGGATCGCGATCTCGTGCGCGTTGCTGAACACCAGCGTGCCGGCGATCGGATCGCGGCCGTAATCGTCGGCCGACACCGTGACCGCATCGCCGGGCTTGCGGCCGCCCGGATCGTGCGGATCGGCCGCCTCCTGCGCCGTCGCGGTCGCCGCCTTGGCGACGGCGAGCGCCTCTTTCGGCGTCATGTCGCTCGGCGTGCCGTGGCCGATGGCGCGCACGCGCTCGAACCAGGCTTCGACCTTGGGAAATTCCGCGATCGTCGCCTTGGCCTTGTGGGGCAGGGCGTTGGCGATGAACCACGGATTCATGAAGGCGTGGATGTCGGCGAGGCCGGCCTGCGCGCCGCCCCAGAACGGGCGCCCGTCGGCCAGCTGGTCGGCGAGGAATTGCGTATGCGCGCGATATTGATCGCGCATGAACGGCACCGCGCGTTTCAGGGCCTCCGAGGAAAAGCTGCCGCCGCTCATCGCGGCGCGGTCCTTCTTGAAATCCTCCGGCACCAGGTCGCCGATCTCGCCGAAGATGATCGCGACCGCCGCCTGGAAGATCTGCCGGTCGGCCCAGAAGCCGATGGCGTAGGGCGCGCCGCCGTTCTGCGGCGCCAGGCTCGGCGTCGGGAAGCGCCGCTCCAGCTCGCGCAGGATGATCTGCGAATCGCAGAACACGTCGGCGCCGATCTGCATCACAGGAATCTTGCGATAGCCGCCGGTCAGCGGGATAAGATCGGGTTTGGGCATGATCACCGGCTGCACCACCGAGCGCCACGCCAGTTTCTTGATGCCGAACGCGACGCGCACCTTCTCCGAGAACGGCGAATTGGGATAATTGTGGAAGATGATCTCGTCGGTCATGGGCTCAGCTCAGCTCGTTCGAGAACCGGATATTGTCGTTCTTCAGGCCCTCGAGCACGACGTCGAGGCCGCCCGAGCGGATCATCCACTCCAGCCGATGGTCGCGATATTCGCGCTTGAACAGGCCGCTCGACACCGCGCCGGCGACGTTGGCCATCTGCGCGATCACGTCGGCGGCCGCCTTCGAGGCCTTCTGCACCGACGCACGCCCATTGGCGCGTTCCAGCCAGCGGCTGAGGTTCGAGCTCTTGTCCGGCGCAAAGCCGCTGCCGAGCGCGCCGTTCATATAGGGCACCACCGACAGGTCGGCCCAGCCGAAGCTCTCGCCGTTGAACCACTGCTTGTCGCTAAGATGACGCGACAGCCATTGATAGATGCCGCGCGCCTGCTGCGCCGCATGCGCTTCGATGGTGCGGGCCCGCTCGCCCTCGGCGCGCTTGAACCAGCGGATCTCGCCCATGCCCCAGTTGATCGGCTCGAACAGCGTGTCCATCACCTCTTCGATGGTGCGCGCGGTCGAACGTTCCTGCGCGCCCTTGGGCAGCATTGCGGGCGCCGGCCATTTGTCCTCGATGTATTCCAGGATGATCGTGGAATCGAACACCGCGAAACCGTCGTCGATCAGGGCCGGCACTTCGCCGCGCGGATTGGCCTTGAGGAAATCGAGATCGGGCTGGCCGCTGCCGATCGCGGCGGGCATCTTCGCTTCGTAGGCGACGCCCTTCTCGTCGAGCGCGATCTTGACCTTCTGGGCATAGGGGCTCAGCGGATGCTCGTAAACGATGACGGTCATGTCCTGTCCTTCCACAATTGCGCCATCCAGCCGAACAGCGTGGCGGCGTCCGCGGGTGCGTCTTTGCAGCCGAATTCGCGATACAGCGTCGCGACGTTGACGGCGATGCGCTCGGCATCGCCCCAGCCGGCGAAATCGTCGAGCGCGATGGAGCGCGCCGCCTCCAGCGCGCCGAGGCCCGCGTCATAGCGCTTCTTCGCCTCGTCGCGCACATAGACCAGGTAGTCCTTGACGCGCGCCACGCCCCGCTTGTCGGTGATCGGCCCATGGCCCGGCACGATGGTCTCGACGTCCATGCTCTCGATCGTCTCGCAGGCCTCGATCCAGTTGCCGACCGGCCCGGCCCACAGGATGGGATGGCCGTCGATGAACAGGATGTCGCCGGTGAACAACGTCTTGTCGGCCGCAACGTGCACCAGCGCATCGCCGCCGGTATGCGCCGGGCCGACCTCGATCAGATCGACGCGCTTGGCGCCGACCATGCGCGCGGCATGGCCCGTGAAGGTGGTGTCGGGCGCCCGCACCGAGCAGTTCTCGAAATCGAAATCGCCGAAGCAGTGGACGAGATATTCGCCGGTCACGCCGAGCCCCGGCGCCGCCTTCATGAACTGCGCCAGGCCCCTGGGCGTCTCGTGCTTCATCGCCTCGGCGGCGCCGACCGTGGCGATGATCTCGCAGCCTTCGACGCAGCCATTGCCGTAGCAGTGGTCGCCATTGTGATGGGTGTTGACCAGCGTGCCGATCTTCGCGGCGCTGACGCGCGCGAAGCCGTCCAGCATGGCGCGCGTATGCGCCGTGTCGAACATGGTGTCGACCAGCAGCGCCTCGCCGCCGTCGCTCACCAGGCCCGCATTGGAAAAGCCCCAGCCGCCGTCCGGCTGCAGATAGGCGAACGACCCCGTGCCGAATTCCACGACTCCGGGCTCGTAACGTGCCTTGCGGAAGCTCAGTCCCATCCCTCACCTTTTTCCAGTTGACCGATTAGGGCGCGGCCTGCTTCCTGACGCAAGCTCCTTCGCCGGGCGGCTCAGGATGGGGAAAAACATGATCGAAGCTGTGATTTGGGATTTCGGCGGCGTCTTCACGACCTCGCCGTTCGAGGCCTTCGCCCGTTACGAGACGCAGAAGGGCATTCCCGTCGGCACCATCCGCAAGATCAACTCGGCCAACCACGAGCACAACGCCTGGGCCCAATTCGAGCAGTCCAAGGTCGACATCGACGGCTTCGACAAGCTTTTCGCTGCGGAAGCCCAGGCGCTGGGCCATCGCATCCCCGGCCGCGACGTGCTGCCGCTGCTGGCGGGCGACTTCCGTCCGGACGTGATCGAAGCGCTGCGCCGCGTCAAGGCGCGCTTCAAGACCGGCTGCATCACCAACAACATGCCGCACAACGCCGCCGGCGGCCCGTCGGAGGGCGGAACCAGCGCGGGCCGCTCGCTCTACGCCCGCGAGATCATGGAGCTGTTCGACGTCGTCATCGAATCCGCCAAGATCGGCATCCGCAAGCCCGATCCGCGCATCTACGCCATGATGTGCGAGCAGCTCGGCGTGAAGCCGGACGCCTGCGTCTTCCTCGACGATCTCGGCGGCAACCTCAAGCCCGCCCGCGCCATGGGTATGACGACGATCAAGGTCGAAACCGGCCCGCAGGCCATTGCGGAGCTCGAAGCCGCGACGGGGATGACCTTGAAATAATTTGCAATTCTCTACCGCAATTGACAATGCGTAAGGACTTCTTACGTATAAGGCCAAGTGGATTGGGAATTCCCGGTCGGCGTTGGGCCTCGGTGTAAACCGGGGCCTTTCGCTTTTCAGGGGAAGACTTTGAGCCCCCACCCGTCGGTCTTGCCTGTGGGCGAGCGACGAAATTTCGGCTCCAGGACATCGAACGCGCGATTTTTCTGGTCGGGCTTTAGAAAGTGACGCCCGATAGGGTGCGCGACCAGATCGGAAATCTGCAAGCCGATCGAGTTGGCGCTCTTGGCTGCGAATACCGGTTCGAACGGCAGCTTGCCCCACATATTCGCGCCTTGGCAGACCCGCCTGAACGTCAGTTCCAGTTCCTTGTCTTCGCGCTCGCCACGCCGCTCGACGATCACATGAGCGACGCCTTTTGCGTGCGCGCCGTTGTCTTTTAGGAAGGCGAATGTCCGCTCCAGGCAGAATGTAAGAGCGATGTCGTAGGGGCTGTCGGGCCGCGCATAGGCCTTCTTCAGTTTCGCCTTATCGATCACGGCTGTGACGAGCGTAAATTCGCTGCTGGCCATTGCCATGGTCAGTTCGTCGGTGAATTTGGCGCGAATGGCTGCATTGAGCAGTATTCGGAATGGGCCGGACGACTTTCTTATCTCGTGACTATGCAGGACGATCGCGTCATGCCCGAAATGGTCGAACTTGAACGACTGAAATAAGGGAACCGTTTCCCGAACATAACGACGCTTCTCGAAGATGCAGAACGACAGAACGAAAACGGGATAGAGCGGATCGATGGGATCGAGAGAGTGATCGCCGCTCTCGTCCACGTAGACGATATGGTCGCTGAAGGCGCTCACGTCTTTTGTGCTACCCCCACGCCGCCGGAATCTTCGTCGCGCGCTGGTTGGTGAGCAGCTTGGCGCGGCGCGCCTTCTCCTCGTCGGACAGCTTGGACGCGTCCTCGACATGCTCGGGCGCCAGCGTCGCCTCCATCGCCCTCTTCACCGCCGGCCGCGCTTCCATCGCCGCCATCCAGCGCTTCACGTTGGGAAATTCCTCGAGGTCGATCTTGCGCAGCTTGTAGCCCGAGGCCCAGGGATAGCAGATCATGTCGGCGATGGTGTATTCGCCGGCCGCCAGCCAGTCCTTCTTGTGCAGGCCCAGATTCATCACGCCGTAAAGCCGGTGCACCTCGTCGCTGAAGCGCGTCACCGCATAGCCGAGATCGCCGTTCGCCGCGTTCTGCGAAGCGCGGAAGAAATGCCCCTGTTCGCCGAATTTCGGGCCCTGATTGCCCATCTGCCACATCAGCCACTGGATGACGTCGTATTTCTTCGCCGTCTCCTGCGGGAAGAAGCGTCCTTCCTTCTCGGCGATGTACATCATGATGGCGCCGGATTCGAACAGGCGGACCGGCGCGCCGCCGCCCTTCGGCGCGGTATCCACCAGCGCCGGCATGCGGTTGTTGGGCGAGAAGCGAAGGATTTCGGGATTGAACTGGTCGCCGCGGCCGATGTTCATCGGCACGATTTTGTGCGCCGTTCCCAGCTCTTCCAGAAGGATCGTCACCTTTTTGCCGTTCGGCGTCGGCCAATAATGCAATTCCAGCATCGCTGTCTCCCAGGTTCGATTGCGGTCACTTTAGCACGCTGTGGCGCCGCGTTGCGCGAGGCGGCGGCATCGCTAAACTGGCGTCACAGAATAACCGGAGGATTTTCATGACTATTTCGATGTACCAGATCTCGGTACCGGTCTTCGTGCGAAACCTGAGCGCGCTCAGCGGTGTGCTCGACAAGGCCGCCGCCTTCGCCGAGGCCAAGAAATTCGATCAGGCGGTGCTGCTGGCGACGCGGCTCTATCCCGACATGTTCCCGCTCGCCGTCCAGGTCGGGCAGGTCTGCACCCATGCGACGCGCGGCGTGGCCCAGCTCGCCGGCCTGGCACAGCCCGATTTCGGTCCGGCCGAGACCACCATCGCCGCGCTCAAGGAACGCGTCGGCAAGGCGCTCGATTTCGTCAAGACGGCGACGCCGGCGCAGATCGACGGCACCGAGGCCAAGGACATCGTCCTCAAATTCGGCACCCGCGAGATGCCGTTCAAGGGCGAGCAGTTCCTGGTCGGCTTCACGCTGCCGAATTTCTTCTTCCACTACACCACCGCCTACAACATCCTGCGCAGCGTCGGCGTCGAGGTCGGCAAGCGTGACTTCATGGGGCCGCCCCCCGGCTAGGCAAGGGGTGCAAAGGTGAGCGGAGAATTGAAGATGCAGGCGCGTGCGACACTCGACCGCCGCAGGCTGCTTCAAGGCTCCGCCGCCTTTGCCGGCGCTGCCGCGCTCGCCGGCTGCACCACGCTCGTCAAGCCAACGTCCAGCGGCGTACCGGTCTATGACATCGTACCGCCGCTGGCGCCGGTGCGGGCACGCCTCGACCGGCTGTTCGACATGACGGTCTGCCTGCGCCCGTTCCGCGCCGCGGGCCCGCGCCTGGATGTCGAGCAGGTCGGCAACACCACCGTGGTGCACAATTACGGTCATGGCGGCAGCGGCTGGTCGCTGTCCTGGGGCTCGGGCACCGTCGCGGTGCGCAAGGCGATGGCGACGAGCCCGCGCGACATTGCGGTGATCGGCTGCGGCGCGCTGGGTCTGACGGCGGCGATTCTGGCACAGCAGGCGGGCGCCCAGGTCACGATCTACGCCCGCGACCTGCTGCCCGATACGCGTTCGGCGCGCGCCAGCGGCAGCTTCACGCCGGATTCGCGCATCGCGCTCGCCGGCGCCGTCGCGCCGGGCTTCGCCGCGCTGTGGGAAGAGATGGCGCGCACCACCTTCAAGACCTATCGCCGCTATCTGGGCCTGCCGGGCAATCCGGTCGAGTGGGTCGACCGCTACGTCCTGTCCGACCTGTCGCCGCAGCAGGAAGCGGCGCTGCCGCCGTCAGCGGATCCCCTCGGCTTCGTCGGCTATCGCGACCGCATTCGAGACCTGTTGCCGCTGTCGCAGGCGCTTCCCCCCGGCGCGACGCCGTTTCCCACGCCCTATGTGCGGCGCAGCTCGACCCTGATGTTCAACATCGCCGATTACGGCCACACGCTGATGGCCGATTTTCGCGCCGCCGGCGGCAAGTTCGTGCGCGCGGAATTCAACAGCCTCGCCGAGGTCGCGCATCTGAAGGAGAAGGTCGTCATCAACTGCCCCGGCTATGGCGCACGCGAACTCTGCAAGGACGAGTCGATCGTGCCGGTGCGCGGCCAGATCGGCTGGCTCATTCCCCAGCCGGAAGTGAACTACGGCTTCTTCTATGACGGCGTCAACGTCCTGTCGCGGACTGACGGCATCGTCGTGCAGGTGGTCGAGGGCGGCGACATCCGGGGCTACAACGACGCCAACGAGACGATCGACCGCTCCGAGTCCGAGAATGCGGTGAAAAAGATCGCCGCGCTCTACGCGCGCTTTCGCACCCCTGCCTGATCAGCCGCAGGCGTCTTCGATGTCCGTCTTGTGGTCGCCGTCGCCGAGCGGTCCCACCTCCACGCCCGCCGGCGTGAACAGGAAGTCCCAGTCGTAGCTGCCGCTGAACACGAAATAGCGGTGCTGCGACACGATCACATCGTCGCGGTAGCGCCGGTCGCGGCACGCGTTCAGCACCACGGCGCCGTTTCCCGCCAGGAAGAAGCGCGCGCGGCCGGCGGCGAAATCGTAGACATGCACCGCGCCGGACGTCGCCCAGGCTGGCGTCTCGAAATAAAGCAACCTCCCGTTCGACGAGAACTGCAGGTTGTCGAAGGCGCACAAGGTCTTCTTCACGTCGGGATCGCTGCGCAGCGCCAGCAGCCGTTTCGCGCCGCTGCCGTCCGCGGCGATGCTCCACAGTTCGAGCGGTCTGGACGTGGTGGCGTCCGCGGCGCAATCGTTGAGGGCCGGTCCCGTGCCCAACCGCAGGAAAACCACCCGCCTTCCGTCCGGTGACAGCACCGGATCGCTATCACGCCCGCCGGATGTGACCGCCTTGCCGTTCAGCACGATGTTGCCGTGATCGGTGCCGACGCTTGTGGCGTTGGCGGCGCCGGCGAAGCAGATGGACAGCAGTGTCGAAATCAGTACGCGCATCCCAGTCCCCTCAACGCTATCAAGCGAAGTCCTGGGAGAGCGCCGCACGCACCGCCGGCGCCATCATCGCCATGTGGCCGTAGTTGGGATGGCTCATGCCGATGACCACCGGCGCGGCGCCGGCGCGGAACGCGGCGATCTGCGCCGGCGTGAATTTGAAGCGCAGCCAGTGCACCGACGAAGTCTTGCCGTCCGGCGTGGTGCGCTCTTCGTAATCGGTCGGCGTCGCGTTGACGCGGTCGCGCCCGATGTCGAGAAAGACGCTGTCCTCGATATGGCCGAGCCGGCGCAGTTCGCGGTCGCGCCGCACCGCATCCTCGATCTCGACCATGAAGGTCGCGATCAGTTCGTCACCCTGCGGGATCAGGGGATTGTAAACCTCCAGCTCGCCCGCGATCTGCTCAGACCCGCCCTTCTCGATGCGCAGCATCTCCTGCACCTGCAGCCACATCGACTGGTAGTTCTCGAAATAAAGCGTCGCATAGGGCCCCACTTCCATGCGCCGGTTCTTCTTCTCGGCGATCGACGCCGCGCGCAGGGCGCTGCGCCGCGCGCCGTATTCCGCGACCGAAAGGACGTCGCCAGGCGTGATCTTGCGTTCCGCAGCCGACATTCAAGCCTCCATCAGGCCGAACGCCCGCGCCATGATCTGGATCGGATGCTCCGGCTCGCGGACCTTGGTCGCGGTGCCGTCCTTCGCCGCCAGTGCGCCGACCTGTTGCACGATGTGCTGCGCCGCCAGCGGGCAATCGGAGACGATATGGCCGCGGGCCTTCTCGGCGGCGGCGCGGAACACCGGCCGTCCCACCTTCACCGCCGTCGCATGCGTCGGCTTGACGACCCCGAAGGTGCCGCCATGGCCCGAGCAACGTTCGATCACGTCGACCGGCGTGCCGGGGATCAGCCGCAGCATCTCGGCCGCTTTCGGGCCCATGTTCTGCGCCCGCGCGTGACAGGCGAGGTGCACCGTCACGCCTTCGGGCAGCGGCGTCAGGCCGGCCGGCAAGCCTTCTTTCTTCGCGACGTCGACGACGTACTCGTCGATATCGAAGGTCGCCGCGGCGACGCGTCTCACGTCGGCGTTCTCCGGCACGATGAGCGGCCACTCGAATTTCAGCATCAGCCCGCAGGATGCCGTCAGCGCGACGATGTCAAAGCCTGCGTCGATGAGCTTGACCAATTCCCTGGACACTTTGGCGGCATTGGCCGCGACGCGCTCGAGTTCGGCCTGCTCCAGGAACGGCATGCCGCAGCAGCCGGGATAAGCGACCTTGGTCTCGACGCCGATTTGGTTGAGCACCGCGCGCGCCGCCAGGCCGGTCGCCGGCTTGTTGTAGTTGACGAAGCAGGTGGCATAGAGCGCCGCCTTGCGCTTGCCGAACGCTGGCGCCGCTTGATTGGCGCGGATCGGATCGCCCCGGTCGGCGGAGACGAACGTGCGGCTGTGGAATTTCGGCAGCTCCGCCGTGCGGTCGATGCCGGCCACGGCCTCCAGCGCCGGCCGCGTCAGCTTGTTGTCGATGCCCGATGCCCAGTTGATCAGCGGCGAGGCGAACCGCGCCGCGATGCCGTTGCGGTCCATCTCGGCGAGCTGCGCTTGCGTGAAGCTGGTCTTGCCCGCGGCGCGCTCGGCGGCGCGGGCACGCAGGATCAGGTGCGGGAAATCGAGCTGGAACGGATGCGGCGGCACATAGGGGCACTTCGTCATGAAGCACATGTCGCAGAGGGTGCAAGCCTCGACGACGGGCGCGAAATCCTCCGACTTCACCGCATCGAGCTCCTCCGTCGCGCTGTTGTCGATCAGGTCGAACAGGCGCGGAAACGAATCGCACAGGTTGAAGCAGCGCCGGCAGCCATGGCAGATGTCGAAGACGCGCCGCATCTCCTTGTCGAGCGCCACCGGATCGGTGAACGCCGCCTCGCGCCACGCGATGGGGTGACGTGTCGGTGCGTCGAGGCTGCCTTCGCGTGATGTCATGGTGCTGCCACGCGAGTAGCGCATGGCGAGTAGCGAATAGGGAAGATTTTCCCCTACTCGCAATTCGCTATCTCGCTATTCGCTTTATTGCTTATTTGCCGAGGGTATCGAGCGCCTTCTGGAAGCGTCCCGCATGGCTCTTCTCGGCCTTGGCCAGCGTCTCGAACCAGTCGGCGATCTCGTCGAAGCCTTCGCCGCGCGCCGTCTTGGCCATGCCCGGATACATGTCGGTGTATTCGTGCGTCTCGCCGGCGATGGAGGCCTTGAGATTCAGGTCGGTCGCGCCGATCGGCTCGCCGGTCGCCGGATCGCCGACGGCTTCGAGATATTCCAGATGCCCGTGGGCGTGGCCGGTCTCGCCTTCGGCGGTCGAGCGGAACACGGCCGAGACGTCGTTATAGCCTTCGACATCGGCTTTCTGTGCGAAATAGAGATAGCGGCGGTTGGCCTGGCTCTCGCCGGCGAACGCGTCCTTCAGATTTTGAGCAGTCTTGGAACCCTTCAAAGCGGCCATGCGCGTCTCCTGTGCTTGCTGGGATATTCGGTCTGGCGCACAGAAAAGCGCGCGCGGAGGCGTCTGTCAATAGATTAGAATTGTTCTAAAGAACTTGAGAGTCGTTCGCAGGATGCCACTTAGTGAGGCCCGTCTCCCCCGCGCGCGCAAAGCGCGCTGGTGGGGGGCGGTAGCGCCAGCGTGCCGACGCCCGAGGGGGCCATCAACTTCGTTTTACGCGCACGACGACATCGATGCGATCGACCGAGAGCCCTTTGGGCGGCGGCGGCACGCCGGCGACGGCGATCGAATCGCCCGGAATGTCGATCAGGGTACCTTCGTCCTCGACGAAGAAATGCTGGTGGTCGCCGGTATTGGTGTCGAAATAGCACCGGGCGGCATCGACCACGACCTGGCGCAACAATCCGGCGGCGGTGAACTGATGCAGCGTATTGTAGACCGTGGCGAGCGACACCTGGGCGCCGGCGGCGCGTGCGGCGCCGTGCAGCGACTCGGCCGTCATGTGACAGTGGCCGCCGGCGAACAGCAGCGCGACCAATTCCAGCCGCTGCCGCGTCGGGCGCAGACCCGCCGCCCGCAACCGTTCGGTCGCCGCTGCGTTTGAATCCAGAGGCTTTTTGCCCATTCGCAGGTTTACCGTGCCGACTCGCTCTTGTGCCGCTGACACTCGGGCGTCATCTTTGCTATTGTGCTGCCAAGGCAGCTTACGAGTTAGAACGTTTCTAACATAGAAATCGGCCGAACGCCCATGGAAGTCAAGGGGCGCGCCGTAGAGGACCAGGACGTGGACAAGCCCAACCCAGCGCGCAAATCCAGTTTCGACATGGCGGGGCTTTTGGCCTGCGCCCGCGGCGAACTGTTCGGCCCGGGCAATGCGCGGCTGCCCCTGCCGCCGATGCTGATGTTCGACCGGATCACCAAGATCAACGAGACGGGCGGTGTCGCCGGCAAGGGCGAGGTCGAGGCCGAACTCGACGTCAATCCGAACCTGTGGTTCTTCAAATGCCATTTCCAGGACGATCCGGTGATGCCGGGGTGCCTGGGCCTCGATGCGCTTTGGCAGATGGTGGGCTTCTTCCTCGGCTGGGCCGGCGGGCTCGGCAAGGGCCGCGCGCTCGGCGTCGGCGAAGTGAAGTTCTCCGCCATGGTGCTGCCGACCGCCAAGAAGATCACCTACTATGTCGAGCTCCGGCGCGTGATCATGCGCCGGCTCGTCATGGGCGTCGCCGACGGCATCGTGAAAGTCGACGGCCAGATCGCGTTCGAGGTGAAGGACATGAAGGTCGGCCTGTTCAGCGACGCCATGGCCGCGCTGCAGGCGGCCGCCGCGCCGGCGACGGCTTAGCGGCGCCGCATCGTTCGCAGACATCGAAGGAAGGGAGCCTATGAGGCGCGTCGTCGTCACCGGGATGGGTATCGTTTCATCCATCGGCAACAACACGCAGGAAGTCGTCGCCAGCCTGCGCGAGGCACGCTCCGGCATCGTCAAGGCCGATGTCTATGAGAGCATGAATTTCCGCAGCCAGGTGCATGGCAGCCTGAAGCTCGATCTCGACGCGGTAGTCGACCGCCGCGCGCGGCGCTTCCAGGGCGACGGCGCCGGCTATTGCTGGGTCGCGATGAATCAGGCGATCGCCGATGCGGGCCTCGAGGAAAAGGACATCTCCAACCCGCGCACCGGGCTGATCGTCGGCTCGGGCGGCCCCTCGACCAAGGCCATCGTCGCCGCCGCCGACACCGCGCGCGCCTCCGGCCCCAAGCGCATCGGACCCTTTGCGGTGCCCAAGGCGATGTCGTCGACCTGTTCGGCGAACCTCTCCACCTGGTTCAAGACCAAGGGCGTCAATTATTCGATCTCGTCGGCCTGCTCGACCTCCGCCAACTGCATCGGCAACGCCTATGAGATGATCCAGTGGGGCAAGCAGGACGTGATGTTCGCCGGCGGCGGCGAGGAGCTCGACTGGACGCTCAGCGAATTGTTCGACGCCATGGGCGCGATGTCGTCGAAATACAATGCGACGCCGGAAAAAGCCTCGCGCGCCTATGACAAGAACCGCGACGGCTTCGTGATCTCCGGCGGTGGCGGCATCCTGATCCTCGAAGAGCTCGAGCATGCCCGCGCGCGCGGTGCCAGGATCCACGCCGAACTGGTCGGCTATGGCGCCACGGCGGACGGCGCCGACATGGTGGCGCCCTCTGGCGAAGGCGCGGTGCGCTGCATGCGGCAGGCGATCCAGAACGTGAAGGCGCCGATCGATTATATCAATCCGCACGCCACCTCGACGCCGGTCGGCGACATCCCGGAGATCAACGCGATCCGCGAAGTCTTCGGCACCGACAAGATGCCGCCGATCAGCGCCACCAAATCGCTCACCGGCCACAGCCAGGGCGCCGCCGGCGTCCACGAGGCGATCTACACGCTCTTGATGATGAGCAACGGCTTCATCTGCGAAAGCGCCAATATCGAGGAGATCGATCCCGCCGTGGAGGGCGCCAATATCGTGCGCAAGCGCATCGACAATGCGCGCATCGACACCGCGCTCTCCAACAGCTTCGGCTTCGGCGGCACCAACGCGACGCTGGTGTTCCAGCGGCCCGCATAGAACTTGCATCGGACGGGCTGACCCTGTGTCGGCTGTCCCAAAACGGAACAGACCCAACAGGGCGAGGGATACATGGCCGACGCGAAACTGATGCAGGGCAAGCGGGGCCTGGTGATGGGGGTCGCCAACGACCACTCCATCGCCTGGGGCATCGCGCGCGTGCTCGCGTCGCACGGCGCCGAGATCGCCTTCACCTATCAGGGCGACGCCCAGGCCAAGCGACTGCGCCCGCTGGCGCAGTCCATCGGCTCGCAGATCGTGCTGCCGGCCGACGTCGAGAACGACGAGGAGCTCGATGCGGTATTCGCCGCGCTGAAGACCCATTGGGGCCGCCTCGATTTCCTGGTGCATGCCGTCGCCTTCTCCGACCGCGATGAGCTCAAGGGCCGCTATGTCGACACCTCGCGCATCAACTTCTGCAAGACGATGTCGGTCTCCTGCTATTCCTTCACCGCGGTGGCGCAGCGCGCCGCGCGGCTGATGACCAAGGGCGGCGCCATGGTGACGCTGACCTATCTCGGCGCCTCCCGCGTCATGCCGAACTACAACGTCATGGGCGTCGCCAAGGCCGCGCTGGAAGCCAGCGTGCGCTATCTCGCCTCCGACCTCGGCCGCGACGGCATCCGCGTCAACGCGATCTCCGCCGGTCCCATGCGCACCCTCGCCGGCTCCGCCGTCGGCGACGCGCGCATGGTGTTCAAGTGGAACAAGAGCCATGCGCCGCTCAAGAAGTCCGTCGAGCTCGACCATGTCGGCGGCGCCGCGCTCTACCTGCTCGGCGAGCTGGCCGGCGGCGTCACCGGCGAAATCCATTTCGTCGATGCCGGGTTCAATGTCGTCGGCATGCCGCCGACCGCCGACCTCAAGGGCTGGACCGCGCCCGAGAACGGCCATGACGTGAGTGAAGGAACGAAAGCCGATGCGCCCGAACCTGTCTGACCTCGCGCTGGCCGCTGCCGCGCTCATGTTCACCGCCACGGCGGCTTCAGCCGGCTGGCAGGACCAGGCCTCGGCCTTCGACCAGAAGCGTCTGGCCGCACTCGCCGAGGCCAAGCAAAAAGGCCTCGCCGAAGCGCAGGCCGGCAGCGGCACGGGCGACGCCTCCGCCATCCGCTCGGCGCTCGAACCGGCCAGCCACGCGCCGTCGCCGGGCGAGATCGCCGGGGCCTGGCGTTGCCGCACCATCAAGCTCGGCGGCGTCACGCCCTATGTCGTCTATTCCTGGTTCAACTGCCGCATCGCCAATCGCGGCGGCGGCCTGTTCCTGGAAAAGACCAGCGGCAGCACGCGCACCAGCGGCTACCTCTACCCGGGCGACGGCGGCATGGTGTATCTCGGCGCCGCGTCCGTCACCGGCGAGCCGCAGCACGCCTATTCCGGCAACGGCGCCAGCGCCGGCGCGGCCGCGACGCCCGACGACCAGATCGGCATCCTGACCGCCATCGACGCGCGCCACGCGCGGCTCGAAATGCCGTACCCGGTGCAGGAATCCACTTTCGACGTGCTCGAGCTGAAGCGTTGACAGCCGCCTGAGGCCCGCTTAAATCCCGTTCGTCACGCCAACCTCCCACAGAGGTTTTATGCCAGAGATTGTCGCAATCCACTGAATGCCCGTTTTGGCGGGCCTAGCTACGCGTCCCGGCGCGCGCAGATGTTTGTCTGCGCGCCAAGGGAAGCGGAGTTCCGTGCGATGAAAGACATCTTCCGTGAACATCTCGAAACTGGAGCAGCGCGTGCTGCACTGCCTGGCGCAGGGCGGCCGCATTCAACACCTCTGGGCTGACAACCGCATCGTGGAAATCGATTGCTGGAGCCGCGACGGCTATCGCCTCGCGGACTGCACGCTCGACCTCTTCCGAAAGCTCAAGCGGCGCGGCCTCATCATCAGCCAGGGCGGCGGCCCCTATCGCATCTCGCGACTGGGTCTCTCGTCCGTGCGCGCCCAAGCCGACAACCGATAGGAGAATAACGTGACATTGACCAACGCAGAACTGACCGCTCGTCTTGCCCGGGCCCGCTTCCCGCGCAGCTCGCGCTATGACGGGCGCTGGATTCTCGACAACATGATGGGGCCGCATGTGCTGTGGCTGGCCGAGCATCTGAGCGAAGCGCTCGCGCTCGAGCCCGGTATGCGCGTGCTCGACCTGGGCTGCGGCAAAGCGATCAGCTCGATCTTTCTGGCGAAAGAGTTCGGCGTCCACGTCGTCGCCGCCGATCTCTGGATCCAGCCGAGCGAGAACGCGCGCCGCATCGAGGCGGCCGGCATCGCGGACCGCGTCGTGCCCGTTCACGCCGAGGCGCACGCGCTGCCCTTCGCCCATGAATCGTTCGATGCCATCGTCAGTCTCGACGCCTATCACTATTTCGGCACCGACGACCTCTATCTCGGCACCATCGCGAAATTCCTCCGGCCCGGCGGACGCTTCGGCATCGTCGTGCCCGGTTTGGCGCGTGAGATCGACGAAGTGCCCGAGCATCTGCGGCCTTGGTGGGAATGGGATTTCTGCGCCTTCCATACGCCGGGCTGGTGGCGCGCCCACTGGGCCAAGACCGGCCTCGTCGCCGTCGAGACCGCCGACTGGATGGCGGACGGCCACGCCCTATGGCTGGAATGGAGCCGCATCGCCGCGCCGAACACCACCGGTTTCCATCACAAGGCTTCGAGCGGCGACATCTCGATGCTGGAGGCCGATACGCAAAAGCTGTTCGGCTTCACCCGCGCCGTGGCGCGAAAAGTTTGATAAGTGGTTCTGACGATCCTCCCTCGCGAAGCGGGGAGGTGGCCCGAAGGGGGTATCTTGGCTGGCTATTCACCGAAGTCCTTGGCCGACAAGCTCGGTATCAAGCCCGGCATGGCGCTCTATGCCATCGGCGCGCCGACGGATTATCGCGCGCTCCTCGGCATCGACGCGAAATTCGCCGCCCGGCCGCCGAAGGGCGGTGCCGATTTCGTGCATCTCTTCGTCGCCAGCACGGCCGAACTCGACAAGCAGTTGCCGCGGGCCCGCCAGGCGATGAAGGTGGACGGCATGCTGTGGGTCAGCTGGTACAAGCAGGCCGCCAAGATCCCGACCGACGTCACCGAAGGCGTCATCCGCGGCCGCGCGCTGGCCGGCGACCTCGTCGACGTGAAAGTCCGTCAGCGATGTATGGTCGGGGCTGAAGCTGATGGTGAGAAAGCACCTGAGATGACAGATGGCTGACGGTCGAAACAAGTATCAAGCGCGCGAGAGCCGCGCCCAGGTTCGCAAGCTGTTCATGGACGAGTGGGACCCAATAGGCGTTCGTGGGTGCGAAGGTGCGGAAGACGAATACGACACCTACGTCAATCGTGCATACGTCATGCTAATGGACGAAGGCGCGGACTCTGACGCGATCAACGACTATCTTTGGAAAATCGCGACGGAATACATGGGGCTGTCGGCCAGGACCGAACTTGCGACGAAATGCCGAGCGGTAGCGAACGCCTTGGTCGCCATGAGACCAGGTTTTGAGACTCACTAAAGCTACGCGCTCTGCACGCCGCCGTCGGGGCCGAAGAAAATCACCCAGGCCTTGAACTCGGCGGAGAAGCTGGCGAAGCGGTGCGGCACGCCGGCCGGCACGAACAGCACGTCGCCGGCGTCGAACCGCACCGTCTCGCCGCCGCGCTTGAAGATGCCGTGGCCTGCCTGGACAAAATAGATCTCGTCGCGCTTGTGCGCCTGCTGCGTGTCCTGGTCGGTCGGCACGAACAGCAGCAGATTGGCGTCGCCGTGCTGGAACAGCGCCACCGACGCCTGGCCGGAAGCGGCCAGCGTGCTCGCGGCGGCGACCAGGTCGATCTTCAGCGGCGTCTTGGACATGACTTATTTCCCGCGTTTGGCGGCGGCGGCGAAGCGCTCGAACAGATAGTGGCTGTCCATCGGGCCGGGCGAGGCCTCGGGATGGTACTGCACGCCGAACACCGGCCTGCCGTCGACCGCGATGCCGCAATTGCTGCCGTCGAACAGCGAGACATGGGTTTCGCGCACGCCCTTGGGCAGCGTTGCCTTGTCGACGGTGAAGCCGTGATTCATCGACACGATCTCGACCTTGCCGGTCTCCAGGTCCTTTACGGGGTGGTTGGCGCCGTGATGGCCCTGCGCCATCTTCCGCGTCTCGCCGCCCAGCGCCAGGCCGAGCATCTGGTGACCGAGGCAGATGCCGAACAGCGGCAGGTCCGCGGCGATCAGGCCCTTGATCGTGGGGATCGCATAGGCGCCCGTCGCCGCCGGATCGCCGGGTCCGTTCGAGAGCAGGACGCCGTCCGGCTTGTGCCGCATCACCTCTTCGGCCGTCGCCTGCGCCGGCACCACGGTGATGTCGGCGCCGAGCCCGGCGAGCAGCCGCAGCATGTTCCGCTTGACGCCGAAATCGACCACGGTCACGCGCCAGCTTGGGTTCGGCAGTTCGCCATAGCCGGCGTTCCACGCCCACGGCATCTCGCGCCAGGCATAGGTCTGCCCGCAGGTGACCTCCTTGGCGAGGTCGAGGCCGACCAGTCCCGGGAACGCCCGCGCCGCCGCCAGCCCCGCCGCGTCGTCGCCGCGCGTGATCGCGCCATGCGGCATGCCGCGCTCGCGGATGCGGTTCGTCAGCGCCCGTGTGTCGACGCCGGCCAGCGCCGGGATGCCGTGCTTGCGCAGCCAGCGGTCCAGCGCCGCCAGCGCGCGATAGTTCGAAGGCTGCTCGGCGTCGGCCCGCACGATCACGCCGCGCACCACCGGGGTGAGCGCCTCGATGTCCTCGGCATTGGTGCCGACGATGCCGATATGCGGAAAGGTGAAGCAGACGATCTGTCCGGCATAGGAGGGATCGGTCAGGATCTCCTGGTAGCCGGTCATCGCGGTGTTGAAGCAGACCTCGCCGACGCCGTCCTGCGTCCCGCCGAAGGCCTGGCCTTCGAACACCGTGCCGTCCGCCAGCACCAGGCGACCGCGCGCAAGGTCCGCCGCCGGTGTCGGCGCGGCAGCGTGTCTGGCTTCGGGCATGGGGAGGGTCCGGTTCGCGTGGCCGGAAAATAGGCACGCACCCGGCACCGGTCAAGCACCGGTGCGAGCAATATTCCCATGCAATTTCAAATGGTTGGCAAAGTGCCGCGATTTGACTAGATTGCCGCTTTCGACAACCGGGACCAGGACCATGGGCTTGCGCGACCAGATCAACGATTCGCTGAAAGAGGCGATGAGGGCCAAGGCGCCAAAGCGCGTCGGCACGCTGCGCCTGATCAACGCCGCGCTCAAGGACCGCGACATCGCCGCCCGCACCGAGACCAGCCGCGACCTTCTCGGCGACGACGAGATCTTGTCGCTGCTCGCCAAGATGATCAAGCAGCGCGAGGATTCGATCGCCGCTTACGACGCCGGCAACCGGCCCGAGCTGGCGCAGAACGAACGCGACGAGATCGCGGTGATCCGCGAATTCATGCCCAGGCAGATGAGCCCCGACGAAGCCAGGACCGCGATCGCCGGCGTCATCGCCGATGTCGGCGCGTCGTCGATCAAGGACATGGGCAAGGTGATGGCCGCGCTCAAGGAACGCTTCGCCGGCCAGATGGATTTCGGCAAGGCCAGCGGCGCGGTGAAGGAAGCGCTGAGCGCGCCGAAATAGCCAGTTCCCGCGAAGCGGGGAGGCGAGACGGAGGGGGCAGTGGCACTGAACGCGCAAATCGCCGGTTTCACCGTCTCGGGCACGCGCGGCGCCGTCGCCTTGTTCGTCCGCGATCCCGACGGCAACGTCATCGAACTGGCGTCCGACTGATGGCCGCGTTCGAGATCAAGCTCGCTGAGAGCGACGCCGACATCCGCCGCTGCTGGCCGGTGATGCAGGAACTGCGCCCGCATATCGCGAGCGCTGCCGAACTCGTCGCCCGCGTCCGCCGCATGCAGCAAGACGCCGCCTGGCGCCTGATCTATGCCGAGGCCGGCGGCGACGTGGTCGCCGTCGCGGGGTTCCGCATCCTGGAATACCTCCATTCGGGCCGCACGCTCTATGTCGACGACCTCGTCGCCCGCGAAAGCCATCGCGGCACCGGCGTCGCCGAAGCCCTGATGGCCTGGATGGAGGATTGCGCGCGGCAGGCCGGCTGCGAGACCTTCAGCCTGGATTCCGGCACCCACCGCCTCCCCGCCCATCGCTTCTACCACCGGATGAAGATGGGCATTTCGAGCTTCCATTTTCAGAAGAAGCTTTAGGCGACCGCCGCGACGTCGTCTTTCCGCTCCCGGCGGTTGCGGGGGAGGTGCCGAGCGGTGCGAGGCGGAGGGGGCCGCCCCGCACCCGCCCCGCGTCTCGCCCCAGCGCCAGCGGAGGAGGAAAAACCTCGGCTTTGCGTCACCCGGAATACGATTCACAGCGGAATTGCTTCGCCGCATACTTATTGGCGCCCCATGGTGCTTAAATAGCAGCCCCATGCGCTACGGCCCCAACCTGCTCGACGAGATCCTGCGCCGGACGGACATCGTCCAGCTCGTGGGCCGGCGCGTGAAGCTGACCCGCAAGGGCCAGGCGTTCTGGGGCTGCTGCCCGTTCCACCAGGAGAAGTCTGCCTCGTTCAAGGTCGAGAACGCGCGCCGCACCTATCACTGCTTCGGTTGCGGCAAGGGCGGCGACGCCTTCCGCTGGCTGGCGGAGACCGAGGGCCTCTCTTTCCCGGAAAGCGTCCAGCGCCTGGCGGGCGAAGCGGGCGTCGAACTCCCCAAATGGTCGCCGGAAGACGAGGCGCGCGAAGAAAAGAAGAAATCGCTCTACGATGTCGTCGAGGCGGCCTGCGCCTTCTTCGAGGAGCAGTTGCGCGGGCCCGCCGGCGCCGCGGCGCGCGACTATCTGCGCGGCCGCGGCCTCAATGGCGAGGCTGCCGCGAAATTTCGCCTCGGCTACGCGCCGTCCGGGAACGCGACTCTTCTCGAGCATCTGAAAACCCGGAACATCACCGTCGACGACATGGTCGCCGCCGGCGTGGTGCGGCCGGCGCAGGACGCCAGCGACGGCGCGGGCGCGCGCTCCCCCCGCGACTTCTTCTACGACCGGCTGATGTTTCCGATTTCCGATTCCCGCGGCCGCGTCATCGCGTTCGGCGGACGCGGTCTCGCGCCCGACGCCAAGCCCAAATACATCAACACCGGCGAGACCGCGCTCTTCTCCAAGGGCCAGCTGCTCTACAATTTCGCCGCCGCGCGCCCCGCCGCGATCAAGGCCCAGAGCATCGTCGTCGCCGAAGGCTATATGGACGTCATCGCGCTGGTGCGCGGCGGCTTCGACCATGCCGTGGCGCCGCTCGGTACCGCCCTGACCGAGGACCAGCTGCAGCTGCTGTGGCGCACCGCGCCCGAACCCATCCTCGCCTTCGACGGCGACGACGCGGGCTTGCGCGCCGCGCATCGCGCTGCGCGCCTGGCGTTGCCGCATCTCAAAGCCGGCTATTCGCTGCGTTTCGCCTTCCTGCCCTCGGGCGAGGATCCCGACACCTTCCTGCGGACGAACGGCCCCGCGCCGATGAAGAAGCTGCTGGACGAGGCGCTGCCGCTCGCCCTCGTCCTGTGGCGCGCCGAGACCGAGGGCAGGGATTTCTCCACGCCCGAGCGCCGTGCCGGGCTCGAGCGGGCGCTGGCCGAGATCGTCGCCGCCGTCGGCGACAACACGATCGCCGATTACTACCGCCGCGACTTCGAGCAGAAGGTCTATGACGCCTTCAAGCGCCGCGCGCCGGCGCCGAAGCGCGACTGGCAGCCGAACAATCGCTATGACCGCAACCGGCGCGGCGACCGGCCGCGTCCGGCCTCGGGCTTCGGCGAAACGGTCTCCCCGGCCGTGAAGGCCAGCCTGCTCGCCCGCAGCGGCCGTTCCGGCGCCCGCCGGGTCAAGGAAGCGGAACTCGCGACCCTCCTCCTGGCCGATCCCGACCTCGCCACCCGCCATGGCGAGATGGTGGCCGACCTGCCGTTCTCGGACGCGCAACTTGACAGCCTGCGTCAGGTGCTTCTAAACCTCGCCGCCTCCGGCTCCAGCCTTGAAAAACAGGGGTTTGAGACCCATCTGAACCGTCTGGGAATGGCTGAGCTTGTTGCCCGCCTGAACGCGCGGGTGCCCAGCGAGGCGGACAAGGCGGATGTTTCGGGCGTCGAGCCCGAGGATATCGAAGGCCGTTTCCTGAAAGCCGCCGGCGACCTTCGCGAAATGGTCGAACTTGCCCCTGAACGCGCCCGGGCCATGGAGCGTTTCAAGAACGAGGGCACGGAAGAAAGCTGGAACGCGGCGCAAAGGCTGCTCGACCGGCCCAAGGGCGACTGAGGCCAGGGTCTCATCGTCAAAAAGGCGATTCACCAGCCTCTATATAGGGGCCCTTCTGACGGAAAACGCGCGTGCCGACCAAGATTGCGACCAAAAAACAGGCAAAGCCATTGAAGAAGCACGCACCGGCAAAGCCGGTACCCGCCAAGAAGTCCGCCGCGCCGGTCAAGCCGGCCGTGAAAGCTGCTGCAAAGGTCGCCGCCAAGCCCGCCGCGTCGGCAAAACCTGCCGTAAAGGCAACAGCGACGGCCGCCAAGGCCAAGCCGGATCCCAAATTGACGGCCAAGGCTGCCCCCGCTCCGCTCAAGCCGGGCCACAAGGGTGCCGCCCCGGTGCCCGCCGCCAAAGCCAACGGCAAGCCGCCCGTCAAGATCGCCGCCAAGGCCGGCAAGCCGGGCGAGGAGACCCCCGGCGACGCGGATTCGCCGCTGCTCGACATGTCGGATGTCGGCGTCCGCAAGATGATCGCCAAGGCCAAGACCCGTGGCTACGTCACCTATGACGAACTCAACAAGGTCCTGCCCTCCGACAAGGTCTCGTCGGAGCAGATCGAAGACACCATGTCGATGCTCAACGAGATGGGCATCAACGTCATCGAGAGTGAGGAAGCCGAGGAGGGCGCCGACGAGAACCTGCCCGCCGTGGTCGAGGGCGGCAAGGAAGTCGTCGCCAAGACCGGCACCGCCGCCGAGCAATATGACCGCACCGACGATCCGGTGCGCATGTATCTGCGCGAGATGGGCTCGGTCGAACTCCTCAGCCGCGAAGGCGAAATCGCCATCGCCAAGCGCATCGAGGCCGGCCGCGAGCTGATGATCGGCGCGCTGTGCGAAAGCCCGCTCACCTTCGAAGCGCTCACCGTGTGGCGTGACGAGCTCAACGAAGGCAAGGTCCTGCTGCGCGACATCATCGATCTCGAAGCGATGTACGCCGTCGGTCCCGAAGGCCAGGCCGCCGCCGCGGCGCAGGCCGCGTCGAGCGCCGCGCATCTCGCCCAGATCAACGGCACCGCGCCGCCGCCCAAGCCGACGCCGCCGCCGGCGCCGCCCAAGCCCGCCCCCGTGCCGCGCGCCGACGGCGAGGAGCCCGATCCCGCGGCCGAGGCCGCCGCGGCGCAGGAAGCCGCCGACGCCGACGATTTCGACGACGAAGGCAATCTGCCGCTCAGCGCGATGGAGGCCTCGCTCAAGCCGCAGGTGCTCGAGGCGCTCGACGCCATCGCCGCGCTGTACAAAAAGCTCGGTCGCCTGCAGGACGCCTCGGTCGAGGCCGCGCTCGCCAGCGACGAGCTCTCGACCGGCCAGGAGCGCCGCTTCAAGAAGCTGCGCAACGAGACCATGGATCTCGTCAAGGGCCTCAAGCTCAACAACAACCGCATCGAAGCCCTGGTCGACCAGATGTACGGCATCAACCGCCGCCTGGTGTCGCTCGAAGGCCGCCTGCTGCGTCTCGCCGAAGCGCATGGCGTGGCGCGCGAGGATTTCCTCAAGGAGCATTTCGGCAACGAGCTCGACCCGCATTGGGCGCGCCGCGTCGGCCGCCTCTCCCGCATGGGCTGGAAGGATTTCGTCCAGGACGAGCGCGACAAGATCAACACGTTCCGCGACGATATCCAGTCGCTGGCGCAGGAAACCCGCCAGTCGGTCGTCGAATTCCGCCGCAACGTCCAGACGGTGCAGAAGGGCGAGCGCGAATCGGGCGTCGCCAAGAAGGAAATGATCGAGGCCAATCTGCGCCTCGTGATCTCCATCGCCAAGAAATACACCAACCGCGGCCTGCAATTCCTCGACCTGATCCAGGAAGGCAATATCGGGTTGATGAAGGCGGTCGATAAGTTCGAATACCGCCGCGGCTACAAATTCTCGACCTATGCCACATGGTGGATCCGCCAGGCGATCACGCGCTCCATCGCCGACCAGGCGCGCACGATCCGCATTCCGGTCCACATGATCGAGACCATCAACAAGCTGGTGCGCACCAGCCGCCAGATGCTGCACGAGATCGGCCGCGAGCCGACGCCCGAAGAGCTCGCCGAGCGTCTCGCCATGCCGCTCGAAAAGGTCCGCAAGGTCCTCAAGATCGCCAAGGAGCCGATAAGCCTCGAAACGCCGATCGGCGACGAGGAAGACAGCCATCTGGGCGACTTCATCGAGGACAAGAACGCGATCCTGCCGATCGACGCCGCCATCCAGGCCAATCTGCGCGAGACCACGACGCGCGTCCTCGCCACGCTGACGCCGCGCGAGGAGCGAGTCCTGCGCATGCGCTTCGGCATCGGCATGAACACCGATCACACCCTCGAGGAAGTCGGCCAGCAATTCTCGGTCACCCGCGAACGCATCCGCCAGATCGAGGCGAAGGCCCTGCGCAAGCTGAAGCACCCGAGCCGGTCAAGGAAGCTGCGGAGTTTCCTGGATAATTAGCCTTTCGCCCCCGCCTTGATCGGCGTGGCTTTAGGGAAAGCAGAACTAGGAAGCCTTTTGGGCAACTAGCTATGATGAAGAGAGTTAGTCACCCGTATACGGATTACGCATACTTTCTTCAATCCGCTCTCGGAGTGGCTGCACGTACAGCGACCTCGTTCGGTCGATCTTTTCTCTAAGCAATGCGCGAGGCGCGTCGAATTCGCTTAGGTATTTGGCGAATTCCTGCAACAGAATCCCCTTTCGCATCCCATAGATGTAGCCAATTGAATAGTCCATCACGTTACAAACGATGCTGGTTCTGACCTCGCGTTCTTGCTCGGGCGACACCGGAAGTCTGCGAAGCATCTCAATTGCACCATTTGTAAATTCGGCTCTATCGGCACCGTACTCTTTTAGGACTCGGTATCCTTCAATTCGCATTGACAGTAGGTCGCGCAGGAGAAGGGCTAGCCGTGTTTCTTGTCGATTCTCGAGCTTGATCCGCCGCACTCGCCTTAGAACAAACTCGCGGGTGCGGTCACTTTCTATGTCTGGCGTCAGATCGCCACTTTGCTCTGGGGCAGTTGACTCTGATCGACGAAGCGAGAGTTCAATCTCTGGATCTAATTGCGTCTTTTCGTCTATGCGCACGTCCTCTGCCCGCAAATCGGTGAACTTCATTCCTCTCAGGTCTTGGCCGCGAAGATCGACGCCGCTAAGCCGAGTGCCAAGATAGAATATCTCGGGTTCTCCACCCACCAATTTCGCAAGCTCACGTAGGTCGGCCGTCTCCGATTCAAGAATTACAAGTACCTTATCGAGCCAGTGCATCGCACTAATCGATAATCTCTTCGGCAGTTGTGCTGGCCAGCGTCAATTGACCAAAAGCGTCAGCAATATTATCCACTTCAAGCCCCTCTTTGATTAGTTGATCTCTAATATAGGATTCTGCAGCCGCGATTCGATTGCCATAACCAAGGGCTGCCCTGGCTTTCCCCCAAAAAGGCTCATCCTTCAACGTGATTTCGTCTATTTCAATATCCTCCCTTCGGCATCGGACTTCAACTCGAACGGTAGGCGGAATCCCCTTGGTTCTATCTTTACGTTGGTCGATCAACTTGAGGCGGGGAGCATTCGCTGCGTCCCATGGTCGACCAATAAGATGCCTGTCAACGACAGACTCGATCGTCCATCGATAGGCACCATCAGATGTTTTGGACTGCGTAACAGCCATAACTGCCATCTCGCCGGTGACTTCGACTTTTGCTTCTCGCCCGACACCGCGCTCTGCGCTTACACTCCCAGTCAAACTTGCTCCCACGCCCTTCGGCGAGGCGCTTGCGCTTGCTTGGCCAATTGCATAGAGGCGCGCCGACTGTTGGACTGTCTCAGTGAGGTGCGCTCGAAACTCCGGCGCATCTCTCGATACTGATGGGGTGTCGACCACTACGGGTTCAGAATTTGGAATTACGACCACAACGTCTGCTTGCCGAATTCGAAGTTTGAAACGAACCGGTGACTGAGCTTCTCCTCCCACGCGAGCTGTTCCAAAAACGACGTCGGCGTGAAGATCTACTTTTCCATCGCCGGTCGAAAAGTCGCCATGCCATGCCTCCACGGTTACCGCTTCGGCAAATGCACGACGTCTGTTGTCGAGATCGTTCGGCATCTGCAATCCCCTCAGGTTCACGGTAGCTCGCCGCGCTCAGCTCATCAGTCTGCCATGGCGAGAAAATTTCCGCGAAAGATTAATCCAATCACTCGATCTCAGGAGTTCAGCCATTCGCTCAGCCTTTCCGACGGGCATAATTTATCCTATCCTTCTGCCATGATGAAGTTGCTCGAAAACGCCGTCGAGAGGGCGTGCAAGCTTTCCTTGGAGGCCAGGATAAGATCGCGCGGGCGATGCTGAAACTCGCGACGGAGTCCGAGCCGGAAGAGGTCTGTCCGACGCATCTGCCGGCTGTGCTCGAAGGTCTGGCCCAGGTCAGGAGCGGCAACTACGCCTCGGCCGCCGATGTCGAGGCCGCGTTCCGTCGCTTCGACCAGTGAAGCTGCGCTTAACGCGCGCTCCCCGTCCCATCGCGCCATCGTGATCGCCCCGGCGTCACACCCGGTGCTATTTGTGAACCACGCACATCCGGGGGGCCGCGCCATGTCCAGCAAATTCATCCAACCGAACGTGATCGCGCCCGCCGCGCTTCTCGCCGCATCGCCGGCGCTGGCCGACGTGCACGGCGAGATCATCGCCGCGATCGAGCATGTCGAATACTCGGCGGCCGCGACCGACATCGCCACCGCCCACATGCACCTGCATCACACGCTGAACTGCCTGGTCGGCCCCGGCGGCGCCGGTTTCGCGCCCAAGGAGATCAACCCATGCGCCAATGCCGGCCACGGCATCATTCCCGACACCACGGACGCGAAGGCGCGAAGCGCGCTGGAAGCCGCCGCCGCCAAAACGCGCGACGGCCTCCTGACCGACGATCTCGCGACGGCGAGAGCCGATGCGGCGTTCGTGGCGAAGGCTGAAGGGACTGCAGTAGCGGCCGCGTTCCGCCGTTTCGGCCGATAAACGAGCCCGTCCCCCCGCCATTGAATCCCGCCCCACCTCTCCCCACATCCCTCCTCGCAACACCCGCGAGGCTCGTCCCATGAAGCGCACCATCGCCGCACTGGCTCTCACCCTCGCCGCGGCGACGTTCGCATCCGGCGCCGCCGAAGCCAAAGGCTGCTTCAAAGGCGCCGTGGTTGGCGCCATCGCCGGCCACCTCGCCCACCACCATGCCGTCCTCGGCGCCATCGGCGGCTGCCTCGTCGGCCGGCACCTGGCGCATGAGCATGAGCGGGACGTGCAATCGCACAACGCGCCGGCGGGGCATCACTAGCGGAGGCCACGGCGCACGCCGGTCGCGCGTTGAAGCCAGCCAGGCGCGCACCCGTCAGAACGCGCGCGCCACCGCGGCGCCCGTCACGCGATGGCCCATCGCCACGGCGCCGACGGCACGGTAGCCGAGCGTCACCGCGCCGGCGCTGACCGCGCCAACGCTCGCGGCGCCGACCGCCACGGCGCCCAGCGACACCGCGCCTGCCGAGACGAGACCGAGGCTCACCACGCCGACCGCGATGAAGCCGCGCGCCACCACGCCGATTGCGATCACGCCGTCTGCGATGCGGCCGATGGCGAAGACGCCGCGCGCGCGGCCGCCAGGCGCGATGTCGTAGAGCGGCAGGCCGAACAGGCGAAGCGTGGAAGTCTTGTTGTTGGACATGAAACGTCTCCTTGGGTTGAAACCAAATTCGGCTGCGGCGAAATTCACTGTGTCAGCGCGGCGCGCGGCCCGCCGATGCGGGGCAGGGCCGCCGCCACGCTGCCGCCCTTCGCCATCCGCGCCAGGCGGATGAAGACGAGGATGCCGGCCACGCCGAACAGCACCGCCTGGCCGGCATGCAGCCAGAACCAGGCGTCAGCGCCGTGCTGCCAGATCGGCATGCGCGTCTTGTCGCCCGGCCACACGATGCCGAAGAAAACGAGGAGGCCGATGGCATGGACCGCGATGCCCGGCAGAACCGACTTTGTGAGATAGGCACTCGTGCCCAGCATCACGTCGACCAGGAGGTAGAACACCATCGTCGGCCACACGAAGCCCTGCGTCAGCGCATGCTCCGGCGCCATCGCCAGGGCGCAGATCGCAATCGCGACCGGCCCCGGCAGATGGCGTTCGAGCGTGCCCTGGAAATAGCCGCGAAAGCCGCCTTCCTCGAACACCGCGCCGACCAGGGCCGCCGTCAGCAGCGCGGCGGCGACCGTCAGCGGCGGAAGATGCGAGAAATCGGCGCTGTTGCCCGGCACTTTGACCAGCTGGAACAGCACGATCCACAGCCCCGCAAGGCCGGTCAGGCACAGCACGCCCGCCGTCACCGCGACCGCGAAGAGCCGCGCGGAAACCGGACCTGCGCGTAGATAAGTCCGCCGCGCCGAACGCGACTGCCTTGGCCCCCACGCGCCTGCGAGATACGTCCAGATCGCCCAGCCGATCGCGGCCATCGCGGCTGCCGACCAGGGCACCGCCGGGCTGAGTTTCAAATTGGTCAGCAGCAGCGCCGTCCAGATCGCGCCGGTCACGGCGGTCAGCACCGCCGCCATCGCCGCCGTCCACGCTGCCGTGCCGACGGCGCCCCAGAACTTGCCCATGACGCATGCCTCCCGTGTTGCGGGAGGGTTGTCGCAAGCGGTGCGGCGCAAGTGTTTGCGGCCGCCTTGGCGAAAGCTTGGGAATTCCTTGGGGTGCGGCCTACGCGGCGCTCGCCAGCTTCGCCGCCTGCCGAAGGTCGGCGACGAATTTGCCGTATTCCGCGGCTTTCGCGGCATCGTCGGGAATGCGCAGCAGATAAGACGGATGCACCGTGATCAGCCCGCGCACGCCCATCAGCTCGGTCTCGCGCCCGCGCATCCGGGTCACCGCCACCGCGCGCCCGCTCAGCGCCTGCGCCGCCGTGGCGCCCAGCGCGACGACGAATTTCGGCGCCAGCGCCGCGAGCTCGCGCGCCAGCCACCATTTGCACGCCTGGATTTCGCCGGCATTGGGCCTCGCATGGATGCGTCGCTTGCCGCGCAACTCGAATTTGAAGTGCTTGACCGCGTTGGTGACATAGACCTTGGCGCGCGCGATGCCGGCGTCGTCCAGCGCCCGGTCGAGCAGCTTGCCCGCCGGCCCCACGAACGGCTTGCCGGCAAGGTCCTCGGAATCGCCCGGCTGCTCCCCCACCAGCACGATCTGCGCCGCGGCCGGCCCCTCGCCGAACACGGTCTGTGTCGCATGCCGATAGAGGTCGCAGCGCCGGCAGCCCGCAGCTTCGCGGCGCAGCGCCGCGAGCGTCTCCTTCGGCGCGCCTTCGCCGGCAAACAGGTCCGGCTCCGATGGTTTTCGTCTGGCAGCCATCCCTTGCAAAACGCGCCAGCGCGAAAATCGTGCGGCGCCCTATTCGGGCACCAGCCAGCCCTGATAGCGCACGATCAGGCCGGTCCACGCAAAGCCGATCTCGACATGGAAACGGAAGCGGCCGTCTTGCACGCTCTCGAACGTCTCGCCGGCCGGTGCCAGGACGAACGGCAGCGGGATGCCGAAGGCGCTCCAGCGCCGCACGATCAGCCGCAGCCTGCCGTCCGCGATCGTCATCGCCAGCGCGAAGGTCAACGGCCCGAAACGCTCGCAGATCAGGCCGTCCGAGCGCCCACGCCCCGCGAACTGCACGCTGGAGAACGCGGTGCCGGCGAAGGTCCGGCGCCAGGTCTCGCGCCCGCCATGCCGCGTGAACGTCACCTCCACCGGCACGTCCGTGCCGGCCGGTGGAAAGCGCATGATCGCGGCAGCCAACCGCGCCAGCCAGCCGCGGCCGCGTTCCACCTCGGCCAAGCCGCGCGCCCGCGCCACACCGTCATGCAGCGCGCGGATCTGCTCGGGCAGCGTCTGCCACGCATCGCTGAAGAAGCGGCGATAGAGCGGCAGCGCCGCCGCCATCGTCGTGCGTGTGCCGGTGCGGATCTGCCGCGCCGCGAAATAGGGCGCGAAATCGGCGAGCGTCAGTTCGTCCAGTGCCGCGCGTGCGCCGGGTGCGGGCGCCCTGCCGGCCAGCACCTTTTCGACCAGCGCCGCCGCCGCCATCGCCGGAACGAATGGCCCATCATCGCCTTCTGCGACCAGGTGCCAGGAGCGCTCGACCGGCGCGCCCTGCGCATCCGTGCCGGTCGCCGCCACGAACAGGCCGCCGCGATGCTCGCCCCAGCGCATATGCGTCGCGACCCAGTGGAACAGCGGCGCGAAGGCGCTCAGCGAACGCAGCAGCCGCAGCCGCACCAGCCAGCTGAAAGCGCTCAAGGCCCGATGCGTGATCGTCGGCAGCGTCGCGACGCCGGTCCAGATCGTGCGCAGCTGCGGCCACAGCTTCGGCGCCAGGCGCAAATCCGGCACGTCGGCCAGCGCGAAGCGGCGGCTGCGCAGCGGCAGCATGCCGGGCGCGCCGACCGTGTAGCGCCGCGCATCGGTCAGCGCATGACCCGCGACGGGTCCGCCTTCGACCGGCACCGTCTTGCCGGCATAACTTGCGATCGCGCCGATAACGCTGCGTCCCAGATCGACATGCGGCGACGGCGCGATGCCCGCCGTGATGCCGTGCACCGCCGTCCAGTCCCGGCTCAGCGCCCGCACCGCCGCCAGGCTCAAGGTTGGAAACGTGCTGGCGCCCGACAGCACGAACACGCCGCGCGCCCGCGCTTCGCCGTCGAACGCCGCGACGCCTTCGACGAAGGCCGAACCGTCCGCCAGATCGAGATAGCAGATGCCCAGCCCCAGGCACGCCTTCACCACGCGAAAAGGATCGTCGCCATAAACCTGGAACGGCCCGCTGGCATCGATCGCGATGTCGGGCGCGATGTCCTTCAGGATCGGTTCGAGCGGGCCGTCGCGGTCCAGCGCCACGGCGCCGAGCCGGCCGTTCGCGGCGACCGTCCGGCAGAATGCCTCCGCCGCCGCGCGCGAGCGCCCCGCGACGACGACCGACAGACGCGCATCTTCGGCCAAAAGCCGCGCCAGGCGGCCGCCGAACGTGCCATAGCCGCCGAGGATCAGGACTTTCATGCGAGGAACCGGTCGCGATATTCGGGCCGCGGCAGGTAGCAGACGTCGCTGCGGCCGAACAGGCGCAGCCGGTTGCGTGCCACGATGTCGTACAGCGCCTCGCGCCAGCGCCGCGGCAGGAGGCGAAACACCGCCGTCGCCGACCACGGAAAGCCCAGGCCCACCGCCATGCGAATGGAGCCGTCGGCCTTGAAATATGCGGCGCCGTCCTGCAGCAGGATGTTGGTCTCGTAATTCTGCGGATCGAGGCCGTAATGGACATACAGCGCCCGGCCGAGCGTGGACTGCGCCGGCAGCAGCCGGTAGCGCGCCCTGCGGTCGACGCGCAGTACGAAGCGCGCCCAGGCCGAGCAGAACACGCAGTGACCGTCGAAGATGATGATCGGCTTGTCGTCGGCAAAGGCGGGAACGCCGGGATCGCCGCGATAGCTATAGGCAGCTGGCATGCGCGCAATCTATCACGTCGCGCACGCTTGACACCCAAACCGGACCTCGCCACCATCGCTGCGTTGCCGTAGGGCGCATCGGCTTGAAGCGAAGCCGGAAGGGCATGGCCCTCCTACGAAACCACCATCGTAGCAGCGCGCCCATGTCGAATCCGAAACCCGTTCCCGATTTCGACCTGCTGAGGAAGCAGGCCAAGCAGATCGTCCGCTGGCACCGCGAAGGCAATTACTCCGTCGCGGTGCGGATCCGCGCCGGCTTGCCGCGCTATGCCGCGCTGGACGATGCGCAGATCCTCGCTGCCGATTTCCGGCTCGCCGAGGCGCAGGCGCTGATCGCGCGGGAATTCGGCTTCGACAGCTGGGCCACCCTGAAGACAGGACTGAAAACCATGCCCGAACAAGTCAAATGGGTCGCCGTGCCAACGATCACGGCCGCCTTCCCGCAACTCTTCGTCGCCGACATCGACGCGGCCTGCGCCTACTACGAGGAGACGCTCGGCTTCGCCACCGTCTTCCGCCACGGCCAGCCGGCGTTCTACGGCCAGGTCAAGCGCGACGCGGCGCGCCTCAACCTGCGCTATGTCGACCGCCCGCTGTTCGATCCGGCCTTGCGCGACAAGGAGATGCTGCTCAGCGCCTATCTGCCGGTGGAGAACGTCAAATCGCTGTTCCTGGAATTCAAGGACAAGGGCGCCGGCTTCCGCGAGACGCTGAAGGAGCAGCCTTGGGGCGCGCAGTATTTCATCGTCCGCGACCCCGACGGCAATTTGATCTGCTTCGCCAGTCACGACACGTAGCGCGGTGCTAGACCGCGCCCGCCGAAGCACAAATTCGCCGTCGTCTCATGCGGCGGTCCGATTACATCCCCGGCCAGACGCCGCGCATCACCATGCCGATGCCGGCGATCGAGGCGATCCACAGCAGCGTGCGCAGGAACGGGATGCCCAGCGCATAGACCGGCAGATAGGCGACGCGGGACCAGAAATAGACCTCGGCTCCCAGCGCCGACATCGCCGTGTGCTTGCCCAGCGAATTGGCGATCAGGACCGCGCCGAGAAAAAACACGAAGGTCTCGACGAAATTGCGGAAGGCGCGCTCGATGCGGCCGCCGAACGTGCCCAGCGGCGGCGCCGGCTGGTCGCGCGGACCCACGCCCCAGGGCAGGCCGCGGCCCCCAACGCTGAACAGGACGGCAAGCAGAAGCTGGACGATGCCCAGCGCGATGCTGAGCCACAGCATCTCCATCTCGACCGACCCGAATGTGCCGACGTTCATGCCGCCCCCGCTGCTTCGACCGGCGGATGCTACGCGAAGCGGCAAGGCGCGCCAACGCGGCGCGGTCATGCTGCAGTGCGGTGATGTTGCGACTCGCGAAGCCAAGGCGACGAAGTCGAAAACAATACGATGTGGTGGCCGGCTTTTTGGGGCCCAGCCCTAGAGCCAGCGCATCGCCGCGAACAGGACCGCGCCGGCGATCGCCACGAACACCGCCACCCACACAAAGCCCGCGAAGGTCCGGCCGAGCTCGCCCGAAAAGCTGTCTTCGCTTTCGGCGGGCTTGGGCGGCGGCAGGTCGTCTTCGTCCATGGCGCCAGCCTAGCGCGGTCACGGGACCAGCCCAAGTCCGGCTGCCGCCAAAAGACCACGATCGGCCCCGATGATCGGTCGACGCGTTCTTGGGGGACCAACATGATTCGCACGACATTTCTGGCGCTGGGCCTGGTGCTCGGCGCGGTCGGCTTGGCACCGGCTTCGGCGGCCGACCAGATCGGCAGCTACAACGCCTTTCTCAGCAGCGCCGATCATTTCAACTCGAACGGCGAGCGGCTGACCTCGGCGGCGGCGATCATCCGCCAGGACCGGGCCAACTTCCACAAATTCGGCATTCGCGACGACGCCGACGAAGGCGACAACTATTTCGCCAACGCCGACAACCGCGCCGCGCTGGAGCGGATGCTGAACGACGGCGCCTCCGATCCCGGCGTGCTCAGCCGCATCGTCGACGGCAACGTCATGATCCATGTCGACATCTTCCGCAGCCAGCGCCACGGCGATTATGTCGTCGTCACGCTCCTGGGCCGCGAGCGCTCAGGGTATTAGTTCGGGGCGGTACTCGAAGTGCATGGTGTCGTAGTGATACCAGCGCCCGCCCCAGATGAAGCCGTGGCGTTCGAAGATGCGCGCGATCTCGACCGGGATGCGGTTGTGCCAGCCCTTGGGCGACCAGCGCCAATAGTCGGACGCTGCGCTGTTGATGTCGATCGCCGCGCCCCAGGCATGCACCGAGCGTGACGTCGAACCCGCGATCTTGCGGCAATTGTAAGTGCCGGAATTGGGCACCAGGTATTTCATGAAGCGGTCCGGCAATTGGTCGAGCTCGGCGACCGCCGCTTCCAGCGCCTTGTCGACGCCGTTCGCCGTGGTGATCGCGACGTGTCCGCCGCCGTGCCTGGGCAGCCAGGCGATCGAACGCATCCTGGGCTCGACCTCGCCGCGCTCGCAGTCGCCATACATGGCGTTGAACAGCGGCTCGTAGCGTACGCGCCCTGGATCGAAATTCGTCGCCGGCGCCGTCGCCGCGCCGCCGGCCGGGTAGTCGGCATAGAACATGTCGTCGATATCGGCATGCTCGACCAGTTCGTCGAAGCTCTTGTTGCTGCGCCCGTCGGAGATCGGGAATCGGCGCCCGTCTTTGAGCACCAGCCATTGGCCGTCGTGGCTGGCGAGGAAATCGGGATAGGCGCGGACCAGCTTGTCGAGCCGGGCGTTCAGCCCGGCGGGCGGCGCACCGTAATTCTCGGCACGCGCACCGCTGCAGACCGCGACGGCCAGCATCGTCAGCGCAAAACAGGTTTTCATCGCGGCATTGAACCGCAGCGCGCCTATTTCGGCAAATAGTCGTTCGGCTCGGCCAGTACGAAGCCCGGCGTCTCGCTGACGCATTGGCGCAGCAGCAGGGCGTGACCCGAGCCGTAGAACACCACGATGCGGTCGCCCGGCCGCGCCAGCTGCACCAGGTTGGCGCAGATCAGGAAGTTGCGGTGATACCAGGCGGTCAGCAGTTCCGCGCCCGGTTGCGCCGTGCCGCCGCCGACATGCAGCGTGCTGCGATAGAAATCGTTACCATGCGCGATCAGGCCGGGATCGTTGAGGTAGCGCAGCGCGCCGCCGATCGTGCCGTTCTTCAGCCGGTCGTTGAGGTCGCTGACGAACGCCCCGATCTGGGCATCCGCGGCCTCCAGGACGGCGCTCTGGCCGTGGGCTTTGGCGTAGGTCGCCACCGCGTCATAGGGAAAGTCGCCTTCGACATCAATGCCATGCACGGTGCTGAGACCCGCCGTCGCGGCCAGCCGGAAGCCGAGCTGAACGACTTCATTGCGCGAGGGCGGCAGTTTGCCGGCGCGGTAATCCGCATAACGCTGGGCCGCGGTATCCGCGTCCCACTCCGCCGCCACAACCGTCGGCCGAAACGCCGCCAGGGCGTCGGTGACGGCTTTGATCTGCGCCTGCCGCGCCGGCGCCAGCACGTCGTCGACGTAAACATTGTGCATGTCGCGGCCGGGATTGCTCATATGGAAGCCGCCGACGATCATCACCTGGGTCCGCACCTCGGCGCAAAGGCCGGCGGATGGCAGGAAAAACAGGGCCGCGCCCAGAAATCCGGCAAACGCTCGCATCGTCTCGTCCCCCCAAAGACCTGCCGCCTGCTCTAGCATCGCGCCGGAATGAGCGGCAAAGCGCCGCCTTTGCAAGCCAGCCATGCCGGCCGAGGATGCGTCCGCCCTAGCGGCTTAAGGCCTCGGTAAAGATCCTCTGAAAGACTGTGCCGCATGGACGAAACGGCCCGCGCATCCCATATGAACGCCAATGACCATCGTTGAGAAAGCCGAGCGGATCTATTCGCGCTTCGAGCATCGCGCCGACGCCGTGGTGCATGTGCTGGGCATCCTGTTCGCGATCAACGCCAGCCTGTGGCTGCTCTGGCACGTGACGGGCCTCTCGGTCGGCATCAGCGTGCTGGTCTATTGCGCCGGGCTCCTGGCGATGATTTCGGCGTCGGCCGCCTACAACCTCGCGCCGCACGGCCCTTCGAGGCAGATCCTGCGCCGGCTCGATCATGCCGCCATCTTCATCATGATTGCCGCCACCTACACGCCGTTTGCGGTCAACCGGCTCGGCGCACCCTATGGCGGCATCGTCCTGACCCTGATCTGGCTCAGCGCCAGCTTCGGCGTCGTCATGAAGGTCCTCTATCCGCGCCGCTTCGAGGTGCTGAGCCTGGCGCTCTATCTCGGCATGGGCTGGATGATCGTGACGGTGCTGCGCCCGCTGCACGCTGCGATGGGTGCTACCGATTTCTGGCTGCTGGTCGCCGGCGGTCTCGTCTATTCCGCCGGCGTCGCCTTCTATGTCATCGAGCGCATCCCCTACCACAAGGCGATCTGGCACGCCTTCGTGCTGGTCGCCGCCGTGCTGCATTTCTCCGCCATCGCCTTCGAATTCGCCGGATAGATTTCGCAGTCTTTCGTGAGTGGCCTCGCGCCCTGGGATCGCCTATCCCGGCGCATGATTTCCGCGGTGATTTTCGATTGCGACGGCGTCCTGGTGGACAGCGAGGTTCTGGCCCATGAGGTCGAGCTCGCCGTGCTGCAGGGCATCGGCATGCCCTATGACCCGCACGAATTCACCGCCCGCTTCATGGGCACCAGCGACAAGGCGTTCTTTGCCATGCTCGAGGCCGACGGCCAGGCCCGGCTCGGCCGCTCGATCGTCGACGAGATCCGCGGTCCGATGAATGCGCGTTACAGGCAGGCGGTCGAGGAGCGGCTGACCGAGGTCGCCGGCGCGCTCTCGGCGATCCGGGCGCTGCGCCTGCCCAAGGCCGTCGCCAGCTCCAGCACCGAGCGCGGCCTCGCCGTCAAGCTCAAGAAAGTCGGTCACTGGGAGCATTTCGCGCCCCATATCTATTCGGCCGAGCATGTCGCGCATGCCAAGCCCGCGCCGGACCTTTTCCTCCTCGCCGCCAAGGCGCTCGACGTCGCGCCCGCGAACTGCCTCGTCATCGAGGACAGCGTCAACGGCGTCACCGCCGGCCGCGCCGCCGGCATGCGCGTCTGGGGCTTTCGCGGCGGCGGCCATATGACCGATCGCCTCGCGGCGCGCCTCAGCGAGGCCGGCGCCGAACGCATCGTCGCCGACTGGGCGCAGGCCGAGGCGCTGTTCGCGGCGCTTTAGCGGTAGTTGAAGCTGACCGAGATGCGTTTGCCGCGCGCCGCGTTCTGCGGCACGTCATGGCGCAGCCAGCTTTCCCACAGCAGCAGCGTGCCGCTCTTCGGCGCCATGGTGACGAAGGGTTTGTTGTGGGCGTTTTCCTTCTTTGCCGGCGCCGCCATCATCAGTCCCAGCCGTGGATCCTCGAAGCGGATGGCGCTCGCGCCGCGCGGTAGCGCCACGTAATAGGTCCCACTGAGCGCCGCATGCGGATGGATATGCCCGCCATGCACACCGTCCGGTGCCATGACGTTGATCCACATGCTGTCGAGTTCGAGCCGCGATGAGGTGAATTGCAGCGCCCGCGCAAAGACACGCACATGGCGGCCGATCTGCGCCTTCAGGTCGGCGAATTCCGGCGCCCGCCGCGGCAGGTCGTTCAGCGAGGCATAGGAGGTGTAGCCGCGATAATCGTGCGTCTTCGCCCAGCGCTGTCCTGCCGTGTCGTCGCGCGCGATGGCGAGGCAGACCTTGGCGAGGTCGCTGTTCGCCGCGGCGCCGAGTTCCGCCCGGTAGATCTGGGTTGCGAACAGCGAAGCGATGCGCGCCATGAAGGCTCAAAGCGCCGGATAGAACAGCGCCACCAGCAGCAGCACGATGGCGAGCGTGCCCACCAGCCAGACCAGCGTGCGCAGCACCGGCACGCCGAAGCCGTAAAGCGGCAGATAAACGATCCGGGCCGCGAGATAGATCTGTGCGCCCCACACGGTCGCCCAATTGTGGCGTCCGACCAGGGCGCACAGGATCACAGCCACCGCGAAGAACGCAAAGGTCTCGAGGAAATTGCGCGAGGCCCGCTCCAGCCGTCCGGCCACCTTGCCGACCGCCGGCGCCGGCTGGTCGCGCGGCCCGACGTTCCAGCGCACGCCGCGCTGGCCGTTGCCGGCGCGCGCCGCGATCAGCAGCTGGAACAGCCCCAGCACTACGGCCAGCGCCAGCATCGTGAACTCGGTGGTCATGCCGCCGAGCGACAGGTTCCACAGCGGAAGATTCTGCATTGCGTGCATGTCAGCCCCCTCAAGCTGCGGCCAGCCTAGCCTGTTGCGCCGCGCCACTCCATGCTGCCGCCGGCCACACGGCAACTGGGGTCGAAATTAGTGGTTCTTTGACGCCTTCTGTGCGAGGATCGGTCCTTCACAAAAGGACAAGGCCATGCGCGCGCTGCTGCCGATTGCCGTCATAGGTGTTCTCAGTTTCGCGCTTTGCGGCTGCGTCGTGGCCGAGGTCGCCAGCGCCGGCGTCGGCGTCGCGACCACAGTGGTCTCCACCACGGCCCATGTCGCGGGCGACGTCGTCAGCGGCGCCGCGGACACCGTTACCGGCAGCTCGGACGACGACGACAAGGATAAAGACAAGGACAAGGACCACAAGTCCGACGGCGACGGCGACAAGTAACGCCTAGAAACTGTCCTTGCGCTTGCGCATCTCGGCGAACACATCCACGTCGCCAGCGTGAAACAATCCCAGCGAATGCCTGATCTCGTGGCTGTCCGGCCGCAGGAACGGATTGGTCTGCTTCTCCAGTCCGATGGTCGAGGGCACGGTCGGCGCGCCGCGGGCGCGCAACACGTCGACCTCCTGCGCGCGCTTGCTCAGTGCCGCATTGCCCGGCTCCAGCGTCAGCGCGAAGCGGGTATTGCTCTGGGTGTATTCGTGGCCGCAATAGACCCGCGTCGCGTCCGGCAGCGTCATCAGCTTGCCGAGGCTCGCCCACATCATCGCCGGCGTGCCCTCGAACAGTCGGCCGCAGCCCATGGCGAACAGCGTATCGCCGGTGAACACCGCATCGTCGAAGACGAAGGCGATGTGCGCCCGGGTATGCGCGGGAATCTCCAGCACCGGCACGCGCCGCGCACCGAAAGTCCAGGCTGCCGCCTCGCCGACGCCCTCGTCGATGCCGGGAATGCGCTCGCGGTCCTTTTCGGGCCCCACCACGCGGGCGCCGAACTGTTCCTTGAGCGGCAGGTTGCCGCCGGTATGGTCGAAATGATGATGGGTGTTGAGGATATGCGTCAGCTTCCAGCCGTGCCGCGCCAGCGCCTGGCGCACCGGTTCGGGCTCGGACGGATCGACCACCGCGGTCAGCCCGGCATCGCGATCGTGCACGAGATAGGCGTAATTGTCCTTCAGGCAGGCGACGAGTTCGATGCGCAGTGCGGTCATTTTGGGTCCTTCACGACAGCCTATCAGCGGGCGCCCCCGCATTGAACCGGACGCGGCGTCGCGCCCGGGCGCAATCGGGCGTCAGCCCGAAAAATTGCGCGACAATCGAAGAATCTGGCGCATGATCGCGAACGCGCCGCTCCGATCATGCTCCAGAGACTGACATGTTGCTCGATGCCGCCGATCTCGCGGACTTCTACGAGGCCCCGCTGGGCCTTTTGACGCGGCGCATCATTGCCCGCCAGCTGCGCACGATGTGGCCGTCGACCAGGGGCGCCTGCCTGCTCGGCTATGGCTTCGCGGTGCCGTATCTGCGGCAATTCCAGGCCGAGGCGGAGCGCGCCGTCGCCCTGATGCCGGCGCAGCAAGGTGTCGTCGCCTGGCCGGCGGCGCGGCCGCTGACGGCGCTGGGCGACGAGGCCGCGCTGCCGTTCCCCGATGCCTTCTTCGACCGCATCCTGGTGGTGCACGGCCTGGAGGGCGCCGATGCCGCACGTCCGCTGCTGCGCCAGCTCTGGCGCGTGCTGGCGCCCGAGGGTCGCCTCCTGCTCGTGGTGCCCAACCGCACCAGCCTGTGGGCGCAGCTCGACCGCTCGCCGTTCGGCGTCGGCCGGCCGTTCAGCCGCGGCGAACTCGACCGCTTGCTGCGCAGTGCGTTGTTCGAACCCTTGGCCTGGGACCGGGCGCTCTACGTGCCGCCGTTCCACGGCCGGCGCCTGGTGCGCACCGGCACGGGGTGGGAGCGTCTGCTGCGCCGATTGTTCCCCGGCCTTTCCGGAGTGCACCTCGTCGAAGCGGGCAAGACGTTCTATGGCGCAGCCCCGGTACGTGTCGGAAAGCCGGTTCGGCAATGGTCGCCGGCGCGCGATGCGCCCGCGACGCTGCAAGAGGTTCCTTAACGCCGATTCACTGACACGAGCGTCATGGAACCGAAGCAATCCGCTATTTTATTTTCGCAAGGCTGCGCGCGTCGCTGCGTCGCGTGCATGGGTCATGCGGAAACGACGCATGCATCATGCCGACATGCGAATTTCCCTGCGATAGCGCGCTATCCGGGCGCGTTCCCATCGTCGCCGTAATGTCCCGCACGGAACGGTGATTGGCCTCCCCTTACAATTTTTTGCTTTCTCCCCACCTGCAAATTCGCCGGCCTCGCCGGCTCACACAGGAGGAAGTCATGAGTTTCACAAAATCCGCCGCTTCGGTTGCCGCCCTGACGCTGTTGCTGGGCGCCACCGCCGCCACCGCGCAGACGACCGAGTCGCCGACCGTCATCGGTTGCCTACACATGGCCAAGAAAGTGTCGGCGGCGCTCGACGCCAATCCGCAGTCGCCGAACTTCTCGACCGCGAAGGCCCAGGCACAGGGCGCGCAGGGCTTCTGCTCGCAGGGCCTCTACAAGATCGGCGTCGACGGCTATGCCAAGGCGCTCGATCTGCTCGGCGCCAGCTAGACGAAATGCGAAAGCGAGCGGGCGTCCCTTCGCCCGCTCGCTTCGCGTTGTTTAGGCCGGGTTCGAGTTTACCGGCCGCGCAGCAGGAAGATCGCGCCGTTGGCGAGGAAATTTGGGCCCCAGGCCTCCGCCCGCATCGCGCGACTGCGGCCTTTCTCGTCCAGCGCCAGGGCGCGTTCGATCGTTGCCCCCGTCGCGTTCGCCAGCGCCACGAAATCGGCGATGGTGCACAGGTGGATGTTGGGCGTGTCGTACCACTGATAGTTCAGCGCCAGCGTCCTGGGCATGCGGCCATGGACGGCCAGCGAGGCGCGCACCCGCCAGTGGCCGAAATTCGGCAACGAGATGACGGTGCGCCGTCCGATGCGCAGCAGGTGCCCCAGCACGTCGCGCGGGCTCCGCGTCGACTGGATCGTCTGGCTCAGGATCGCGACGTCGAAGGCGGCGTCGGGATATTCGACGAGGTCGGTGTCGGCATCGCCCTGCATCACCGGCAGGCCGCGCGCCACGCAGGCGTTCACATTCTGCTGCGACAATTCGATGCCGCGACCGTCGACGCCCTTGGTAAGGCTGAGATGCTCAAGCAGGGCGCCGTCGCCGCAGCCGACGTCCAACACGCGCCCCCCGGCCGGAATCATCTCGGCGATGGCGGCAAGGTCGGGGCGCAGCGCGGCGCTCATGCCCCCACCGACGCGGCGACGGAATTCAAAAAGCCGCGCACCGTCGCGAACATTTCCGGCTCGTCCAGCAGGAACGCGTCATGGCCGCGGTCGGTGGCGATCTCGACGAAGCTCACCGTCGCCGCCGTGGCGTTGAGCGCGTGGGCGACATGCTTGTTCTCCGCCGTCGGGAACAGCCAGTCGCTGGTGAACGAGATGATGCAGAAGCGCGTCTTGGCGCCGCGAAAGGCTTCGGCCAGCGTGCCGCCCTGCTCGGCGGCGAGGTCGAAATAGTCCATCGCCCGCGTGATGTAGAGATAGGAGTTGGCGTCGAAGCGGTCGACGAAGCTGATGCCCTGGTGATGGAGATAGGACTCGATCTGGAAGTCCGGGCCGAAGCCGAACGAGATCTGCTCGCGGTCCTGCAGCGAACGGCCGAATTTGCGCTGCAGCGCCATCTCGGAAAGATAGGTGATGTGCGCCGCCATGCGCGCCACGGCGAGGCCCTTGGCGGGCTGCGTGCCGTGCAGCTGATAGGTGCCGCCCTTCCAGTCCGGGTCGGCCATGATCGCCTGGCGGCCGACCTCGTGGAAAGCGATGTTCTGCGCCGAATGGCGCGCGGCGCAGGCGATCGGCACGGCCGAGACGACGCGCTCGGGATAGCTCGCGGCCCATTGCAGCACCTGCATGCCGCCCATCGAGCCGCCGATCACGCTCATCAGCTTGTCGATGCCGAGCGCGTCGAGCAGTAAAGCCTGGGCGCGCACCATGTCGCGGATGGTGACGAGCGGGAAATCGAGCCCGTAGGGCCGTCCCGTCGCGGCGCAGATTTCCGCCGGCCCGGTCGTGCCCATGCAGCCGCCCAGGACATTGGCGCAGATGACGAAGAAGCGGTTGGTATCGATCGGCTTGCCGGGGCCGACCATGATGTCCCACCAGCCCGGCTTGCCGGTGATGGGATGGGCCGAGGCGACGAACTGGTCGAGCGTCAGCGCATGGCAGATCAAGACCGCGTTGGAGCGCGCTGGGTTGAGGGTCCCATAGGTCATATAGGCGACGGTGAGGGGGCCAAGCGTTTTGCCGCAGTCCAGCGCCAGGGCCGCGTCGAAGGTGATCGCGTGGCCGACATCGGCGTCCGGCACGGTCACCGGACGCAGGAATTTCGGAAGCTCGGCCATTTCGCTGCTTTTTCCGGCTTTCTCAAGGCAAAACCAGGGGTGGTTTTGCTACGGCGCGCGGGCGGCGCTGTCAAACGCGCCGGGCTGTCCGGCTTTGATTTTGCCGGAGCGGACCCTTATCAATACCGCCCCTTCGGCGCCACGGCCCGCCGCCGGGATTAACACACCGGGCCAACGGGTCTTGGACAGTCCGCATGCCGCCGCGTCAAATCTCGAACGCCGATTTGCCGGCCAGGCTGGAGGCGCTGGACGACAAGATCCACGACCTGCTGATCAAGCGCGCGCAACTGGCGACCGCCACCTCGCCTTCGCAGCAGGCGGTGCTGCTGCGCCGGCTGGCGGCCCGCCACAAGGGCAGCTTGCCGGTGCCCGTGCTGGTGCGCGTCTGGCGCGAGCTGATGGCCGCGTCGGCCGCGCCCGAGCGCGTCGTGCACGTCTATTCCGCCGATCGCGCCGGGCAATTTCGCGACCTGGCGCGCGATCTGTTCGGCTCGGCCGTGGCGATGAAGGGCCATCTGTCGGCGACCGCCATCGTGCAGGAATGCACCGGCGACGCGGCCACGTTCGGCGTCGTGCCGCCGCCCGAAAGCGACGAGAACACCCGCGCCTGGTGGGCCCAACTGACGCCCAGCGGCCAGCGGGGTCCGCGCGTCGTCGCCACCCTGCCGCTGGTCGGCGGCGAACATCCTGCCGCCTATGTCGTCGGCACGCTGGAGCCCGAACCCAGCGGCGACGACACCACCGTGATCCTGCTCGAGGCGGGCGACACGCTCAGCCTGACCAAGCTGCAGACGTTGCTGAAGCAGGGCGGCCTCGAAGCGCGCCTCCTCGCGGTCAGCCGCGACGCCGCCGGCAGCGCCTCGCGCCAGCACCTGCTCGAGATCGCCGGCTTCGTGCGCGACGACGATTCCAGGCTCGGCGTCCTGCGCGAACAGGCCGGCGACGCCATCCTGCGCATCGCCTGCGTCGGCTGCTACGCCAATCCTCTGACCGCAGGTACGCCATGAGCCCGACGCCCAAGCCCGGCATCCTCGACATCGCAGCCTATGTCGGCGGCCGCGACCATGTCGACGGCGTGGAAAAAGTCGTCAAGCTTTCGTCGAACGAGTCCGCGCTCGGCCCCAGCCCGCTGGCCGTCGAGGCCTTTCGCGCGGTGGCGGACGGTCTCGAAATCTATCCCGATGGCGGCGTGAAAATCCTGCGCGATGCCATCGCGCAGACCTTCGGTCTCGACGCGTCGCGCATCGTCTGCGGCAACGGCTCCGGTGAATTGCTCACCATGCTGGCCGGCGCCTATCTGCGCCCGGGCGACGAGGTGATGTTCAGCGAACACGCTTTCCTGCTCTACAAGATCGACACGCTGGCCAACAGCGCCGTGCCGGTGATGGTGCCGGAGAAAAATCTGCACGCCGATGTCGATGCGATGCTGGCGGCCGTGACGCCCCGGACCCGTCTCGTCTATCTCGCCAATCCCAACAATCCCACCGGCTCCTATCTGCCGCATGACGAGGTCCGGCGCCTGCATGCCGGTCTGTCGCCGGACACACTGCTCGTCATCGACGCGGCTTATGCCGAATATGTCCGGCGCAACGACTACGAGACCGGCATCGAGATGGTGGCGAATTATCGCAACGTCGTGATGACGCGCACCTTCTCCAAGATCTACGGCCTCGCGGGTCTTCGCGTCGGCTGGGCCTATTGCCCGTCCGCGGTGGCCGACGTGCTCAATCGCATCCGCGGACCGTTCAACGTCTCGCTGCCGGCGCAGCGCGCCGCGGCGGCGGCGCTCAAGGACCGTGCCCATGTCGAAGCGTCGATCGCGTTCAACGAAAAATGGCGCGACTGGCTGACGGCGGAAATCCGCAAACTCGGTTTTCGCGTCGACGACAGTGTCGGCAATTTCATCCTGATCCACTTTCCGCACGACACGGGCCGCACCGCCCACGATGCCGACCAGTTCCTCGGCCGCCGCGGCCTGCTGCTGCGCGGCCTCGGCAATTACGGCCTGGCGGATTGTCTGCGCCTGACCGTCGGCAAGGAAGACGCCAACCGCGCCGTTGTCGCGGCGCTGGCGCAATTCGCAGCCGGCCGATGAAACCGGCCAAGCCCTTGTTCGGCCGCGTCGCGATATTGGGCATCGGTCTGCTCGGCTCATCGCTCGCGCACGCCATGCGGCGCGGGAATCTAGCCGGCCACATCGTCGGCCATGATCGCAACAAGGCCTACCTGAAGACCGCTGGGCGCCTCGGCTTCGCCGATTCGCTGACCCCCAGCGCCGCCGCTGCGGTGAAGGGCGCCGATCTCGTCGTGCTGGCGGCGCCGGTGGGCGCTTTCGGCGCCCTGGCCAGGGCAATCGCGCCGCATCTGAAGCCGGGCGCCATCGTCAGCGACGTCGGTTCGGTCAAGGGCGCGGTGATCGCCGATGTCGGGCCGCTCCTGCCCAAGGGCGTGCATTTCGTTCCGGCCCATCCCGTCGCCGGCACCGAGCGCTCGGGCCCCGACGCCGGCTTTGCCGAGCTGTTCGATGGCCGCTGGTGCATCCTCACGCCGCCCCGGGGTGCCGACAAGCGCGCCGTCAGGCTCCTGACCCGGTTCTGGGAGCGGCTCGGCAGCAAGGTCGAGGTGATGGATGCCAAGCATCACGACCTGGTGCTCGCCGTCACCAGCCATGTGCCGCATCTCATCGCCTACAACATCGTCGGCACCGCCGACGATCTGCGCAGCGTCACCGAAACCGAAGTGATCAAATATTCCGCCGGCGGCTTTCGCGATTTCACGCGCATCGCGGCGTCCGATCCCACCATGTGGCGCGACGTCTTCCTCAACAACCGCGACGCGGTGCTCGAAGTCCTCGGCCGCTTCAGCGAGGATCTGAGCGCCCTGCAGCGCCAGATCCGCTGGGGCGACGGCGAGGCGCTGTTCAAGCTCTTCACCCGCACCCGGGCCCTGCGCCGCGGCATCGTCGATGCCGGCCAGGACAGCGCCGCGGTGAATTTCGGGCGCAACGCGCCGGCCGCGGTCGCGAAAAAGACCAAGCGCTAATACAACGCCTCCTGCGTCGTCGCGGTCTCGTCGCCGACGCTGACCGTGCCGGCGTGAAAGCCGACGACGGCGCCCAGCATTCCGGCGTCGTCATTGCCGGCCTTGGCGGCGCGATCCAGCAGCGCCGCCGCGATGCCGGCGTTGGCATTGCCGCGCACGCCATGCCGCGCCGCCGTCTCCAGCAGCGTCTGGATGCCCGCAACCTTGAAATTCAGCAGCCCCTGCACCGCATGCGCATCGTCGAGCCCGAGCGATCCCTTGCCCATCGCGCTCAGCCGCTGCCAGGACATCTCCAGGTCGCTGACCTGCAGGACGCCATTCGCCTTGCGCCAGGTCTCCACCGCGCTGACCCAGTCGGTGCGTCCGGCGCGCAATCCATCGAGCGCGCGCGAGGGCGCGGCCGAGGCGTTGAGCCGGATCTGCGCCATGTCGGCGCCGAACAGCGAAGCCAGGCGCGGCGACAGATGCACGCCGTCGACCGCGGCGAAGAGATCGACCGCCGTCCCGCCCGGCGCCAGCCTGGCATGGAACTGGACCCGCGCCGCCGTCAGCGCCGGCGAACCGAAGCCGATCAGGTCGAGGTCGAAACGTACCAGGCCGCGCTCGCCCAGGATCGCGCTGGCATGCAGTTCGCCCGCCTCGAACGGCAGCGCATGCACCCGCCCCTGCAGGTCGGTCCAGGTCAATGCCTGGTTGCCCGCCGCCTCGAAGATCGTCTGCGCGCGGCCGTAGGTCAGCGCATGCAGCGCGAAATTCTGCGCCTGCCAGGACGATGGCCCATGCGGTGTCGCCACCGTGACACGAAAATCCCGGAACACCACGTCGATGTTGAAGGGAAAGCCGCTGATGCTCTTGGCGGCGTAATGCAGCGTCACGCCCGGCATCGCCTCGTGCCCATTGAGCGCGTCGAGCCGCGCCGACAGCGCGTTCGCTTCGCGCCACCACACGACGCAGGCGGCCAGCGCGATGGCGAGGAACAGCGCCAGCGGCGCGTAGAGGAAGAACCGGCTGGAATATTTCATGCCGGCGATATTAGAGCGCAATTCGGAAAAGTGGAGGCCGGTTTTCCGTAAAATTGCGCGCCAATTCAAAAAGCTAGAGCCGCATTCCGATTCAAATAACGAGAGTGCGGCTCTAGGGAGTTTTGAGCGCGCTCGCCGGGAATACGATGTCGCGCACGTCGCCCAGCCGGGCCTGCCGCTGCAGCTCTTTTTCCAGCTTGACCTTGCGGGCCTTGCTGAACGAAAGCCGCTTCTCCAGCCACAGCGCCTTGACGTTGAGCCGGTCCTGCGCCCGTTCGGCCTTCATGTCGATGCGCCCGGCGAAGCGCGCGCCTTCCAGCAGCGGGAAGACGTAATAGCCGTATTTGCGCTTATGGCCGGGCACGAAGATCTCGATCGTGTAGTCGAAGCCGAAGATGCGTTCCAGCCGCACCCGGTCGCGCAGCAGCGGGTCGAACGGCGACAGCACCCTGAGGCGCGAGGTCGGCTCGGGCAGCGCCGCGATCTGCGCCTCGATGTCGGGGCGCGCCACGGCGGCGAAGCCGCGCCGCTCGCCGGCGCCGGCCAGCGCCACGTCGATCAGGCGCCCGGCTTTCTTTTCGGCCGCGATCCATCTGGCGGCCTCGGGAATCGAGGCGTGGCCCCAGAAATCGGCGATCATCCGTGCCGTCCCCGCGCCCAGCCGATCGAGCGCCGCGTTGCAGGCCCAGTCGAGGGTCTGCGCCCGCGTCGGCCTCTGCGCGCGCAGGGCGGCCGGGATGACGCGCTCCGCAAGGTCGTAGATCTTCTCGAAACCGTCGCGCTGCAGCACGGCGAGCTCGCCCGTGCGCCACAGATACTCCAGCGCCGCCTTGGCCGGTCCCCAGCCCCACCACGGCCCGGTGCGCCCGCCCAGATGCGCGAAATCGCGGGCCCGCGCCGCGCCCTTGGCTTCGATGTGATCGCGCACCGTCTTCAGGACCCTGTCGTCGCCGAAGCGTTCGCGCCACGCCGCGACGTGCGACCGGGAATGGGCGAAGCGGTGTCGCCAATGGGGATAGAGCTCCAGCGGAATGAGCGAGGAATCGTGCGTCCAGTGCTCGAACAGGGCCGGCGCCTTCTGCTGCAGCCGGTCCAGGTGCCGCGGCCGGTAACCGCCATGGCGCGAATAGAGGATGTGATGATGCGCCCGCTCGACGATCTTGATCGAGTCGAGCTGGACATAGCCGAGCCTGCCGATCAGCGGCGCCAGCGCCTTGGCGCCGCCCTCCTGCCGCACACCCGCCAGGCCGCAGCGCGCCAGGATCAGCGCCCGGGCCTTGTCGTTCGCAAGGGGAAATGCGTGGCTCACCCGCAGCGCGAATAGCCGCAGGCGACGCAGGATTCGCAGCCTTCGAGTTTGACCAGGCTGGGCGAGCCGCAGCGCGGACAGAAGCGCGCCGGGGCGCCTTCGGCGGCCACCGCCACGGCACGGCGCTCGTCCGGCACCAGCGGCGCCGCCATGCGGCCGGCGATGAAGCCGATATCGATCATGTGCTTCTCGATCACCTCGCCGATCGCCGCCATCAGCGACGGCACGTAGCGCTCGCCGCTCCACTGCCCGCCGCGCGGATCGAAGATCGCCTTGAGCTCGTCCACCACGAACGAAACGTCGCCGCCGCGCCGGAACACCGCCGAGATCATCCGCGTCAGCGCCAGCGCCCAGGCATAGGCCTCCATGTTCTTGGAGTTGATGAAGACCTCGAACGGCCGCCGCCTGCCGTCCTTCTCGATGTCGTTGACCGTGATGTAGAAGGCGTGGTCGCTGTCGAGCCATTTGATCTTGTAGGTCTGGCCGATCAGGACCTCGGGTCGGTCGAGCGGCCGCATCATATAGACGACACCGCCGGAGCTTTCCCGGCTACGGGGCGCCGGCGCCGGCTCGTCGCGCACCTCGGCGATTTCGGGCGCCGCTTCGAGCACCGCGCCGGTCACGGCGTTCGGCCGATAGGTCGTGCAGCCCTTGCAGCCCAGCTCGTAGGCGCGGGCGTAGACGGTCTTGAAATCGTCGAACGCGATGCCCACCGGCACGTTGATGGTCTTGGAGATGGAGCTGTCGATATGCCGCTGCGCCGCGGCCTGCACCGCAAGGTGATCCTCGGGAGACAGCGTCTGCGCGTTGACGAAATAATCGGGCAGGGCGGCATCCGCGCCGAAGCGGGCGCGGAAGGCCTTCACGGCGTAGTCCTCGACCGTCTCGGTCGTGCTCGAGCCGTCCGGCTGCAGGACTTTGCGCGTATAGCTGTAGGCGAACACCGGCTCGATGCCGCTCGACACGTTGCCGGCGAACAGCGAGATCGTGCCGGTCGGCGCGATGGAGGTGATGAGGCCGTTGCGGATGCCGTTCTTCGCGATGGCGGCGCGCACCGGCTGTGGCAGGCGCAGCGTGAACGGCCGGCTGAGGAATTCGTGCGCCTCGAACAGCGGGAAGGCGCCCTTCTCGCCGGCGATCTCGGCGGAGGCGAGATAGGCCGCGTCGCTCAGCGCCGACAGCCAGGCATCGATCAGCGCCACGCTTGCGTCCGAGCCGTAGCGCGTGCGGCAGAAGATCAGCGCATCGGCGAGACCGGTGACGCCCAGCCCGATGCGGCGCTTGGCAAGAGCTTCGGCGCGCTGCTGCGGCAGCGGAAAGCGCGACACGTCGATGACATTGTCGAGCAGGCGTACCGCGGTGCGCGTCAGCCGCGCCAGCGCGTCCACATCCAGATGCGCGCCGTCCTCGAACGGCTGCTTGACGAGCTTGGCGAGGTTGATCGAACCCAGGAGACAGGCGCCATAGGGCGGCAGGGGCTGCTCGCCGCAATTGTGCGCCCACAGCCCGTTGGCGTCGAAGGCGTTGAGACCGGGAATCGCGGCATCGAAGACTTCGGCCTCGCCGGCCGGCGTGACCGACTCGACTGTCGCGCAAAATCTCTCGCGATTCAGCGAGCGGCGATAATTCGCGAGGGCGATTTTCAGTTTCCCGGCCTTGTCTGTGTCGGAAAATCCGACGCGCTCCGCAAAGACGGCGAGGTTGTCGCCGGCGATGGCCAGTTCGTGTTGCGCGCGCGTCGCATACGCTTTCGATCCACCCTTGCCGTCCGGCAGGACGCTGGTGCCGGCGGCGCGCCGGTCGCGATAGAGGGTGCTGGCGATGCCGAGCCGCAGCAGCATACGCTGCGCCGCTTCGAGCCGCGCCGGATCGCTCTGCGCCAGCCGGATGCTCACGCCCTTGCCCTGTGCGCCCTGCACGCTGCCGTCGGCGTCGAACAGGCCGCGCAGGAAGCCGGCATGAAACGCGCTGGAGCGCCGTTCCAGCACCGGCGCGATGCACTTGTCGCCCGGCGTCATGCCGTGATCGTGCGCCAGGGTTTTCAGCGCGCCGATCGACAGCCGGTATTCGCCGCGCCCGGCGACTTCGATCCAGCCTGAAAAATCCCTGCGATGCGGCAGCCGGGACGCGGCCCGCAATGCCGCCGCCATGATGCCGCGCGTGCCGGGCCGCTCATCGCCGCCATTGACGACCGCGGCGCCGGGCCACACCGACAGGACGGCTTTGTCTTTCTTCAACACGCCGTCGCCGACCAGAAGGCCGAGCAGATAGCCTTCGGCGTCGTCATCTTCCGCGCGCGATGCATCGCCCCAGGATTGGGCCCCGCGGTGGTCGTGCAGCAGGATCTCGTCGCCCGCCGCGAGCGTGCCGGCGGCGGCCCATTCCCAATCTCGGGACCAGCGCGTACGTCGTGTCACCTTGCGGACGCGATGATCCGCCGTCAGGCGCAGGGCAAAGCCTTCGCGCGTGGCGAGCGCGACGACCGGTTTGACGCCCTGGCTGAAAAACCCCTCGGCGCCGCTGGCCCAGCGCCTGCCATCGGCCAGGGCGGTGAAGGGCGTGCCGACCAACTCGGCGATCTGCCGCGGTCCCGCCTCCGTCGCGATCCAGCTCTCCGCGGTAAGGCACGGATTGGTCGCGCGGATCGTTTCGCAATAGCCGAGGTTGTTCTCTTCGTTGATGCGGTCGATGAAGATCACGCCGGGCTCGGCGGTTTCGTAGGTGGCGCGCATGATGCGGTCCCACAGCGCGCGCGCCTTGAGCGTGCGATGCACCGCGCCGTCGAACTGCAAGGCCCAGTCCGCATCGGCCTTCACCGCGTCCATGAAGGCGTCGCTGACCAGCACCGAGAGATTGAAATTCGACAGCCGCCCCTTGGCGCGCTTGGCGTCGATGAAATCCTCGATGTCGGGATGGTCGCACGCCAGCGTCGCCATCATCGCGCCGCGCCGCGAGCCGGCGCTCATGATGGTGCGGCACATCGCGTCCCACACGTCCATGAACGACACGGGGCCCGACGCGTCCGCCGCGACGCCCTTCACCGCCGCGCCCTTGGGCCTCAGCGTCGAGAAATCGTAGCCGATGCCGCCGCCCTGCTGCAGCGTCAGCGCTGCCTCGCGGATCGCCGAGAAGATGCCGTCCATCGAATCGGGGACGGTGCCCATCACGAAACAGTTGAACAGCGTCACGCTGCGCGCCGTGCCGGCGCCGGCCAGGATGCGTCCGGCGGGGATAAAGCGATGCCCAGCCAGCGCCTGGGCAAAGTCGAGCGCCTGCGCGCCGCGATTTTCCGGCGCCTCGGCGGCGGCCGCCGCCAGCGCCACCCGCGCCCAGGTGTCGGCCACGTCGCCGTCCACGGGCGTGCCGTCCGGCTGCTTCAGCCGGTACTTCATGTCCCAGATCTGGCGGGAAATATCGGTCATGGCGCTGAGCGTAACATCTCGAAGTTGAGCGATTCCTGCTGCCGCGACACTATACGATGTTCCCCAAACGTTCCAGACGCCCTTTGGGCGAACCCGGCTGGCGGGCAGGGCGCTAGATTGCGCCGAAAGCCGCTCCCGTCCGCCTTTTTCCCGGCAAATCCCAAAAAGGAAACGCCACGGGCCGTTTGCTCGTTGCCGCCTGCGCCCTCTGTCTCGGCGGCTGCGCCCTTTCGGGGCCGTCCGCAGGCCAGTGGCCGGCGCATCACCTTCACGCTCAGCTGAAAGCGGGCGAGCTGTTGCGGCGCTCCATCTGGTTGCGCCCTTCGAGGATCAGATCGTTGGTCGCGCCTTCGATCGCCGCCTCCAGGCGCGGCATGAATTCGCGTCGCGGCAGGCCAGGCGGTATCGGCGGCAGGAATTCGAGCACGATGGTCCCGGACCGCTTGATGAATCCGGTCCAGAACAGGCCGGAGCTCAGCGCCACCGGCACGCAGGCGACGCCGAGTTGTCCGTACAGCCCGGCCACGCCCGGCTTGTAGTCCGGTGCCGCGCCGACTTTCCTGCGCGTGCCTTCGGGGAAGATCACGACGCTGCGGCCGCGTGCCAGCTCGGCCTTCGCGTTCGCCACCATGTTGCGCAGCGTGCTGGCACCGCCGTCGCGCGCGATCGGGATCATGCCGGCCTTCCACAGATACCAGCCATAGAACGGGATCATCAGCAGCCCGCGCTTGAGCACGATCGCAGGATCGCCGAGCAGCGTGTAGATCGCGCAGGTGTCCCACATGCTCATATGCTTGATCGCGATCAGCACGCCCGGCGGCGGTGGCGTGCCGCGCACCTCATAGCGCGTGCCCGCGATCGCGCGCAGGCCCCAGAACGTCAGCCGCGACCATAATCGCCCGAGCCAGCCCGCCCCTGCGCGCGGCCCGAGCAGCAGCGGCAAGCACACAAGGCACAGCAGCACCGAAACCGATGCGAACCAGAGCATGAAAAGCGTCGAGCGGAGGAATGTCATGGACGGGCGGGATATCAGGAGACGGGGCGAGCCTTGCCCTCGGCGGGCTTGTGGTCAACCGCCGTCATCACGAAGCTGGCGACATATTTCAGGTATTCGTTGTGCAGCAGGTGCAGCGTGCCGGGATGCCACCACGCCGCCATGTCGACGCCGGCCGGCTCCACCGGATAGGCGATCAGCTTCACGTCCGGCATCAGCGCGTGAAACAGCCTGATGCTGCGCGGCATGTGGTAGGAGGCGGTGACCACGATCAGGCTGTGGAAACGGTGCTGCGCCGCCCACGCCGCGGCCTCTTCGGCGTTGCCATAGGTGTCTTCCGCGGCATAGCCGATGTCGGCGCAGCATTCGAAGCGGCGGCCGCCGGACGCCAGGCGCTTCAGTTCGTCCTTGGTCGATGCCTTGTTGGCGCCCGAGATCAGCAGCCGCTTGGCGGTGCCGCCCTCGAGCAGGGCCACGGCGGCATCGACCCGCGCGTCGCCGCCGGTCAGCGCCACGATGCCGTCGGCCTTCAGGCGCTGCGTCGGACGCGTCGGCAGCGTGCCGACGAACAGCAGGAAGCCCGCGACATACAGCACGATCAGGCCGGCAACGATTTGCAGCAGCGTCTTTGTCATGGTCCGGCCAGAGATAGGCTCCAATACAGGCGAAAACTGGACACACTTCGTTAATCAGTAAATTTCCCGCACCGCCGCCAGCACCGAAAGCCGCGCCGTGGCCCAGGCAATGACCGCCGCCACGGCCGGAACACCGGCCAGCCAGGCGACTTCCGACAATTTGAGCGCGATCGGCGGCAGGAACGGCACCGGTTCGAGGCCGGCGAATTCCAGTCCGCCCGCCAGCACGAACAGCGCCGCCGCCGCGACCGCGCCGGCCGCACTCGCGCCCAGCGCTGCCAGTGCGTAATGCCGCTCGAAGGCCCGCGCGATGAAGCCGGCATGCGCCCCCATCTGGTGCAACAGCGCCACCATGTCGTGTTGTGCCTCCAGGCCGGCGCGCGTGGCGAACGCGACCGTCGCGGCCGTCGCCACCGCGATGAGCAGCAGGATGCCCCAGGCGCTCCACACGATGGTGTCGGCGAGGCCTTTCAGCCGTGCGATCCAGTGGCCGTGATCGTCGAGCTGGGCGTCCGGTGCCGCCGCTTTCAGCCTGGCGCCGAGCGCGATGAGATTGACGCCCGCGCCCGGCGTGATCGTCGCGTCGATCAGCCTGGGCAGCGGCAGTTCGGCGACCAGCGCGCCCTTGCCGAGCCAGGGCTCGACCAGGCTCTGCATTTCGTCCTCGGACAGCGGCGCGGCGTGCGCGATGCCCGGCGTCGCGCGCAGCACGGTGAGCACGGCGTCCGTCTCGCGCGTCAGCTCGGCGGCGACGTCGCCATGGCTCGGCACCAGGATCTGCACCGTCAGGCGATCGGCAAGGCCGGCGCGCCAGCCCGCCGAGGCGCGTTCCGCCACCAGCGAGGCGCCCAGCGCCAGCGCCGCCAGGAACGCCATCACGCCGATCACGATGTCGAGCGGCGCGGCGCCCTTCTCGCGGGGCAGGAGGCGGTTCGAAGAACGGTTCATGGCCGCATCGCCGATCTGAGCTCGACCAGCCGTCCGTCGACCAGCCGCATCTCGCGCGCCTTGGTGCTCTCGATCAGCGCCCGGTCGTGGGTTGCGATCAGCACGGTGGTGCCCAGCCGGTTGAGTTCGCCGAACAGCCGGATCAGGCGCGCGCCGATCTCCGGATCGACATTGCCGGTCGGCTCGTCGGCGATCAGAAGGTCGGGGCGCGCCACCACGGCGCGGGCGATGGCGATGCGCTGCTGTTCGCCGCCCGAGAGCGTCGCGGGGCGCGCCTGCATGCGATCGCCGAGGCCGACCCAGGACAGGAGTTCCTCGACGTCGTGCTCGTAATCGCCTTCGTGCCGTCCGGCCAGCTTGAGCGGCAGCGCCACATTGTCGAACGCCGAGAGGTGGCTGAGCAGGCGGAAATCCTGGAACACCACGCCGATGCGCCGGCGCATGGCGGGAAAGTCGCCGCGCCGCGCCGTCGCCATATCGTTGCCGAACAGGGTGATCAGGCCGCGCGACGGCGGCTCGGCCAGGTAGATTAGCTTGAGCAGGGTGGTCTTGCCGGCGCCCGACAGGCCGGTCATGAAGGTAAATGAGCCGGCTTCCAGCGCGAAATTGACGTCGCGCAGGACTTCCGGCCCCGCGCCATAGCGCATGCCGACATTTTCGAAGCGAACCATGGTGGCCGACCTTAACCATCGGGCGGCGGCCTTGCGAGGCTCCTGCCTTGCGAGCATTGGCGCCTTAAAGCTATTTTTGTCTTGATCGGGGACACTGCGTTTATGATTCTGACCTGCCCACAATGCGCCACCCGCTACCAGGCGGACGCGACCAAGTTTCCGGCCGCGGGCCGCAGCGTGCGCTGCGCCAAATGCGGCAATGTCTGGCACCAGATCGGCCCGACGCCGGAGCCCGATCCCGAGGCTGACATCTTCGTCGCCGAGCCTCAGGTCCAGGCCCCGCCGCCCGCCGTCGAGCCGGCCGGCTTTGCGCCCCAGCCCCGCGTCGCCGCCTTTGCGCCGTCCGTTGCCGCGGCGCCCGCGTTGGAGGCGGACGAGCCGATGGCGCGCCGTGCCTCTGGCTCCTGGCTTGGCCGCGCTGCCGTTGTCGGCGGCTGGGTCCTGCTCGTCGGGCTCATTCTGGTGATCGGCTGGGCCGCCGTCGGCTTCCGCGACGCGATCGCGACGTGGTTGCCGCAGACCTCGTCGTTCTATGCCGCCGCCGGCCTGCCGGTGACCCCCAACGGCATCGATTTCACGAACATCGCGCACGACCTGCAGACCGAGGACGGCCAGCAGGTCCTGGCCGTCACCGGCGAGATCGTCAATCGCAGCAATCACGAGCTGACCGTGCCGCTGGTGCGCGTGACCCTGTCGGACATGGATCGGCACGAGCTTTACCACTGGACCTTCGTGCCCGGCGTGGCGACGCTGAAGCCCGGTCAGGTCGCGAAATTCCGCACCCGTCTCTCCAGCCCGCCCTCCGGCAGCCATAACGTCGAACTGCGCTTCGCCAAGGCGGGGGAGTGAAGCTCCCCCGCTAAGCTGGGGGGAGGACGGGCAGATTCAAAACTGCTTCAGCAGCCGGTCGATGTAATCCAGCTCCTGCTGCGGCCGGCCGCGTTCGGCGGCGCGGCGGCGCAGTTCCATCAGGATGTCGCGGGCGCGCTGCAGCTGGGTGGCGTCGGGCACCTTGACTTCGTTGCCGAGGGCCGAGCCGTTGCGGGCGCGTCCCAGCGGATCTTCTTTTCCATCGGGCCCCTGGTCCTGGCCCATCTGCTTCATCTGGCGGTTGGCAAGTTCGCCGGCGGCGGCGCGCAGCGCGTCGAGCGCGTTCTTCTGGTCGACGCTGGAGCCGTTGAAATCGCTGGAGCCCAGTTCCTGCCCCGACTGGCCCATCGAGTTGCCGGCGCGGCCCAGGTCGTTCGGCGCCGGTATCTTCTGCGCCCCCAGCCCCTTCATGATGTCGCCGAGCTGTTTCTGGATGTCGCCCTGTTCCTTCTGCAGGTCCTTGGGCGCCACCGTCTCGCCCTGGCGGCCCTTGAACGTCTTGTCGAGCAGTTCGCGCTGCTTGCCCACCAGGTCGCCGAGGCCCTTGATCGCGTCGCTCAGCGCCTTGTTCTGCGGAGTGTCGGCGCCGCCACCGGAGCCGCCGCTGCTGAGACGCAAATTCTCCAGCAGGTTCTGCAACAGCGCCATCAGCTCCGCCGCCTTGGCGCGGTCACCGCTCTCGGCAAGTTGCTGGATGGTCTTGAGCAGGGTCTGCAGGTCCTGCTCGCTCAGCGTCCTGGTGCCCGGCGGGGGCGCGCCGGTGTCGGCTTGTGGATTCGCCGCCAGCGCCTGCATGTAGCGCTGCATGGCGTCCTGGTAGCGCTGCAGCAGCTCGTCGATCACCTCCTGCGGCGCGCCCTGGGCCATGGCCTGCGCCAGCATCGCCTGCAATCGCCTGAGCTCTTCCGCCGCCGACATCAGGCCGCCGCGCTCCAGATTGATGGCGATCTGCCACAAGAGGTCCTCGACATGCTCGACGTCCTCGACATGCCCCGCATCGGCCAGCGCCCAGCGCGCGGCGCGGATGCCGGTATAGACGCCGGGTTGGTCGGCATAGAAAATCTGCGGCGCGATGGTCAGCGCGTCCAGCATCCTGACGACGTGGGCACGCTCGGGCGGCATCAGGCTGGTGGCGAGAATCTGCCGCTGCTCGATCAGCGCCCGCGCCAGCGGATTGGTGAACACCCGCGCCGGCAGCCGGTACGTCACCGGCGCGGTCGCTGTCACCTGGCCCGCGCCGTCGGCCGCCTGCAGCACGATGTCGACGTCGAGACCGGCATAGGGATGCGCGGTGAGGTCCTGGAAGCTCGTCTCGTTGACGGTCTTGGACGCCGTCGCCAGCGGCAAGTCGAGGATCAGCGCCTTGCCATGGCGATTGTGCGGCGTGATGATCGCGCGCACCGCCGCGACGCCGTAATCGTCCGACGCCTTGTAGGACAGCTTCAGCACCGCGCGCTCGGTCTTGCCCGGCGGCGCCGTGAAGGCGATGGTCGGCGGCTTGTCGGGGATCGCCGTGATGCTCCAATCGCCGATGGCGCGCCCGGCGCTGCGCACCCGCACATGCGCGTCGGCCACGACGCGATAGGTCGCGGCGTATTCGCCATGCTCGCCGGCAAAGCCGCTGTCTGCGTCGCTCGCCGAATCGAGCGCCAGGCCCGGCGGATGGCCGGCGCCGTGGACGCGCAGGTTGAGTACCGAGCCCGCCGGCACCGCCAGCGCCATGCCCGGCGTCAGGTACACCGGCGCTTCGCCGGTATAGGGCGGCGGATCGATCCAGGCATCCACCGTGGCGCTGCCGACCGCGCTGTCGTCGTTGAGCCCGGCCCACAGGCGCCGGCCCGCATCGCTGCCGGCGACCGCCACGCCCGCCGCGAGCAGCAGCAGCACGACGAAGCGCAGGGCCCTGGGATCGCGCCGCGCCAGGCCGGACGCCGGCAGCGCCAGCCGCAGCTTGCCGATGCCGGCCAGCATCTGGCGCATATGCAGCGTCCACAGTTCTTCGGCCAGCGGATCGCCGGCGCCCACCGCCATGGTGTCGCCGGCTTCTGAGATCGGCCGATGCCGGAGGCCGCTGCTGCGCTCCAGCCGGCGCGCGCCCTCCAGCCAGCTGGGGCGGCGAAATTCGCGAAAGCCGAAATAAAGCGATAGCCCGATGCCGGTGATCGCGCCGGCGAGGATCAACGCATGCAGCGTCCAGGGCAGCGGTGCGAAGAGGTCAAACAGGGCGGCGGCCGCGAACAGGCCCGCGATGCCGCTCGCCGGCCACAGCGCCGGCCAGGCGCGCTCCCACAGCAGCGCCGCCCGCGACAGCGCGACATACTGCTCGGAGCGCTTAGCCCGCGAGCCAGTCCGGAATTCGCTCGGATCCGTATAACGCGTCATCATCCAGTCTTGGCCGCACCACGCTCCACAGTCCGTCCTTCACGAGCACTTCGGGCGCCGGCGGCCGCGCATTGTAAGCCGAAGACATCACCGCGCCATAGGCGCCGGCGGTCAGGATCGCCACAAGATCGCCGGATTTGAGCTCCGGCAGGTCGCGGTCGGCGGCGAAGATGTCCGAGGTTTCGCACACCGGGCCTACCACATCGTAGCGCCGGCGCGGCGTCTCGCTGCCCGCTTCGTTAACGCGCACGATCTCGTGATGCGAATCGTACAGTGCCGGCCGGATCAGGTCGTTCATTCCGGCATCGACGATGGCAAAGGTCTTGGCCTCGCCCTTTTTGACGTAGATCACGCGGCTGACGAGGATTCCGGCATTGGCTGCGATCAGCCGGCCCGGTTCCAGGATCAGCCGGCAGCCGAGATCCCGGGTGACCCGCGTCGCCATCGCGCCATAGGCCGAGGGGTCGGGCGGCGGCTCGTTGTCGGTGATGTAAGGCACGCCCAGCCCGCCGCCGAGGTCGAGCCGCGCGATCGCATGGCCGTCGGCGCGCAATTGGACCGCCAGCTCCGCGACTTTGCGGAACGCGGTTTCGAACGGCTCCAGCGCGACGATCTGGCTGCCGATATGCACGTCGATGCCGACGACCTGGATGCCTTTGAGCTTTGCTGCCTGCGCATAGGCGGCGCGGGCCCGGCGCCACGGAATGCCGAATTTGGTCTCGGACGTGCCGGTGGTGATCTTGGCGTGCGTCCTCGCATCGACGTCGGGATTGACCCGGATGGTGATCGGCGCCGTGATGCCCAGCGCCGACGCGACTTCGCTCAGCGCCTCGAGCTCCGGCTCGCTCTCGACGTTGAACTGGTAGATGCCGGCCTCGAGCGCCAGCTTCATCTCGGCCCTGGTCTTGCCGACACCCGAGAAGACGATGCGCCCGCCCGGGATGCCGGCGCGCAGCGCTTTCTTGAGTTCGCCGCCGGAGACGACGTCGGCCCCGGCGCCCAGCTGCGCCAACGTCTTCAGTACCGCGACATTGCCCAGCGCCTTGACCGAGAACGCGACCAGCGCATCCTTCGGAAACGAGGCCGCGAACACCTTGTAGTGGCGCTCGAGCGTGGCGCTCGAATAGCAATAGAACGGCGTGCCGACCGTGTCGGCCAGTGCCCTCAGGTCGACCTCTTCGGCGTGGAACACGCCGTCCACATAGCGGAAATGATTCATGTCCCCTGCTGCTGCTGCGATGGCGGCGGCTTGGAGGGATCCTTGGTGCCCTTGGGCGTCGGCTTGCCGTCGGGCAGCAGCAGGTCGCTCTTCACGCCGCAGGCTCCGACGCCCAGCGCCAGGATCACCGCCAGAACGATGCGCAGTTTCATTTCAGTTTCTCTTTCCAAAAGCGCAGCTGCTCGCGCACGCGGTCCGGCGCCGTGCCGCCATAGCTCATGCGCGATTTGACCGAGGCATCCAGCGCCAGCACCTTGAAGACGTCGTCGGTGATGCCGGGCTCGACCGCCTGCATGTCGGCGAGCGGCAGCTTCTCCAGCGGCAGGTTCAGGTCCTCGGCGCGCTTGACGATGCTTCCTGCGCTGTGATGCGCCTCGCGGAACGGCTTCTTCAACGTGCGCACGATCCAGTCCGCGAGATCCGTCGCGGTCGGATAGCCGGCTTCCGCCGCCGCGCGCATCGCGCCGGCATCGACCTTGAGGTCCGCGAACATTGCCGCCATCGCGGCCAGGCAGACTTCGATCGTGTCGGCCGCGTCGAACACGCGTTCCTTGTCTTCCTGCAGATCGCTGCCATAGGCGAGCGCCAGGCCCTTCACCACGGTGGCCAGCGCCACGAAATCGCCCAGCACGCGTCCTGTCTTGCCGCGGATCAGTTCGGCGGCGTCGGGATTGCGCTTCTGCGGCATGATCGAGGAGCCGGTGGTGAAGGCGTCCGACAGGCGCACGAAACCGAAGGCCGGCGTCGACCACTGCACGATCTCGCCCGCCAGCCGCGACAGGTGCGTCGCCGCGATGGTCGCGGCGGCAAGATATTCGAGCGCGAAATCGCGCGCCGACACCGCATCCAGCGAATTGCGCATCGGCCGCGCGAAGCCCAACGCCTTGGCCGTCACGTCGCGGTCGATGGGAAACGGCGTGCCCGCCAGTGCCGCGGCGCCCAGCGGCGATTCGTTGAGCCGCTTGCTCGCGTCGGCGAAACGTCCGCGGTCGCGATAGAACATCTCGACATAGGCAAGGCAATGATGCCCGAACGTCACCGGCTGTGCCGGCTGCATATGCGTGTAGCCCGGCATGACGGTGGCGAAATGCGCCTCGGCCTGGGCGTGGAGGGCGCGCTGCAGCGCCTCGAGGCCGTGCTCGGCGCGCAGGCAGGCCTCGCGCACCCACAGCCGGAAATCGGTCACCACCTGGTCGTTGCGCGAGCGCGCCGTGTGCAGCCGCCCCGCCGCGTCGCCGATCAGCTCCTTGAGCCGCGACTCGATGTTGAGATGGATGTCCTCGAGCTGGCGGCTGAAGACGAACTTGCCCTCGGCGATCTCTTTTTCGATGCTCTCCAGGCCTCGGACGATGGCCTCGGCGTCGAACTGCGAGATGATCTGTTGCACCGCCAACATGCGGGCATGCGCCTTGGAGCCGGCGATGTCCTGGACCGCCAGCCGTTTGTCGAAATCGATGGAGGGGGTTATGACCTCCATGATGGACGCGGGACCGCCCTCGAACCGGCCGCCCCACATTTTGTTCGCAACCATGAGACGCCCGTGACGCTTTCCCGTTGGCTTTACATCGCAATCGCCGCCGCCGCCCTCGGCGCGGCCGTGCTGGCTGTTCTATATGGGATGCGGGGCGCGACTGTCCACGCGGACAGGGGTCCGCCCGCCGCCCTGGCCCCCTTCGCCGCGGCCAAGACGCCCGCCGCCGTGCCCGAGGTCGCCATCGGCGATGCCGCCGGCGCCCGCGTCTCGCTGGCCTCCTTCAAAGGCCGCTATGTCCTGCTCAATCTGTGGGCGCCGTGGTGCGCGCCCTGCGTCAAGGAGCTGCCGGCCCTGGCGCGGCTCAAGGCGGCGGTGCCCAAGGACCGGCTCAGCGTCATCGCGGTCGATGTCGGGCGCGGCACGGCGGCCGATGCGCGAAGCTTCCTCGACGGCCACGACGCCAAGGCGCTGGACACCTATGTCGATTCCAACATCGCGGTGCTGACGGCGTTCGGCGCCTACGGCCTGCCGCTCACCGTGCTGATCGACCCGCAAGGGCGCGAGGTGGGCCGCGCCGTCGGTCCCGCCCAATGGGACTCGCCCGAGGCGATCGCCTGGTTCAAGACGCTTTAGCCGCGCCGCGCCGCGTCGTAATCGGCCCACATCGGCGCGCAGTCGACCAGACTTCGTTCGTTCATCGCCTTGTCGATGGCCATGACGGTGAGCCCCGCCTCCATCGATTCGTACGGCGTCACCGGGAACGCCGTCCCCCGATCCAGCGTCGCGAGCAGGTCCGTCGCCATCGCCTGGTCGGCGCCGTTGTGGTTGTCGGCGGTGCGGCTGGCATAGTCGATGCGTTCGGGCTTGCCCTTGTCCATGGCGCGGCGGAGCATCAGCTTGTTGCGCACCAGGTCGGCCAGCAGCGTGCCTTCGGTGCCGGCGATATACCAGCGCCGCTCGCCGAGCGCGACATGGCTGTTGGAGTGGAACGAGAGCTGGAAGCCGCTGTCGTATTCCACGATCGCGGTCTGGTGGTCGGCGACGTCCATGTCGGAGTGGAACGCGTCGTTGGCGCCGGCCCAGCCGGCGTCGCGCATCGCATAGGCCGGCGAGCCGTCGGAATAGGTCCGCGCCACGTCCTTGCGCTCGGAATCGAAGATGCGCTTGCCGCCGAAGCTGGCGACGCGCCCCGGCCGCGCCCGCGCGATGCGCCCGAAGATATCGAAATCGTGACACACCTTGTCGAGATAGAACGAGCCGCCCCATTCGGCCTTGCGTCGCCAGTTGCGCGCCAGGTAGCCGCCATGCTCCGGCGGCAAGTGCTCGGTGGCATCCATCGACACCAGCTCGCCGAGCGCGCCGCTGTCGATGCGCGCGATGGTCTCGCGCACGATCGGCATGGAGCGCATGACGAGCCCGATATAAAGCGGCGGCGTCTTGGTGTCCGCGAGGTGCCGCGCCAGCGCGAAGGTCTCGTCCTCGGTGCGCACGATCGGCTTTTCGGCGAAGATCGCAAAGCCGGCTTCGAACGCCGCCAGCAGATGCTCATAGTGCAGGTGATTGGGCGAGCCGATCATGACGAGATCGAACGGCCCGTCCTTCAGCAGCGCCGCGACGCTTGCATAAGGCTTGCCCGGCGCGATGTCGCGTTCGGCGAGGATCGAAAGGCCCACCGGGCGCGGATCGACATAGCCCGCGACGTCCAGTTTCCAGCCGACATCGTCCATGGCGCGCAGCACATGCGCGATGCGCTGGCCCAACCCGATGACGCCGATGCGTTTGCTTTTCATGGCCGCGAATTAGCCATGGCCGGGCGGCCGAGCGCAAGGTGCCGCTCAGTGCTGCCAGTCCGGCCCGCGATATTCCATGTAGCGCGCCGTCTTCACGGCCACGTCGTGGTCGTAATAAAGCTCGACGATGTGCAGCGCGAGCTCGATGCCGGAGGTCTCGCCGCCGGCGGTGTAGATGGTCGGCGCGCCATGCACCCAGGCCAGATCCTTCAGGAAATGCACCTTGGGAAAGCGCGTCTGGAACTGGTCGATGAAATCGTGATGGCTGGTGGCGTCGAGCCCGTCGAGCAGGCCCGCCTGGGCGAATTTCGACGCGCCGGTGCACACCGACAGCATCAGTCTGCCCTCTGCATGCATGCGCCGAAGGTAGCCGAGATAAGGCTCGGTGTTGCCGCTTTGCGCGCCGACCACCACGATGTCGGCATCCGGCGCGTCGGCGAAGGTGTAGTCGGGCACGATGGTCAGCGTGCCGGCCTTGATCGGCCGGCGCGTTTCGGAGACCGTGAAGGTCCGAAAGCCGCTCGTTCCCGGCGACTGCACCTGGTCGAAGGTCTGCATCGGCCCGGCGATGTCGATCAGCGTGGCGCCGTCCGAGACCACGAAGGCGACTTTCACGATGCCCGACGGTGGCAAGCGCAGCCGCGTCTCGGGCGCCGGCGCCGCGCCGGCGGCGGTCGCTGCGAGAAATGCGATAGCCGCAGCGAACATTGTCCTGCGCATGATGGTATCTCCGGAACCCGGCCCAGTCTGGCCCCGCGCGGGCGTGTCCTGTAGGACATTCTTCCGACAATTGCGGACTTGTGGTGACGTTGTCGTTTTGCCGCCGCCGGCCGTGCAGCATCGTGGCGGCGAAAGGATTTGCGCATGCCCCGCCGCATCGGCCTCGTCTGCTATGACGGCCTCACCGCGCTCGATCTGGTAGGGCCGCAGGAGGTGTTCGACACCGCCAACGCGCAGCAACCCGGCGCCTATGAGCTGCTCGTGCTCAGCGCCGGCGGCAAGCCGGTCGTCTCCGAAGCGGGACTGCGGATCGTGCCCGCCCTGTCGCTCGCCCAGGCGCCGCCGCTCGACACCATCCTGGTGCCGGGCGGCGCGGGCCTGCGCGATCCCGCCGTCGCGGCGCCCATCGTCGCCTGGCTGAAGGCGCGCCGCCGCACGCGCCGCATCGCCTCGGTCTGCACCGGCATCTACGCGCTTGCCGCCACCGGCCTGCTCGACGGCCGCCGCGCCACCACGCATTGGCGCTTTGCTGCCGACGTGGCGCGGCGCTTTGCGAAGATCCGGCTCGAACCGGATGCGATCTTCCTGCGCGACGGCAATTTCCACACCTCGGCCGGCGTCACCGCCGGCATCGATCTGGCGCTGTCCTTCGTGGAGGACGATCTCGGCGGCGCCACGGCGCTCGCCGTGGCGCGCGAGCTGGTGGTCTATCTCAAGCGCGCCGGCGGCCAGATGCAGTATTCCGAGCCGCTGCGCTTCCAGGCCCGCGCCACCGACCGTTTCGCCGATCTCGCGGTCTGGATGGTCGCCAACCTGAAGAAGGATTTGTCGATCGAAATCTTGGCCGCGCATGCGGGCTTCGGCGCGCGTCATTTCAGCCGCCGCTTCACGGTAGTTTTCGGCCTGCCGCCCGCCGCCTATGTCGAGCAGCTGCGCCTCGACGAAGCGCGCAAGCGCCTGGGCGCGCCGCACCAGACGGTCGACAGCGTCGCCGCCTCGGTCGGTTACGCCAGCGCCGACAGCTTCCGCCGCGCCTTCGAGCGCCGCTTCGGCATCGCGCCGAGCCTCTATCGCGGACGATTCGCGCCTTAGCGTAACGGCGTGCTAAATCGCTTCGCGACGATAGGAGGACAAAGACCATGGCCGTCGAAGGTGGCTGCCGCTGCGGCGCCGTCCGGTACCGGGTGGCTCTCGACAAGCTGCCCAATGTCTATGCCTGCCATTGCCGCGATTGCCAGACCTGGTCCGGCAGCGCCTTCAGCCTGCAATTCATCGTGCCGGAGGAGGTGCTGGAGGTCACCGGCACGCCTTATCTGTATGAGCGCGTCTCGGACGACGGCGAGCGCATCTCGCGCCAGCGCGGCTGTTCCACCTGCCTCACGCGCGTCTACAACACCAATACGCGGCGCCCCGGCCTCGCGGGCGTCCGCGCCGGCACACTCGACCGCAGCGACGAGCTCGCCATCGTCGCGCATATCTGGACGAAGCGGAAACTGGCAGGCATCGACATCCCGGCCGGCCTGCCAAGCTGGCCCGAAGGCGCCCCTCCGGCGGATTTCACGGCGGCGCTGTCGCGCTAGACGGGGCCGTGTGCAGCGCCTTGCCGACCGCCTGCATGTAGGCGACTTCGGCGTTGAAAAGGGCGCCGGTCTCGGCCGTCGGCCAGGCGCTGTTGATCACGATGACGAGGTGCTCGGAGGGCACCACCGTGATCGACTGTCCGAAGATTCCGAGCGCCTGATAGATGCCGCCTTGCACCGTCCACCATTGATAGCCGTAGCCGGCGGTCGGATCGCCGATATCGACCTGCTTGCTGGTTGCCGCGCTCAGATAGTCCGGCGGCACGACCTGTTCGCCGCCCGCCATGCCGCCGTTCATCACGAACAGCCCGAAACGTCCGTAGTCGCGCAATGTCATCGCGATGCAGCAGCCGCCGATTTCGTGGCCGCCACTGTCGTCCATCCAGACCGCGTCGCTCTCCATGCCGAACTTCGACCAGATCTTCTGCGACAGGTAGTCGGCCAGATGCTTGTGCGTCGCGTGCTCCAGCACGATGCCCAGAAGGTCGCTCTCGCCCGTCTTGTAGACGAACTTGCTTCCGGGCGGCGCCTCGCGCGGCAGCTTCGCCATATAGGCGACGATGGGGCTCTCGCCATCCGGTCCGGGCGCTCCCTGTGCGAACAGCGCGACGTCGGATTTGGGATCGGCGTAGTTCTCGTTCCATTTGACGCCGCTGGTCATGGTCAGGAGCTGGCGCAGCGTGACGCCCTCATAGGCGCTGCCCTTCAAACCCGGCACATAGTCCGTCACCGCCGCGTCGAGGCTCCTGATCGCGCCGTCGCGGATGGCGGCGCCGATCAGCATCGACGTCACCGACTTGCTGACCGAGAACGAAATCCAGCGATCGCTCTCGCGGCGTCCCAGCGCATAGCGTTCCAGGACGATCCGGCCGTCCGTGATGACCAGGAGGCCGGAGACCCGGTTCGCCGACAGGAACTTGTCCGTGTTCCACGACGCGCCCTGGTAGTCGTAGGCGACATCGAAGGCCTGCGTGGCCGACGCAAGCGGATAGACGCCGGCGCCATGCTTCACAAGGCGCGTGGGAAAGTGGTTCTCGATAGCGCGATAGCCGGCTTCCTGCTGCTGCGGCGTCCAGAACAGGATGGAGCTGAGGTCCTTTGGCGCATCTGCCGCCCAAGCCGCGGCCACGGCGCACAACACGGCTCCCACAATCATCGCGCGACGCATGGCATCCCCCCCGCCTGTCGAAGCATCGTCGCAGGGATTGGCGAGCAGAGCTAGCGCGTAGGCCGGGAGGCCGAGCGACCAACCAGAATCTAGCGCGTGGGGACCGGGTGGTCGCCGCGATAATCGTAGAAGCCGCGGCCGGTCTTCTGGCCGAGCCAGCCGGCCTCGACGTATTTCACCAGCAGCGGACAGGGGCGGTATTTGGAATCCGCGAGGCCCTCATACAGCACCTGCATGATGGACAGGCAGGTATCCAGCCCGATGAAATCGGCCAGCTGCAGCGGCCCCATCGGATGGTTGGCGCCCAGCCGCATCGCGGTGTCGATCGCCTCGACGTTGCCGACGCCTTCGTACAGCGTATAGACCGCCTCGTTGATCATCGGCTGCAGGATGCGGTTGACGATGAAGGCCGGGAAGTCTTCCGCATAGGCGGCGGTCTTGCCGACCCGCTTGACCAGTTCCAGCGCCGCCTGGAAGGTCGTGTCGTCCGTGGCGATGCCGCGGATGACCTCGACCAGCTGCATCAGCGGCACCGGATTCATGAAATGGATGCCGATGAAGCGCTCCGGCCGGTCGGTCGCCGTCGCCAGCCGCGTCACCGAGATCGACGAGGTGTTGGTCGCCACCAGCGTGCCCGGCCCGAGCCGCGGGCACAGGTCCTGGAAGATTTTCTTCTTGGTCGCCTCGTCCTCGGTCGCCGCCTCGATCACCAGGTCGCGGTCCTTGAGGTCGTCCAGCGCCACCGTGGTGCGGATGCGCGTCATGGCGGGCGCGATCTGCTCTTCCTTGATGTGGCCGCGCGCCGCCTGGCGGTGCATGTTGCGGTCGATGCGCTCCAGCGCCTTGCTGAGCGCGTCCTTGTTGATGTCGTCCAGCACCACATCGTAGCCCGCAAGCGCCAGGACATGGGCGATGCCCGTGCCCATCTGGCCTGCGCCGATAATGCCGATGCGTTCGATTGCCATGCGCTTCAGTCCTTGTCGGCCTGACGGGGGTCAGTAGCCAAGCTTGGTGAGCTCTTCGTCCATCTCGGGTATCGCCTTGAAGAGGTCGGCGACCAGGCCGTAATCGGCGACCTGGAAGATCGGCGCCTCTTCGTCCTTGTTGATCGCGGCGATGACCTTGGAGTCCTTCATGCCGGCAAGATGCTGGATCGCGCCGGAGATGCCGACCGCGATGTAGAGGTCGGGCGCCACCACCTTGCCGGTCTGTCCGACCTGGTAGTCGTTGGGCACGAAGCCGGCGTCGACCGCGGCGCGGGACGCGCCCACCGCGGCGTGCAGCTTGTCGGCGATCTTGTCGAGCATGTGGAAATTGTCGCCCGACTGCATGCCGCGGCCGCCCGAGATCACGATCTTGGCCGAGGTCAGTTCGGGACGTTCGGACTTGGAGAGTTCCTCGCCGACGAATTTCGACAGCCCCGGATCGCTCGCCGCCGAGACCTTCTCGATGGCGGCCGAGCCGCCTTCGCCCGCCGCCTTGAAGGTCGTGGTGCGCACCGTGATGACCTTCTTGCCCGCGCCGGCCTGCACCGTGGCGATGGCGTTGCCGGCATAGATCGGTCGTTGGAACGTGTCGGCGCTCTCGACCTTGATGATCTCGCTGATCTGCGCGACGTCGAGCTTGGCGGCGACGCGCGGCATGTAATTCTTGCCGTTGGTCGTGGCGGGCGCGAGGATCGCGTCGTATTTGTCCGCCAGGGACAGGATCAGCGTCTCCATCGTCTCCGCCACCATCTTGGCGTAGAGCGCGTCGTCGGCGACCAGCACCTTCTCGACGCCGGCGAGCTTGGCGGCCGCCGCGGCGACGGCGTCGCAGCTCTGGCCCGCGACCAGAACATGCACCGGGCCGCCGATCTGCGTCGCGGCGCTGACCACCTTGGCGGTCGCTTCCTTCAGAACCTTGTTGTCGTGTTCGGCGATAACGAGCGTGGCCATCGTCAGATCACTCCCGCTTCGTTCTTGAGCTTGTCGAGCAGCTCGGCCACCGTCTTCACCTTGATGCCGGCCTGGCGCTTGGGCGGCTCGGTCACCTTCAGGACCTTCAGCTTGGGCGCGATGTCGACGCCATAGTCGGAAGGCGACTTCTCGTCGATGGGCTTCTTCTTGGCCTTCATGATGTTGGGCAGCGAGGCATAGCGCGGCTCGTTGAGGCGCAGATCCACCGTCATCACCGCCGGCAGCTTGACCTCGACGGTCTGCAGGCCGCCGTCGATCTCGCGCTCTATGGTCGCGGTGGTGTCGCCGAGTTCCAGCTTGTGGGCGAAGGTGCCCTGGGCCCAGCCGAGCAGCGCCGCCAGCATCTGGCCGGTTTGGTTGCTGTCGTCGTCGATCGCCTGCTTGCCGCAGATCACCAGTGTCGGCTTCTCGGCGTCGCAGATGGCCTTGAGGATCTTGGCGACCGCCAAGGGCTCGACCTCGGCATCGGTCTTTACGAGTATGCCGCGGTCGGCGCCCATGGCGAGCGCGGTGCGGATGGTTTCGGATGCCTGCGCGGGCCCGATGGAAACGGCGATGACCTCGGTGGCCTTGCCCTTCTCCTTCAGGCGCACGGCCTCTTCGACGCAGATCTCGTCGAACGGGTTCATGGACATCTTGACGTTGGCGAGATCAACGCCGGTTTGATCCGCCTTGACGCGAACCTTGACGTTGTAGTCGATCACCCGCTTGACGGGCACCAGTACCTTCATGGCTTTCGAAAATCCCTGAACGATGGCGGTTGGTTTAGCGTGGGCGCGCGATGCACGCGCCGCGTTTTTTTGGTCCCGCCCCCTCTTGTGCGGCGCAAAAACTAGGACCGGCCCCAAGCCCTGTCAACGAACCGTCATTCCGGTTTCCTTGGGGAAACAAGGCCAATGATTCCCTCGGCTTTTTTGGTTGCAGCGCAGCATTTTTCCCGCTCCGCGTCATTCCGCCGCATCGGGCGCCCATCCGGGCCATTCCCGGCCTGATGCAGCGATCAGCGTCGCTCGAGCGGCGTGCCCAGCAGCGCATCGGTCTGGACACAGAGATCTTGTCCCGTGGCGCGTATGTCGGCAGCCACGTGCGCGGTGCCCGACGGATCGGTGGCGAAGATCACGATCTCCTTCCCATAGGCGATGCCGCCCTGCTCGTACCAGAGATACCGGTAGCTGCCGCTCACGCCCGCGCGAATGAAGCGGCGGCCCGGCGCCGGCCGCAGGATGACGTCGGTGGCGTTGAAGAATTCGCCGCGGTCGGCCATCGCGCCGATCGTGCCGCGCACGGTCGCCTGAAAATCGGGCGGCAGCGCTTTCAGCGAGTCGTAGATCGCGCCGCGATGGCGGAGCGCGCAGGTGTAATCCGGATTGGCCGGCGTCGTCGCGCCGGGGCCTGTGCCCGCCAGAAGCAGCGCCGCCGCAAGCGCTGTGCGCACCATTATTTCAGCGTATCCAGATAGGCGACGACGTCGTCGACCTGGCTGGGATTGGAAATGCCGCCGAACGCCATCTTGGTGCCCGGCACCAGCTTGGCGGGGCCCGCGACCCACAGCTTCAGCTTGTCGTTGGTCCAGGTGAGTCCCGAAGCTTTCAGCGCGCCGGAATACATATAGCTCGGCAGCGACGCCGCTTTGCGGTTCACGACGCCGAACAGGTTCGGCCCCAGCCCGTTGCCGCCGCCCTTGGCGACGGTATGGCACGCCGCACAGCGCGCGAAGATCGCCTTGCCGTTATTGGCGTCGGCTGCTTGCGCCGCGGTCGCGAGCAGCGCGATGGCCGCTGCCGTCAGAAATGTCTTGTGCATGGAAATCTCCGATTCTCGACGTTCCGCGTTCAATGATTGCCCGACTTGGCGGTCTCGATCGCGGCGCGGAAGCCGAGCGGATCGCCGATATTGGGCAGGTCGATATGATCGACGCCGGTGCCCTCGATACGCAGATGGCCATAGCCCAGCATCTGACCCCAGACGTTCTGTGTCACGCGCACGCCCTCGATATTGGGCAGCGCCACCTCGAAGGTCTTGAGGTTGAACAGGCCTTCCTTCTCGACGAAGCGGTGGGTCGTCACGCCGATCTCGGTGGTCCATTTGCGCACCATCATGCTGACGAAGATGACGATGCCGATGATGCACCAGCCCAGGAAGATCAGCGCCAGCCACGCCTTCATGCTGTACCACCAGTGGAAATGCGCCCGCGCGACCAGCGTCTCGCCCTGGCCGAGCGACTTTTCGATGTAGGACATGACCCCTCCGTAAGACCGGCCCCAATACTAGCCCGTAACGCGGCCAAATTGCATCCACGGCGCGCCGGCTTCACTCTATCATCGCGGCATGCGCGACGCAGGCCCCAACCGCATCGTCCTGGTCTCCGGCCCGCCCGGTGCCGGCAAGACCACGCTTGCCCGGCCGCTGGCCCGCGCCCTCGGCTTCACGCTCATCAGCAAGGACGACATCAAGGAACCGCTCTACGACGCGCTTGGCGGCGTGCGCGGCGATGCCGAGGCTTCGCGCCGTATCGGGGCGGCGTCCTGGGAAGTCCTCTGGGCGCTGGCGCCGCATAGCCCGCGCCTGGTGCTCGAAGCGAATTTCCATGCCGACAGCGACTACGAGCGCGGCCGCCTCGCCGCGCTTCCCGGCCAGATCGTCGAAGTCTACTGCCGCTGTCCCGTGGCCGAGGTCGCCCGCCGCTTCGCCGAACGCGCCGCGCGTCCGGCCCATCACATCGCCCATTATGGCGGCACGCTCAACGAGGCCGACGTGACCCGCGACTTCGGCCGCCCCATCGGGTTCGGCATGCTGATCGAGGTGGATACGAGTGCGCCGGTGGATATTTCCGCCTTGGCGGACTGCATCGGCCGCCTCTGGTCCGACGATGCGGCTCCAATCAAATAAATATTGTCATGGCCCGCAACTGCGGGCCACCCAGGTAACGTCCCGCGCTGCTGTCAGAGTTCAAGAAGTTTGGCCAATATCTGTTGCAGATCGAATGGCCCATTGAAAGCCTTCCGTGCGACGTTGCGATGGCCTTTGCGCTCCGGTCTGATGCCGGCGCTGTTCGGCGTCGTTCGCTTGAGCAGCGGATAAGTCATGATGGACGACAGCGGCGTATCAGGATCGCCGAACCAGTAATAAGGTCCAAGATCCAGCCCGTCGGAGATCTGGACATAGATCACGCAACCGCTGCGTTTTCTCATGAGGGCTTCTGAAACGCCGATATTGCTCGGGACGCCGATACCGGCTTTCAATTGCACATGTCGCGTGATGCCGCCGCGTTCGACGACAAGATCGTATCCGAACGCATCGAATTCCGAGCGCAAGATTTCCACATCGACGATGTCCTTTCGCCAAAGCATCCGTAGTGCTTCGCCAATGAAGACGTGCTCTATGATCTTCTCGCGAAGGCTGGACTTCTGGTAGTGGACTTCCGCGGTCATCCTTCGTGATCGGGCAACAGCACTTCGCGAAGCCCCTTGTGATTGGGGCGCGAGACGACGCCGTCATGCTCCATGCGCTCGATCAGGCTGGCCGCCTTGTTGTAGCCGATCTGCAGCCGGCGCTGGATGTAGCTCGTCGTCGCCTTGCGCTCGCGCGCCACGATGGCGAGCGCCTTGTCGTAGAGATCGTCGCCCGAACCCGAATTGCCGCCGCCGGCACCGCCCATCAGCGCGTACGGGTCTTCGCTGTCCTCGTCCGGCTCTTCGGTCACCGCGTCGAGATATTCGGGCGAACCTTGCGTCTTCAAGAACCGCACCACGTCCTCGACCTCGTGATCGGTGACGAACGGCCCGTGGATGCGGCGGATGCGTCCGCCCGCCATCATGTAGAGCATGTCGCCCTGGCCGAGCAGCTGCTCGGCGCCCTGTTCGCCCAGGATGGTGCGGCTGTCGATCTTGCTCGTCACCTGGAACGAGATGCGGGTCGGGAAGTTCGCCTTGATCGTGCCGGTGATGACGTCGACCGACGGCCGCTGCGTCGCCGCGATCAGGTGGATGCCGGCGGCGCGCGCCATCTGCGCCAGGCGCTGCACCGCGCCCTCGATCTCCTTGCCGCTGATCATCATCAGGTCGGCGACCTCGTCGACCACCACCACGATGAACGGCATGAAATCGAGTTCGAGCAACTCGTCCTCGTAGACCGGCTTGCCGGTCTCGCGGTCGAAGCCGGTCTGCACCGTGCGCTTGAGCTGCTCGCCCTTGTCCTTGGCCTTCTTGATGCGGTCGTTGAAGGCTTCCACGCCGCGCACGCCGAGCTTGGACATCTTGCGATAGCGCTCTTCCATCTCGCGCACCGCCCATTTCAGCGCCACGACGGCCTTGCGCGGATCGGTGACGACCGGCGACAGCAGGTGCGGAATGCCGTCATACACCGACAATTCCAGCATCTTGGGATCGATCATGATCATGCGGCACTGGTCCGGCGGCATGCGGTAGAGCAGCGACAGGATCATGGTGTTGAGGCCGACCGATTTGCCCGAGCCCGTGGTGCCGGCGACCAGCAGATGCGGCATCTTGGCGAGGTCGGCCATCACCGGCTCGCCGCCGATGGTCTTGCCCAGCGCCAGCGTCAGCGGCGCCCGCGCCTTGTCGTATTCGCTGCTCGCCAGCATCTCGCGCAGATACACGGTCTCGCGCGTGTGGTTGGGAAGCTCGATGCCGATCACGTTGCGGCCCGGAATGGTCGCGATGCGCGCCGCCACCGCGCTCATCGAGCGCGCCACGTCGTCGCTGAGCGAGATCACGCGGCTCGACTTGACGCCGGCCGCCGGCTCGAACTCGTACAGCGTCACCACCGGGCCCGGCCGTACCGCCATGATGCGGCCCTTGACGCCGAAATCGGCCAGCACCGCTTCCAGCATGCGGGCGTTTTCTTCCAGCGCCTCGTCGGACAAGGCGGTCGCGTCATGCACCACGATCGGTTCGGCCAGCAATCCCAGCGCCGGCAGTTGATACTCGCTCGACACCAGGTCCAGCGCCGGCTGCTTGCCGCGCTTGGCCGCCGGCGTCAGCGCCCGCCTGGCCTCCTCGCGCTTGACGCGGCCCTCGCGCCGCTCCGCCAGCCGCGTCGCCGCGATCGGCTCCGGCGCCACGTTCAGCGTATAGGCCTCGTCCTCGGACTCCGCGTCGAGCTCCGGCTCGTATTCGTCTTCGTCGTAGTCGCGCGCCTTGCTCCTGGCGAACGAGAATTTCGGCAGTCTGAGCAGCGAGCCGGCCCACAGGAACGCCGCCGGCACGTTGGCGAGGGCGCGCAGCATCGGCTTCAGCCTGAGGCCGGTCGCCAGGAACGACAGCGGCAGCCCGGCGCACAACAGCAGCAGCGGCATGGCGATGCCGATCCAGCCCTGGCCATAGACCTGGGCGACATGCGCCGACAGCGCCTTGACCGCGATGCCGATCAACCCGCCGTTCTGCGCCGGCAGCGTCAGGACGGCCGGCACGACGCCGAGTCCGCCCGCCGTCAGCACCGCGCCGAGCGGCCAGGCGAAGGCGCGGCCCATCGTGTGGCTGAGATGCCGGCCGCTGAGCGCCCGGACGCCCCACACCAGCGGCGGCGCCAGCGCGGCCAGCGCCGCGATGCCGAACGCCTGCAGCAGGATGTCGGCCGCCATGGCGCCGAGCCCGCCGAGCCAGTTGGCCGTCTCGGCTCCGGTCGCATTGTTCAAGGACGGATCGGACGGGTCATAGCTCACCAGTGCCACCAGCGCCGCGCCGGCGGCAAGGAACAGCAGCGCCCCCGCGCCGCGCATCACGACCAGCGTCATCAGCCGGCCGAGCGAGCGCCGTGCATCGGCCAGCGCATCGCTCATCGCCGCCCCGCGCGAGCGCGGCTGATAGACGCCGCCCGCCATCGTCCGCCGCGCTGCCTGGCTCATGGGCTTTCCAGTCCTTCGATCACCCTTTCGAGTGCCGTCTGAATGGTTGACAGGTCGTTAACGAGCGCCACGCGGATGTAGGAAAACCCAGGGTTTGTGCGGCTTTTTCCGGGCTCCGTTTCTCGTCCCATATAGGCGCCGGGCAGCACCCGCACGCCGACATCGCGCCACAGTTTGAGGGTCGTCGCCTCGCCGTCGCCGACCTCGAGCCAGAGGAAAAATCCGCCCTCCGGCACGCGAAAGCCGGCGCGGTTGCCGAGCATGCGCCGGGCGAGGGCGAATTTCTCCTGGTAGCCGGCGCGATTGGCCGCGACATGCGCTTCGTCGCGCCAGGCGGCGGCCGATGCCGCGATGATCGGCAGCGGCACCTGCGGACCGGCGTAATTGCGCAATTGCCGGAAGCGCTCGATCATTTTCGCGTCTCCCGCGACGATGCCCGAGCGCAGGCCCGGCAGGCCCGAACGCTTTGACAGCGAATGGAAGGTCAGCAGCCGCTCATAGGGCGCGCCGCGCGCCGGCAGGGCGCTGACCGGCGGCGTCTCCAGATAGATGTCGGCATAGCATTCGTCAGCGAAGACCGCGAAGTCGTACCTGTCCGCCAGCGCGAACAGCGTGCGCCAATACTCCGCGCCCGCGCAGGCGCCCTCCGGATTCGACGGCGAGCAGATATAGACCGCCGCCGTCCGTTCCAGCACCGCCTTCGGCAGCGCCCCATAGTCGGGCAGGAAACCGGTCGCCGCCGTTGCCGGCACGAACACCGGCTCGCCGCCGCTGGCCAGCGCCGCCGCCGCGTAGCACTGGTAGAAGGGATTGGGCAGCAGCACCGCCGGGCGCTGCCCCGCTTTGCTTTCCGGCATCACCGTGAACAGCGCCAGGAACAGTCCTTCGCGCGTGCCGTTGAGCGGCAGCAGGTTCCTGTCGGGATCGATGCCGCCCGCGACCAGCCCGAACCGCGTCGTCAGCCACGCTGCCGCCGCCTCGCGCCAGTCGGCGCTGCCGTTGATCGGCGGATAGATGCCGAAATCCTTGCCGTGCTTGGCCAGCGCCTCGCCGATGAAGGCCGGCACCGCGCCATTGGGATCGCCCACCGCCAGGCTGATCGGCGGACGGCCCGGCATGTGCGGATCCAGCAGCGTCGCGAGTTTCGCAAACGCCGACGGCGGAAGTTCGGAAAGGCGTCCGGGGAAGAGCATGGCGCCAAGTTACCTTCGCGCGATCAGCGCGACAACTCGGTTAGCGAAAGAGTGCCTTGATCTCTTTCGTCAACAAAAAGAGGTGCAGTGGATCGGCCGGCGATGGGTCGAAGTTGAAGTGAAGATAAAAATCGCGCGCAACATTATCCTTCGCCTGCACGTCGAAGGCGCGGATTCCGGCTATGTCGGCTGCCTGCAGTGTCCGGGCCATGGCATCCTTCAGCAGGGCTGAACCAAGGCCTTGTCCCTGCCGATCTACGTTTATCGCCAGTCGCGCCAATGTCATGAGAGGTATCGGGTGTCGCGCCAATCCCCTCTTCAATCGCTCCGGCGCATCGTCAAATGAAACATGCCCGACGACCAGAGTGTAATAGCCTATGACGCGGAACTTTTCGGTGAGGACATAGGTTTGTGATGCGTCCGATTGCTGGTTTTGCAACGCGTAGCGTACAAGGAATTGATTGAGAGCGGGGTTGCCGCAGTCGAAGACAACGATGTCGTGATCGCGTCGTAGTTTTTCCGTATCAAAACTCACTTACGCCGGCGTTCGAGAACGCTGGGTTCCTTTAGCAGGCGTTCGAGCCGCGGCATCGGCCTGGGCGGCCTGTCCAGCGCCGCCAGGAATTTCTCCCATTGCTCGGCGTTCAGGAAAAACTGCCGCCTATCGGGCAGAATCTCGGCCGCGTGCGCCAGAGCACTCTCCAGGACAAACTCGCTGACCGAGCGCCCCTTGCTGCTGGCTGCCGCCTGGAGGGTTTGTTTGGCCTCCGGGCTGAGTCGCAGGTCCAGTTTTTCCGAGCGCTTCGGGGATTTCGTCGCTGTCGTCATGGATCACCTTGAAAGCATCGTACCATGCTTGCCCGACAAGGTCATGACAAAATTCACAACTTGGGCGTGCAGCTCGTATGGCCAGACAAAAAGGGCGCCGGTTTCCCGGCGCCCCAGTTGAGGAGACAACTCTTTAGGCCGGCTCAGCCGTGGATGGTCTCGCCGTGCAGGTTGATGTCCAGGCCCTCGACCTCGACGTCGCGCGAGACCCGCAGGCCGATGATCATGTCGATCACCTTCAGGATGATGAAGGTGCCGATGCCGCAATAGAGGAACACGGCCCCGACGTCGTAGAACTGGATCAGCATCTGCCCCGGATTGTGATCGATCAGCCAGCCCTTGGCCGACGAATTGATCGCGTTGGAGGCGAACATGCCGGTCATGATGGCGCCCAGTGCGCCGCCCACGCCATGCACGCCCCAGGTGTCCAGCGCGTCGTCATAGCCGAGCCACTTCTTCACCCAGACCGACGAGAAGTAGCAGACCACGCCCGCCGCCAGGCCGATGATCAAGGCGCCCATCGGGTTGACGAAACCCGAGGCCGGCGTGATCGCGACGAGGCCCGCCACGGCGCCCGAGATCATGCCGAGCACCGACGGTTTGCGGTTGATAATCCACTCGGCGAACATCCAGCTCAGCGCCGCCGCCGCGGTGGCGATCTGCGTCGCCGCCGCCGCCATGCCGGCGTTGTAGCCTGCGGTCACGGCCGAGCCGGCGTTGAAGCCGAACCAGCCGACCCACAGCAGCGAGGCGCCGATCAGGGCGAACAGCAGGTTGTGCGGCGCCATGTTCTCGGTGCCGTAACCGACGCGCTTGCCCAGCATCAGGCAGGCGACGAGACCTGCCGTGCCGGCGTTGAGGTGCACGACGCTGCCGCCGGCATAGTCGAGCGCGCCCATGGTGCCGAGCCAGCCGCCGCCCCACACCCAATGGGCGATCGGGCAGTAGATCAGCAGCAACCACAGCGACATGAACCACATGAAGGCCGAGAATTTCATGCGGTCGGCGATCGCGCCGGCGATCAGCGCCGGGGTGATGATCGCGAACGTCATCTGGAAGAACATGTAGACCGATTCCGGAATCGTGCCGGCCAGCGGGCTCACGGTCTTCAGGCCCATCGGCCCGAGCATGAAGTAGTTGAAGCTGCCGATGAACTGGTTGAGCTTCGGATCGGGATGGTTGGTGAAGGCAATCGAATAGCCGATCACCATCCACAGCACGGTGATGATGGCGGTGGCGCCGAAGCTCTGCGCCGCGGTGGCCAGGATGTTCTTCTTGCGCACCATGCCGGCATAGAACAGCGCCAGGCCCGGAATGGTCATCAGCAGCACCAGCGCGCTGGAGGTGATCATCCAGGCGGTGTCGCCGGAATTCAGCGGATCGGGCGGCGGCGCGGCGGCCAGCGCGGAACCGGTCGTCAGGGCAAAGGCGCCCAGGCCGGCGCCGATGCCAAGCCCCACTCGCTTCAGGTTCGAAAAACGCATTGCAAGCTCCCCTTGATGGATCCCAGTCTTTGATGGCTTCGCTATGTGAGGCCGATTGAGTGTGTGGCGCCGCTACAGCGCGTCGCCGTCGGTTTCGCCGGTGCGGATGCGCACCACCTGCTCGAGCGGCGTGACGAAGATCTTGCCGTCGCCGATCTGGCCGGTCTTGGCCTTGGAGGTGATCGCCTCGATCACGGCTTCCGCCATCTCGCTTTTGACGGCGACCTCGATTTTCAGCTTGGGCAGGAAGCTCACGGCGTATTCCGCGCCGCGATAGATTTCCGTGTGGCCCTTCTGCCGCCCGTACCCCTTGACCTCCGTCACCGTCATGCCCTGGACACCGAGCGCCGAAAGCTGCTCCCGGACCTCGTCGAGCTTGAAGGGTTTGATGATCGCCGTGATCAGCTTCATCTGTCGTCCTTCCATGGTTGTGCACGCCCGGACACCCCCCAGGCGTTAACACTTCATCAAGAATCGTGCCGCGATGCAGCGAAATGGCGGATCGTTGATTCAAAAGGGAATTTTGTGTCCGTGAGCGCTTTGCCAGAGATCGAAAGCATTTCTGCTGCTTAAATGGCAGGCAGATTCAAAAAACTGCCGCGAAAACAGCCGCAACTTGAAATCGCCGGATGGCAGGACCACATTCCTCGTTCGAAGGAAATCGCCGTGTGGGCCGAGTGGTTGGCGCGGCCAGCAGGATCGGAGTGTCTGTCGCTACGGATAAGTAAGTAAATACAAGCGCTTGAATGGAAAAAGACGGCATTTGAACGGCGGTTTTTCGCTGGCCCCCGCGCGCGGCGGAAAACCGTTAGGCTGAGAGCATGAAGACCTGCGACATCGTCATCGGCGGCGGCGGCATGATCGGGCTGACGCTCGCCATCGCGCTGGCCAAGGGCGGCTTCGACGTCGTCGTGGCCGATCCGGTCGTCCAGGCGGCCGTGCTCGACGCCAAATTCGACGGCCGCGTCAGTGCGCTGGCCTATGCCTCGGTGCGCATGTTCCAGGCGCTCGGCGTCTGGCCGCATCTGGAAAACGACGCCCAGCCGATCCGCGATATCCTGGTCACCGACGGCAGGCTGGGCGGTGAGCCCTCGCCGTTCTCGCTGCATTTCGACGCCGCGGAAGTCGGTGCCGACGCCCTCGGCCACATCGTCGAGAACCGCCACATCCGGGGCGGCCTGTTCGCCGTCGCCGCCACACTGCCGAACCTGCGCCTCGTCGCGCCGGCCGCGCTGACCGATCTGAAGAGCGACGCCCACGGCATCACCGCGACGCTCGCCACGGGCGAGACCGTGCAGGCCGCACTCGCCGTCGCCGCCGACGGCCGCGACTCGCCCATGCGCGAGCTGATGGGATTGCCGGTGATCTCCTGGGCCTATCCGCAATGGGGCATCGTCGCCACCGTCGCGCACGAAAAGCCGCATAACGGCGTCGCCTACGAGCATTTCCTGCCCTCGGGCCCATTCGCCATCCTGCCCATGACTCCGGCCTCAAGCAGCGAAGCGGTAGGCCAACAAAAAGCCAATCGATCGTCGCTGGTGTGGACGGAGAATGAAAAACTCGCGCCCGCCATGATGAAGCTGGGCGCCGACGCCTTCGACGCCGAAATCGCGCGCCGCTTCGGCGCGCATCTCGGCGCGACGAAAGCTGCGGGCCCGCGCTGGTCCTACCCGCTGAAATTCCACCTCGCCCGCGGCTTCGTGAAGCCGCGCTTCGCGGCGGCCGGCGACGCGGCGCACGGCATCCATCCGATCGCCGGGCAGGGGCTCAATCTCGGCCTCAAGGATGCCGCCGCCCTGACCGACGTGCTGCTCGACGCGGCGCGGCTCGGCCTCGACATCGGCAGCCTCGACGTGCTGCAGAAATACGAGCGCTGGCGGCGCTTCGATTCCTTCGCCCTGTCGGTGGCGACAGACGGCCTTAACCGGCTGTTCTCGAACGACCTCGCGCCGATCCGCGCGCTTCGCGATCTCGGCATGGGGATGGTGGATGCCATCGGCCCGGCGCGCCGCTTCTTCATGCGCCATGCCGGCGGCGACATCGGCAAGCTGCCGCGCCTGATGAAGGGTGAGGCGGCATAAGCGCATCGTCAGATGCGCGCCGAAAAATAACTGCATCGTCAGATGCGCGCCGGAAAATAACCGCATCGTCAGATGCGCGCAGAAAAATAGATGCATCGTCAGATGCGCGTGGAGAAATAATCGCATCGTCAGATGCGCGCGGAAAAAATCAGTTGAGCTTGTCGCCCCGCCGCTCGGCCAGCGCGGTCGGCAATTCCATGTAATAGCCGCGGGCGATGGCGCGGATCTTTTCGGCGCGGACGTTTTCCGCCTCGAGCCGCGTCGAAAATTGCCGCCCCTCGAACAGATAGCGCGTCACCGGTGTTCCAAGCCGCTCGTCGGCGACGACGATCTCGCTCACCGCCTCGACCTGTTCCTCGGCAGTCTTCAGCGTATGCTTGAAATGCGCCAGCGGATCGGCCTTCTCCGCTTCCTGGTCCCTGATGCGCCGCACATTGCGCGCATCGAAACGCCTAAGCGCCGCCAGCAGCGGATGCTGGAAGCGATAGACCAGCAGCAGCGCCGCGATGAGGATGAAGACGGAAATCAGGTCGCGCGTCATGGCTCAGCCTAGCTCGAAACCGGGCTGTGCGTCCCGTGCCCGCGCTTCAGGTAATCCACGCTCTGCATCTCGTGCAGGCGCGACACGGTGCGGCGGAAGGCGTCGGCGCCGTCGCCCGCGGCGTAGAGTTCCTCCGGCGCCGCTTCCGCCGAGCACACCAGCTTGACGCCCTCGTCGTACAGCGTGTCGATCAGCACCACGAAGCGACGCGCCTCGTTGCGCTGGTCGGGCCCGAGGCGCGGAATACGGTCGATCAATACCGTGTGGAAGGCATGCGCGATGGCGAGATAGTCGGCGCCGGCCAGCGGCTGGGCGCACAGCGCGTCGAAGGTGAACCGCGCCACGCCCTTGGCGGCCTGCGGCACGGGCACGCTGCGGCCGAGCACGGCCAGGCGCATCGCCGTGCCGTCGGCGCGGTCCGTCAGCCGCCGCCACGCCGCGTCCATCGCCGCATCGGCCTCTGGCCCGAGCGGATGCATATAGACGGCAAGGCCCGACAGGCGCTGCAGGCGGTAATCGACCGCGCCGTTGAGCTCCACCACGCCGAGCCGCGCCGCGATCTCGGCGATGAAGGGCAGGAACAGTTGGCGGTTCAGGCCGCCCTCGTACAGCCGGTCCGGCGGCGTGTTGGAGGTCGCCACGATCACCACACCGCGCGCGAACAGCTGCTCGAACAGCCGGCCCAGGATCATCGCATCGGCCACATCCGAGACCTGGAATTCGTCGAAGCATAACAGGACCGCGCGGTCGGCGATCTCGCGCCCCACGGCGGGAATGGGATCGCCGCTGCCGGCGCGCTGGCGCTCCTCATGGATGCGCGCGTGCGTCTGGACCATGAATTCATTGAAGTGGATGCGCAGCTTGCGTGCCACCGGCGCTGCATCGAAGAACAGATCCATCAGCATGGACTTGCCGCGTCCGACGTCGCCCCAGAGATAAAGCCCCTTCGGCGGCGTATTGGCGAAGAACAGCCGACGTCCCGGACGCCAGGCTGCCAGCGCCTGGCCGAGCGCCTGCAGCCGTAGCGCGGCGCGTTGCTGGGCCGCATCGGCTTTCAGTTCGCCGCCGGCGACGGCAGCGCGATAACGCTCGAGAACGCTCATGCGCGCGGCAAGACCGCCCAGTAATCGAAGTCGAGGATGACGTTCTCGGGATAGGCGCCGGCCTCGTCCTTATCGGGGAATCCGGTGCAGGGCAGGTTCTTGGTCGCCACCAGCCTGAGCCGCAGCACGCCGGCATCCTTGCGGTGGCCGAGCGGCTGCTTGTCCAGTACCTGGCTCCAGGCGAACACCGTGTCGCCGGCGAACAGCGGAGCGACGTGCCGGCCGCCATTGATGCCTGCGATCGTGAAGGCGTTGGCGAGCCCGTTGAACGAGATCGCCCGCGCCAGGCTGATCACGTGCCCGCCATAGATCAGCCGCCGCCCGAAGCGGCCCTGGCCTTCCGCGTACTGGTTGAAATGCACCCGTGCCGTGTTCTGATAGAGGCGCGTCGCCATCATGTGCTCGGCCTCCTCCACCGTGACGCCGTCGGCATGGTCGATCTTCTCGCCGATCGTGTAATCGTCCCACAGATGCTTCGACCCCGATTGTCCGGTCTCGAACAGCGTGTCGAACTTCAGCGCCGCCGGAACGCGCAGGTCGGCGACGGCGACCGCCTCGGCCAGCTTGGGCACGACCGCCGCGGCCACCGGCGCCTCCGGGTCGCGCTTGCGCACCATGACCCAACGGACATAGCTGAGCACGCCCTCGTCCCGCTCGTTCATGCCTTGGGTGTGGACATAGACGATGCCGGTCCGGCGGTCGGAATTCTCCTTGAGGCCGATGACTTCCGAATGCGCCGACAGCGTCTCGCCGGGATAGACCGGCCTGAGGAAACGCCCCTCGGCATAGCCGAGATTGGCGACGGCGTTGAGCGAGATGTCCGGCACCGTCTTGCCGAACACGGTGTGGAACACCAGCAGGTCGTCCAGCGGGCTCCGTGGCAGGCCAACGAACTGCGCGAACGTGTCGGACGATTGCAGCGCGAAGCGCGAGCCGTACAGCGCCTGGTACAGGGCGGCATCGCCATGGCTCAGTGTGCGCGGCGTCGCATGGGCGATCTTCTGCCCGACATGGAAGTCCTCGAAGTAGTTTCCCGCAGTCGTTTTCGCGCTCATGCCGCCTCCAGCGCGGCGATGGCATCGGCCATGGCGACGGTGCCCTGCGCGATCTCGGCGTGCAGCCTCTCCACCATCCGTCCGTCCAGCTTGATGGCGCCCTTGCCTCTGTTCTCCGGCAGCTCGAAGGCGGCGATCAGCTTGCGCGCCGCCGCAACCTCCGCCGCCGACGGCGCGAACACCGCGTTGCAGGGTTCGACCTGGCTCGGATGGATCAGCGTCTTGCCGTCGAAGCCGAAGGCGCGCGCCTGCTCGCACGTCGCCTGGAAGCCGGCCGCATTCTGGATATCGTTGTAGACGCCGTCGATCGCCGCGAGCCCGTTGGCCCGCGCCGCCAGCACGCAAAGATTTAGCGCCGCCGCCAGGTTCATCCGATCCTGGGTGTGGACGCCGCGGATTTCCTTGATCAGGTCGTTGGTCCCCATCACGAAACAGGCAAGCCGGCCGCCGGCGGCCGCGATGGCCGCGATGTTGAGTATGGCGAGTGGCGTCTCCACCATCGCCCACACGGCAATGCCCCGGTCGGCTGCGCCCAGTTTGGCCTCGATGACGTTGAGCTCCGAAGCCGATGAAATCTTCGGCACCAGGATGGCGTCCGGCTGCGCCTCCGCCGCCGCGGCAAGATCGGCCTCGCCCCAGGGCGTCGCCAGGCCGTTGACCCGGATGACGATCTCGCGTTTGCCGAAGCCCTTCGCCTTCACCGCGTCGCAGACCTGGGTCCGCGCCAGGTCCTTGGCATCGGGTGCCACCGCGTCTTCCAGGTCGAGGATCAGCGCGTCGGCGGGCAGCGTCTGCGCCTTCTCCAGCGCCCGCGCGTTCGAACCGGGCATATACAGCACCGACCGGCGCGGCCGTATCGTCGTCATGAAGTCCCCTCTGATGTCGGCTGGCGCGACATTACCGCCCAACCGGGCGGCTGCGAAGGCTTAAGGCTTCGCGTAGCGAGCGCGAACCGCCGCAGCATAGGCCGCGACGTCGGGCCGGTCGCGCAGCCGCTTGGCCCAGCGCGCCATGACCTTGGCCATGCGTTCGGGCGCGAGACCCAGTTGCGCATGCGCCACGCCGCCATTGACGCTTTCATAATAGCCCGCGATCAACGCGTCCTTCAGGACGAAGCGACTCATCCCGTCGATAACGATCTCGCGGCCCTCATGGCCGGGGACGCGTGAGATGAAGGTCGACAGCGAATGGGCATAGCCGACATCGCCGCTCACCACCGGCTCATAGAACGTCCAGTCGTATTCCGCCGCGTCGCGGTGGAACAGGTTCTCCAGCATGTCGGCGATGCTGTCGCGCCCGACATGCGGCCCATAGATATAGTCGTGATAGACGCCATCCGGTGTGAAGCAGTCGGCCAGCGCCTTGCCGTCGCCGGCGGTCGCGGCGGCGCCGAAGCGCTGCACCAGGGCGGCGAACTCCTCGCGCGTCACGCGACGCCTTCCACGACCAAGATCTCCGCTTCCGCCGCGCCTTGGCGGTGTGCCGCCGCGCGCTGGTATTCCGGCGAATTGTAGCAGGCGACGGCCTGCTCCAGGCTGTCGAATTCGATCACCACGTTGCGGGCCCGCGCCGGCCCTTCCAGCGCCTGGCTGCGGCCGCCGCGCGCCAGGAAACGTGCGCCGTATTTCTCGAACGCCTCGACCGTGCCTTCGACATACATCTTGTAGGCGTCGGGATTCTTCACGTCGACGCGCGCGATCCAATAGCCTTTAGCCATTTAGGCGGCCCTCTTGAGAAGCTTGCGGTTGATCAGGCATTCGGCGATCTGCACGGCGTTGAGCGCCGCGCCCTTGCGCAGATTGTCGGCCACGATCCACAGCGACAGGCCGTGCTCGACCGTCGGGTCCTTGCGAATGCGGCTGACGAAGGTCGCGTCCTCGCCGGCGCATTCCACCGGCGTGACGTAACCCCCGTCGTCGCGCTTGTCGACCACCAGCACGCCTGGCGCCGCACGCAGCAGCTGGCGCGCCTTGTCCGCAGTGATCGGGTTCTCGAATTCGACCGTCACGGCCTCGGAATGGCCGACGAACACCGGCACGCGCACGCAGGTGGCGGTGAGCTGGATGTCGGGATCGAGGATCTTCTGGGTCTCGACCATCATCTTCCATTCCTCCTTGGTCAGGCCGGAGTCGAGGAAGTCGTCGATATGCGGGATGACGTTGTAGGCGATCTGCTTGGTGAACTTCTCCACCTCGATGGGGTCGGCCACGAACACGGCGCGGGTCTGGCGGAACAGCTCGTCCATCGCGTCCTTGCCGGCGCCCGACACCGACTGATAGGTCGAGACCACGACGCGCTTGATTTTGGCGTGATCGTGCAGCGGCTTCAACGCGACGACGAGTTGTGCGGTCGAGCAATTGGGGTTGGCGATGATGCCCTTCTTGAAGCCGCCGTCCAGCGCATCGGCGTTAACCTCCGGCACGATCAGCGGCACCTCGCGGTCCATGCGCCAGGCGCTGGAATTGTCGATCACGATGGCGCCCTGGGCGGCGATCTTCGGCGACCAGATCTTGGAGACGGCGCCGCCGGCGCTCATCAGCACGATGTCGGTGCCCTTGAAGTCGTAATAGTCGAGCGCCTTGACCTTCAGGATCTTGTCGCCGAACGACACTTCGGTGCCGACCGAACGCGTCGAGGCCAGCGCCACGACCTCGCCATAGGGAAAGGCCCTCTCGTCGAGCACGCTCAGCATCTCGCGGCCGACATTTCCGGTCGCGCCGACGACGGCGACTTTGTAGGTCATGACTTGAATCCCGATGGCAGGCGGAGAAATCCGCCGGCAACAGGGCTCACATACGCCAAACGCGCGAGGCTGAAAAGCGGCCTACCAGGTCAGCTTCAACTGGACGCCACCGCCGTCGATCACGCCGTCCAGGACGGTCGCGTTGGAGGGCGCGTTTTCGAGGTGGTAGCGGAACAGCTCGGCACTGCCCTCGGCCAGGCCCAGCCGCGCCGCGATGAGTTCGGCGACCGGGCGCTCCGTCAAGGACGGTTCCACGCGCTGCTGCGCCCAGGGCTGCTCGATGCTCTGCGAGGCGTAGGCGTTGTTCTCGCTGTATTGCGCGGGCGGCATGACCAGGCCATCGGCTGCCGCCGGGGTCGCCGCCGCCAGCGCCGTGCCGATCAGAATCGCAACTTTGAACGGCACGCGCATCGCAGAACCTCGCATTACAAGGTTCTAACGCCGTGGTCAGGGGCTTCGTTGCATACCGCCTCAGCTGGGTGCGTTCAGACGACGCCGCGGGCGCGTAGTTCCGCAATCTCGGCCGCCGAAAGGCCGAGCATGCCGGACAGGATCTCATCGGTATGCTCGCCCAGCAGCGGCGGGGCACTGCGATATTCCGGCGGCGTCGCCGACAGGCGCAGGGGGCTGGCCACCAGTTGCATCTCGCCCGCCGCGGCGTGAGTCATAGCGACCGTCAGGCCGCGCGCGATCGCCTGGGGATCGGCGAACACCTGGTCGACGCGATTGATGGGGCCGCAGGGCACGTTGGCGGCTTCGAGGTCCGCGATCCATTGCGCCGTCGCGCGTGCGGCGAAGATCGGCGTCAGCAGGTCGACCAGCGCCTGCCGGTTGGCGACGCGCTCGGCATTGCTGGCATAGCGCGGGTCGGCCGCCACCTCGGCGATGCCGGCGACGGCGGCAAAGCGGCGGAACTGATGGTCGTTGGAGGTCGCCAGGATCAGATGGCCGTCACCCGTCGCGAACACCTGATAGGGCACGATGTTGGGATGGGCGTTGCCGAGCCGCTCCGGCACCATGCCGCCGGCCAGGTAATTGGTCGCCTGGTTGGCGAGCGCCGCCGCCTGGCAGTCGAACAGCGCCATGTCGATCGCCTGGCCCTCGCCGGTGCGCGCCTGATGGATCACGGCGGCGAGGATGGCGACCGCAGTGTAAAGTCCGGTGACGAGATCGCTGACCGCCACGCCCACTTTCATCGGCTCGGCGCCCGGTTCGCCGTCCTTCTGGCCGGTGACGCTCATCAGTCCGCCCATGCCCTGGATGACATAGTCGTAGCCGGCCTTGTCTTTGTACGGCCCGTCATGGCCGAAGCCGGTCAGCGAGCAATAGATCAGCGCCGGGTTCTCCGCCCGCAGGCTGTCGTGATCGAGGCCGTATTTGGCCAGCGAATCCGTCTTGAAATTCTCCACCACGATATGCGCCCGCCGCGCCAGCCGCTTGACCAGGGCCGCACCTTGCGGCTTGGCGAGGTTCACGGTGACCGATTTCTTGTTGCGGTTGGCGGTGAGGAAATAGGTCGCGTCGCCCTTGCTGCCGTCCATGTTGGTCAGGAACGGCGGCCCGAAACGGCGCGTCTCGTCGCCTTCGCCGGGTTTTTCGATCTTGATCACCTCGGCGCCAAGATCGCCAAGAATCTGCGTCGCCCACGGCGCAGCGAGCACGCGGCTCAGATCGAGCACGCGGATATGCGAAAGCGCGCCCATCAGATCTCGCTCCTGACCGCCCAGAGCTCGGGATAGAAGGTCAGGTCCAGTGCCTTCTTGAGGTAACTCACGCCCGACGTGCCGCCGGTGCCGGCCTTGGAGCCGATGATGCGCTCGACGGTTTTCATATGGCTGAAGCGCCACAGGTGAAAACGGTATTCAAGATCGACCAGCTTCTCGGCCAGCTCGTACAGGTCCCAATGGGTCTCGGCGTCGCGATAGACCTCGCGCCAGGCCTCCGTCACGCGCGGATCGGCGACATAGGGCTGCGCGAAATCGCGCTTCAGCTTGTTCTTTGGGATGGCGAGCCCGCGTCGCGCCAACAGGGCCAGGGCCTCGTCATAGATGCTGGGCTCGGTCAGCGCCGCGCGCACCTGGCGGCTGACGGCGGGATCGGAGTCGTAGACTTTCGCCATCGCGGTGTTCTTGTTGCCCAACCGGTATTCCAGCATGCGGTACTGGAACGACTGGAAGCCCGACGATTTGCCCAGGCTGCCGCGGAAGCTCGCATAGTCGAACGGCGTCATGGTCGACAGGATTTCCCAGGACTGGATCAGCTGCGCCTGCACCCGCGCGATCCGCGCCATCATCTTGAAGGCGGGTCCGAGGTCGTCGCCGCGGATCTGCGCGATGGCGCCCGCGATCTCGTGCAGGCAGAGCTTGATCCACAATTCGCTGGTCTGGTGGATGACGATGAACAGCGTCTCGTCATGCGCGCCGGACAGGGGCTTCTGGCAGGCCAGGAGCTGCTTCAACCCCAGATAGTCGCCATAGGACATCGCGTTGCGGAAGTCCCAATGGACGGCCTCGCCCTTGAGATCCACGGCGTGGCGCGGCGAAGCGGCGCGGGACTTTGTCGGGGCCATGGCTTGCTGGGAACCTTAACTATGGCGCGCGTGAAGCATTAGCGGGCCTGAAAAGCCGATGCTATGGTGGCCGCTGCAGCCAGACAATGAGCAAGAAAAGCATGGGAAACGCATGGAAGGCGGGTGTTTGCGTGCTCGCGATCTCGGCCCTGACGGTCGGCGAGGCCGAGGCCGCCCGCCACCGGGCGCCGTCGAACGTCAAATGTGCCGCCCCGGCCGAGGTGTCGGCGATCCAGACCACGGTGGTGGACCAGCAACTGGTCGACGCCGCGCTGACCTGCGGCGACGTTACCCGCAGCGGCTTTAACGCCTATCGCACGGCCTTCGGCACGGAACTGCGCGGCACCGACAAGCTGCTGCTCAATATGTACAAGCGCATCTATGGCGGCTCGAAGGGCGACGCGGCCTATAACCTGTTCAAGACCGACATGGCCTCCAAGGCGGAGTTGCGCCGCATCAAGGATGCGGCCGGGTTCTGCCATGCCGCCGACCTGGTGCTGGCCGCGGCCAATGCGCCCTCCAAGCCGAGCCTCCGGGATTTCGTCTCGGGCGTGCCGGTCGCCGAGGTCGAGGCGCCGGTGAACATGTGCGCCGTGAAGGTCGATGTCGGCTTCGGCGGCGTCCAGGCCCTGCCGCAGGTCGTGCCCAAGCCGCGGCCGCCGCAGCCTGACGATCCGCCGGAGGTCGTCGCCGCGGTCACACCGCCGCCATCGCCGGCCGGCATCAAGGTCGGCAGCCTGACCTGCAACGTCAGCAGCGGTTTCGGCTTCATCTTCAGCTCCTCCAAGGAGCTGAAATGCACGTATGCCCCCAATGCGGGCAGCGGCGAGCACTACACCGGCACCTTCTCCAAATACGGCCTCGATATCGGTTATGCCGACAAGGGCGTGCTGGTCTGGGGCGTGGTGGCGCCGACCTCGGACGTTCATCCCGGCGCGCTGGAGGGCGATTACGCCGGCGCAACGGCCACCGCCACGGTCGGTGTCGGCCTGGGCGCAAACGTATTGATCGGCGGCCTCGACAAGTCGATCGCGCTGCAGCCGCTCAGCGTCGAAGGCAATACCGGCCTGAACATCGCCGCCGGCGTCGGCGTCATCAGCCTGAAGTTCACGCCTTAAGTCGCGGCCCCAATTCTCGGCCCCGTCGGAATGCAAAAGCCCCGCGCGATGCGCGGGGCTTTTGTTGTTTTGGACCACATTTGCTTTGAATTGAATCACCCCAAAAACCGTCATCGCCCGCTTCATGCGGGCGACCCATTTTTGGCGCGCCGACACGCGCCGGTTGGATGGCCGGCTCGAGGCCAGCCATGACGAAATTGGTGGAATCTCTTCCAGTCCCGCACCCGGCGGCGCGTTCTGCCGAACGGTGCGCCTTGGCCCGCGGTCGCCACAAACGAAAAGGGCGGGCCAACTGGCCCGCCCTGTCCGATTTGCTTGAGCGGTTGTCCGCTTAGCCGCCGAGGTCGATGACCGCGCGACGGTTCTGCGGCTCGCGCACGCCCGGTCCGGTCGGGACCAGCGGGTCGTGGAACGACTTGCCGACGATGTCGATCGTGCCGCCGTCCATGCCTTCGCGGACCATCTCGTCCTTGACCGACTGGGCGCGGCGGATCGACAGCGCCTGGTTGTAGCTGTCGGAGCCGACGGTGTCGGTGTGGCCGGTGACCAGCACCTTGACGAAGCCGTTGGCCTTGGCGGTACGGACCGCTTCCTGGACCACTTCCTGCGCCTTGTCGGTGAGGTTCGACTTGTCGAAGTCGAAGAAGACGATGAACGTCTTCACCGGCGGGGGCGGCGGGGGCGGGGGCGGCGGCGG
>DATMKZ010000081.1:0-11791 GCA_035570795.1 Rhizomicrobium sp.
GGTCGCCATGTCGAGCAGGAAGGGCTCGCCCGGCTTGCCGGGGGCGGCGAAGGCGATGGGATCGGTGCCGAGGCGGGCCTGGGCGCCGAAGGTGGGGGCGACCTGGATGCCGCTGGCGGACGTCGTCACCATGCCGATCAGGCCGGCCTCGACCGCCATCAGGGCGTAGAAGCCGCAGGCGCCGAAATGCGCCGAGTTGCGCACGGCGGTGACGCCGATGCCGGTGGTCTTCGCCTTGTCGATGGCAAGCTCCATGGCGCGCCGAGCGTTGGCATGGCCGAGACCGCCGCCGCCATCGATCAGCGCCGAAACCGGCGTTTCGCGAACGACGGTCGGCCGGGCCCGCATGTCGATGCGGCCGGCGCGGCGGCGTTCGTCGTAGGGCGGCACCATCGAGATGCCGTGCGTGTCGATGCCGTGCAGGTCGGCCCAGCTCATGATCTCGGCGGTGCTGGCGGCGGCCTCTTCGGCCATGCCCCAGGCCCGCAGGATGAGTTCGAGCTGATTTCGATGGGTCGCATAGGATGCGGGCATCTGTCTTCCCCCGGTTCGGTTCTGGAGCGGCGTTACCTTAGCATCGGCGATCCGGCGCCTATCGATCGGCGTGACGCCGTCAACAGCGCCGGTTCGCAGTGCGACGGCGGGCGCGCGGCGTTGACGACGCCTGGAGGCGCGCGCAGGCTCCGGTCAACAGAACAGGGGAGAACGTGCCGTGGCCGGTGATATCGATCTTCAGACGGAGCGTCCCGCCGAGGTAACAGCGTCACCCGTCGTCGAGACCGCGTCGGGTCGCGTCGCCGGCGTCACATCCGGTGGCGTGCACGTCTTCAAGGGCATTCCCTACGGCGCTTCGACGACCGGCGCCAACCGTTTCATGCCGCCGCGCAAGCCCGAGCCGTGGAGCGGTGTCCGCGAGGCAATCGTCTATGCCGGCCGCTCGCCGCAGGCCGCCGCCGCCGCGCAACGGCCGGAGCTGGCGACGGTCTGGGGACCGGTCGACATGCTGCCGGTCGGCGAGGACTGCCTGACCCTGCATGTCTGGACACCCGCTCTCGATAATTCGAAGCGCCCGGTGATGGTCTGGCTGCACGGCGGTGCCTTCTCCTACGGTTCGGCCAACTCGCCGCGCTACGACAGCACCAAGCTCGCCCGACGCAATGATGTCGTGGTCATCGCCATCAACCACCGTCTGAACATCTTCGGCCACCTCGATCTGTCGCAAATCGGCGGCGAACGCTTCGCCCAATCCGGCAATGTCGGCATTCTCGATCTGGTATTGGCGCTGAAGTGGGTGCGCGACCACGCCGCCCGCTTCGGCGGCGATCCGGGCAACGTCACGATCTTCGGCCAGTCCGGCGGCGGCGGAAAAGTGAGCGCGCTGCTGGCAATGCCGGGCGCCAAGGGCCTCTTCCACAAGGCGATCATCCAGAGCGGCGCCAGCGTGCGCTTTGCCGAGCGCGAGCGCACGGGGCGCCTGGCCGACGCCGTGCTGAAGTATCTCGGCCTCCGCGCCGACCAGGTCGACGCGCTGCAGGCGCTGCCGCTCGCGCGCCTGCAGGAAGCGGTTGCGCCGACGCAGGCGACATTGCCACGCCCGCGCTATCCGCTGCTCGACCGCTACAATTTCGGGCCGGTGATCGACGGCAGCGTGATGCCCGGCCAGCCCTTTGATCCCGCCGCACCTTCGGTATCGGACGACGTGCCGATGCTGATCGGCGACACCAAAGACGAGTCGGCGATCTTCCTCGCGCCCGACGACGCAGTGTGGAACCGCACCGTCACCGAGGACGATCTCCGCAAACGCATTGCTGCCGTCGCCGGCGAGGCGACCGACGCTTTGCTGACCTACTACAAGCGGCGCGACCAGGCGGCGAGCCCCTCCGATCGGTTGATCACGGCGCTCACCGCGTCGAACTTCGGCGTGCGCACCGTGCTCCTGGCGGAGCGCAAGGCCGCGCGGGCCAAGGCGCCCGTCTGGACGTACCGCTTCGACTGGGAGACGCCCGCCTTCGGCGGGCGGCTGAAGGCGCCGCACTCCGTCGAGGTCCCGTTCGTCTTCGATACGCTGCATAAGATCGGCGAGCCGCACCGCAGGCCACACGCCCAAGCGCTGGCCGATCGCGTGTCGAAGACGTGGGCCACTTTCGCGCGCAACGGAGATCCCGGCAACGCGACGATCCCGACTTGGCTGCCCTATGCCGCCGAGCGCCGCGCGACGATGCTTCTCGACGACGAATGCCGCGTCCTCGACGACCCCGATGGCCAAGTACGGCCGCTCTGGAGCAAGGTCGCTGCCGGCTGACACCGGTCAAGGAGCCTGTGCGAGAGCCTTGGCCACGGAAACTACTGCGACAGGGAGGCAGCGACGGGGGCCTTTGTCGAGATCATCCGCGAGGCCTGGTGCAGGGTGTTGCTGGGACATCTGCCGCCGCGAAGCACCACGCTGCCGGCCATCTCGACCGCGGGCAACTTTGCGTCGCCTCTTGCGAGCCGCATGGTCCGGCGGGCGTTGGATCGGGCGCTCGCCGATGCAGGTGGGCCGCCCGACTGGGTTCGCGCGATCGACGGCATGTCGGGCCAGAAGTACCGCACGTTCATCAGCGAACTCGTCAAGTCCCTGCCCGACGCGCGATATCTCGAAGTCGGCTCCTACGTCGGTTCGACGGCGGCAGCGGCGCTGGCCGGCAATGACGTCACGGCTGTCTGCGTCGACAATTGGTCGCAGTTCGGCGGGCCCAAGGAGACCTTCCTGGCCAACATGGCGCGCGTACGATCGTCTTCGCCCGGTGTCGACTTCCGCTTCATCGAAGGCGACTTCCGGCGCATCGACTTCGCCTCGATCGGACGATTCAACATTTATCTGTTCGATGGCCCGCATGAGGAGCAGGACCAATACGACGGCATCAAGATGGCGATGCCGGCGCTGGATCGTTGCGTCATTTTGATTGTCGACGACTGGAATTGGTCGGCGTCGCGGATCGGAACCTTTCGCGCCATCAGGGCTGCCGGCTGCTCCATTACATGCTCAGCGGAAATTCGCACCACGCTCGACAATTCGCATGCCGCGAACTACGGCAAGTCGAGCGACTGGCACAACGGATATTTCTTCGCAGTACTGACCAAGCGCCACTGACACTGGGTCCGCGTCACACGCACTTTGCGTTGTGCCATCAGCGGATGCGCACACAGCGGGAGCGGCCAAATTGGGGTCTTGCCTGACTGATGCGACCCACGGTGGCCGCCCCCGGCGCGCCGTCCGTATGATCCCGCTATGCTGGTGCCCGAACGCTTGCGCCAGCAATCGTCGCGGCACGTTGACCCGGTGGAAGCATCTAAACCTCCGTCTCGGACATCGAACGCCATAATCCAGACACGCGACGGCCCGCCTGTCAACGTCGAGTGAGACGAGAGTGCAACCTTGCTGTGCTGAAAGTCACAGTCACAAGCGCGCGTTCTGGTGCTCCATGCCCTCCGGACGCTTGTTCGCCGTTGGAGGCGGAGAAATGAAGAGCATTTGTTTCCTGTCGCTGATCGTTTTGGCCGCGCTTGCCTGGGCATTCGTCAGTCCACCGGTAGCGGAGCCGCAGCTTCGATCGGTTGCGTCGGGCGCGACGACGTCCGACCCGGGGATCGCGCCACACGCCACCGCCGTTTCGAATCTTCTGGACGCGCATCGGCCGCCGATTCCCCTGATGCGAAACGTTCGCGCGTTGCCGACGACTGCGGCCACCCCCGATGTCGCCGTGGCCGATGCGGAAGTCCAGCCGGCGGACAATCTCGACGTCGGAACGGCCAAGGCCGCAATCGAAGCCGACGGATACAAACGCGTGAGCGTGCTCGGCAAGGGCAGCAACGGCAGTTGGCGAGCCAAGGCCTATCGCGGCCAGACCGAAGTCGAGCTCATCGTCGACGGCACGGGCCGGGTGTCCGCCCAGTAATCGCGCCAGGCCGTCGCCCAGGTCCGTTGGACCTGTGTGCGCACCGCGCCATTACCGGCGCACGACGCTTGTCAGGGCATCGAGAAGATTCCAGCGCGGTGGCCGTTCGGACCGCGACGTTCCCTTTATCCAGTAGTCGATCTGTGCGTCTCGAAAGCCGTCGGCGGCCTTGAGCTCCAGCCACTCGTTGAGATAGTGCCGGAAAATCGCGGCATTGGGCGGCACCAGATAGGTGAACAGGATGGGCCCTCGCGTATTGGCCGGTGCGACGGCGGTGAAGCCGGGATGCGCCGCCGCCCAGGGGATCGCCTGTTGCAGCGACCAGATCACGCCGTCGACCTGACCGCCGCTGAGGGCGGGCAGGACGTCCTCGCCGCGCAGCACCGAGACGCCGGCCTTGGGAAACAGCAACTGCACCATGGGCTCCAGCACCGGACCGTCGCGGACCGCGAGCCGCAGGTTGGGCATCGCATCGATCTCCGCGCGGTCGAGAAAGTGATGCGCGCGCTCGGAGCGCACGATCACGGCGAGCGGGCTTTGGTAGTAGGCATGCGAAAGCGCCAGCGAGCGCAGCCGATCGTCGGTTTCGTAGATGCCCGACATGGCTATATGGAAACGCTGCTCCTGCAGGTCGCGCTCCAGATTGGCCCATACGTAGGGAACGAGCTCGAGCCGGACGCCGAGATCGCGCGCCAGCTCGTAGGCGAAGGAAATGTCGAAGCCGACGAGCTCGCCCCGTCCATTCCAGTAGCTGAACGGTGGCGCGTCCGCATTGTAGCCGACGCGCAGGACGCCACTCGCGCGGATCGTCACCAGCGTCGGATTGCCGTCGGGCGCGACTGCGGTTTGTGGCGTGGCCGGCGAGCGTATCACGGTGACATCGAGCCCCTCCGCGAGTCGGGGATCGACGGTGAGGGCGTGAAGCCCGCTGACGGCCGGCCGCAGCAGCAGCGGGCGCAGCGCCGTCCCTCCGGCCAGCGCGATGCCGAACGTCGCAACCGTCAGCGCCGCGGCCACGGCGGCGCGGCGGGGCCGCAGCCGCACCTTGCCGAAATAGATCAGGGGAACCAGCATCGTGGCGAAGCTGAAGCCCATCACCGACAGCACCACCTGGCCGTACCGCGTCACCGTCCAGGTTTCGAGGAACAGGTCCGTCAGCTCCGGCGGCAGGTGCAGCCAATGGCCGATGAAGACGACGCCATCGACGACGGCGGTCGGCGAGCCCAGGCCCGACAACAGCGTCCACAAGGGCAGCAGCAGCTCTTCCGGCGTCGTCAGCGTCACCTTGTATTCGTAGGCGGCGTAGAGCATCAGCAAGTAGAGGAAGTAATTGCCGAGCTGCGCCAGCACGTAGCTCAGCGCCAGCACGGCCTTGATCACGTTGCTGCGCTCCTCGTTGTCCGGACAGCCCGCCGCAGTCGCCATGCGCCCGGCCGCGCGCTGGACGAACGGGAGGGACACGACGGACAGGGTGGTGACGACCGAGATGACCAGCGCCGGCTGCAGCTCCTTCACGATCTCGCGGTGGCTACCCGGCACGAGCGCCGCCATCACGGCGGGAAGGACGACGAAAGCGAGCAGCAGCGTGCCGATCAGGAACAGGGCGACATAGAGCAAAAGCCCGCTCAGGCGCGCCGGCTCGATCGTGCCGGCGGCGACGGCGAACAGCGCGAACACGCCGATGGGGGCAAAGCGGACGATCCAGCCCCATAGCGTGACGCTCGCCACCTGGATGGCTTCGAGGACCTCGAACAGCGCCGACTTGCGCTCGATTTTCTGGATCGCGATGCCGTAGACGATGGCGAAGACGGCGATCGCCGGCACATAGTCCCGCCCCAGGGCATCGATCAGGTTGGCCGGAATCAGCAGCTTGAGGAAATCGCCTTCGCCATGAATGGCCGCCGGCGTCAGCACGCTGGGGTCAGGCGTCGGCGGAATGACGCGCGCGAGCAGCCAGATGGCCGCCAACGTCACGCACCACAGGAAGAGATAGACGCTCCAGCCCGAGCGAAACAGCCGCCCTGCCTCGGCCGGCGTCAGCCGTCCCAGGCCATAGATCAGCGCGCAGATCAGATAGGGATAGACCGCGATCCGCAGCATCATCGCATAGGCCGCGCCGAGCGGCTGCAGGACGATCGTCCGCTCGCCCAGCACCACGCCGGCGACCATTCCGGCGACCGCACCCAGCACGACCCACATCGGCAGGGGAATGGTCCTGAGGCCGCGTTTCCCGGCTTTGGCGACCGCGCTCACGATCGGCCGCCGTTCCGGTTCACGACACCGAGCCCAAGCCGGCGACCCGCACGGACGGCCGGCGATCGGTGCGCGCCGCGAGCAGCCTGCTGGCGTCGGCATCCCGGCCCGCCTTGAGATAGGCCGCCACGAGCGTGTTCTCCACAAGGTCGCGTTGAGCGCGGCTGCCGCCGATGCGCACGGTCTCGGCCAGCGCCGGTTCGAGCGTGGCGATCGCTGCCGTCCAGTCGCCCCGGCCATAGGCGGCAAGGCCCGCCGCCAGGCGCGGCACCACGTCGCCGGCCGGCGAGCGGCCGGAGGCGGCGCGCTGCTCGAGTTCCGACACGATGCCCGCCAGAGCATCCTGGTCGCCGACCGCGACGGCAGCGAGCGCCCGGTGGACATCGACGAAGGCGATGCCGGCCTTGGGGAAGGATTTTTGGGCGTAGTCGCTCGCCTCTCGCCACAGCGGCGTCCGCCGGGCATGGCCGGCCAGTTCGGCGCGCCACAGGAAGGCCGGCGCATCGGTGGCGACATTGAGGGCAGGGCCCCAGGCGCCGCCGGGATGGACCTGCTGTTCGTAGACCTGCCAGGCCCGCGCCGTATCGCCGAGCATCAAGGCGAACAGCGCGACGTGCCAGGAGATGTGGCAGTGCATCAGCCCCTCGCGCGGATAGGCCGGCAGCCACGAGTCGAGATAGTTGAGCGCGGCGCGATCCTGGCCCTGCTCGTACAGCACGTGGGCCTTGATGTGCGCGCCGTGCGCGTTGCGCGGATTTTTCGCCAGGCTGCACTCGATCAGGTCGAGCGCCTCGTCGAGCCGGCCAACCTCTTCCAGCGCGAACGCATAGACCGCCTGGAACCACCAGTCGTCGGCGAGATGCGGACCGAGCGCCTCGAGGAAGGCCACTTGCTCCGGCTCGCGACCCTGCCGCCCGCTGAAGCCTATGAGGCCGAATACGCCGGTGGCCGGCGCCGCGACCATGGCGTCGCGCGGATGCGCGGCGAGATGCAGCCGTGTCGCCGCCAGCGCTTCGACCGGCTTGCCCTCGATGGCGAGGCACAGCGCATCGACATGGCTCTGCTCGCGCGATGTCGCGCCGAAGCCAAGCGCGCGGGCACGCGCCGCCGACTGTCGCGCACCGCCAACGTCGGCCATCAGGAAACGCGCCCGCGCGAGTGCGGCATGGGCGAGCGCGAAGCCGGGATCGGCCTCCACGGCGCGCGTCAGCAGGGCTGAGTCGCCGTGCCAGGCGGTCAGCACACCGTCACAACCGGCGATATAGGCGTCGCGCGCCGTTTCGGATGGCGTGCTGATCGGCAACCCATAACGGTCGGCGAGCATGACGACGATTCCCCCGCAATCTGCCGTCGAGCGTGCCGGCAATGCCGCGGCCATTCAAGCGAGAACGCCCGAATGACGGTTTGTCGTGCGGGACGCGGGTGTTATCTCTCCGTTCAGATCCAGGCGCAGGGAGGTCTCGTGTCCAGTGAACTGAAGGGAAAGGTCGCGCTCGTCACCGGCGCCAGCCGCGGGCTGGGCGAGGGCGCAGCGCGCGCGCTCGCGGCGGCCGGTGCGGCGGTCATGGTGGCGGCACGCGACGGCGCGTCGGCCGGCATCGTGGCGCGCGATATCGCCGCCACGGGCGTTCGTGCCCTGGCCCGGTCCTGCGATGTCTCGGACTATGCGGCCATCCAGAAGGTCGCCGCTGAAACAAAGGCGAGCCTGGGCAGCATCGACATACTGATCAACAATGCCGGCGTGATCGACCCCATTGCCGAGGTCGCGAACTCCGACCCGGCAGCCTGGGCGCAGAACATCTCGATCAATCTGATCGGCGCCTATCATGTCGTCCGTGCGGTGTTGCCCGACATGCTGGCCAACGGCGGCGGGTCGATCGTCAATGTCTCGTCGGGAGCGGCCTACAGACCTCTCGAGGGATGGAGCGCCTACTGCGCCGGCAAGGCCGGGCTGGCGATGCTCACCAGATCGATCGAGCTCGAGACCGCAGAGAAGGGGATCCGCATCTTCGGCTTCTCGCCGGGTACCATCGACACCGACATGCAGGCGAAGATCCGCGCGTCCGGCATGAACATGATCAGCCGTATCCCGCGCGGCGACCTCTCGCCGGTCGAGCATGCGGTTCGCGGCCTGATGTATTTGTGCACGTCGGCCAGCGACGATCTCAACGGGCAGGACGCCTCGATGCGTGACGAGGCCTTTCGGCGCCGTATCGGACTGGCTTGAGGTCGCATCTTGCGAGCGTCCGACCGTGGCGTAGACTAGGCGACGTGAAGCGCCTTCTCCTGTCCCTGTCGGTGCTGATGCTGGCGCCGGCGGGCCCCTCTGACGCACAAAGCGGCGACGCGGCCTATTGCGCCCAGCTTACCTTGCTCTATCGCCGCTACGTCGAGAACTCGCCGGGCCGCCAATACGACGCCGATGCGGCGATCGCGCTCGACGATTGCAAGAACGGCAACACGGCAGCGGGCATCCCGGTTTTGGAGAAGAAGCTGCTCGAGTCTGGATTCACGCTGCCTGAGAGACCCCGGCAATAGCCGAACGCGGCGATCTACTGCGCCTTCGATCGTTTGAAGTCGCGATAGCTTTGCCAGGTTGCAGCGACCAGACCGGCAGACGTCGCGGCCCAGGCTGCGAGCGCCACCCAGACCATGACACGCGATATGTCTGCCAACGGCGGAAAGTCGGCGGCAAGCGAGAGACGCAGACTGGCCAGGGCATACATGCCGAGCGGGAACACCAGGCTCCAGAGGATCGGGGTGTAGACGAGGGGGACGCGCCGCACGCCGTGCTTCCAGATACCGAGGAACACCAGGAGCGGAATCCACCATGTTGCCCATGCCCACATCATCAGCGTGACGCCGTCGATGAAGGGTCGCATCGCGTTCAGGAACGGCATGCCGCTGTCGGTGGCGATGAGAACCGAGCCGGCATTGGTGCTGATCGCCGCGGCGCCCATGACCACCCACAGCAGGGCCGTGATGTCGTCGGGTCCGACGTCGAAGAAGAAAAGCCGATAGGCGAAGAGCGCGATGAAAATGCCGTAAAGTCCGAGCCCGACACCCCACAACATGTGAATGAGCACGAACACGCCGTTGCCGAGATCGCCCGGGCCAGGCGCGACGAGGGCGCCCAGGACGACCAGCGACTGGGTACCGACAATGGCGTTGAGCCAGGCGCCGTGTATCACGTCGGCGCCCCGCTTGGTGTTCAGGAAGGTGAGAACGGCAAAGCTGAAATAGATCAGCGCGACCCAGACGACCAGAGCGAACAGCCATAGGTAGAGCGCGGCGCTCGCCTGGCCGCGCAGATGGAGGCCGACGCCAAACACATCGGTGCCGGCGACGATGGTGAAGAACGCGAAGACAAGGCGAGGATCGATCAGGTCCGACCACGCGGCCCGCCGGAAGCGCGCAAACCGTAGAACCGTGAGCGCCATCAGCCAGGGATAGGCGACACTGTTGACGGCAAACAGCGCATCGGACCATTGGCGATGACCTTCGAAGAACAGGCCGTTAGAGATGATCCCTGTCGCCATCACCAGGGCAAAGCTGCCCGGATAGAGCGTCGCGATCTGGCTACCCGACCAGGTTTGCGGCTTTGGCAGCACCGACGCTGCCCGTTCTGAAGGCGACATGGCGCCCGATCATTAAGCGAGGGGTCAGCCGCAATCAACTCGGTTGACGGGCCTGCGCCATGTCGTTGCCTGCCGACGCGGCGGCCTGCTACATAGCTTTTCGCCCGCGACGCCATTGTCTCGCCCGGAGGATCCGTCTTGAGTGCTGGAGATCGACCGACGAAGCCGTCGATCTCGGATGGGCTCTTCTACTGGGTCGCCGGCGCCTGCGGCTTCGCCACCGGGATCGTGGGCGGCGCCTTCCATCTCACCGTCGATGCCCTGTCGCGCTGGCCGATCTGGCTGACCGAGCGTCTCGGCCCCGGCCCGCTCACGATCGCCGCCGCCGCGGGCATCGCCGCGGTGGGGGTTACCTTGGCGTTCCTGCTGACGCGATACGTCGCACCGGAGGCCGCCGGCAGCGGTGTCCCGGAGGTCGAAGGCGCGCTCGAAGGATTGCGCGAGGTGCGCTGGCGGCACATCCTGCCGGTGAAGTTCCTGGGCGGCGTGCTGGGCCTGTCGTCGGGCCTGGTCGCGGGTCGCGAAGGGCCGACCATTCACATGGGCGCGGCCATCGGCGCCGCGCTGTCGGAGTGGCTGAAGCTGAGCCGCCTCGATCTCCACGCGCTGCTGGCCGCCGGCGCCGCGGCGGGCCTTGCCGCCGCCTTCAACGCGCCGCTCGCCGCCATCCTGTTCGTGATCGAGGAAACGCGAAAGCAGTTCCGCTACACCTTCCGCTCCTATGTCGGCGTGATCGCGGCGTCGGCGGCGAGCGCGCTCGGCATGGAGCTGGTGGGCGGCACCGCGCCGCCGCTCAGGATCGACACGGCGGCCGTGCCGCTCCTGCTGCTGCCGATCTTCATGGTGCTGGGCGCGGGCCTCGGCATGTTGGGCGTACTGTTCAATCGTTGCCTGGTCACGGCGCTCGACTGGCGGGCCGCGGCGTTCCGACGCGCACCTTTCGCCTTCGCTGTCATCGTCGGAGCGGCGGTGGGGGCGCTGGCGACCGTCCTGCCGTTCGCGGTACGCGGCGGCGAGACCTTGATTCCGCGCATGGTCGTGACCGAGCTGCCGATCCTGACCCTGCTGCTGATCGCTATCGTGCGCTTCGTCGGCACGATGGCGAGCTATCCGGTGGGCGTCCCGGCCGGCATCTTCTCGCCCCTGCTGGCCTTCGCCACCATGGTTGGCCTGATCGCCGGCAGACTGATCGAGATGCTGCTGACGGCGGCGGCGCTGCCCGTGCCGCCGCTGGTCGGCGCCGCCTTCGCCGTCGCCGCCATGGGCGGGCTGTTCTCGGCCACCATTCGCGCGCCGCTGGTCGGCGTCGTGCTGGTGGTCGAGCTGACCGGCGGCTACGAGCTGATCCTGCCGGTGATCGTCACCTGCGTGACGGCCCATGTCGTCGCCGAGTGGCTGCACGGCCGGCCGATCTACGAGGTCCTGCTGGAGCGCAGCCTGCGGCTGGCCGGTCACCCGCCGCGCGCGCCGTCGACCACGGTTTCTTCGCCGGTCGGGATGGACGAGCCCACGATGCTGCGCGACCCGCTTGATCCCGACGCCGCCCGCCGCGATCCTGATTGAGGGTTTTGGGGGAAGCTTCCATGGCCGTCGGCAACACACGCAAGGTCATCGCGGCCGGTGCCATCGGCAACGTACTCGAATGGTACGACTTCGCCATCTACGGCTACTTCGCCGCCGCCATCGGCCGCGCCTTCTTTCCGCAGGAGGACAAGGTGGCCCAGGTGCTGGCAGCCTTCGGCATCTTCGCCGTGGGCTTCCTGATGCGGCCGGTGGGCGGCGCGCTGATCGGCTATATCGGCGACCGCTTCGGCCGGCGCGCCGCACTCACCGTCTCGGTGGCGGCGATGGCCATACCGACATTCCTGGTGGGCGTCCTGCCGGGCTACCAGACGCTGGGCGTGGCGGCGCCGATCCTGCTCACGCTGCTGCGCATGATCCAGGGCCTGTCGGTCGGCGGCG
>DATMKZ010000082.1:0-12368 GCA_035570795.1 Rhizomicrobium sp.
CAAGGAAGGCCTCACCGTGCTCGAGTACTTCAACTCGACCCACGGCGCCCGCAAGGGTCTGGCCGACACAGCGCTCAAGACGGCGAATTCGGGCTATCTCACGCGCCGCCTGGTCGACGTGGCGAACGACTGCATCATCACCACCGAGGATTGCGGCACCAAGAAGGGCGTCTACGTCCAGGCAGAGATCGACGGCGGCACCATCGTGTCGTCGCTGCCGGAACGCATCCTGGGCCGCACCGCGGCCGAGGACGTCAAGCATCCCGACACCGCCGAAGTCATCGTGCGTCGCGGCAAGGAGATCACCGAGGACATCGCCGACCGGATCGAGGCCTCGCATATCCAGCGCGTCCGCGTGCGTTCGGTCTTGACCTGCGAGCTCAAGGACGGCGTCTGCGGCAAGTGCTACGGCCGCGACCTGGCCCGCGGCACGCCCGTCAATATCGGCGAAGCGGTCGGCGTCATCGCAGCGCAGTCGATCGGCGAGCCGGGCACCCAGCTCACCATGCGCACCTTCCACATCGGCGGTGCGGCGCAGGTTGCCGGCCAGTCCAAGATCGAGGCGTCCTATGACGGCAAGATCAAGATCGTGAACCGCAACATCGTCAAGAATTCCGACGGTGAGCTGATCGCGATGGGCCGCAACATGCAGGCCGTCATCACCGACCCCAAGGGGCAGGAGAGGGCGTCCTACCGCATCGTCTACGGCGCCCGCCTGAAGGTCGACGAAGGCGCCACCGTCAAGCGCGGCGACCGCCTGGCGGAATGGAATCCGAACACGCTGCCGGTCTTGACCGACGTGGACGGCACGGTGAAGTACGAGGAGCTCGTCTCGGGCACCTCGTACCGCGACATCTCGGACGAGAAGACCGGCGTCTCCAACAAGGTCGTCATCGACAGCCGGGTCGGCACCGGCGCCAAGGCGACCGAGCTGCGCCCGACCCTCGTCATCGTCGACAAGAAGGGCAAGCCGGTCCAGGTGCCGGGCGGCGGCGAGGCGCGTTACGCGCTCTCGGTCGATGCCATTCTGTCGGTCGAGGACGGCTCGGACGTCAAGGCGGGCGACGTCATCGCGCGTATTCCCACCGAAGGCGCCAAGACGCGCGACATCACGGGCGGCCTGCCGCGCGTGGCGGAGCTGTTCGAGGCGCGCAAGCCCAAGGAAGCCGCGGTCCTCGCGGAGGCCGACGGCTTCGTCGAGTTCGGCAAGGACTACAAGAACAAGCGGCGCGTCATCGTGCGTCCGAAGAACGAGAAGCTGGAGCCGGCGGAATATCTCATTCCCAAGGGCAAGCACATCTCGGTCCGCGAGGGCGACTTCGTCGAGAAGGGCGACTACATCGTCGAAGGCAATCCCTCGCCGCACGACATCCTGCGCATCAAGGGCATGGAAGAGCTCGCGACCTATCTCGTGAAGGAAATCCAGGACGTCTATCGCCTGCAGGGCGTGAAGATCAACGACAAGCACATCGAAGTGATCTGCCGCCAGATGATGCAGAAGCTGGAAGTCACCGAGGGCGGCGGCACCACGCTGCTCGCCGGCGAACAGGTCGATCAGCTCGAGATGGACGAGGCCAACGCCAAGGCGGTGGAGGCCGGCGGCAAGATCGCCGAAGGCCGTCCGGTGCTGCTCGGCATCACCAAGGCGTCGCTGCAGACGCGCTCGGTGTTCTCGGCCGCCTCGTTCCAGGAGACCACCCGCGTGCTCACCGACGCCGCCGTCAACGGCAAGGTCGACACGCTCGAGGGCCTCAAGGAGAACGTCATCGTCGGCCGGCTCATCCCGGCCGGCACCGGCGGCGCCATGGCGCGCCTGCGCCATGTCGCGACCGAACGCGACCGGGCGATCCAGGAAGAGCAGGCCAAGAACGCCGTGCCCGTCGCCCAGATCGAAGGCCCGGTGGCCGCGGAGTAAAAGACTATCCTCCCCCGTTGTTACGGGGGAGGGGGACCGCGAAGCGGTGGAGGGGGAGATGCTGGTCTCCCATCTCCCAGAAAAACCGAACAGGGCCGCTGGCAACAGCGGCCCTTTTTGTTTGTAATGCGCTCGCCCATTCTCCCCACCTCGTCATCGCCCGGCTTGTCCGGGCGACCCATGATCGCGATGTTTCACGCGAAGCCGCGGAGAGGCGCAAAACCTCCGCGTTCTCCACGGCTCCGCGTGAATCCTATTGCTCCAACACGCTCGACCGGATGGTTGGGTGTTCGTGGTTGGCCGGGACAAGCCCGGCTATGACGATTGGGGGGTAGGACGGAGCGCGCCACCCTGCGTTGTCAGACCGCGATCTCCATGCTCACATATCCCCATGACCGCTATGATGTGGAAACGCGCTGCCCTCTACGGCGCCGCCCTGGCGCTGGGCACCGTCGCGCTCGACTGGCTCGATTACCAGCGCGTGGTCCGCGCGCATTCCGGCGACATCTATATCGCCCTGATCGCCTTCGCCTTCCTCGCGCTCGGCGTCTATCTCGGCGCCCGGCTGTTTGCCGCGCCCACCTCGCTCGCCGCCCCGGGTAACCCGCAGGCGCAGGCGACGCTCGGCATCAGCGCCCGCGAGCTGGAGGTGCTGCACGAACTGGCCGCCGGCCGCTCCAACAAGGAGATTGCGGTCCGCCTCGCCGTCTCGCCCAACACGGTGAAGACCCATGTCGCCCGGCTGTTCGAGAAGCTCGGCGCCCGTCGCCGCACCGAGGCGCTGGCCAAGGCGCGCGAGCTTGGCCTGATCGCCTAGAAAAAGGCCCATTCCGTCCCAATCACCCCTTTGGGCGATTGCTTCGGCGCCGTTCTGGCGGCGATGTTCGCCCCCGCAACGCACCACGGGGGCTTCACATGCTGCGCCGCATTCTCATCTACGGGCTGATCGCCGGCGTCATCGTCGCCATTCCGACCTCTCTGCTTCCGATCCTGCTCAAGGACCACCTGCCTTTGGCCACGGGCATGGTGATCGGCTACACCAGCATGCTGGTCGCGTTCAGCATGGTGTTCCTCGCCATCAAGCGCCAGCGCGACGAAGCCGGCGGCGGCGTCATCCGCTTCTTTCCCGCGCTGGGGCTGGGCCTAGCCGTGAGCGTCGTGGCCAGCATCTTCTATGTCGCGGCGTGGGAGCTGGCGATGGCCGTCACCCATATGGATTTCGTCGCCGGCTATTCCCGCACCGCGCTGGCCGAGGCCAAGGCGTCGGGCGCCTCCGCTGCGGCGCTCGCCAAGCTCACCGCCCAGCTCGCGGAGCTGCGCCGCAACTACGCCAATCCGCTCTACCGCTATGGCGAGACCTTCACCGAGATTTTCCCGGTCGGGGTGCTGGTGTCGCTGATCTCGGCCGCGCTGCTGCGCAACAGCCGCTTCCTGCCGGCGCGGCGCGCCTAGTCGTTTTCGGATAATGTTCCAGTTTGATGTCGGATTTTGGAGGCGTAGCGATGGCACGGATCACGGCATTTGGCGGAGTGTTCTTCCATAGCGCAGACCCTAAGGCGCTCGCGGCGTGGTATCGCGACACGCTCGGCCTGACGATCGAGGATTGGGGCGGTGCCATGATCCGCCCCGAAAGTGCCGGCCCGGCATACGGGGTCTGGGCGCCGTTCAACAAGGACACGGGCTATTTCAAGCCCTCGACCCGCGAGTTCATGATCAATTTCGCGGTGGACGACCTGGACACATTCCTCGCCGATCTCGAGGCGAAGGGCATCGCGGTGAACGGCCGTCAGCAGATGGACGACATGGGGAAGTTCGCGTGGATACTCGATCCCGACGGGACGAAGATCGAGCTTTGGCAACCGCCCTCGGACTAAGGCAATCGCCGTTTTCGGACGCGGTGGCAAGATTTGGGTGGCAGACGGCCGCGCGAGGCCCCATCCTCCGGTCATGAGCCAGAGCCCGCATCGCTGGGGACATATCCCGACCCGCTTCGCGCCCTTCGCCGCGGCGGTGGACGGCGGAGGAAGGCTGGTCCGCTTCTGGCTTGACGCAGCCAAGGGCGGCGGCCCGCGCGGCGTCCATGACGAAGCCGCCATCGCGCCGATCCGCGCCCAGGTCGACGAATACTGCGCCGGCCGGCGCCGCGACTTCGCGCTCGAATTCCACGCGGAGGAAGGCAGCGATTTCGAGCGCGGCGTGTGGGCCGCGATGTGCGAGATCCCCTTCGGCGAAACCGTGTCCTATGGCGCGATCGCCAGGCGCCTCGGCGACCCGAACGCCGCCCGCGCCGTCGGCCTCGCTTGCAACAGCAACCCGATCCCGCTGGTCGTGCCCTGCCACCGTGTCGTCGGCGCCGACGGCGCGCTGGTCGGCTTCGGCGGCGGCTTGGCCCTCAAGCGCGCGCTGCTGGATTTCGAGTCGGTCGTCGTCGGCCGCCCGCGCGATCTCTTCGCGCGCGCCTGAAGCGCAATCGGGCGAAGCGTATTTCAGCTTCGCCCGTAAATTGCGCGCGCCTAAGCAGCAGCCAGCGCCCGGATACGCGCTTGCGGATGCCGCCGCAGCGCGCTCACCATATTCCCCCACGTCGGCTCGGGCGCGGCGTCGAGCGCTTTGCGGAACCACGGCACCGCGCCGGTGACGCAGCCCTGCGCCGCCAGGATCGTCGCGTAATTGTAGGCGCCGCGGAAATAGCCGCCCTCGGCCGATTTGCGATACCAGCTGCGCGCCGCGGCGGCGTTGCGCGCGCAGCCCCAGCCCTCCTCGAAACAACGCGCCACCAGGTTCATGGCGCGTGCGTGGCCCTGCGTCGCCGCGCGCATATACCAGAGGAACGCCGCGTCCCGGTCGCGCGCCACGCCGCTGCCGTCCAGCAGCAGATGGCCCAGATTGTACTGCGCCCAGGCATGGCCGGCCTGTGCCGCCTGCGCGTAAAGCGCCGCGGCGCGCGCCAAATCCGGCGCAGTGCCCCAGCCGTTCTCATAGGCGCGGCCCAGCATGTTCTGCCCGTCGGCATCGCCGCTCTCGGCCGCACACATGAAACAAGCCAAGGCGGCGCGCGCATCCTGCGCCACGCCGGTGCCGTCCAGCAGCATGCGTCCCAGCCGCACCTGCGCCTCGGGCAGGCCGCACGCCGCCGCCGCCTGCACCCACGCCGCCGCCGCGTCGCCGGCCAGCAGCGCCCGCAGCTGCGCCGGCGCCATCATGGTCAGCGCCGCGACGCGCCAGGCATCGGTGGAGGTCGGCGCGTTCATGTCGGCTCGCCCCATTTGCGCACCAGGTTGTGGTACAGCGCCGTCAGCCGCAGCACCGCCGGGCTGTCGGCCGCGTTCTGGCTCAGCTCGACGATCGAGCGGTCGAGATCGAACAGCAGGGCGCGCTCGGCATCGGCCTTGACCATGCTCTGGACCCAGAAGAACGAGGCGGTGCGTGCTCCGCGCGTCACCGGTGCCACGCGGTGCAGGCTGGTCGCGGGATAGAGGATGAGGTCGCCCGCCGGCAGCTTCACGCTGTGCGTGCCGTAGGTGTCGCTGACGATCAGCTCGCCGCCGTCATAGTCTTGCGGCGCGCTCAGGAACAGCGTCGCCGACACGTCGGTGCGCAGCCGCCGCGTCGTGCCGGGGACCAGGCGCACGGCGTTGTCGACATGCGCGCCGAAATTCATCCCGGCCTCGTATTTGTTGAACAGCGGCGGATAGACGAAGGCGGGCAGGGCGGCCGACATGAACAGCGCGCTGCGTTCCAGCGCGCGCAGCACCAGCGCCCCCAGCTCGCGCGCCGTGTCGCCGTTCTCGGCAAGCTGCAGGTTTTCCTTTACCCGCACCGATTGGTGCCCCGCCGTGACCCGCCCGTCGCCCCATGGCGCCGCCGCCAGGCGCCCCTGAAGCGTCGCGAGGTCGTCCGGCGTCAGCACATGGGGAACGTGGAGCAGCATGGCGTCTCTACAGCGAAGCGGTGGCCGTCAGCAGGAACGTCCGGCCGGGTCCCGGCACCGTATGGTTTTCGCCCGGCTTGGTGAAGTACGAGTTCACGAAGTAATACGTGTCCGTCAGATTATAGCCGTTGAGCTGCAGGCCGAACGTGTCGTTGATCTGATAGCCGATCATCGCGTCCATGGTCGCATAGCCCGGCACGGTGGCAGTGACGACCTGTCCCGGCGCGACCAGCGTGTCGGTGCCGGCGCGGCGCAGGCCGATATAGTTCAGCCCGGCGCCCAGCTTGAGCCCGTCGTCGAAATCATAGGTCGTCCACAGATTGGCCTGGTTGTGCGCCGTGTTCGGGATCGGGCCGCGCACGCCCGCCGCCACCAGGCCGATCGCCGTGGGATCGAGATAGGTGTAGCCGAAGATCACTTCCCAATGCGCGGTCAGCCGGCCCTGTGCGCCGAACTCGAAGCCATTGACCTTTTCCGTGCCGGCCAGCGTCTGCAGCGTCGGGTTGGTCGGGTCGGTGATGCGGGCATTGGTCATCTGGGTGTTGAACAGCGCCGCCGTCAGGGACAGCAGCCCATCCAGCACCTGCGCCTTGCCGCCGATCTCGAAGGTGCGGTCCTTCTCCGGCGGCAGCGCCTGGTTCGACGCCGAGAGCGCGAGATTTTCCGCCGACGGGTTGAACGAGGTGCCGTAGGAGACATAGAGGCTGCTGTCCGGCGTCGGTTTGTAGACCAGCGCCGCGCGCGGGCTGACGATCTCGTCGGTATGGCTGAAGTGCTGCGCCGTGCCGATCGCCTGGTCGAAGCGTGCGTTGAAATGGTCGTAGCGCAGCGCCGCCGTCAGCGCCCAGTGCGGTCCCCAGGTCACGGTGTCGGTCACGTACAGGCCGGCGGTGTTGGTCTTGGTGATCGGCTGCGTCTTCACCGTCGTCTGGCGGCCGGGGAACGCCTCGAACGGATCGGGCGCGAGCAGCGGCGTGGCGGCGATGACGGTGTTCTGGTTGGCGAAGCGCGCCAGGTCGGCGCTTTCATTGTCGTATTGCACGCCGATGACGACGGTGTGATCGAGCGGACCGGTGGCGAAACGCGCCGTCGCGTTCAGATCGTTCATCAGCGTCGCGATGGTGCCCTTGCTGCTCGGGCGGTCGCGCTGCACCAGAACCGCGCTCGCCGGCGTGCCGGCGACCGGGAAGTAGGGGTTGGCGAAGGTGACCGGCATCTGCTGCGCCGCCGGCAGGCCGGCGCATAGCGGCGCGCCGCTGAAGAAGCCCGCCGTCGCGGCCGAGGCGAAGCAGTTCGCGCTGCCATAGATCGCGGCGGTCTGGCGGCTGTCGAACCAGTAATGGCCGTAGCGCGCCGTGTCGCTGATCGACCAGGTGTCGTCGAACTTGTGCTCGACGCGGCCGGTCACGACGTCGACCTCGGTCTGGAAGCGGTCGTCGCTTGGCAGGCCGTAATAGGTGTCGCGGGCCACCGGCGCTGGCTTGTCGAACAGGAACGGGATGCCGTAATCGGGAATGTTGTCTTCCTGCTGGTGCAGGTATTTCAGCATGAAGGTCGTGTCGGTGCCGAGGCCGAAGGCGATCGACGGTGCGACGCCGAAGCGCTGGTTGCGCGCGAAGGGGCGGCCGTCCTGGTTGTTGCGCTGCCCCATCACGTTCAGGCGCACCGCCGCGTCGTCGCCGATCACGGCGTTGAGGTCGGCCGTGCCGCGCACCTCGCCATTGCTGCCGCCGGTGACTGCGAAATCGTCGATCGGGAACAGCTGCGGCGTCTTCAGCACCTGGTTGATGACGCCGCCGGTCGAGCCGCGGCCGAACAGGGTGGAGGCCGGGCCCTTGTAGACCTCGATCGACTCGTAATCGAACGTGTCGCGGTCGTAGAGGCCGGTGTCGCGCAACCCGTCCATGAAATAATCGTCGCCGGCGGAAAAGCCGCGCAGGTTGACGAGGTCGCCATGCGTGCCGCCCTCGCCGGCGTTCAGCGTGATGCCCGGCACGTTCTTCAGCGCGTCCTGCAGGTTGTTGATGCCCTGCTCCTTGATGACTTCGGTCGGGATGACGTTGATCGACTGCGGCGTGTCGAGGATCTTCGCCGGCAGCATGGCGATATCCGGCACGCGGCCGGTGACCACGACCGTCTCGACGGTGTTCGCGTTCGCGGCGTTGAGCGCGACCTGCTGGCTGTGGGCGCCCGTCATGGCCGCCATCGAGGTGATGCCGACACCTGTGAGCCCCAGCGCCGACCGCGCCAGCGTCGCGCCCGTTTTTGCCGAATGCATCTCCGCCCTCAGTGCTGAAATTGATAATCGTTCGCAACTGCGGCGACCATAGAGGCTGGTGTGATGGTGTCAATGAGAATTAGTTGCAAAATCGATGCGGCAGAAGGGCAGTTTCCGGGCCTTTGACCTGATAGGCGCCGGCATGCGGGTAAGGCGACAACGCGGACCGCCATGCGGCCGCCATCGTAGCCGAAGGCGCCTAAATCCGCCTCGACCGCCCGCGCAACCGCGGGAACACCGTGTTCGAAGCCCACATCGGCAGGCCCGACGCGCCAGCATCGGGGCCTGTTTCCAGCCGGCGCAATTTCCTTACTTTCCGCGCTTGACCGGCCCAAAACACCCGCATATATAGCGCCACCTTTCAGGGACAGGCCGTCGGCGGGGAACCGCCAAAACGCTGTCGGAAAGCCAGTTATAGCGTCGCATCGCGCGACTTCGGGCCTTGGCCCTCAGTCCTCCGCGGATCACCGGGGCAGGCCCTTCGGCCGGCGCCGGACTTTTGTTTCGCTTGGGCGATGGTCGCTTGAGCAAAGGACGGCCCCGCGCGGCTTGCCGCGCAAAACGAAAGAACACGAATGCCGACGATCAATCAGTTGATCCGCAAGCCGCGCGGCGAGAAGCCCCGGCGCAACAAGGTGCCCGCGCTGCAGAGCTGCCCGCAGAAGCGCGCGGTCTGCACCCGCGTCTACACCGTGACCCCGAAGAAGCCGAACTCGGCGCTGCGCAAGGTGGCCAAGGTTCGCCTGACCAACGGCTACGAAGCGCTCTCCTACATTCCCGGCGAAGGCCACAATCTGCAGGAACACTCGGTCGTTCTGATCCGCGGCGGCCGCGTCAAGGACCTTCCGGGCGTTCGCTACCACATCATCCGCGGCGTGCTCGACACGCAGGGCGTCAAGGACCGCAAGCAGCGCCGGTCCCTGTATGGCGCCAAGCGTCCCAAGTAAGGAGAGCACAGATGTCCCGTCGCCGTAGAGCCGATAAGCGCGAGATCACCCCAGACGCCAAGTATGGCGACCTCGTGCTCGCCAAGTTCATGAACAGCCTGATGTATGACGGCAAGAAGTCGGCCGCCGAAGGCATCATCTACGGCGCCTTCGACACGATCCAGCAGAAGACCAAGCAGGATCCGATCGCCATCTTCCACGAGGCGCTGCGCAACGTCTCGCCCTCTATCGAGGTCAAGTCGCGCCGCGTCGGCGGCGCCACCTACCAGGTGCCGGTCGAAGTGCGCACCGACCGCGCCCGTGCCCTCGCCATCCGCTGGCTGATCATCGCCGCGCGCGCCCGCAACGAACCCACCATGACGGGGCGCCTTTCGGGCGAGCTGATGGATGCCGCCAACAACCGCGGCTCCGCCGTGAAGAAGCGTGAAGACACGCACAAGATGGCAGACGCGAACCGCGCGTTCTCCCATTACCGCTGGTAAAAAAGAGTCCGCCATGGCCCGCACCACCCCGCTCGACCGTTACCGCAATATCGGCATTGCCGCGCATATCGATGCCGGCAAGACGACCACGACCGAGCGCATCCTCTACTACACCGGCAAGAGCCATAAGATCGGCGAAGTGCACGACGGCGCCGCCACCATGGACTTCATGGAGCAGGAGCAGGAGCGCGGCATCACGATCACCAGCGCGGCGACGACCTGCTACTGGAAAGACCACCGCATCAACATCATCGACACGCCGGGCCATGTCGACTTCACCATCGAGGTCGAGCGTTCCATGCGCGTGCTCGACGGCGCGGTCGCCGTGTTCGACGCCGTCGCCGGCGTCGAGCCGCAATCCGAGACCGTGTGGCGCCAGGCCGACAAGTACAAGGTGCCGCGCATCTGCTTCGTCAACAAGATGGACCGCACCGGCGCGAACTTCCAGCGCTGCATCGACATGATGGTCGACCGCCTGGGCACCCGCCCGATGGTCATCACCTGGCCGATCGGCGCGGAGAGCGAATTCCGCGGCATCGTCGACATCGTCAGGATGAAGGCGCTGATCTGGCACGACGAGCAGCTGGGCGCCAAGTTCGACGAAGTCGAAATCCCCGCCGACCTCGCCGACAAGGCCAAGGAGCTGCGCACCGCCCTGGTCGAGACGGCGGTCGAGGAGAACGACGACCTGATGGCGGCCTATCTCGACGGCAAGGAGCCGTCGGTCGAGGACCTCAAGGCCTGCATCCGCAAGGGCACCAACAATTTTCACTTCGTGCCGGTGATGTGCGGCTCGGCTTTCAAGAACAAGGGCGTGCAGCCCCTGCTCGACGCCGTCGTCGACTACCTGCCGTCGCCGCTCGACATTCCGCCGCTGATGGGCATCGATCCCAAGGGCAACGAAGTGCCGCGTCCGGCCGACGACAAGGCGCCGTTCGCCGGCCTCGCCTTCAAGATCATGGACGATCCGTTCGTCGGTTCGATCACCTTCGTGCGCGTCTATTCGGGCACCGTGACCTCGGGCACCGGCGTGCTCAACTCGGTCAAGGACAAGACCGAGCGCGTCGGCCGCATGCTGCTGATGCATGCCAACAGCCGCGAGGACGTCAAGGAAGCCAATGCCGGCGACATCGTCGCCTTCGCGGGCCTCAAATACTCCACCACCGGCGAGACGCTGTGCGATCCCAACAATCCGGTGATCCTGGAGAAGATGGAATTCCCCGATCCGGTCATCGAGGTCGCGATCGAACCCAAGACCAAGGCCGACCAGGAAAAGATGGGCATGGCGCTGGTCCGTCTGGCGCAGGAGGATCCCTCCTTCCGCGTCTCGACCGACCAGGAATCCGGCCAGACCATCCTCAAGGGCATGGGCGAGCTGCATCTCGAGATCAAGGTCGACATCCTGCGCCGCACCTACAAGGTCGACGCCACCGTCGGCGCGCCGCAGGTCGCCTATCGCGAGACGCTGTCGCGTCCGGTCTCGATCAAGTACACGCACAAGAAGCAGACCGGCGGCTCGGGCCAGTTCGCCGAAGTCTCGATCGATTTCGAACCCCTGCCGCCGGGCTCGGGCTTCGTGTTCGAGAACGATGTCGTCGGCGGCTCGATCCCCAAGGAATTCATTCCCGCGGTCGAAAAGGGCCTCAAGGCGCAGAAGGAATCCGGCCTGCTCGCCGGCTTCCCGGTGATCGACTTCAAGGCGACGCTGACCGACGGCAAGTACCACGAGGTGGATTCCAACGCGCTGACCTTCGACATCGCGGCGCGCGCGGCGTTCCGCGAGCTCGCGGCCAAAGGCGCGGTCAAGCTGCTCGAGCCGATCATGAAGGTCGAAGTGGTGACGCCTGACGATTTCCTCGGCGGCGTCATCGGCGATCTCAATTCGCGGCGCGGCCAGGTGCAGGGCCAGGACTCCCGCGGCAACGCCCAGGTCGTCGAGGCCATGGTGCCGCTGGCCAACATGTTCGGCTACATCAACACGCTGCGCTCGATGTCCCAGGGGCGGGCGCAGTACTCGATGGAATTCCATCACTATGCCCAGGTGCCGCAGGCGGTCGCGGACGAGATCAAGGCCAAATACGCGTCGTAACCCGGCCTCGCGCAACGCAGCGCCGGGCTTTCTATAAGTCAGTATACGGAGAAAAATCATGGCGAAGGCCAAGTTTGAGCGGAACAAGCCGCACTGCAACATCGGGACGATCGGTCATGTGGATCATGGCAAGACGTCGCTGACGGCTGCGATCACGAAGGTGCTTGCGGAGACGGGCGGAGCGACGTTCACGGCGTACGACCAGATCGACAAGGCGCCGGAAGAGAAGGCGCGGGGCATCACGATCTCGACGGCGCATGTCGAGTACGAGACCAAGAACCGTCACTACGCGCATGTCGACTGCCCGGGTCACGCGGACTATGTGAAGAACATGATCACGGGTGCGGCGCAGATGGACGGCGCGATCCTGGTGGTGAGCGCGGCGGACGGCCCGATGCCGCAGACCCGCGAGCACATTCTTCTGGCGCGCCAGGTCGGCGTTCCGGCGCTGGTGGTGTTCCTCAACAAGGTGGACATGGTCGACGATCCGGAGCTTCTGGAACTGGTGGAGATGGAAGTGCGCGAGCTTCTGTCGTTCTACAATTTCGACGGCGACAAGATCCCGATCATCCGCGGCAGCGCGCTGATGGCGCTGGAAGACAAGAACAAGGAGCAGGGCCACGACGCGGTGCTCAAGCTGATGGAGGCGGTCGACGCCTTCATTCCGCAGCCGGAGCGTCCGATCGACCAGCCCTTCCTGATGCCGATCGAGGACGTGTTCTCGAT
>DATMKZ010000083.1:0-15098 GCA_035570795.1 Rhizomicrobium sp.
TTTCGTCGCGCGTCATGATTTTGCGTCCATATCCTTGACCACCCCGTCGTCGATCAGCGTCGTGGAGCCTTTCTTGCGGTCGCACACCATGTGCTCGCGCCGTGTCATCGCCCGGCGGATGTCTTCGCGGCCCACCGCCCAATGCTCGTTCATGCTCTGGCGGGAAAACTCGTAATCCTTGCTCGAGCCCTCATAAGGCTTGTCGCGATAGATCACCTGGATCACCGTCACCGCGTTCTCGCGCGCCAGTGCCGCGACGCGCTTGGCGTCCTCGCCGCCTTGCAGATCGGCCGGCAGCGCATCGAGCAGCTTCTTCACCGCCATCTTGGCATCGTGCTTCTGCAGCAGGGCGCGGGTGTAGTTCTCCGTCCTGCTGGAATAGCGGATGTCCTTCTCGCGCTCCGTCGCTTCGAGCAGGGTGCGCGGCATCTCGCCCTTGGCGTTGAACAGGTCGACCTGGAAGATCAGGAGGTCCTCGCCGTCCTGCTCGTCGTCGAGCACATGCTGCAAGGGCGTGTTCGAGACCACGCCGCCGTCCCAGTAATGCTGGCCGCCGATCTCCACCGGCGGAAAGCCGGGTGGCAGCGCGCCCGAGGCCATCACATGCTCCGGCCCGATCTCGTTCCTGGCGTTGTCGAAATATTCGAGCTGGCCGCTGCGGATGTTGACCGCGCCGAGGCTCAGCCGCACCTCTTTGGCGTTGATGCGCTTGAAATCGACCAGCCGCGTCAGCGTCTCGCGCAGCGGCGCGGTGTCATAGAAGCTCAGCGCCTCGGGCGCGCCCGGCGGATAGAACAAGGCCGGCGGAAAGCGCGGCTTGAAGAAGCCGCCGACGCCCAGCGCCGCGATCCACGACGCCGCCGCCTCGTTGACCAGCGAGCGCGCCTGCGGCTCGGCGAGATGGAAGGTGAAGGGCAGGCCGGCCGTCGCCGTCGTCCAGAACTCGCGCAGGCGTGCCAGCCGATCCTCAGGCGCGTTGCCGGCGATCAGCGCCGCGTTGATCGCGCCGATCGAGATGCCGGCGATCCAGTCGGGCCTGAAGTCGGATTCCGCGAGCCCCTCATAGACACCGCCCTGATAGGCACCGAGCGCGCCGCCGCCCTGAAGGACGAGAACGCGCTTCGGGCCGGCCTTGGAAAGGTCATGCTGCATCGCAGCAAACATAGTCCCGGCGGCGGACAAATGCACCAGCGGCCTGCATGAAGATTTGTTGATATGCGCCTAGGCGGCCAAGCCCAGCACCTGCAGCGCCGCCCTCGCGGCCTGAACGCCGCCATTGGCGTCGAACACGTCGTCTTCCACGGCCCATAAGGCGCTCAGCACGCCATGGGCGAAGCACCAGCGCAGCATGCGATGGGCATCCAGGCCCAGACGTGCCGCGAGGATATGCACCCGCCGCTCGATATGCCGCGCCTCGCAGAATTCGCGTGTCGGATTGTGCAGGAAGGCGGCGGTCTCGAATTCGAGTTCGCCGCTATTGCCCTTGGGATCGATCACCAGCCAGCCGCGTGTGGCATCTTGAATCATATTGGCGTGGTGCAGGTCGCGATGCAGCAGGAATCGCCGCGGCCCCTGCGTCTCGCACAATTCGAAAAACATCCGCTTGCCGTGCTCGAACATCTCGCGCGTCAACACCGTGTGCTCGGGGTAAGGCTTGTTGAAGCTTCTGCCGCAGCGAAACAGGTCCGGCCAGCCCGGCGGCGCCGGTTCGGTATGCAGCGCGGCGACGGTATCGCACCAGATATTCGTCGCCCGGTCGTCGTCGGCCACCAGTTCGGTCAGCGGCGTGCCGGGCAGGGCGCGCTCGACGACGAGCGCTTCGGCGTCGCTCTCGAGCACGCGCGCCGCGCGATCGCCCCAGTGGCGCAGGATATCGGCGCAGCGCAACTCATCGCTGTTCGGCTTGAACACCTTGAGGAGAGCAGGGCGGTCGTCGTGCCGAACGAACGCCAGCCACGACGAATGCGTCTCGAACGGCGCGCCGTCCGGCGTCAGGCGCCATTTGGCGATATGGCCGGCGAGGGGCGAGGCGGCCTTCACCCTTCGGCGTCGGCCTTCTTGGGCAGATTGACCGGACGGAACAGGAAGGCCGGCAATTCGTGCTTCTCGGGCTTTACCGGCGCGGCGTCGTTCTTGCGATCATGACTGGCACGGTGGTGCTCGCGATTGCCGTCGCGCGGCTTGTGCGGCGCTTTGGCCTGCGGCTGCTGCTGCGGCTTGTCGCGGCGCTGCTCCTGCTTGCGCTCGGGGCGGGCCTCGTGCACCCGCGGTACCTGCGGCTCCGGCGCGCGCTGGACCGGCTGCTCGGCTGGTGTCGCAGCGACGGGCGCGTCGATCACCGCGGTCGGCTCCATCGGCGCGACGTGATCGTGGAATTTGTCGGGGCGGAATTTGTCGCGGCGGTTCTTCTGGTCGCGGCTGCTGCGTCCGCCGCGTCCGCGCTCGCCGTCGCGCTTCGGCTTCAGGTCCTCGCGCACTTCGAGATTTTCCATCGTCTTGCGCGGAATGGTCGTCTTGATCAGCCGCTCGATGGCGTCGACCTGCTTGTCGTCGCGCGGCGTCGCCAGCATATAGGCATGGCCCGAGCGCCCGGCGCGGCCGGTGCGGCCGATGCGGTGGACGTAGTCGTCGGCATGGTAGGGCACGTCGAAATTGAAGATGTGGCTGACGGCCGGGATGTCGAGTCCGCGCGCCGCGACGTCGCTGGCGACGAGGATCTTCAGATCCCCGGCGCGAAAGCTGTCCAGCGTCTTGGTGCGCAGCGACTGGTCGAGGTCGCCGTGCAGCGGCGAGGCCTGGAAGCCGTGCTTGGTCAGCGACTTCGCGACCACGTCGACGTCGCGCTTGCGGTTGCAGAACACGATGGCGTTGTTGAGCGTCGGCTCGGCCTCGCGGATCAGGCGGCGCAGCGCCTCGCGCTTGGCCCAGTCATTGGCCGGCACGCCCACGATCTCCTGCGCGATGTTCACCGCCGCGGTGGCGGGGCGCGAGACTTCGACGCGCACCGGATTGTGCAGGAACTGTTCGGTGAGGCGCTGGATCTCGGGCGGCATGGTCGCCGAGTAGAACAGCGTCTGGCGGGTGAACGGGATCAGCTTGCAGATGCGCTCGACGTCGGGGATGAAGCCCATGTCGAGCATGCGGTCGGCTTCGTCGATGACGAGGATGTTGACCTGGCTCAGCATCAGCTTGCCGCGCTCGAAATGGTCGAGGAGACGTCCTGGCGTGGCAATGAGCACGTCGACGCCGCGGTCGAGTTTCCTGTCCTGGTCGTCGAACGACGTGCCGCCGATCAAAAGCGCCATCGAAAGCTTGTTGTACTTGCCGTATTTCTCGAAGCTCTCGGCGACCTGCGCCGCCAGTTCGCGCGTCGGCTCCAGGATCAGCGAGCGCGGCATGCGCGCCTTGGCCCGGCCGCGCGCCAGCATCTCGATCATCGGCAGGGTGAACGACGCCGTCTTGCCGGTGCCGGTCTGGGCGATGCCGATGATGTCGCGCCGCTGCAGCACATGGGGGATGCCCTGCGCCTGGATGGGCGTGGGAACGGTGTAGCCGCTGTCCGCAACCGCCTTCAGTATCTCGGGCGAAAGCCCAAGCGTCTCGAACCCGTTCACGTCGGGGGTCGGCGGGGGAGGGCTGGTTTCAGCCGCGGAATTCGAAGAATCTTGTACTTCTTCAATACCGGCTTGCGCGCCGGTGCTCGTCACGATGCTCGTCTTACGCTCCTGGTGGGGCGCAGGTGAGCGCCCTGAAGTCGTCGACCCGTATTGGCGACAGACTCATTATGTGCGGTGCAACATAGAGATTTGCAACGATTTGTCAATGTCCGGGGCTTCCTGGCGGATATCACGCCTAAACCGCGCGGTCCGCCGCCGCGGTCGTTCGCACGGCCGCGATCTGCGTGTGGGCAATGGAGACTGCCGTCCCCGGAATGGCATCGGAGACTTTGACGACCGCGTGCAGCTGCGCGGCAAGCGCCTGGACGATGCTCGTGCCGAGGCCGGGCTTGGCGTTTGCGGCGTCTGCCGGCATGCCGATGCCATTGTCGGTCACCGACAGCGACCAGTTCGGCCCATGGGAACGATAGTCGACCTTGATCTTGCCGCTCTGCTCGCCCAGAAATGCGTGTTTGAGCGCATTGATCACCAGTTCGGTGACGATCAATCCGAGGCTCACCGAGACATCCGCGCTCGTGACGCTGCCGTCCACGCTGACATCGAGGGACATTTGGTTGTGGTCGCGGATCATCGACGCGCCGATGCTTTGGCACAGCGTGGTGAAATAGGGCCGCAACGCGACATCGGCCACGCTGGATGCCGCGAGCTGCTGCTGTAGCGCGGCGACCGACATGACACGTTGATGCGCGTCGTGCAGGTGCGTTCGGGTTTCCTCGGACTGCACCTTGCGCGCGCTTTGCATCAGCACGCTGGCGATGATCTGCAGGCTGTTGGCGACACGGTGCTGCAGTTCCTGGAGAAGGACGGCCTTCTCCTTCAGCATGTCGTCCTTCAGCCTCTCGGCGATGCGCGCATCGGTGACATCGGCCACCGAGACGAGGAGCCGGACGTTGTCCTGGTTTCCGTAATCGAGCTTCTGGACGTTCAGGACCAGACAACGGTTCGGCTGACCCTTGCGTTTGAGGTCGAATTCATAGCCGTCGACTTCGGCATAGCCCGATGCCGTGGCAGCGAGCAGCGACGCGAGCTGCGGCACATCCCATTCGCCTGCGCCGAGCGCGCCAAGCGCCCGTCCCGGCACGCTCTGCGGCTCGACCTGGAAGGCGCGGCAGAACGATTTGCTCGCCGCGATCAGCGTGAGATCGCCGTTGAGAAGCAGCAAGGGCGCGGTCGAGGCGGCGATCACCGCCAGGGCGAGATTGAGTGCGACGTCGGGGTGCGCTGTCGATGGGGGAGCCATGGCAACCCCTTTCTGCAAAAAACCGGAGACCCTCGGTTCGAGAGCCGTACCCGCATAAATTTTCAGGGCGAAGCGATCGGGCCCTGCCGGGGCCACCAATCTTGTCGTCAGGCCACCTTACCACAGCTTCGGCTTGCGTCGCTTCGGAATTGTCGCGGGGCCCCGTCGGGGTCGAAAAGCTCCCGCAATGCGGTCACGACCTCCTCTGCGCCATAGGGTTTGCGGATAAACCGGCCCTTTGCGGGCAATATTTCGTCCTTTGGAATTTCCAGCCCGGACGTCAGCAGCAGGTGGATCGGCGGCCACCGGCCGCGAATCGCATGGGCCAGCTTCAATCCGTCGATGGAGCCGGACATCCGGATATCGGTGAACACCGCGCGGATATCGCGCCTTGTCTCCAGGATTGCGATCGCCTCATCGGCGTTGCGGGCCTCTGCGACGGCAAAGCCGGCATCTTCCACCATATGGACGGCGCTCATCCGAATGAGCGCCTCATCTTCCACAATCAGGACGACGGGCCTGGCTATCACGTTTTTGTCTTGTCCGACGATATGACGAGGGTGGCCTGAATGGGCCGGGGTTCGAGACAGACAACGCGCTGGCGGGGTCATCAGGCCCGGACGGTCTCGTATTTCCAGCGCCGGACAAAAAAAGCGGGCCGAAGCCCGCCCTTTTCTTCGAATGGGTCAGAACGCGACCCAGAGGCCCTGGCGATAATAGCCGCGGCCGTCGTGGTTCTCGCGCCATGTGTAGTGGTCGCGGGCATGGTCGCTGTCACCGGTGCGTTCCAGGTCGCGATGGGCGGTGCGATAGTCGTCGCCATAGAAATGCACGCCCAGCGTTGCCGGGTATTCATACTGCGTGCTTTCGTGCCAGCAATCGCCGTCGCTGTTGCACACGGTGCGCGCGCTGGCGGCCGTCGACGTGGCGGCCATGGCGCCGACACCGGCCAGCAGCGCGATGGCGCTGGTGGCCAGCAATTTACGAATGATCATGTTGTGTGTCCAAGGTTGAGATAACGCAGCCCTTGCGACCAGAACGGGATGGTGGGCAACTGGTTCCGGGAACTTTGGCTGTTCCGCGCGACGGGATTGGGCTCGTCTGCCGTTCGAGGCTCATAATGCTCGACACGCTCGCCCACCGCCTGATCGGTCTCGCCATCGCCTTCGCGGGCTTGACGGCGCTGTACTGGGTCATCGCCCGCTTCTGGCCGTCCATCCCCGGGCAAAAGATCCTGCGCCGCGGCTTCTGGACCGACTGCGTCTACTGGCTGTGGACGCCGATCGTCACCAAGGCGATTACGCCCATCGTACTCGCCGTCGCGGTGCTGCCGCTGATCGCGATCTTCGGACTGCATTATGGCACGCTGGCGCAAGGCCACGGCCTCCTCAGCCGCCAGCCGCTCTGGCTGCAGGGCATCGAGGTCTTCGTCGTCGGCGACTTCTTCGGCTACTGGCAGCACCGGATGTTCCACCGCACGCGCCTGTGGCCGTTCCACGCCGTGCACCATTCCTCGACCGAGATGGACTGGCTGTCCGCGGTCCGCCTGCATCCGGTCAACGACATCGGCGCCAAGCTGATCCAGGCGGTGCCGCTGGTGGCGCTCGGCTTCAACCTGACGCCGGTCGCGCTCTACGCGCCGCTGACCACCTTCTACGCCATCATGGTGCACGCCAATGTGCGCTGGGATCTCGGCCCGTTCCGCACCTGGTTCGTCAGCCCGGCGTTCCACCGCTGGCACCACACCAAGGCCGAGGAAGGCCTCGACAAGAACTTCGCCGGTGGCCTGCCGCTGTGGGACATCCTGTTCGGCACCTTCTACATGCCGCGTCGCCAGCCCACCGTCTTCGGCATCGACGATCCGATGCCGGACGGCTTCCTCGGCCAGATGATCCAGCCTTTTCGCGCACGGGCACCCGGCGAAGCCGTGCCCGCCGCTGGCGAACCGCGCCTCGCCGCCTGAGCTGCATCCGAATGCCGGTTCCGCGCCCTCTCGGGCTCGGATAGGATCGGCGCCGGGAGGGCTTTTCATGGATTCGAACAACACGGCTGCGAGCCTGCGTCTCGCCGCCCTGGCGCTTGTCGCCGTCGCGATCTGGTTCCTCGGCGCCACCTTCAACGGCCTGCCGGTGCCGCGCGGCCTGGATGCGCCGGCGACGGAATTCTCTGCCGCCCGCGCCGACGCGACGCTCGGCCGCTTGCTCGGCCCCGAAGTGCCGCATCCCGTTTCGTCCGCCGCCAACCAGGCGGTGCGCGACCGCGTCCGCGCCGAATTCGCGCGCCTCGGCATCAAGACCAGCGTTTATCGCGCGCTCGGTTGCAACGGCCGGCCGCAATACGGCTTCTTCGCCTGTGGCACGGTCGAGGACGTCCTCGCCGAGGTTGCGCCGGGCGCCGGCAAGGCCATCGTCCTGATGGCGCATTACGACTCGGTGCCGGCGGGTCCCGGAGGCTCCGACGACCAGTCGGGCGTCGCGACCGTGCTCGAGACCGTGCGCGCGCTGCAGGCGCGCGGCATGAAGACGACGCACCCCATCCTTGCGCTGATCACCGATGGCGAAGAGGCGGGCCTGCTCGGCGCCAGCGCCTTCGTCGACAATCCCGCGTTCCGGGCGCGCGTCGGCGTCGTCGTCAATGTCGAGGCCCGCGGCAATCAGGGCCCCAGCCTGCTGTTCCAGACCAGCCCCGGTGACGGCCGCCTGATCGATCTCTACGCGAAGAGCGTGCCCGAGATGGCGACCAGTTCGCTGTTCGCGGTGATCTACAAACTGCTGCCCAACGATACCGACCTGACCGTGTTCCTCAACAAGGGTTTCACCGGCTACAATTTCGCCTTCAGCGGCAACGTCGCGCATTACCACACGCCGCTCGACACCCGCGCCAATCTCAGCCGGCAAACGCTGCAGCAGCATGGCGACAACATGCTGGGCGTGGCAAGCGCCCTGATGCAGACCGATTTCGCCGGGCTGGCCGGCGGCGACGACATCTATCTCACCGTGTTCGGCCGCTTGCTGCCGCGCCTGCCGGCGAGCTGGGCGCTGCCGCTCAGCGTCGTCGCGCTGCTGCTGCTCGCCGCCGCCGCGTATCTGTCGCGCGGCGAAGTGCTGGGCATCGGCCGCCGGCTCGCGGCCTTTGCCATCCCGCCCGCCGCGCTGCTCGGCAGCGCCCTTTTCGGCTGGCTGCTGCATGAGATCGCCGTCCTGGTCTCCGGCCAGCCCGATCCGTCCTATGCCTTCCCGATCTGGCTGCGCATCGCGCTGGCGCTCGGCGTCCTCGCGGTGATGCTCGCGGTCTCGCGCCTCGCCAGCGCACGGATGACGGCGCTGTCGGTGTGGATATGGCTCGCCGTCCTCGCCATCGGCACGGCGATTTTCCTGCCCGGCCTCAGTCCCTATTTCCTGTTTCCGGCGCTGATCGCGTCGCCGCTGCTGCTCGCCCAGGCGCGGCTGCGCGGCGCCTGGAGCGGCGGTGCCGGCGCCATCGCGCTGTTCCTCGCCGCGCTGCCGGCGCTGGCGATCTGGCTGTCGCTCGCCTCCGCCAGTGAAGTGGTGCAGGGGCTGGCGCTGCATCCCCTGATCACGCTCTCGCTCGCCTTCGGCGCCATGACGTTGCTGCCGCTGCTGGTGGCACGGCCGCTCGGCCGCCGGGCTTGGCGCGGAGCCCTGTCGGCCGTCGCCGGCGCGGCGATCGTCGCCGCGGTGATCGCCGGCCTGCAACCGGCCTATAGCGCCATCGCGCCGCAGCGCCTCGACATCAACTTCGTCGACGACCATGTCGACGGCAAAGCCCTGTGGACCGTCGATACCGGTGCGCCACTGCCCAAAGCGCTGCGGGCCGCCGCCGCTTTCGGCGACACGCCGCAATTCGCCAGCCCCGTCGCGCTGCAGCCGTCCTACATGGCGCCGGCCGGGGCGATGCGCTACGCCGCGCCGGGCGCGCGGGCGACCTCCGTGTCCGATGGCGCCGGCCGCAGCGTGACGCTGGTCCTGCAGGGCTCGCCCGGCGCCAACCGCATGGTCGTCGTCGTGCCGAAAGACGCCGGGCTGACGCGCGTCGCGCTGGACGGCGAGGTCTTCGTCACGGCGGCGGACACCCTCAACCCGCGCGGCACCATCATCGCCTGCAGCACCGACGATTGCCGCAGCAAGACGCTGACGCTGAGCTTTGCGGCGCGACAGCCGGTCGAGATCCTGCTCGCCGAGCAGCATTACGGCCTGCCGCCCGACGGCAGGAAACTGGCCGCCACGCGACCCGATACGGCGATCCCGTCGCAGACCGGCGACTCGACGATCGTCTACGGCAAGGTGAAGCTGCCCTAGACGTCAACCGCCGTCACGAACTGCGCGTTTTCCTGGATGTACTGGAAGCGCAGCTCCGGCTTTTTGCCCATCAGCCGCTCGACGATGCTCTCGGTCGATTTGCGCTCGTCCTCGGCGATCTCGACCTTGAGCAGCGTGCGGCTGCCCGGCTTCATCGTCGTCTCCTTGAGCTGCGCCGGCATCATCTCGCCCAGGCCCTTGAAGCGTCCGACATCGACCTTGGCGCTGCCCTTGAACACGGTCTTGAGCAGCAATTCGCGATGCGCGTCGTCGCGGGCGTATTCGTTCCTCGTGCCCTGCGTCATGCGGTAGAGCGGCGGCATGGCGAGGAACAGGTGCCCCTCTTTGATCAGCCCCGGCATCTCGCGATAGAAATAGGTCAGCAGCAGCGACGCGATATGGGCGCCGTCGACGTCGGCGTCGGTCATCACGATGACGCGCTCATAGCGCAGGTCGCTCTCGCGGTATTTCGCGCCCGTGCCGCAGCCCAGCGCCTGGACCAGGTCGGTGAGTTCCTGGTTCTGCTGCAGCTTGCCCGCCGCGGCGCTGGCGACGTTGAGGATCTTGCCGCGCAGCGGCAGCACCGCCTGCGTGGCGCGGTCACGCGCCTGCTTGGCCGAGCCGCCGGCGCTGTCGCCCTCGACCAGGAATATCTCCGTGCCGTCGCGCCCGTCGCGCGTGCAGTCCGACAGCTTGCCCGGCAGCCGCAGCTTGCGCGTCGCCGATTTGCGCTGGGTTTCCTTTTCCTGCCGCCGCTTGAGCCGGTCCTCGGCCTGGTCGACGACGAAATCGAGCAGCTTGTCGGCCTCCGCCGGGCTCTCCGCCAGCCAGTGATCGAAATGATCGCGCACCACGTTCTCGACCAGGCGCTGCGCGTCGGGCGACGACAGCTTGTCCTTGGTCTGGCCCTGGAACTCGGGCTCGCGGATGAAGATCGAAAGCACGCCGCAGGCCGCCGCCATCACGTCGTCGGCGGTGACCAGCGCCGTCTTGCGGTTGTTGACGCGCTCGCCATGGCTGCGCAGCGCCTTGGTCAGCGCGTTGCGCAGGCCCTGCTCATGCGTGCCGCCCTGGCTGGTCGGGATGGTGTTGCAATAGGAGTGCACGAAGGGGTCGATCTGCGGCGTCCACACCACCGCCCATTCGACCGCGCCCTTGCCGTCGCCCTTGTTCTCGGTGCGGCCGTTGAAGTCGCGCAGCGTCACCGTGTGGCTGGCGCCGACCTCGCTCTTGAGGAAATCGAGCAGGCCGCCGGGGAATTTCAGCGTGTCCTCGGCCGGCGTCTCGCCCTTGATCAGTGCCGCATCGCACTTCCAGCGGATCTCGACGCCGCGGAACAGATAGGCCTTCGACTTGGCCATCCGGTACAGCGTCGCCGGCGAGAAGTGGCAGTCCTTGCCGAAGATCTGCGGATCGGGATGGAACGCGACGATGGTGCCGCGCCGGTTCACCGCGCCCATGTCCTTGAGCTTGCCGGCGGCCTTGCCGCGCTCGAAGCGCATCTTGTGGCTCTTCTTGTCGCGCGCGACGTCGACTTCCATCCAGTCCGACAGGGCGTTGACCACCGAGGCGCCGACGCCGTGCAGGCCGCCCGAGGTGTCGTAGACCTTGCCGCCGAATTTTCCGCCGGCGTGCAGCGTGGTCATGATGACTTCCAGGGCCGACTTGGCCTTGAACTTGGGATGCGGATCGACCGGAATGCCGCGGCCGTTGTCGCGGATCGTCAATATGTCGCCCGCGGAAAGTTCCATCTCGATCCGGTTGGCGAAGCCGGCCACCGCTTCGTCCATCGCATTGTCGAGGATTTCGGCCGCCAGGTGATGCAGCGCGCGCTCGTCGGTGCCGCCGATATACATGCCGGGCCGCCGGCGCACCGGTTCCAGCCCCTCCAGGACCTCGATGTCCTTGGCGGTATAGGCCTTGGAGGCCGGCGCATTGTCGTCGAAGAGATCGGGTGCTTTGGCCATCTGTTCTGCTGCGCGATTCGGGAACTTGCTACAATAGCCATCGCCGGGTCCTGCGAAACCTCTTGAGGCGTCGCAGCCATTTTTTGACGACGGCTTCGTAGATTTGCCGTGGCGCCGCCTCGAGGGCAAGGGCGCAGGCAACGCGCGAAAGCGTGCTCGGCCGCGGCACGCGGCTCGACGTTTACGTTCCGTTAGTGGTCGAAGCCCTTGCCGATATTGCGGTAGTGAACCGCTAACCTTTACCGGTCTCAGAGAATTTTAAGGACCGGGCCGTACTATCCCCCCATGCACCCCGTTTGCGGGCGCGTCAGGCAGGGGTACGGCGTGGGTTTCGGACAACAGCTGAGGGTCAGACGCAGCGCCGACGTGCGCGTGCTGAACGCGCAGCTCGATCTCGTCGCGTCGGCGATGCGCACCACGCGCTTCACCTCGCCGTTGTGGGCGCTGGCGCTGGCCTGGCTGGGCTCGGACAGTTTCGGCTATCTCGGCCATCGTCCCTTCGAGCAGGCGATCCTTCTGCCCTGCATCGTCTCGATCACCATGTTCCTCGCCTCCAACATCGTCTCGTTCTACCAGATGACGACGGCGGGCCAGACCGACTACGAGGCCGTGCGTCCGTGGTTCGCGCGCATGACGATCCTGCAGATCGTCATCAGCACGATCTGGGGCCTGGTGCCGTGGCTGCTGTGGGATCCCACCAGCCAGATCAATCACATCTTCCTCGCCGGCGCGACCGTCGGCATGCTGTCGACGCTGATCGTCAGCCGCGCCACGCACATGGACATGTTCCTCGCCTGCCTGGCGCCGATCTCGGCGGTGGCGGCGCTGCGCTTCGCCTTCGGCGGCTCGATGATCGACTACGGCACCGCCGTGCTCATTCCCGCCTATGCGGCGCAGCTCTTCTTCGACGGCCGCCGCCTGGCGCGCCGCGTCGACGAGGACGCCCGCCTGCGCTTCCAGGTCGAGGACCTCGCCCGCGAGCTGGAAGAGACCCGCGACGAAGCCCTGCGCAAGCGCTTCGAGGCCGAGACCGCCAACGCCTCCAAGACCGCCTTCCTCGCCAATATGAGCCACGAGCTGCGCACGCCGCTCAACGCCATTCTCGGCTTCTCCGAGATCATCGCCCAGGAATGCTTCGGCCCCGTCGGCTCGCAGCGCTACAAGGAATATGCCGGCGACATCCATTCCTCCGGCGCGCACCTGCTCAGCCTGATAAACGACCTGCTCGACGTCGCCAAGATCGAGGCCGGCAAGATGGAGATCGCGCCGCATCCGCTGGATGCCAAGCGTACCTTCGACATCGCCCTCAAGCTGATCGGCGCCAAGGCCCGCGAGCGCCAGCAGACGCTCGCCATCGAGCTCGACGCGGCCTGTCCGCCGCTCTATGCCGACGAGCGGGCCCTCAAGCAGATCCTGATCAACCTCGTCTCCAACGCCGTGAAGTTCACGCCCGAAGGCGGACGCATCACGGTGCGCGCCGAGCTGGCGCGCTGCGGCGGCTTCCAGATTTCCGTCCAGGACAACGGCCCCGGCATCCCGCGCGAGAAGCTCGACAAGATCTTCACGCCGTTCAGCCAGGTCGACAACCGCTACGACCGCCAGGCCGGCGGCACCGGCCTCGGCCTCGCGCTGGTCCGCGGCCTCGCCGACCTGCATGGCGGCCGCGCCTGGCTGGAAAGCGAGCCCGGCAAGGGCTGCTGCGCCTATGTCGTCCTGCCCGCGAGCCAGCCGGAAGAAAACACCGCCGCCGCCTGAGCGCTCAGCCGGGCGCGATATCGGTGAACAGATGGCTCGGATGCATCCGCATGAACGCGGCGATCAATCCCTGCTTGTCGCCCGGCACGGGCTTTTGCAGCGCGATCCAGCTCGCGACGTCGGCTTGCGGCGCGGCGCTGGCCGATGCCAGCGCTGCGGCGTCCAGCCCCGCCGCCTTGAGTGCCGCGTCGAGGCCGACCGCCCAGCGCGGCGGCGGCCCGCCGGCGTCGACCTTGAACGCATTCTCGCCGACCTCGCGCATCCATTGCGTCACGCGGTCCGACAGATAGCCGCCGGTGATGCCGAGAAAGGAAATCAGGTAGGGGCTCATGTCGCTCTGCGCCGCGCCCGACGAACTCTGCGACATCGCCAGCATGCCGGCGGCGGCGAAGAAGAACAGGGCGAACGCCACGCCCGCGCCCAGGCTGATGCGGAACAGGATGTCCCAGATGTTGCGGCAGTCCGGATCGCGCACGAACTCCTGGCTCAGATAGATCAGGCTGCCCAGCACGCCCATGAAGATCGACAGCGTCAGGATCAGCATCATCTTGGGCAGCAGCACGATCTTGTAGGCCCAGTCGCCGACCAGCGTCTTGAACGAATAGAAATCCTCGCACAGGTTCCAATACTCGTCATTGGCGAGCGGGCTGCCCTTCGGCGCAACGTTGTCGTCCAGCTGGCTCTTCTGTTGGCTCAGTGCGCCAAGCTGCGCCTTGAGCGACTGCGCGCTGCTCGTGCTGGAATCGTATTGCGCGTGCGCCGCGGTGTAGGCCTGCAGCGATTTGTAGACCTGGTTGCGGAACGTATCGAGCGCGGCACGCGCCGCGTCCGCGTCCGGCGCCGTCATGCCGTTCAGCTGCGCATAGTAGTCGGCGAAATAACCCGTCACCGCGCTGCCGAAATCGAGGATCGGCGATTGCGCCAGAGCCGGATTGGGCGGCGGCGGGGCGGGCGCGTGCGCGATCGAACCTGGCGACATGCCGAGCATGGGAATCTGCGGATTCTGTGGCGCCGCCGGCGCCGCCGGCTTTGCCGGTGCCGGTGCCGGTGCCGTCTGCCCGAAATGCTGCAGGACCAGCGGCGGCCTGATATAGCCGGTGTCGTTCTGGGTGATGAAGGCATTGATGTCGTCGGCGCTGCTGGTCATCCGCGACAAGGCGCTTTGCGCTTCGATGTTCGCCTGGTTGAGCGCCTCCTCGGTCTCGACCTGCTTGCTCGTGATGACGTCGAGCACTTTGTAGTAATACTCGACCGAGGCGACGTCCTGGCGGATGGCGCCGATCGACGACTTGACCGTCAAAAGGCCCGGCGCCGACATCGAACTCTGCAGCTGGTCGGCGGCCAGCACGAAGAGCAGCACCGTGCCGGTGGCGAAAAAGGCGAAGACCAGGACGAACCCGATCAGGATTCGCCGCGCCTGTGGGCCGAAATATTCGACGGTCTTGCCCGCCGCCGACGCCAATCCCTCGACAAACCCCGCCATGACGCCCCCGCTCGCCTGCGGTAAGTATTATCACAGTTTTGCGCTCGTATTCGGCGATTTTTCGGGCGCCGGACCAAGCAAAAGGGCCGGACTTCGCGGTCCGGCCCTGTCGCAGTCGATAGCGGCCCCGATCAGACCGAGTAGTACATCTTGAACTCGACCGGATGCGGGGTGTGTTCGAACTGATAGACCTCGCCCATCTTCAGCTCGATGTAGCTGTCGATGAAGTCGTCGCTGAACACGCCGCCCTTCTTGAGGAAGGCGCGGTCCTTGTCGAGATTGTCCAGCGCCTCGCGGAGCGAGCCGCAGACCGTCGGCACCTGCTTGAGCTCCTCGGGCGGCAGCGCATAGAGGTCCTTGTCCATCGGCTCGCCCGGATGGATTTTGTTCTCGATGCCGTCGAGGCCCGCCATCAGCATCGCGGCATAGGCGAGATACGGGTTGGCGCCGGGATCGGGGAAGCGCACTTCGACGCGCTTGCCGTTGGGCGAGGCCGAGAACGGAATGCGGCACGATGCCGAGCGGTTGCGCGACGAATAGGCGAGCAGCACCGGCGCCTCGAAGCCGGGGATCAGCCGCTTGTAGGAGTTCGTCAGCGGATTGGTGAAGGCGTTGAGCGCCTTGGCGTGCTTGATGATGCCGCCGATGTAGTAGAGG
>DATMKZ010000084.1:0-2925 GCA_035570795.1 Rhizomicrobium sp.
CTTGAGCGACACGATGCCCGGCCCGACATCGACCACCACGCCCGCGCCCTCGTGGCCGAAGATCACCGGGAAGAGGCCTTCGGGATCGCCGCCCGAGCGCGTGAATTCGTCGGTGTGGCAGACGCCCGACGCCTTGATTTCGACCAGCACCTCGCCGAATTTCGGCCCTTCGAGATCGACCGTCTCGATCTCGAGGGTCTTGCCGGCTTCGTAACAGACCGCCGCCTTTGTCTTCACGCGCATCCCCCTGAACTCAGGGGGCGAAGCCTAGAGCAGGGCAGGCTGCGATGCCACCGGACTCGTTGCGCGAAGCGAAAAGCGCGTGTGGCCCACCACAGGGCGGAGGTTACTCCGCCCGATCGAGACGCCGCACTTCGTGCGGCTCCTCAGGGTGAGGTAAAAGCGTCGCAACAATTCGACCTCATCCTGAGGAGGCCGCGCAGCGGCCGTCTCGAAGGATGGGCAACATTTCTGACTTCGCGACCCGATACTGCGTCACCAACCGCCGGCAAAGCTCCGCCGCCGTCGGAATGTCCTCGATGTTCCCGACGCCGTGGCCCGCCGTATAGATGTCCTTCCAGCGCTTCTTGTTCTCCTCAGCCGCCACGATCTTGCCGGGCAAGGTCGTGCGCAGGACGTCGAGGTCGACGCCGGCGGCTAACAGGCTGGGCGTCAGCCAGTTGGCCGGCGCGCCGTCGATCGAGGCGGTGAGGAAGACGTCGGTGGCGCGGGTCTTCAGGATCATGTCTTTGTGCGCCGCCGCCGCCATCGCCTCCTGGGTGGCGATGAAGCGCGTGCCGATATAGGCGAGGTCGGCGCCCATCGCTTCGGCCGCCAGCACGTCGCGGCCGGTGGTCTGGCCGCCCGCCAGCACGATGGCGAAGTGATCGCCCAGCTGGCGCACCTCGTTCATCAGGGCGAAGGGGTTGATCGTGCCGGTATGGCCGCCGGCGCCGCCCGCGACCGCGATCACGCCGTCGACGCCGGCTTCCAGCGCCTTCTCGGCGTGGCGACGGTTGGCGATGTCGTGCAGCGCCACAGCGCCCCAGCCATGGATGCGCTTGATGGCATCGCCCGGCGCGCCCTTCGACGTCAGCACCACCGGCACCTGGTATTTCTCGACCAGCTCGAGATCGCCGGGGTAACGCGGGTTCGACGGATGCACGACCAGGTTCACCGCCCACGGCGCGGGCTTGCGGCCGGAATCCTCCAGCCGCTTCATGCCTTCCTGCATCTCGTCGAGCCAGGCCTGGAACTCCTCGCGGCTGCGCGTGCCGTGCGCCGGGAAGCTGCCCATGATGCCTTCGCTGCAGCAGGCCAAGGTCAGCGCCGGATTGGAGACCAGGAACATCGGCGCGGCGATGGCCGGGATCGCCATGCGCTCCATCAGTCTGTGCACTTCGGCGCGCGCCATTCAGATCTCTCCAATCGTGGGCGTCGTCGCGGTCACGCCCGCTTCTTTCAGTTTCGCCAGCTCGGCATCGCCGTAGCCCAAAAGCTCGCGCAACACCTCATCGGTGTGCTGGCCGAGATCGGGTGCGGCGCGCTCGATGGTGATGCCCTGGCCGTCGAGCCGGTAGGGCAGGCCCTTGACCAGTCCGCCGCGCTCGTCGCGCACCAGGCTGACGCCGGCGAGCTTGCTGTCGCGCAGCAGGTCGGCGCCGTCGTTGCAGGGCGCGGCGGCGATTCCCGTGGCGAGCAGCGCCGCCACGGCCTCCTCGCCGCTGCGAGCCGCGCAGAACGCGCCGAGCGATGGATCGGCGATGTCGAGCGTGACCGCGATCCAGCGCCCATCCTTGCAGCGATGGGCGTCCTGCTGGGCCACGCCTTCCTCCCCGTTGCCGCGCGGGCTCAGCCGCCGCGCCGGATCGGCCGAGGCGGCTAATATTTCCTCGCCCAGGGTGAAGGAGGCGACCTCGCGCTGGGAGAAGTCGAGGAACGCGCCCGTGCCGCTGCGGCGCGCCTCCATGACGGCGGCGATGACGATGCCGGCGGCGAACAGCGACACGATCTGGTCGGGATAGTTCACGTCCATGCCCGAGATACGCGGCTCCTCGCCTTCGTAGCCGGTGAGCGAGGCAATGCCCGAAGTGGCGTCGAGCGTCGAGCCAAACGACACGTTCATGCGCTCCGGCCCGGTATCGCCCTGGCTGGAGATGGCGGCGAACACGATGCGCGGGTTGATTGCCTTCAACGCGGCATAGCCCAGGCCCGCGCGATCGAGCACGCCGCGGCGAAAGTTCTCGACGACCACGTCGCAGTGCCCAGCGAGCTCGCGGATCACCCGCTGGCCTTCGGGAACCTTGAGGTTGAGCGCCAGGCCACGCTTGTTGCGGTTGGTGAACTGGAATTGCGGCGAGCGGTTCCACCAGCCGTCCTCGTTGTCGGGCTTGCCGACGACACGGAAGGGATCGAGGTAGGCGCCCGATTCGATCTTGAGGACGTCGGCGCCGAGATCGGCCAGCATGGCCGAGGTGTTGGCGCCCGCCGTCAGCAGGCCGAAATCGAGGACGCGCACGCCGGACAGAGGACGAGTCATGCTGCGAGTTCCGATCGCGCAATCTCCGGCGCCGGCCGCGGCGCGAAGGAGCGGCCGTTCCATTGCACGGGCAGTTGCGGCATCAGCAGCGTGCCGAGCATGGGGTGCTTCATTTCGGCCAGGAACGAACGCGTCACGTATTGCTCGCTCTCGAGCAGTTCGGCCGGCGAGAAGATCGGACCGAACGGCACGCCGTTGGCTTGCGCCGCCGCCTGGATCTCGGCGCGCGTCTTGCCCGCGAACCACGGCGTGATGATGTCGTAGAGCTCGGCGATATGCTGGCGCCGGCCGGCGCGCGCGGCGAATTTCGGATCGTCCAGGCGCTTGTCGCCGATCAACGCCCGCACCGCCGGCCACTGAGTCACGGTATAGACCACGGCGACGTG
>DATMKZ010000085.1:0-16968 GCA_035570795.1 Rhizomicrobium sp.
AGCTTGAGAGAACTGTCGGCTCGCTACGGCATCAACCAGAAGACGGTTGCCAAATGGCGTCGCCGGACGTCTGCCGCCGATGCCAGGATGGGGCCGAAGGAGCCGCGTTCGACAGTTTTGTCGAAGGAGGAAGAGGCGATGATCGTCGCCTTCCGCAAGCACACGCTGTTGCCGCTCGACGACTGCCTCTATGCCCTTCAGGCGACAGTGCCGCATCTGACGCGGTCGTCACTGCATCGCTGCTTCCAGCGCCACGGCATTGCCAGGCTGCCGGAGACGGAAGGAGACAAACCGGCCAAGAAGACGTTCAAGGCCTATCCCATCGGCTACTTCCACATCGACATCGCCGAAGTCCGCACCGAGGAAGGCAAGCTCTATCTCTTCGTGGCGATCGATCGAACTTCGAAGTTTGCCTATGCGGAGCTACATGAGAACGCCCGCCAGCAGACAGCTTGCGACTTCCTCAAGGCTCTTCTCAAAGCCGTTCCCTACAAAATCCACACGGTGTTGACCGACAACGGCGTCCAGTTCGCTGACCTGCCGAAGAACCGCACAAAACCCACGGCGCTATGGCGCGGGCACGTCTTTGACCGAACCTGCAATGATCATGGCATCGAACATCGGCTCACCAAGCCGAACCATCCATGGACCAACGGCCAGGTCGAACGAATGAATCGCACGCTCAAGGAAGCGACCGTCAAACGCTACCACTACGGAACGCATGTTCAGCTCAAAGAGCATCTCCACGCATTCCTCATGGCCTATAACTTCGCCAAACGCCTCAAGACCCTCAGAGGCCTCACGCCGTATCAGCACATCTGCAATGTCTGGACGAAGCAGCCAAATCGATTCAGACTAAATCCGCTTCACCACACCCTGGGACTGAACACCTAGTCGCAGACCATGCCGCCGCCGGCGGGCTGGAAGCGGAAATTGGTCAGCAGCATGGGACCCAGGGGCTGGGCCCAGTTTTCATCGTCGATCAGGTTCGGCAGGACCGGACAGGTGCTGGCATGGCGTTCGTCATAGCCGCCCGATGCGATCAGCGCGATCACGGCGTCGAGCTTCATTGTCTTGGCGAGGTTGCTCATCAGCGTCAGGTTCATGCCGGACTGGCCCGCGGACTGGCCGTAGGAGACGATGACGGTTCCGGGTGGGAATTTCGCCAGCATGTCCCTGGGCAGGCCGCCAGCCAGCTTGGGCAGATCGGCCAACGGCGGCGTCGCGGTGGGGTCGCCCGCGGTGTCGCGCTCGGCCGGAAATTGCGGCGCATATTCCGCCACGAACCGCGGCGCGCCGAGCATGTCGCCGTCCGGCGCGAACGCGAAGACGAGCGTCTCGCCGGGAAAGATCAGGATCGCGCCGTCGGGCAGCACATAGGGCGAGCGCCGGACGCCGACCAGCGTGTAATGCGCACCCTCGCCGCGCACCCGGACGCTGTAACCGCCGGCGCGGCAGGGCGCCGTCAGGCAGGGATCGGTGGGATGCGCCGGATGCGCTGGATCCGGCGCCGCCCCGGCCCAGCCGGGCGCCGCGACGCAGAACGCGGCCATCGTCAGGACGATGAGCCGGCGGCGGATTGTGCTTGCATGCGACGGCAGGACGGCCTCCGTTCGACAGTTCCCCATGGGTGCGATAATAGACCGTTCGGCACTTCGCTAGAATGGTCCCATGCGCACCGCAACTGTGGAAAGAAAAACCCGTGAGACCGAGATCGCGGTTTCGCTCGACCTCGACGGGGCGGGCGACTGCGATATCGACACCGGCATCGGCTTCCTCGACCACATGCTGGAGAGCTTCGGCCGCCATTCGATGATCGACCTGAAGGTCCGCGCCTCGGGCGACCTGCATGTCGACTTCCACCACACCACCGAGGACACCGGCATCGTCATCGGCCAGGCGGTGAAGAAGGCGCTGGGCGATTTTTCCGGCATCACGCGCTTCGGCTCGGCCCTGATCCCGATGGACGAATGCCTCACCCGCGTCGCGCTCGACGTTTCCAACCGGCCATACCTGATCTGGAAGGTGACCATCCCCAAGCCCAAGCTGGGCGAGATGGACACCGAACTATTCAAGGAGTGGTTCCAGGCCTTCGCGCAGAACGCCGGCGTCTGCCTGCATATCGAGAATCTCTACGCCGAGAACAGCCATCACATCGTGGAGAGCTGCTTCAAGGGCGTGGCGCGCGCGCTGCGCCAGGCGATCGCGCCCGACGAGCGGCTGGAAGGCGGCGTCGCCTCGACCAAGGGTTCGCTCAGCGAGAAGGACTGAGCGGCGCTATTTCGGCGGTGCTCTGTGAACGCTGCGTCATAAATGTGACGCAGGCGTCATTTTCATTGACTTTTCACGCCTTCCCCTTCACACTGACGCCTTCGTCACTATTTCGAGCCTTGAAGCAGCGGGAGTTCGCACCATGGTCCAGATCACCAAAGACAATGCCTATGACGCGGTGGCGCCGGACGATTTCCCCTCGATGCTGAACCCGCAGCGCTACGGCGTGCGCACCACGGCCTTCGACAAGATCATCAGCGCGACCCACGACCATTTCTGGGACCCCCTCGACAAGAAGTACATCGACTTCTCGGACTCGTTCGACACCCGCAAGGACATGATCCTGCCCGAGCGCTTCTTCCCGATCTTCCACACCCGCATCGGCGAAAAGATGACGCCCGAGCAGAAGATCAAATTCGCCAACGAATCCACGCGCTGGCAGCTGTCGGCGATCCTGCATGGCGAGCAGGGCGCGCTGTCGCTGTCCGCCTCGCTGTGCCACATCCTGCGCGATCCCGGCGCCCAGGAATATGCCGCCAACCAGACGCGCGAGGAAGCCCGTCACGTCACCGGCTTCTCGCGCTATATCGCGGCGCGCTGGGGCACGCCGCTGCCCTGCGGCGCCACGCTGCAGAACCTGCTGACCGAGATGGTCGGCGCGCCGGAGGTCTACAAGAAGATCGTCGGCATGCAGATGCTGGTCGAGGGCCTCGCGATGGGCGCCTTCGCGACGCTGTACCAGAATTCGCAGGACCCATTGCTGGTCAAGCTTTGCCAGCTGGTCATGACCGACGAGGCCTTCCACCACAAATTCGGCAAGATCTGGGCCGACCGCACAATTCCCAAACTCTCCACCGAAGAACAGAACCTGGTCGAGGACTGGGCCGCGCAATGCTTCCAGACGCTGCTGTTCAACCTCGTCAACGCCGAGCAGATGCAGGTCGTCTATGACAGCGTCGGCATCGACTGGCAGGACGCGCGCGCCGCGATCATGGAGGCCTTCACCGACGCCGACCGCCGCGAGGGCATGAAGCAGTCCGCCAACATCTTCCGCGTCCTGATCAAGACGCTGCTCAATGCCGGCATCATCACCGAGCGCACCAAGGCGTTCTACGGCATGTATGTCGACATGGAGGAGCTCAAGAACGAAGGCGAGCGCATGGTCGGCGACGACATCGCCGAGGAAGGCATCAAATACCTCCAGACCATCAATTTCGGCGACCGTTCCAAGGGCAACGAACTGCTGGCCGCGGAATAAAACAAAAATCGACATGCGCATCGAACGGGCGGGCCATGCGGTCCGCCCGTTTGTCTTTGTCCGGCCGCGATGCCACCGTGGCGCAATGACGATGCGAAAAACCGAACGCCGCGCCAATCTCGAGGCCGCCGAGGCAAAAGGCATGGCACTGTTCGATGCCATCGAGCGCGCAGAGTTGATCGTGCCGGGCAAGCGCGAGGACGAGCTCAATGATGAGATTGCCGCCTTCGCGCGCGAGAAATTCGGCGTGCTGCATCACTGGCACAAGCGCATCGTGCGCGCCGGGCCGAACACGGTGTGCATCTTTCATGACGATCCGCAGGTCCATACGATCGCGCCCGACGACCTCGTCTATCTCGACCTCGGACCGGTGCTGGAGGAATGGGAGGCGGATCTGGGGCGCACATATGCGCTGGGCAGCGACCCGGTGAAGCGCCGCCTGGTCGCCGACCTGCCGCTTCTGTTCGACATCGTGCAAGCGCACTACCACGCGAGCCCCGACATCACCGGCGAGGCGCTCTATGCCTTCGCGCAGAAGACGGCGGCGGAGGCCGGCTGGCTGTTCGGCGGCGAGATCGCCGGGCACACGATCCACGGCAAATTCCCGCACCCGCCGCTGGGGCGTGAGGGCCGCATGATCACGGCGGGCAACGCCAAGCGGATGCGCGATCCGGATGACAGGGGCGATGAGCGCCACTGGATTCTGGAAATCCACCTGGTGGACAAAGCACGCAGCTTCGGCGGGTTCTACGAGCGCCTGCTCTGAAAGCAGCGGGGCCGCACGCACCGCCGGGACTGGGCAATATTGATCTTTTGTTCTTCTAATGTTCCAATGCGGCATGGCGATGATTTCGACAGCAACGGCGACAGATGTGGCGCGCGGCGTCAGCCGTCTCCTGCTGCTCCAGGGCTACAGTCCGATCCTCGAATTCACCCTGGCCAATGGAAGGCGGCTCGACGTGGCGGCACTGGGCCCGGACGGAACGCTGCTCGGCGTCGAGATCAAGGTCGCGCTCGCCGATTTGCGCGGCGACACCAAATGGCCCGAATACCTGGAGTTCTGCGAGCACTTCTATTTCGCGATCCCGCCCGATTTTCCCGACGAGCACGTGCCGCCCGGCACCGGACTGATCGTCGCCGACCGCTATGGCGGCGCCATCGTGCGCCCCGCGATCCTTAGCCCGGTGCATGCCAGCCGCCGCAAAGCCGTGACGCTGCGTTTCGCGAAAGTCGCCGCCGACCGGCTGGCCGCGCTGCTGGAACTCGCCGCCGAACCGCGCGGAACGTTGGAGGCGAACCATGCCGATCACCAAGGCTGACCTGAAGAAGATCGCGCTGTCGTTTCCGGGCGCGAACGAGAGTTCGTCCTATGGCCAGCCGTCGTTCAAGATCGAGAAGAAGTTCTTCACGCGGCTGCGCAGCGAAGACGATTCGATCGTGCTGATCGTGGCATCGATCGACGAGCGCGACATGCTGCTGGAGGCCGATCCCAAGACCTTCTTCATCACCGACCACTACAAGAACTATCCCAGCGTGCTGGTGCGCATCGCCCGCATCGACGCGAAGACCCTGCGCGCGATGCTCGAGCGCCGCTGGCGCGCCATCGCGCCGAAGAAGCTGCTCGGCGAGAGCGCGAAGCCCTCGCCCGCGCCGTTGCGCAAGGCCGCGACAGCGAAGAAACGCAAATAGCCATGGCGCTGACCGAGGCTCAGGCTCGCAAGATCGCGCTGTCGTTCCCCGGCGCGCATGAGAAAGCGTCTCACGGCACGCCGGCGATCTTCGTCGGCAAGAAACTGCTGGCGCAAATCGGCTGCCGCGAGCCGGACACGATCATGCTGCCGATGGGATCGTTCGAGGCGCGCGATCACCTGATCGCAGCCGACCCCAGGACGTTCTACATCACCGAGCACTTCAAGACGTATAAGGGCCTGGTGGCGCGCCGCGCCGAACTCGACGCCATGACCTTTCGCGTCGTGCTCGAGCGCCGCTGGCAGGCGATTGCGCCGAAGGCCTTGCAAAAAGACGTCGCCGCGAAGACCGCGAAGCGTTAGCGCGGCGAGCGCTTTGCCAAAATCCGCTGCAGCGTGCGGCGGTGCATGTTGAGGCGGCGCGCGGTCTCCGAGACGTTGTGGCCGCACAGTTCATAGACCCGCTGGATATGCTCCCAGCGCACCCGGTCGGCCGACATCGGATTCTCCGGCGGCTTGGGCTTGGAGCCGGGCTGCGCCATCAGCGCCGCCAGGATGTCGTCGGCGTCGGCGGGCTTGGGCAGGTAGTCGATGGCGCCGTATTTCACCGCCGCGACGGCGGTCGCGATATTGCCGAAGCCGGTCAGCACCACGACGCGGCTGTCGGGGCGCACGACATGCAGCGTTTCGACCACGTCGAGCCCGTTGCCGTCGTCGAGCTTGAGATCGACCACGGCATAGGCCGGCGGCGCCTCCTTGGCGCGGGCTTTGCCCTCCGCCACACTTTCCGCGATGGTTACCGTGAAGCCGCGCGCTTCCATGGCGCGGGCGAGCCGCTCGCGCAGGGGGCGGTCGTCCTCGACCAGAAGCAGGGTCTTGTCTTCGCCGGCGTTCATATCGCAAGTCCTCAATCTGGGCGCGTTCATATACTGCGGTTCCGCGTACCTCAACCTAAAGCTCGGATGGGTGCTAAACCCCTATTATGCCTCAGCTTCCCAAGGCCATCCTGTTCGACCTCGACGACACACTGATCGCCGCCTATGGCCGCCCCGAGTTGGCCTGGGCCGCCGTCGTGGCACAGTTCGCGGGCGATCTCGGCGCTTTGCCGCAAACCGCCCTGGTGGTGGCGATCGGCGGCGCGGCCGCTGCCTTTTGGGCCGATCCCGAACAGCATCGCATCTGGCGCCAGAAACTCGGCGACGCGCGCCGCGAGATCGTGAAGGCAGGGTTTGCGGCGCTGGCGGCGGCGGGGCACGCCGTGCCCCCGGACGACATCCAGCGCCGTCTCGCCGACCGCTTCACGGCCTATCGCGACGAGCAGATGCATGTCTTTCCCGATGCCCACGCCACGCTCGATGCGCTTAGGGCGCGCGGCGTGAGACTGGCGCTCATCACCAATGGCGACGGCGCCGGCCAGCGCGCCAAGATCGTGCGCTTTGCGCTGACCGAACGTTTCGACCATATCCAGATCGAGGGCGAGCACGGCTTCGGCAAGCCTGAGCTGTGCAGTTACACGCATGCTCTGCAAACGCTCGGCGTCGCGGCGCGCGAGGCCTGGATCGTCGGCGACAACCTGGAATGGGAAGTGATCGCGCCGCAGAAGCTCGGCCTCTTCGCCATCTGGTACGACCCGCATGGCGCGGGCTTGCCGGAGGGACACGCGGCGAGGCCGGACCGGATCGTGCGGACGCTGGGCGCGTTGCTCGATTAACCCTCGCCGCGTCCCGGCGGGCCTTCGCCGTCGATCGTGCCGCGGGGCCAGACGGCGGCGACGCGCGCGCCGCCGGAGTCCGGGTTGACGGCGCTGACCGTGGCGCCGGTCTGCTCCAGCAGCGTCTTGGCGATGAAGAAGCCGAGGCCCATGCCTTCGTGCTTGTCGAGCGTCGCCGTCGGGCCGAGTTCGGTCTCGCCGAGCGCGAACGTGCCCGGGCGCGAGGTGATGTAGGGCTCGCCGATGCGCTCGAAGATCTCGGGCGCGAAACCGGGGCCGTCATCCTCCACCGCGATGCGCAGCTGGCTCGCATTCCAGCGCGCCTGGACGCGGACGCGGCTCTGCGCGAAATCGGCGGCATTCTCGATGATGTTGCCGAGGCCGTGCAGCAACTCGGGGGCGCGCCAGACCTGCGGCGAGGCATCGCCTTCGACGTCCGGCCGGATCTCGATGGTGATCTCCAGGTCTTCGCCGCGATAGGGTTCGACGAGGTCCTCCAGGAAGGCGCCGAGCGGCAGCCGGGCGGTCTCGCCCAGCAGGGCTTCTTCGGGATTGGCGAGGCGCGCCAGGATGGCGCGGCAGCGCTCGGCCTGTTCGCGCAGCAGCTTGGCATCCTCGCCCTCGGACGAGCCCTGCGGCAGCGCCCGCTCGAGCTCGCGCGCCACGATGGCGATGGTGCCGAGCGGCGTGCCCAGCTCGTGCGCCGCCGCCGTCGCCAGCGCGCCGAGCGAGGCCAGGCGATGCTCGCGCGACAGCGCCAGTTGCGTCGCCGCCAGACCCGCCGACATGCGCGCGCCTTCGCTGGCGATGCGCCAGGCGTAGATCGAGGTAAAGCCGATACCGATCACCAGCGAGGCCCAGATGCCGGCCTGGTACAGCGTCGGCAGCAGCAACGCCTCGCCGGACGGCCAGGGCAAGGGCTCGTGGAAGACCGAAATCAGGCAGACGGAGACGAAGGCGGTGGCCGCCAGGATCAGCGTGTTGCCGAGGTTGAGCGTGGCCGCCGCAATGACGACGGGGGCCAGGAACATCAGCGCAAAGGGATTGGTGATGCCGCCTGTGAGATAGAGAAGCGCGGCAAGTTGCAGCACGTCGAAGCCGAGATAGGCCGTCGCCTCGCGGTTGGTCAGCCGGTGGCTTGCGGGATAGCGCAGCGCCAGCACCACGTTCACCACCACGCTGGCCGCGATGGCGCCGGCACATTGCAGCAGCGGCAGCGAATAGCCGAAGCCGAAATAGACGACGAACAGCGCCGCCGACTGGCCGCCCACCGCCATCCAGCGCAGGTTCGAGAGCGTGCGCAGGCGCACCCGGCCGCGCGCCGCCGAGGTCGGCGTCGCACTGAAGCTGCGCACCCGGGGCGGGTTTGCGATGTCGCTCATGCTTCAACCTTCCGCCGCGCGCCGATTCGCCGCTTTCCCGGCCCCGCGAGCGCTATTATCAATCGCGCCGGCCTGCTCTTCAATCTGGCACGGCCAGACGTCGAACCGGAAACACCCATGCCGCGGTTGCCGATCATCCTGATGCCTGTGGCGCTCGCCATCGCGCTGGTGCTCGGCTTCTACCTCTGGCACGCGAGCGACGACCTGCCGGGATTGGGCCGCGTGGTCGGCAGTGGCAGCGTTTCGATCGGCGCGCCGTTCACGCTGACCGACCAGGACGGCCGCAAGCGTTCCTCGGCCGATTTCAGCGGCCGCTACATGCTGATCTATTTCGGCTATTCCTATTGCCCTGACGTCTGCCCGACGACGCTGAGCCTGATGGCGGATGCGCTGTCCAAGGTCGGACCGAAGGCAAGCCGTGTCGTGCCGATCTTCATCACCATCGATCCCGAGCGCGACACGCCCGGCCAGCTCAAGACCTATCTGCGCGCCTTCGGGCCGGGCTTCGTCGGGCTGACCGGCGACCTGAAAACGATCACCAGGGTCGGCGCGGACTATCGCGTCTATTTCCGCAAGCATCCGCTGGACGGCGGCGGCTATGGCCTGGATCATTCCAGCGTCATCTACCTGATGGGACCGGACGGCAAGTACGTCACCTATTGGGACGACACCGCCATCGGGCCCGACAAGCTGGCCGCGGAGCTGCGCGACCGGCTCTAGAGCCGCATTCACGTTATTTGATTCGGAATGCGGCTCCAGTTTTTTGAATTGTCGCGCAATTTACGGAAAACCGTCCATACGCTGCCGCTATGGACCCACTTTTCCGAATTGCGCTCTAGGGTTTCTTCGCCTCGAACAGGCCCATGCGATTGCCGGCGGGATCGGTGAACAGCACGAAGGTGCCGGTCGGGATCGCGATCTTGGGCGTCACGACCTGACCGCCCGTCGCCGCCACCGTCTTCATCGCGGCGTCGAGATCGGGCACGCCGATATAGAGGATCTTCTCCGGCGGATCCTGGCGCAGCGTGCCTTCGAGCTGCGGCGTCTTGATCATGCCCGCGCCGTCGATGTCCCAGCCGAAATTGCCCGCATAGAACGCCCTGAGCTTGGCGGCATCGGGACCGGCGATATCGAAGAACACGATGGGGGCTGGCGGCATGGGAGCTCCTGCGTCGGCGGCGAGCGCCGCGCCCGAAAACAGCAGGCTTGCGGCAAGCGTGAAAACGGCGCGGCGCATGCGATCCCCCGGCGGCTACACGTCGGGCAAATCTAAACCGTTCTGCAACGCGGCCGCAATCAGCGTGTTGCGCATCAGGCAGACGATGGTCATGGCGCCGACGCCGCCCGGCACCGGCGTGATATAACCTGCGACCCTGGCCGCGGCGTCATAGTCGACGTCGCCGACGATCCGGGTCTTGCCGCCCTCGGCGGCGATCCGGTTGATGCCGACGTCGACGACGACGGCGCCGGGCTTCACCCAGTCGCCTTGCACCGTGTTGGGCTTGCCGATGGCCGCGACCAGGATGTCGGCGCGCCGCGCCAGGCCCGCGAGGTCGCGCGTCCTGGAATGCGCCATGGTCACGGTGGCGTTGGCGGCGAGGAAAAGCTGCGCCGCGGGCTTGCCGAACAGCAGCGAACGGCCGATGACCAGCACGTCGCGGCCGGTGATGTCGCCGACATATTCCTTCAGCAGCATCATGACGCCGGCCGGCGTGCAGGACACCAGCTGCGCCCGGCCGCCGACCAGAAGCCCGGCATTGGTCGGCGTCAGCGCGTCGACATCCTTGGCCGGATCGAGCGTGTCGATCATGGCGTTCTCGCGCACCTGGGCGGGCAGGGGCAGCTGCACCAATATTCCGTGTACGGATTTATCCTCGTTGAGCGCCCGGACCCGCGCCAGCACCTCGGCCTCGCTGGCCTCGGCGGGCAGCGAATAGTGCAGCGACTTGAAGCCGATGGCTTCGGCGACCTTGCCCTTGTTGCGGACATAGACCTCGCTCGCCGCGTCGTTGCCGACCAGCACGGTGGCGAGCCCCGGCACGATTGCGTGCTCGGCCTTGAGCCGCGCCGCGGCGGTCGCAACCCGAACACGCAGCCTGGCGGCGACGGCCTTGCCGTCGATGATGGTGGCGGTCACGGCGCGTCTCCGATGTTCTCGAGCCGGGCGGCGAGTGCCGGCACGGCGGGCCTGATGGCGATGGTCTTCAGCCGGGCGGTTTCGCCCGAGACGATATGAACGGCGGATTTGGGAACGTCCAGGGTCGCCGCCAGGAGCGCGATCAGCGCTGCGTTGGCCTGGCCATCCTGCGGCGGCACCGCGACGCGCGCCTTGAGATAGACATTGCCGTCGCCGCCCGTCGTCCAGCCGTCGACGGCGTCGCGCCCGCCTTTCGGCGTCAGGCGGAGGGAGAACTGGATTCCGCCGTCGCGGCTGCGCCAGCGCGCCGCCATCAGACGCGAAACATCAGGTAGGTGAAGAGCTGATCGCAGAAATACTGGATCAGGCCGATGGCGAGCAGGACGAAGATCGGCGACAGGTCGAGGCCGGCGATCGGCGGGATCACCCGGCGGATCTGGCGGAAGACCGGCTCGGTGACGGCGTTGAGGAACTGGATGATCTGGCGCACCGTCGGGTTCGACATGTTGAGCACGCCGAAGGCGATCAGCCAGCTCGCCACCACCGCGGCGATCACCACGAACCAGCACAGGTCGAGCACGATGGTGATCGCCCGAAGCAGCGTGCTGAGAAATACGATGGACATGGGCGGACCTTGGGGCTGACCTGTTGAAACGCCGGACGCTGGGGCAGCTTGTACCGGCTGGGCCCATGCTTTCCAAGCGCGCGCTTGACACACCGCGGCAGCCTTGCGCGAATGGTTCGAACACGGGGTATCGGCGTGGAAGCGGACAAGCGCAGCTTCGAAGCGGCGGCGGTTGCGGCACCGGCGGCAGCTACGGTTCGCGCCGCCGCGGCGGCGGCAAAGCGTGGCGATCGGACCGCCGCGTGGCACCTTGCCGCCGCTTTTTGCCACTGCGCCTTTGCCGCGCCGGAGACCGCGCCCGCCGTCTATGCTGCTTTCCGCGCCGGCTGGCTGGGCGACGGCGCGTTTCTCGCCGTGCCCGATGTTCCGCCGGCTTCGCTGTCCATCCCCTTCTGGCGGGCATTCTGGGACCTGTTCGAAGCACCCGCCGCACCGGATGCGCTGGCGATCACGCAACGCGTCGTCGCCCTGGGCGCGTTCGTCGACCCAGCCCTGCGCGCGCGCGCGGAAGCCGTGGCGCGCGCCCATCCCAAGGCGGCGGACGCCGCGTCGCGCCCGGTGCCGCCGCGCCTGCGGCTCGAGGACCTGGCGCGCCTGCCCGAAGGCTCGCTCGGCCACGATTTCCGGCGCCTGATCGTCGACAACAGATTCGACCTGGAAGTTCTCGACCGTGAGGCGATGCAGCTCGCCGCGCTGCCGCCGGCGCTGCGCTATCTCAACACCCGCATCCTGCAGATGCACGACATCTGGCACCTGGTCGGCGGCTTCCGCACCACGGCGCTGCACGAAATCGCGATCTCCGCCTTCCAGCAGGCGCAGTTCGGACACGGCTATTCGGCGATGTTCCTCGCCATCGTGACAAGCGGCAGCGTGCTGCGCGATCGCGACGGCACCGCCATCGTGCTGCAAACCATCGCCGAAGCCTCGCGCCACGGCGAAGACTGCCCCAGCTTCATGGAAATCGCCTGGGAGGCGGAATGGCATCGCCCCACCGCCGAGATCCGCGCCCGCCACGGCATCGCGCCGTTCGCAGGCACCTATCCGGCCGACCTGTTCGAGCGGCTTCGGTCCGCCGCCTGAGCGGTTTCCAGCCGCCTTGACACACCAAGGCCGCGCTCCCTACATACCCGCCGCGCCCGCGAAACCGGAGCGCAATTTCGTGGTTCGGGGCTGTAGCTCAGTTGGGAGAGCGCCTCGTTCGCAATGAGGAGGTCAGCGGTTCGATCCCGCTCAGCTCCACCAGGCACGCAGCCTGGTCCGAACCATAGTTTGTCTCCGCAGTGTCTCGACGTCGGCGAGGAGGGTCAGTCACCCTGCCTCACCTGCGTTTGGACAGCCGTTTGACGTTGGCGCGCATGATGGAACGGTATCGCGTTACGACAGACCGGGCCGAACCGCCGTTTGCGAGGGTCAACCCGGCTTCGGCAGAAGCCAGCAGCTTTTCCGCCACCATTCGACGGGGCTTCCTGGACGGCCTTTGGGCCCCCGGCAGCGAGTTTGACCAAACGAAGACCGATCACATGCTGGGCTTCAAAGCCAGACAGCGCGATATCCTTCGAGAGCTGCCACCATGCCTTCGCCATGACCGTCTCCTGACGCGTTGAACGATACAAAGCAAAAGAGCCGCGCGATGCGCGGCTCTTTCGATTGTGTCATCGTCTGTTACCGGAAGCGCCAATTGCCGTCCTCTTGGCGGCAAGCCGTGCCGTCGCGCTCAAACCGCTGTCCGTCGCGATAGGTCACCGTATGGAAATCGCGGCAGACATATCCGTCGTCGCGATATTCCCGCACGGTCTTGAACGTGCCGTAGTTCGCATTGTGCTGCCACCGGTACTCGCGGCCCACCTCTCCGTTCAGGCCGGTGCTATAGGATTCGAATGCGACCCGGTGGTCTTCGCAATGTACATCGCCGGCGAGCGTGTTTCCGAGCAACCCGCCCAGGATGATGCCGCCCGCGACGGCGCCGCCATTGCCATGGCTCGCCGCGCCGCCGATCATGCCACCGGCAATCGCTCCGAAGATCGTGCCGGCGGCCGGATTGCCGCGCTGGCAATCGCGTTCGTAATCGCCGTTGCGATAGTAATTGTTCGTCTGCGGCGGGGGCGGGGGCGGCGGCGGGCCATAGCCACCATGGCCGCCGAAGCCGCCATTGTTCCAGCCGTTGCCGAAGACATTGTGCTGCCCCCAGCCTTCGTCATCGCCGATTTGCGCGCCGACATCGTGCAACTGACCGGCAAAAGCGTGGAAGTCGTCGAACGTGATGCCCTGCGGGCTTTGATAGTGGCGCTGCAGGACGCGCATCTCGATCGAATCGAGGCTCACCTGCAGACGCCATGCGCGGTTGGTGTCGAGAGAATGGTTCCGCACCCCGCCCGCGATGGTGTCGTCCAAGTGCTTCTCCCAGCGCGCAAGCCTCGTATAGCCCTCGTCGCCGTTGATCTGGATGGGATCGGCCAGTGCTGCGCTGCTACTGAGCAGCGCGCCCAACGTCAGGGCGATTTGAAAAATTCTTTTCACGATATTCTCCTGGTTCGAGGTGCAGCCGGCGTTCTCAATAGAAGCGCTGCCATACCCACAACGTGCCGATCACCGCGTCGTTCCAGTGGGCTTGTTCGACGACATGGCGAACCGTTGCGCCGCCGTGATGAACCGGTGCTTTGCACTGATCTGCGCAAGATGGGCTGGGCGCCTTGAACGCCGCTTGAATGGCCGGTTCATAGCCGGTTCAGACCGATGCCGGATGCGCAGACATCGCTTTTTGTTGCCTGGCGCGGCAAAGCCCGCGCGCTCCCACGGCGCGGCGATGGCGATATCGGTCAAGCGCGGCCGCGACACTCCCGATCAGGGAAACAGCAGCGGCATCGACGGTCGGCAGCACGCGCCAACTTTACTTCCCCACATAGCTCACCCGCCACACCACCTTGCCGGCGTCGTCGGCGACCAGGAGGCTGCCGTCCCTGGCGACGGCGAGGCCGGCGGGCCGGCCCCAGACATGCGCCGGCGAACCGGGCTTGTCGGCACCGTTCCAGAAGCCGGTGACGAAATTCTCGTAGCCGCCGGCGGGCCGGCCGTTCCTGAACGGCACGCGCACGATCTTGTAGCCGGTCGGCGCGCCCGAATTCCATGAGCCGTGCAGCGCGACGAAGGCATCGCCCTTGTAGGCGGCCGGGAATTGCGCGCCTTCGTAGAAGACCAGGCCCAGCGGTGCGGAATGCGCGTGGAACAGCAAGTCCGGCAGGATCGCCCTGGCCACCATGTCGGGGCGCTTGCTGCCATAGTCGGGGTCGGGATGCTGGCCGAGCCAGGCATAGGGCCAGCCATAGAAGCCGCCGGGCTGCACGTGGGTGAGATAGTCCGGCACCAGCTCGTCGCCATAGCCGTCGCGCTCGTTGACCGTGACGAAGAGATCGTCCGTACCCGGATAGAAGGCCAGTCCCACGGGATTGCGCGTGCCGGTCGCGAAGGTCTTCAGCGTGCCGTCGGAATTGACCGTCTGCACCGTGGCGCGGGTCGGCGCATCCTCGCTGACATTGCTGGAACTGCCGATGCCGATATAGAGCGTGCCCCTGGAATCGATCGCCAGGTCGCGCGTCCAGTGATAGCCCTCGGGCGAGAGGTCCGCGGCGCTCGTCATCCGCTCCTTCTTCGCGGGCTTGGTTGCGCCGTCGGCGAAGCTGAGCCGCCACACCGCCTTCACGTCGCTGACATAGAGCGCGCCCCTGGCGAGCGCCAGGCCGTGCGGCTTGTCGAAACCGTCGGCAAACGTGCTGGCCAGGACCTTGCCGCCGGCCTCGTGCAGCAGCGTGACGCGCCCCGCCGCCGGCTCGGACAGGAAGACGTCGCCGTTCGGCGCCGCGGCCAGCCAGCGCGGATTGACGAGCCCCGAGGCATAGACCTCGATTTTGAAGCCGGCCGGAACCTGCGGCAGCACGCCCGCCGGACGGGGGATGACGTCGGAATGATTGTCCACGCCGGGCGTCGCATAGGGTTTTGGCAAGTCCTTGACGGATATGCTGAATTTCTGGCCCGGCTGGTCGGCGGCGAAGGCTGCCGCGGCGCTGAGGGCAAGGGCTGTGGCAAGCAGCGGCAGACGGGTCATGGCGGGCTCCGAAAAGTCATCGTCAACAAAGGCTTTACCGAGTTTAGCCTAAACCGGAACGGGAAATGCCGAGTCTTATCATGCGATCCGCGTCTTTCGTTGCTGCGCTGTTGCTGGCCACGCTGCTGGCCGCGCCGGCGCGCGCCGACGACGGCGACGACAGCGGCAAGACGCCCAAGCACAAGGTCACGCAAGCCGACTCCTACCTGATGGTCGATCCGATGTATTCGGCGATCCTCGACGGCGACCGCCCGGTCGGCCTGCTGATGATCGGCATCGGACTCGACATCCCCGATGCGAAGCTGCGCGGCGAGGCGGTGCATGCCATGCCGGTGCTGCGCGACGCCTTTGTGCGCAATCTGATGAACTACAGCACGACCTCGGTCAGGCCGTGGCGCCAGCCCGACGTGGTGGAGATCGCCAATCGCCTGCAGGCCGTCGCCGACCGCGCCCTCGGCCGCAAGGGCGCAAGGGTGCTACTGGCGCAAGTCGCGATGCGGATCACGAAGTAGCTGCGATAATCACGATCTCGACCAGATCCTGGCCTTCGAGCGCGACACCGATACAGGCGCGCTGCGGCGGTTCGTCGAAATCGACCCATTCCTCCCAGGCACGGTTCATCTCGGCCTTTTGCGCCATGTCGACGAGATAGACCGTCGCCTGCAGGATGCGCGACTTGCTGCTTCCCACCTGGGCCAGGCTTTCGTCGAGAAAGGCGAGGGCCTGCCGTGTCTGGTCGTACAGCGAAACCGATTTCACCGGCGCAGTCGCGACCGCGAAGACGAAACCGTCATGGACGACGGCGCGGCTGCGCGGACGCCCCGGACCTGGGAAACGCGCGATCATCGCAAATCCTTGACCATCTCGACGGTCTCGCAAGGCTCGCCGCTTTCCGTCGCCATGTAGGATCGCCGCTGCCTCCAGCCGCGCCGTTCGTAGAAGGCGATGGCCGCGGTGTTGAAGGCGCGCGCCTCGAGCGTCGCCGTGGGATGATCCTCGGCGATGCGCCGCTCGACCTCGTCCATGAGGACAGAACCTATCCTCCGGCGCTTATGCCCGGGGTCCAGATGGATGGCATGCAGGTGATCCGCTTCGACATGGAACATGCCGAGCAGCGCCCCGCCCGCGTCGGCGACGATGAATTCGCGCCACTTGTCGCGCGCATAAGCGCCGGCCGGATCTTCGGCGGCAAAGCGCTGCACGGCGGCGAACGGCAGCTGCGGCGCCCAGGTGGTGAGCCAGGAATTGCGCAGCAGGGTCTGCAGCGCGGAAATATCGGTCTCGCTGGCGCAGCGCAGGATCATGCCACGTCAGCGCCCGGTGAATTTCGGTGCGCGTTTCTCGAGGAACGCCTTGATGGCCTCACGATAGTCCTCGCTCGTGGTCGCCAGCGCGTACTGGTCGAGGTCCATGAAGGTCGTCGCCTGATGCAGTGCATTGGCCGCCGCATTGACGCTCTGCTTGGACATGCGCACCGCATTGGGCGGCAGGGCGGCGACCTTCCCGGCCCAGCGAAGGGCCGCGGCGAGCGCCTGGCCGTCCGGTGCGATCTCGTCGGCGAGGCCCCAGGCCAGCGCTTGTTCCGCCTCGACCTTCTCGCCGAAGATCACGAACTGCTTGGTGCGCGACGGTCCGATCAGCGACACCAGCCGCGGCACGGCGTGCCAGCTCATGTTCATGCCGAGCGGGATCTCCGGCAGGCGCATGTGCGCGCCGGCCGCCATGATGCGGAAATCGCAGGCCGCGGCCAGGGCGCCGCCGCCGCCGATGCAGTATTTCTCGATGGCGCAGATCGTG
>DATMKZ010000086.1:0-207174 GCA_035570795.1 Rhizomicrobium sp.
CGCGATGTATCTGCAGACGGGCACGACCGACATTGAGACCATCATCAACACCGCGCATTTCCCGGTCGCGATGCAGACCTGGCTATGGCTCGCCTTCTTCGCGAGCTTCGCAGTGAAGATGCCGATGTGGCCGGTCCATACCTGGCTGCCAGATGCGCATGTCGAGGCGCCGACGGCGGGCTCCGTCATTCTCGCCGGCATCCTGCTGAAAATGGGCGGTTACGGCTTCCTGCGCTTCTCGCTGCCGATGTTCGCCAGCGCCTCGGTGACCTTCGCGCCGCTGATCTTCGCGCTCTCCATCGTCGCCATCGTCTACACCTCGCTGGTGGCGCTGGCGCAGGAGGATATCAAGAAGCTCATCGCCTATTCCTCCGTCGCCCATATGGGTTTCGTCACCATGGGCATCTTCGCCCTCAACCAGCAGGGTATCGACGGCGGCATCTTCCAGATGCTGAGCCACGGCGTCGTCTCCGGCGCGCTGTTCCTCTGCGTCGGCGTGATCTACGACCGCATGCACACGCGCGAGATCGCGGCCTATGGCGGCCTGGTCGTCCGCATGCCGGTCTACGCCGCCTGCTTCATGGTCTTCACGCTGGCCAATGTTGGACTGCCGGGCACGGGCGGCTTTGTCGGCGAGTTCCTCACCATGCTGGGTGCCTTCGCCGCCAACACCTGGGTCGCGATCTTCGCCACCACCGGCATCATCCTGTCGGCGGCCTATGCGCTCTATGTCTATCGCCGCGTCGTGTTCGGCGACCTCGTTAAGCCGGCGCTGATGACCATCAAGGACCTCAGCCTGCGCGAGATCGCCATCCTGGCGCCTTTGGTCGTCCTCACCATCGCGATGGGCATCTATCCCAAGCCGGTGTTCGACGTGACCTCCGCATCGGTCGCCAACCTGATCGCCGAGCACCAGACCGCGCTCGCCGTAGACCATGCGCCGCAGCTCGCCGCGCGCGGAGCCGCAAGATGAACCTCCAGGCGGACCTGATCGTCCTGTTGCCCGAACTGATGCTCGCCGTCGGCGCCATGGTGCTCCTGCTCGTCGGAGTGTTCGGCGGCGACCGCAGCACCGGCATCGTCTCCTGGCTCGCCATCACCCTGATGACCGCGGCCGGCGTCCTTGTCTTCACGCATACCGGCCGCGCCAGCGCCTTCCACGGCGCCTTCGTGGTCGACGGCTTCTCGCGCTTCGTCAAGCTGCTGATCCTCACCGGCTCGGCCTTGTGCATCCTGATGGCCAAGGAGTTCTTCGCCATTGAGCGCAGCCAGCGCTTCGAGCTGCCGGTGCTGATGGTCCTGGCCACCCTCGGCATGCTGCTGATGGTTTCGGCCTCCAGCTTCATCGCGCTTTATATGGGCCTGGAGCTGCAGAGCCTGGCGCTCTACGTCCTCGCCTCCTTCAACCGCGACAGCCTGCGCTCGACCGAAGCCGGCCTCAAATATTTCGTCCTCGGCGCGCTGTCGTCCGGCATGCTGCTCTACGGCATTTCGCTGATCTACGGCTTCACCGGCACTGTCGAATTCGCCGGCATCGCCGCCGCCACCGCCGGCACCGGCCCCAATATCGGCCTGATCTTCGGGCTCGTCTTCCTGGTCGCGGGCCTCGCCTTCAAGGTCGGCGCCGTGCCGTTCCACATGTGGACGCCGGACGTTTACGAGGGCTCGCCGACGCCGGTCACCGCTTACTTCGTCACCGCCGCCAAGGTCGCCGCTTTCGCGCTCTTCATCCGCGCCGTGATCGCGCCGTTCCCGTCGATCATGCATCAGTGGCAGCAGATCATCCTGGTCGTCTCGGTGCTCTCCACCGTGCTCGGCGCCGTCGCCGCCATCGGCCAGACCAACATCAAGCGCCTGCTCGCCTACAGCTCCATCGGCCATGTCGGCTATGCGCTGCTCGGCCTCGCCGCCGGCACGCAGCTGGGCATCCAGGGCATGCTCGTCTATCTCGCCTATTACCTCGTCACCAATCTGGGCATGTTCGCCTGCGTCGCCGCCATGCGCCGCGACGGCGAGAGCGTCGAGGACATCCGCGAGCTCGCCGGCCTGTCGCGCACCCAGCCGCATTTCGCCCTGGCGCTCGGCGCCTTGACGTTCAGCCTCGCCGGCCTGCCGCCGCTCGCCGGCATCTTCGCCAAAGTGTATGTCTTCGGCGCCGCCATGCAGGCGCATCTCTATGTGCCGGCCATCGTCAACATCGTCGCCAGCGTCGCCGGCGCCTTCTACTACCTGCGCATCATCCAGATCATGTATTTCGACGAGCCCAGGCGCGGCTTCGACCATGACGTCGGTCACGGCACCAGCGCCATCATGTGGGGCACCAGCGCGATCTCGCTGTTCTTCGTCTTCGTCCCGGCGCCGCTGATCGCCATTGCCGGCGCCGCCGCCCACGCGCTGTTCCCGTGAACCCGCAAGCCGCATGGCCGAAGGGTTATGCGCTCAAGACCTTTGAAGCGATCGATTCCACCAATGAGGAAGCCAAGCGGCTGGCCGCGGCCGGCGAGCCGGGTCCGATCTGGATCTCCGCCGCGCGCCAGACCGCGGGCCGCGGCCGCCGCGGGCGCAGCTGGGAGTCGCCCACCGGCAATCTCGCCGCAACGCTGATGCTGCGCCCGGGCAAGTCCGCCAATGAATGCGCTCAGCTCTCCTTCGTCGCCGCCATTGCGGCTTGCGATATGCTTCAATATTTCGCCCCGGCTGCGCAGTTCCGGGTGAAATGGCCCAACGACGTGCTGGCCGACCGAAGCAAGCTGGTCGGCATCCTGCTGGAATCCGCGAGCCAGGGCGGCGAGGCGCCCGGCTGGATGGCGATCGGTATCGGCATCAACCTCGCAACCCATCCCGAAGGCCTCGAATATCCGGTTACCTCGCTCAAGGGGCTCGGCGTCGCGGTTCCACCGCCCGACGACGCGCTGCTTCACCTCGCGGCGTCGTTCGCCAGATGGTATGAGGTCTGGCGCGGCGACGGTTTCGCCGCCATCCGTGACGCCTGGCTGGCGCGCGCGGCGGGTCTGGGCAGCCGCATCCGCGCCCGCCTGAGCCATGAGGAGACGCACGGCGTGTTCGAAGGCCTGGACGCAAGCGGTGCGCTGTTGCTGCGCGAGAGCGCGGGAACCCTGCGCGCCATTTCCGCCGGAGAGGTGTTCTTCTGATGCTGCTCGCCATCGACGCCGGCAACACCAACATCGTCTTCGCCGTCCATGACGGCAGGGAGACCCGCGCCGAATGGCGCGCCGTCACCGAGACCACGCGCACGAGCGACGAATACGCCGTGCTGCTGCAGCCGCTGCTGCAGCTCCAGGGCCTCTCCTTCGCCGACATCGACAGTGCCATCATCGCCACCGTGGTGCCGGCCGCGCTGTTCGACCTGCGCCAGCTCTGCCGCAAATACCTCAAATGCGAGCCCTTGGTGATCGGCGATCCCGATCTCGATCTCGGCATCGCGATCCACGCCAACGGCGCCGGCGCCGACCGCCTCGTCAACACCGTGGCGGCGCATGAGCGTTACAAGGGCGCGCTGATCGTGGTCGATTTCGGCACCGCCACGACGTTCGACATCGTCTCGGAGAATGGCGACTATGAAGGCGGCGTCATCGCGCCCGGCGCCAACGTCTCCGCCGAGGCGCTGCACGGCGCCGCCGCCATGCTGCCGCGCGTCGCCGTCGCCCGCACCCAGAACGTCATCGGCAAGAGCACCGTGCCCGCCATGCAGTCCGGCCTCTATTGGGGCTATATCAGCCTGATCGAGGGCCTGGTGGCGCGCATCAAGGAGGAGTATGGCCGCCCCATGACCGTGATCGGCACCGGCGGCCTCGCCAACCTGTTCTACAAGCAGACCACGGCGATCCAGCATCTCGATCCCGATCTCACCATCCGCGGCCTCGTCCAGATCCATGCGCGCAACGCCGAACGCGCGAAGGCGAAGCCGACCAGCGAATGAAGACACCCCGGCGCGACGACGAACTCGTCTTTCTGCCGCTTGGCGGCTCCGGCGAGATCGGCATGAACTTCAATGCCTACGGCTACGGCCCGCCGGACGACCGCAAATGGATCGTGGTCGATTGCGGCGTGCTGTTCGGGCGCGAGACCACCTCGCCCGGCGTCGATCTCATCATGCCCGACATCCGTTTCCTCGCCGAGCAGCGCGAGAACGTCCTCGCCATCGTCGCCACCCACGCGCACGAGGACCATATCGGCGCCATCCCGCATCTGTGGCCGATGCTGCGCTGTCCCGTCTACGCGACGCCGTTCACCGCGATCCTGATCGAGGGCAAGCTCGAGGAGGCGGGCCTCTCCGATCGCCTGCATCCCAGGCGCGTGCCGCTCTCCGGCAGAATCGCGCTCGGGCCGTTCGAGCTCGAATTCATCTCGATCACCCATTCGATTCCCGAGCCCAACGCGCTCGCGATCCGCACGCCCCTGGGCGTCGTCGTCCACACCGGCGACTGGAAGATAGATCCCGAGCCGATGCTGGGCGAGGTGACGAACGTCAACGCGCTGAAGCGGCTCGGCGACGAAGGTGTCCTCGCCACCGTCTGCGACTCGACCAACGCGCTGGTCGCCGGCGAGTCCGGCTCCGAAGCCCGCGTCCGTGAGAGCCTTACCGCCCTCATCGGCACGCTGAAGAACCGCATCGCGGTGACCTCCTTCGCCTCCAACGTCGCGCGGCTGGAAACCATCGCGCTCGCCGCGAAAGCCAATGGCCGCCAGGTCGCGCTGGTCGGCCGCGCCATGCACAAGATCACCGACGCGGCGCGCCAGACCGGCTATCTCAAGCACTTCCCGCCGATCCTCGACGAGGCGGAAGCGGCGCAGCTGCCGCCCAACCGCGTGCTCTATCTCGTCACCGGCAGCCAGGGCGAGCCGCGCGCCGCGCTCGCCCGCATCGCCGACAACAATCATCCGAACGTCAGCCTCGGCAAGGGCGACGCCGTGATCTTCTCGTCCCGCGTCATCCCCGGCAACGACATCGCGATCTTCGAGCTGCAGAACAAGCTTGCCGGCCTCGGCGTCGAGCTGCTGACCTCGGAAGACCATTTCGTCCACGTCTCCGGCCATCCCTGCCGCGACGAGCTTGCCGAGATGTACCGCTGGACCCAGCCGCAGATCGCCGTGCCGGTGCATGGCGAACTGCGCCACCAGACCGAGCATGCCCGCCTGGCGCGTTCGCTGCAGGTGCCGCAGGCGATCGTGCCTGAGAACGGCCAGCTCATCCGCCTCGCGCCCGGCCGCGCCGGCGTCATCGACGAAGTGCCCTCGGGCCGCGTCCACAAGGACGGCCGCGTCCTGATCGACGAAGGCGCCGGGCTCTCGCGCCAGCGCCGCGCGCTCGCTTTCGCCGGCATGATCGCCATCACGCTGGTGCTCGATGGCAAGGGCCGCGTCGCCGGCGAACCCGGCATCATCATCGAAGGCATTCCCGAGCCGGTCCACGCCGCGATCCGCGGTGCCCTCGCCGAGCCGCTCAAGCGCCACAATGCCAAACGCGACGAGGACGGCCGCGACCTTGCGGAATCCGTCCGCCGCGCCGCCCGCCGGGCCGCCGAAAACGCCTGGGGCAAGAAGCCGGTCACCCGCGTCGAAGTCGTTCAGATATAGCGTGGTAGGGTGCCGGTCAGGCGAACCGGTGGAGTGCCCAGATGAGCGACCATGCGAAACTATGGCTGGACGAATGGGCGAACGCGAAGATCGTCGCCGCGCCCCATCAGCAGCAAAAGCGGCAAGCCAGCGAAGTTTACGCGCCAGCCTGCCGCGCCGAAGCGATGAAGATCGGCATCACGCGGCGCGAGCTCGAAACGGCGGCGGCCGGCGACCTGGCCGCTTATCTCGAAAACATCATCGAAGACAAGATGGACGTGGAAGTCCGCAAGAACCGGCCGGCCTGACAAAGAAAGCATTTGTCTGGTCTTCCGATATTTCGATCTCTGCTTTAGTTTTCTGTCGAAGCCTTGTCATCCGTAGGCGTTATGCCCGCCGACCATCCGCTGCTGCACATGGTGTTCACCGACACATCCGGCCGCGACGGAGACATCCATGTCGGCTTCATTCCGGGCGACAAAGGCGATCTGGCGGCGACCGATGCGGCGACCGGCGCACCGATCCATCTCTGCCGCTACCTGGACACGCATTGGTACAAGCTCTCCGACCTGCCCAAAGGGATAAGCATCTCCCGCTTCGTCGGCGGCCGGATCTATTTCTGCTACGGCCGGCCCTGGGAGTTTGAAAGAAGCGGCTACGAGCCGAGCCCAGCCGTCTCCGGCGACGCGAACTATTTCAGGCGCTACGACAAGATGGAGCTGACCTATACGCCGATCAAATGGGACGTCGCCGACACCACCTCGTTCGATTATTTCAGCATTCCGCTGGCGCTCAATTCCTGGCGCGGCGGCCTCGCCGGCACGCGCGTCGCCGCGGTGACGGCGTCCACCACCGACAAGGTCGTACCGGCGCTCGATGCCCTCACCAATGGCGCCGCGCATGTGAAGGATCCCAAGACCGGCGCCTTCGTGCGCGTCATCGGCCCCGGCGTCTACCCGCCGCTGCCCGGCCGGCCGATCAGTCCCTATGACAATTTCGAGTCTTACTTCGAATACCTGCAGGGCAGCTACGCGCCGGCGCATGGCAATGTCGTGGCCCGCATCGAAGGCTGGTTCGGTGGTGTCGGCGAAGCGCCCGTCACCGATCCGACCCGCGCGCAGGACTATGCCTTCACCGCCGCCATCGACGCCGGTCTCAACATCACGCTGACTGGCGCCGGCACGCTGATCGGCGAGCGCACGATCCGGCTGGGCCGGGATGCGCTGCTTGCGCCCGACGGCATGTACGGCTCCAACCCGCATTTCTCGATCGACGGCGCCAAGCCGGCGCCGCCCGCCAACGACATCTATGGCTGGATGGTCGGCGACCTGCTGGCCGGTCTCAATGTCGGCGCGGTCGGCAGCACCGTGCGTCTGGCCGGCACAGCCGTCGGCGAGATGGCGAGCCAGGACTGGTTCAAGCTGAAAGAATACTTCGGCGCCCTCCAGCCTAAGCATCCGAAGAACTACAACCAATGGGCCGCGACCATGTCGCCGCTCTCTCAGGCCTATAACTTCGCCTACACGGACCGCTTCGCGCACGTTGTGGCGACCCTCAATCCCGAGCCGCCCGTCGCGGTAGACACGCTGGAAGTCGTGATCCTGCCCGACAAATAGCCGCTTTGACGCCTTGCGTGCGCGCTTTAAGCTGGGTGCAGCACTCATCCGGAGCCTCCTGCCATGATCGGCCGCCTGAACCACGTCGCCATCGCGACCAGCGACATCAAGAAGGCCGCCGCGGTCTACCGCGACGTACTCGGCGGCAAGGTCTCCGGCGAGGTCGCCCAGCCCGATCACGGCGTCACCACCGTTTTCGTCGATCTCGGCAACACCAAGATCGAGCTGCTGGAGCCCCTGGGCGAGAACTCGCCCATCGCCAACTTCCTCAGGAAGAACCCGAATGGCGGCATGCACCATGTCTGCTACGAGGTCGAGGACATCTACGCCGCCCGCGACAAGATGAAGGCCGAGGGCGCGACGATCACCGGCACCGGCGAACCTCGCATCGGCGCCCATGGCAAGCCTGTGCTCTTCCTGCATCCCAAGGATTTCGTCGGCACGCTGGTGGAGCTGGAACAGGCGTGATCACCCTCGTCCACGAGGTCGCGCTGTTCGGCACATTTCCGATCTGCTGGTTCCTGTCGTTCTTCTGCCTTCTGCCGGTCGGTCTCGGCGGCGAGCACGACCCAGATACCGGCGCCCCGCTCAACCCCATGCTCGGCCGCAAGGCGCTCATCGCAACGGCGATCGCGGCCGTGCTGTGGGTGATCTTCTACGCACTGATCCAGTTCAAGGTCCTGGACCTCTAGCCCAGCGCGATCTTCGCTCCAAACGCCAGCGCGATGATCGCCACGGCTGCATTGACGTCGCGCCAGCGGCCCGAGACGAGCTTGATCGCCGCGTAAGCGATGAATCCGATCCCGATGCCGCCGGCGATGGAATAGGTGAACGGGATCGCCAGTGCGGTGACGAGGGCGGGTGCCGCTTCCGTCATGTCGTCCCAGGCGATGTCGGCGAGGCCTTTGGCCATCAGCGCCGCGACGAACACCAAGGCCGGCGCCGTCGCATAGGCCGGTACCGCGCCCGCCAGCGGTGCGAAGAACAGCGCCAGCACGAACAGCGCCGCCACCACGACGGCCGTCAGCCCCGTGCGACCGCCGGCCTGCACGCCCGCGGCGCTCTCGATATAAGCGGTGACCGGCGAGGTGCCGAGCACCGCTCCGATCATGGTGCCGATCGCATCGCTGGCCAGCGCCCGCCGCGCGTTGCGCAGCCGCCCGTCTGCCTCCAGCAATCGCGCCTGGTGCGCCACCGCCGTCAGCGTGCCGGAGGTGTCGAGCATGTCGATCAGCAGGAATGAGAACACCGCCATCGCAATCGCCGCGCCCGAGGCGCCGCCGAATTTCATCGCGAGGAAGGTCGGCGCCAGGGACGGCGGCAGCGCCACGACCTGCGGCACCGGCGCCAGGTGCAGCAGCATAGCGGCGACCGTCGCCGCCAGGATCGCGATCAGCACCGCCCCGATCACGCTGCGTGCCGCCAGCGCGAACATCAGCACGAACGCGCCGGCCGCGATCAGCACCCTGGGATCGCTCAGCACGCCGGCGGTCACCAGCGTCGCGGGGCTCGCCACCACGATGCCGGCATTCTCCAGCCCGATCAGCGCCAGGAAGAAACCGATCCCCGCCGCGATGGCGAGCTTCAAACTCTGCGGGATGGCGTTGATCAGCCATTCGCGCGCCGGCGTCAGCGACACGATCACGAACAGGATGCCGGACAGGAAGACGCAGCCCAGCGCCAGCCGCCAGTCGCCGCCCATCGCGGGCACCACGGTGAAGGCGAAATAGGCGTTCAGGCCCATCCCCGGCGCCAGCGCCACCGGCAGGTTGGCGTACAGCCCCATCAGCGCCGTGGTCGCCGCCGACGCGACGCAGGTCGCCACGAACACCGCGCCGTGATCCATGCCGGCCCGGGCCAGGATCTCGGGGTTCACGAACATGATGTAGGCCATGGTGAGGAAGGTCGTGGCGCCGGCGACGAGCTCGCGCCGCACCGTCGTGCCATGCGCCTGCAAGGCGAAAAGCCGTTCGAACATGCCGGTGCCCCCGCGCCGTGAGTCGCGCTGCCGGGTCTATGGTTGCCGCATGTCCTGAAAATGGGAAAGGCCGGTTTCCCGGCCTTTCAACCCGCTTTGAGCGGTTAGTCTCCCCGAACTTGGCCGCTCTGAAAGCGCCTTACGTTCTGTTATTGGGTCAGGTTCATACTGCAGTTCGCGAGAGCTGTCACGAAATATCTGGCTAGGTCACGAAGATGTTGGCGCAAGAACGTTACGGGCATCTTGTTCGCGTAATTTTATTGTGCGCGACCACTTTCTGCCTCTTTGGCGTGGGGCAGGCGGGCACTTTGGACCGTCAACCCGCCGGTCCCGACCCGATTCTGGCCGGCCCGGCCGACGGTCCCTGCGCCGCCGCTGCCGAGGGCGCGGATTATGCGTCCGGCGTCGACGCCACCGGCAATGCCGTCGTGCCCGCCGAAGGGCCGGCGGCCGCCGGCGATGCGCCGCGCGGAACCGTCATGGTCACCCTGCCGCGCCACGGCCCGCACGCGCCGCAAGTCAGCGCGCCGGTCGATCTCGCCAAGCTCACCGCGCCCGCCTGCGAGCCATCTGCCGCGCCGGCGCCCGCGCGACGCTAACCATGACGCCTTGACTCGAACCCGCTCCGCCCGGAGCGTGGCGGCGGGTCAGGTGGTTACGGGTTCATGCGCGCGCTTATTCTCGCGACGATCATGCTGTGTCTCGGCGCCACCGGCGCGGATGCCGCCGGTGCCTGGCGGATCACCAAGGATCATTGGAGCGCCGACGACGAAGCGGGCTTCGGCAAATTCGTCGCCGCGCTCGGCGCCTCCAATTGCAGCTCCTCGCAGAGCTGCCTGCGCGATCCCGCCAATCCCTATCGCGTCACGGACCAGCATTTCGTCGATATCGACGTCGACTGCGCCAAGCTGCCCTATCTGCTGCGCGGCTACTACGCCTGGAAGAACGGCCTGCCGCTCGGCTATGTCGACGGCGTCAGCGGCGAGGGCGGCGATCTGCGCTACACCCACAGCGCCAACCGCGCCACCTCGCGCCATGAGATCGTCGACCGCGGCGGCGGCATCGACGGCCCTGCCGTCATTCGCGCCATGCTGGACGTCGTGTTCTCCGGCACCTACCGCACCGATGCCAACGAACGCCGCGGCGTGCTGTCGGATTTTTATGCGCCGGCGCTGCAGCCCGGCTCCATCCATCCCGGCTCCATCGTCTACGACGTCAACGGCCATGTCGGTATCGTCTGGAAAGTCGACGCCGACGGCCGCATCTACTATATGGACGCCCATCCCGATTTCACCATCACCCGCAGCGTCTACGGCGCGCAGTTCGGCCAGAGCCCGATGCGGCTCGGCGGCGGCCTCAAGAACTGGCGCCCCTTCAAGCTGGTCGGCGCCCATCATGACGCCGCGGGGCACCTGCTCGGCGGCCGTCTCGCCTATGCCGAGAACGACCAGATCGCCGATTTTTCGCTGGTCCAGTACATCGGCACCGAGCCGAACCCGAAGATGGACGTCGCCAAGGCGCGCTACCTCTACAATGGCGCGCAGCTCGGCTTCTACGAATATGTCCGCGTCGCGGTCAGCGGCGGCCGCATGGATTTCAATCCGGTCTACGAGCTGAAAGCGACGATGAAGACGCTGTGCAACGACCTGCACGACCGTGCCCAGTATGTCGATCTCGATTTCAAGGACGGCATCGCCGTCAAGCCGCATCCCGAGCGCCTGCCGGACAATATCTACGGCTCGGAGAACCTCGAATGGGAGACCTATTCCACGCCGTCGCGCGACGCCCGCATCAAGGCCGCCTTCGTGCAGTTCTACAAGGACATGGCCGAGATGATCGGCCTTTGGGTCAAGCGCGATCCGCGCATCGTCTATGACGGCAATTTCCTCAAGGACGATCTCGCCCGCGCCTATGACGAGGAGAGCCATGCCTGCACCATCACCTATCTCAGTTCCGCCCGGCGTCCGGTCGCCATGACCTTCGACGACATGATGCACCGGCTCTACGCGATTTCCTTCGATCCCTATCACTGCATCGAGCTGCGTTGGGGCGCGGACGGCGACGAACGCAAGAGCTGCGGCGACGGCAAGGCCAAGCAGCGCTGGTACGACGCCGAGCAGCGCCTGCGCAACCAGCCCGACCGCACCTACGACCTGTCGATGGGCTTCGATCTGGCCGAACTGAACGACCATGTGAAAGGCAGCGGCATCGACCACGCGCCGCCCGTCGACATCAAATATCTGATCGACACCATCCCCGACCGCGCCCCGCTCGCCGCCATGGTGCCGGTGGGGCGGTGATGCGCCGCTAATGCGGCCGCGTCAGCAGCGGCAGCAGGAGGAACGCGGCGCCGTCCGTCAGCCAATGCGCGACGATGTTGGCCCACAGATTGCGCCGCCACATATAGAGGCCGGTCAGGACCAGGCCGCCATAGGCGGCGATGATGACCTGCGCCCAGCCCCACGACGAAAGATGCGCCGCGGTGAACAGTACCCAGGTCGCCGCTCCGGCCAGCAGCGGACTCGTCGTCAGGGTTTTCAGCCGCTCGAAGCCATAGCCGCGAAACGCGGTCTCTTCGACCAGGGCGGCGCGCGTGACGTTGAGGATGCGGAACCAAAGGGGCAGCGTCGCGACCGCCGACATCTGCCGCGTCAGGCTCATGTGCAAAGCCGGCAGCACGACCTGGAAGATGACGCCGGTTCCCATGAAGATCACGATGCCGGCGAGGATGCCGAGCACGATGTCCCAGACGCCCGGCCGCCGGAAGCCGATGGACGACAGCGCCTCGCGCTCGACGAACAGCACATAGAGAAGGATGCCGGCGAACAGCACCCACCACAGGACTTCGCCGCCGGCGAGCGGGCCGAGGCCGCTGTGATTGCGCCCCAGATCGTCCAGATGGCAGAAGGGCAGGCCCAGCGCGAGCAGCAATCCGACGACGATCTGAAGGCGGCGTGTCGTGGTCATGCGGGGCACGCTCTACCCGGTGCCGGCCATAGTCAATTGCGGCCGCGTTCAGTACGCCCGGCTGATCAACACCTCTTCGACGCCCGGCTTGCCGGTGAAGATGCAGGGCCCGAACGTCGCCGGCTGGTCCAGCGGCGCGTTGCGCAGCGTCAGCTTGAGCGTCTTCAGCCTGGCGTCGATGGCGTCCAGTTCCGCACCGCCGGGCTTGCTCCACGGCGCGCGCACCCAGCCGCGGAACTCGCCGCTCTCCTCCTCGTCGACGCCGGCGCCGAAATACGCGGCCAGCGCCTCGAACGTCCTCACATCGGTCTTGATGTTGGCATCGAGCCGCGCCTTGGCCTGGCGGAACAGATTGGCCTGCATCTCCACCAGCATCGCCGGCACCTTGGCGACGAATTCGTCGCGGGGCAGGGCGTGGCTCCTGATCTTGTCGCCGTCGCGCAGCACATCGCGGCGCAGGAACGTCACCGTGCCGCTGGCGGCGTCGCGCGGCCCGATCTCCACGATCAAGGGCGCGCCGCGGCGCACCCAGTTCCAGCGCTTGTCGGCCGATTTCGTCGCGCGCTTGTCGACCAGCACGCGCAGCCGCTCGTCGAAAACCCGTTCGGTTTTCAGCGCGCTCGCCAGTCCTTCGACGAATTCCAGCACCGCGGCGTCCTCCGGCTTGTCGCGCAGCATCGGCACGATCACCACCTGGCGCGGCGCCACCGCCGGCGGCAAGCGCAGGCCGTCGTCGTCGCCATGGGTCATGATCACGCCGCCGATCATGCGCGTCGAAAGTCCCCAGCTCGTCGTGTTGCAATAGGTGAGCTCGCCGGCGTCGTTCTGGAAGCGGATATTCTGGGCTTCGGCAAAGTGCGTGCCCAGGAAGTGCGAGGTGCCGGCCTGCAGCGCCTTGCCGTCCTGCATCATGCCTTCGATCGAGAACGTGCTCACCGCGCCGGGGAAGCGTTCGTTCGCCGGCTTCTCGCCCGCGATCACCGGCAGCGCCAGCGTGTCCTCGGAGAAGGCGCGATAGACCTCCAGCATCTTCATGGTCTCCTCGAGCGCCTCCTCGGCCGTCGCATGCGCGGTGTGCCCTTCCTGCCAGAGAAATTCCGTCGTGCGCAGGAACAGGCGCGGGCGCAGCTCCCAGCGCACCACATTGGCCCATTGGTTGATCAGCATCGGCAGGTCGCGGTGGCTTTTGATCCAGCGCGAGAACGAGTCGCCGATGATCGTCTCCGAGGTCGGGCGCACGATATAGGGCTCTTCCAGCTTGGCGTCGGGATCGGGCACCAGCTTGCCGTCGATGTTCTTCAGCCGGTGATGGGTGACGACCGCCATCTCCTTGGCGAAGCCCTCGACGTGCTCGGCCTCCTTGGCGACGAAGGACAGCGGGATGAACAGCGGAAAATAGGCGTTCTCGTGCCCGGTCTCCTTGATGCGGCGGTCGAGGTCGCGCTGCATCTCCTCCCAGACGCCATAGCCCCAGGGCTTGATGACCATCGCGCCGCGCACCGGCGACGGCTCGGCCATGTCGGCCTCGCGCACCACGGCCTGGTACCACTGGGCGAAGCTCGACCGGTTGCCGGTCATGCGGGACACGCTGAGGGCGCGCTGTGACATGGGGTGCTCGCGAATTGCTCTGTTAACCCAGGTTTCGTAAGAAGGAACGCGCCGATTTGCAAATGCTCGTTGCGCCGGGAAGGTCTTGACCTGTCGTATCCTATAGGATACAATGCTGACAATCACACAGACGCCCGAATTCCGCCATTGGTTCGCCAAGCTGCGCGATCCGGGCGCGAAGGCGCGGATCGACATTCGGCTTGAGAGATTGGCGCGGGGGAATCCGGGCGACACGCGGTTTCTTGGGTATGGAGTTTTGGAGTTGAAGATCGACTACGGTCCGGGATACCGCGTCTATTACATGCGCAAAGGCGAGCAGGTTCTGCTTCTGCGCGCCGGCGGCGACAAGCGTACGCAGGATCGCGACATATCGGCCGCCATCGAATTGGCGAAGGCCAACAGGAGTGGAGAATGACGAAGAAGCGCGAAGGGAGGGTCAAGACCTATCCCTGGGATCCAGCTGAACACATCAAGACCGAGAAAGACGTCATCGCGTACCTCGACGCGGCATTTGAAGACGGCGACCCCAGTATAATCACGGCCGTCTTGGGCAACATCGCGCGCTCCAAGGGGATGTCCAGGATCGCCAAGAAAACCGGCCTGGGTCGGGAGAGCCTCTACAAATCCTTTTCCAAAGACGGCAATCCTGGATTCCTGACGGTATACAAAGTCGTTCAGGCCCTTGGTTACAAGCTGACCATCACCGCGGATGCTGCGTGAGCACACCATCGAGTAATCTGGGCTCTGTCGCCGCCATCGGCGCGGTGCCCGAGGCTGCACAGCCGCCGCGCCGGGCCACGCGCCCCTTTGCCGCCTTCGAGTGGATGATCGCGCTGCGCTATCTGCGCGCCCGGCGGACGGAGAGCTTCATCTCCGTCATCTCCGGCTTCTCGCTGGTCGGCATCGCGCTCGGCGTCGCCACGCTGATCATCGTCATGTCGGTGATGAACGGCTTTCGCCACGAACTGCTGGCCCGCATCCTCGGCCTGCAGGGCCATGTCATCGTGCAGGGCATGGGCGGCAACCTGCCCGATTACGATGCCGTCACCGCCCGCGTCCGCGCCGTCGCCGGCGTCGTCCGTGCCGCCCCTATCGTCGACGGCCAGGCGCTGGCCTCGGGCGGCGGCGCCTCGCCCGGCGTCGTCGTCCGCGGCATGCGCGCGGCCGACCTTGCCAACCTCACCACCGTCTCCAATACGCTCTCGCCCGAGGCGCTCAACCTGTTCCATGGCGGCGACAGCGTCATCATCGGCTCGCGCCTGGCGCACAAGCTCGGCATCGAGCCGGGCGGCGAGATCACGCTGATCGCGCCCAAGGGCAACGTCACGCCGTTCGGCGTCACGCCGCGCATCAAGACCTACACCGTCGCCGGCACCTTCACGATCGGCATGAGCGAGTACGACCAGTCCTATATCTTCATGCCGCTGGACGAGGCGCAGCTCTATTTCAACATGGGGAGCACCGTCACCGGCCTCGAAGTGATGGTGGCCGATCCCGACGCGGTCGACGCCATGGTCCCGCCCATCGCCCAGGCCGCCGGGCCTTACGCCCGCGTCCTCACCTGGAAGTCGATCAGCTCCGGCCTGTTCGAGGCACTGGAGGTCGAGCGCAACGTCATGTTCCTGATCCTGACGCTGATCATCCTGGTCGCCGCGCTCAACATCGTCTCCGGCCTCATCATGCTGGTGAAGGACAAGTCCGGCGACATCGCCATCCTGCGCACCATGGGGGCGACGCGCGGCGCGGTGATGCGCGTCTTCCTGATTGCCGGCGCCAGCATCGGCGTCATCGGCACGGCGCTCGGCTTCGTCCTCGGCGTCGTCTTCTGCGCCAATATCGAGAACATCCGCCAGTTCCTCTCCTCCCTGACCGGCACCACGCTGTTCAACCCGGAAATCTATTTCCTCAGCCGCATGCCGGCCGAGATGGATCCGGGCGAAGTGACCGCCGTCGTCCTGATGGCGCTCGGCCTCACGCTGCTCGCCACGCTCTATCCGTCGTGGCGCGCGGCGCGGCTCGATCCGGTGGAGGCGCTGCGTTATGAGTGACGCGCTGCGCCTCGAAGCCGTGACGCGGACCTATCCGCAAGGCACGGGCACGCTCGAAGTCTTCCGCGGCATCGACCTGGCGCTCCAGCCGGGCGAGCTGGTGGCGCTGGTCGGGCCCTCGGGCTCCGGCAAATCGTCCCTGCTGCACATGGCGGGCCTGCTCGAGGCGCCGACCAGCGGCGAGGTCTTCATCGGCGGCGTCGCGGCCTCGACGCTGCCCGATGCCGAGCGCACCCGCATCCGCCGCGACACCATCGGCTTCGTCTACCAGGCGCATCACCTGCTGCCGGAATTCTCCGCCGTCGAGAACGTCGTCATGCCGCAGCGCATCGCCGGCCGGCCGCGCGTCGAGGCGGAGCGCGACGCCGTGCACATCCTGACCCATCTCGGCCTCGGCGAGCGGCTGGCGCACCGCCCGGCGCAGCTCTCCGGCGGCGAGCAGCAGCGCGTCGCCATCGCCCGCGCCCTCGCCAACCGCCCCAAGATCCTGCTCGCCGACGAGCCGACCGGCAATCTCGACGCCAAGACCTCCGCCGGCGTCTTCGCGGCGCTGGTCGACCTGGTGCGCTCCGAAGGACTTGCGGCGCTGGTCGCGACCCACAATCTGGAGCTCGCCGCCCGCATGGACCGTGCCCTGGTGCTGCATGAGGGCCGCCTGCTCGACGGCGGCAAGCTCGGCGCACCGCAGCCCGCCTGACGCTACAGCACGGCGAATTGATAGGTGATCTTCGCCACGACCGCCGGGGCGCACCAGTTCGTGCCGTAGCAATTCGCCCGGCTGAGGTCGGTGGCGTAGTAGCGCAGGTCGAACAGCCATTGCTGCCGCCAGGTCGCCGTCGCGCCCACGTCCCAATGAAGGGATTTCGGCCCGAATTCTTCCGCCTGATAGCCGGCATTGGCGCTCAGCTTCAGCCAGTCATTGGCCGCGTAGGCCGCCGCGGGATTGATCGACCACAGAAGACCGCGATGCGCTTGCGGCCTGGGCTCGAGGATCAGCTTGGCGCCGAGGCTGAGCGCGCCGAACGCATGCGTCAATTCCGCGGACGCCTCGAAGAAATTGTAGGTCGGCAGGATCACCCCCGGCGCGGCATAGCTCGGATGGCCGGCGCTGTCGGGAGTGACGCTGTACAGCGCCTCCAGGTTCAGGTCGTTGCCGCCGAAGAAGACATGCCGCCCGGCATAGAGATCCACCTCGTAGCTGGTGTTGCGGAAGTCCCTGGGGTCGACGCCGCTCACGAACACGCCGGCGTAGAAATTGTCCGGCGCCGCCCAATGCAGGCCGCCCTGTTCGGTGGCATGCCGGTCGCTCTCGCTGGCGCCGTAAAAGCGGTAGTCGCTGGTCCAGTCGACATAGCCGTAGAGCTGGCCCCAGTCGCCCGCCTGCGCCGGCGCGAGCAGGATCGGCAGGGCCGCGAGCCCAAGCAGGAGATTTTTCATGACAGGCCCCCGGTGAACGAAAATCACCCTAGCCATGCGCGCGAAATGCGATTACTGAATTCGCTTCATGAGCGATATCGACATGAATAATATCAGGCGCCTCGACGGCGGCCTGCTTCTCGTCTTCCGCGGCATGCTGCGGCGCGGCCAGACCACGGCGGTGGCGCGCGAGCTCGGTCTCAGCCAGTCCGCCGTCAGCCATGCGCTGACGCGGCTGCGCGATCTGTTCGACGATCCGCTGTTCATCCGCCGGCCGCGCGGCCTCGAGCCGACGCGCCGCGCGCTGGAGCTCGGCCCCCGCATCGAGGCGCTGCTCGATCTCGCCGGCGCCACGCTGGCGCGCGCGGGCAGGTTCGATCCGGCGCGCAGCGAGCGCCGCTTCACCCTGGTGGCGCCCGAATTCGTCAGCGCGCTGGCCGGCGCCAATCTCGTCACCGCCTTCCGCAAGCTCGCGCCCCAGGCCTCGTTCAGCGTCATGTTCCAGAGCCGCCATTCGCCGCTCGATGCCTTGCGCCGCGGCGAGCTCGACGTCGCCATCGGCCGCTATCCCACCGTGCCGCCGGGCCTCGTCAGCGCGCTGCTGTTCGAGGATCGCTACTGCGTCGTGGCGCGCCGCGGCCATCCCACCGTCAAGGGCCGCATCGGCTATGCTGCCTGGTGCAAGACTGGCCACGTCTTCGCCGACACCAGCCTGGAGGACGGCTCCGGCCCCAGCACAGGCCGGGAGATCCGCGACATCGCCTTCGTCGCCACGGTGCAGCGCTGGCTCACCGCGCTGGTCATGGTCTCCGCCAGCGACGCCATCGCGACCTGTCCGCTGCGCCTGGCCCAGTCCCAGGCGAAAGTGCTGGGCCTGCAGGTCATCAAGGCGCCGTTCCTGCAGGATCGCATCCAGGTCCACGCCGTCCATCGCGACGGCGCGCCCGATCCCGGCGCCGCCTGGTTCCTCGAGCAGATCCGCAAGGCGGTTTAGAGTTGATTTGCTTTGAAAATACCCAAATCACTCCGTCATTGCCCGGCTCGTCCGGGCAACCCATTTTTTTCACCTGAAAACAAAATGGGTCGCCCGTATGGTCCGAGCGAGGTGGTGGTACAGTTTGAAAATCAGGCGAGGCCATTGCACCTGACCCAGATCACCCGCGCCGTTTCAGGATCATAAAGTAGATATATGATCCCGCAGCCACCATCCATTATTCTGGGAAGATCCTTTTCTGGAACGACGCGCATTCCGGGCGGCGTAGCCAAAAGGAGTGCTCCACGTATCCTCCGGTGGCCGCTCACCGTGATCCCGGCATAGAAGCGGGCGTATTTCGCCAACGGAGCGGGTGGTTTCGTGCCTGGAGTTATTAGCTCTGCCTTCGATAACCTTAGAATCGATTCTAACTTTCCGATGTCCTTGGCATCTGGTGTCCATTCGACGCCCGATGCCGCCACCGCAAAGGAAATGACTATCGCCAGACTGATGCTCAAAGTCAGGAGTTTGCGCATTCCCAATCCTCCAAGACCTTCACCCCGAGCGACAGCGTAGGACGGCGATGATGGTTTTTAGGTGACTCAATCCAACCCGATCAACTTTAGCGCCCCTTCTTGCCCATGGCCGGCAGCAGGCCCGCCTTCACGGCGCGGCCCCATGCCTGCTGGACGCCCGGCCCCACGGCGCCGGCCAGCGCCACGCTGATGGCGAGGCCGAAGAAGCTCGATCGGCTCATCCCCATCTCGGCGGCGCGTTGGTCGGCGCGCCCGATCAGGCTCTTGGGCAGGTAGACGTTGACCCGCTCCGACGGATCGGGCGGCGCCGCCGTCACCATCACGAAGGCGAGGAAATTCTTCGGCTTTTCGATCTTTGCCAGCGCCGTCGGCTCGGGCAGGGCGCGCTCCTGCTCGGCGAAGGCCGCAAGGGTCTCGGCCAGCGCGCCTTGCGCCTTCTCGAGCGCCTCCTCCTGCGTGCGGCCGGCGGCGACGCAGTCGGGAAAGTCCGGCAACCAGACCGCGAAGGTCTTCTTTTCGGCCCGTTCGAGAATGGCCGGGTACAGCCGCGATGCCATCTGGTGCGTCTCCCTGGTGTGTGATATCACACATGAACATATGGTGTGTTAATCCGCACAACAATACGGCAAGCCCGCCGCCGCGCAAGACGGGCCGGGGAGGGACGATGGGCAGTGACGCAGAGTTGGCCGCGGCGCGTACGGCCTTTGCCAAGGAGATTCTCGGCCGCGCCAGGATCGCGAACCCGGCGCTGGAGGCCGCCTTCGCCGCCGTGCGGCGCGAGGATTTTCTCGGGCCCGGCCCGTGGCAGGCGGTCGATTTCGCGCAGGGTTACCGGTCGACGCCATCGGCCGACCCGGTCCATCTCTACACCAACGAACTCTTCGGCATCGTGCCCGAGCGCGGCCTCAACAACGGCCAACCCTCGCTGCACGCCTTTCTGCTCGACCAGGCCGCGCCGCAGCCGGGCGAGCACGTCGTCCATGTCGGCGCCGGCGTCGGCTATTACACCGCGCTGATGGCGCAACTGGTGGGCGTCACCGGCCGCGTCACCGGCATAGAGTTCGATCCCGCACTCGCGGCCCGCGCCAGGGCCAATTTCGCCGCCTGGCCGAATGTCGAAATCCTTTGCGGCGACGGCGCCGCCGTGCCGTTCGCGCCGGCCGACGTGATCTACGTCAACGCCGGCGCCACCAAGCCGGCGCGCGCCTGGCTCGACGGGCTGAAGGACGGCGGCCGCCTGATCCTGCCGCTGACCGTGGCGCGCACCGAAGGCCTGCCGGCCGCGCTCGGCAAGGCGGCGCATGTCGGCGCCGTTTTCCGCATCGTGCGCCGCGGCGACGACTATGCGGCGAAATGGATCTCGCCGGTCGCGATCTTTCCCTGCGCCGGCAATCGCGACGATGCGTCCGCGCAGGCTTTGGCCGAGGCCTTCGCCCAGGTCGCCGGCCGCAACGTCACGCGCCTGCTGCGCCGGGACCACGTCCGCGACGAACGCTGCTGGCTGCACGGTGATGGCTGGTGCCTCGCCGAAGGCTGATCGGCTCCAGCGGCGTCACCACGGCCAGGCCTGCGCCAGCCCGATGGCGGCCAGCACGGCGAGGCCGAGATTCGAAAACAGCGTCAGGAAGGCGCCGGGCAGGCGGCTCTCCGGTGCGCGCATGTAGAGGCGCATGTAAACGATCCGCGCCAGCAGGAAGAGCGTGCCGAATGCCGTCGGCAGCCAATAGACGACGTGGAACAGCGCCGTCGCCAGCCACAAGAGCGGCAGGAAAGCGATGTACTGCTCGGCCGTGTTGAGATGCACGCGGTAGGCGCGCTCGAACAACGGATGGCCGCCGGTCGCCGGCGCCTTGACGTCGTGCCGGCCGCGCAGGATGCCGACACGCGCTCCCATGAACATGTAAAGCAGGGCGGCCAGCAGCGTCACGCACGCGCCGAGATAGATCTCGCGGTCCATCGCCGCGCTCACGGCGTGCCGCCTGCCAGGTAGAGGCCCAGCTTGTTGAGCGTGCTGTTCCAGCCCTTGGCGTGGCCTTCGCGGTCGTCGCGCGTCGGCAGGCCCTCATGGCGCAGCGTCAGCTCGGTCCTGGCGCCCACCGCGCGCAGCGACACCGTCACCAGCGTCTCGCCCTTGCCGAGCTCCCAGCCCCAGCTCATGGCGAAGCGGTGCGGCCGCTCGATGGTCTTGAACGTGCCGACCACGGGCAGGGCGCGGCCCTCGCCGAGATTCATGATCAGGCGATAGCGCCCGCCGACGCGCGGCTCGAACTGCGTGATCTCGCATGTGCAGCCCTCCGGGCCGATCCACGCTTCCCATTGGTCCTTGTTCATCCACGCGTCGAAAACGCGCTCCGGCGGCGCATCGAAGACGCGCACCACGTCCAGCACCGGATTGTCGAAGGTCGTCGTCATGGCGTGTCACCTTTGTGGTCGGAAGGCTGCTTCAGATGTGCGTCGAGCTTGTCGAAGCTGTCGTTCCAGAAACGGCGATGGGTCTGGATCCATTCCGCGGCCCCCGCCATCGCCTCGGGGACGAGCCGGCAGCGGCGGTGCTGGCCGTCGCGCGCGCGCGTGATCAGCGCCGCCTGCTCCAGCACCTTCAGGTGCCGCGAGATCGCCGGGCCCGAGATCGCGAACGGTGCGCAGATCTCGCCGACCGTCGCCTCGCCCAGCGCCAGGCGGGCGAGGATGGCGCGCCGCGTCGGATCGGCGAGGGCGGCAAAGGTGTGATCGAGATTTTTCATCTAACGGACAGGTTATATAACAAGACAGTTAAACACAAGTCCCTGACGGAACAAGGAAACCACTTCGCTGTGGATAAGTTTTCGTCTCATGGCCACGGCGAATCACATTCGATCCCCTTTTGTTCTTGACAAGAGGAGAACACAAAGAGAACATGAGGCTCGGAAACGGGAGATCATGATCATGTGGTTCAAGGATGCGGCGGCGGGCGTGAGTTTGGTGGTGTTCGTGGCGTCGTCTTATTTCCTCGTGCCCATAGCCCAGGCGCTGATCTCAGGCCTTTAGAAGGCCGTCTCGGAAATCCGGACCTGTGGATAGGCGGCGCCGTGGCTGTGCCCACCGCGTCGCGGCTCCGATACTGATCCTGGCGACAAACAGAACGATTCGGTGTGGTGATGGAGCGCAAGCCGGCGGCATTCGTCCATTTGCGGGTGAAGAGCGCCTATTCGCTGCTCGAGGGCGCGGTGCGTCCGTCCGAACTGGCGGAGCTGGCGCGCGAGAACGCCATGCCGGCGGTCGCGGTCACCGACGTCAACAACCTGTTCGGCACCTATGAGCTCAGCGACGCGCTGGCCAAGGCCGGCGTCCAGCCGATCGTCGGCTGCCTGGTCTCGGTCGAGCTGGAGCCCGCCGCCGCCCCCAATGCCTTCGGATCGCGGCGCAAGCCGCCGGCGCTGGCGCTGCTGGTGCAGAACGATGTCGGCTACCGCAACCTCGCCAAGCTGCTGAGCGCCGCCTTTCTCGGCGCCGAGCCCGGCGACTGGCCGCATGTCAAGCCGGATCAGCTGGCGGCGCATGCCGAAGGCCTGATCGCCCTGACCGGCGGTCCCGGCGGTCCGCTCAACAAGCTACTCGTCGAGGGCCAGTTCCAGGCCGCCGACGCGCTGGCGGGACGGCTCGCCGCGATGTTCGGCGACCGTCTCTATATCGAGCTGCAGCGTCACGGCCTCGCCGAGGAGCGCGCCGCCGAGGACAAGCTCATCGACATCGCCTATGCGCGTCGGCTGCCGCTGGTCGCCACCAACGACGTGCATTTCGGCCGCGCCGACATGTACGAGGCGCATGACGCGCTGCTCTGCATCGCCGACGCGGCCTTCGTCAGTCAGGACGACCGCCGCCGTCTGACGCGCGAGCATCGCTTCAAGTCCGCGGCCGAGATGGCGGCGCAGTTCGCCGACCTGCCCGAGGCGCTGGAGAACACGCTGGAGATCGCGCGCCGCTGCGCCTTTCGGCCCAAGAAGCGCGATCCGATCCTGCCGCAATTCGTCCCCGAATCCGGCCGCACGCCGGAGGCCGAGATGCGGGCGCTGGCCGCGGCGGGCCTCAAGGCGCGCCTCGCCAAGCACGGCCTGCATGCCGACGAGAAGGTCTATCTCGACCGCCTCGAATTCGAGCTCGACGTCATCGCGCGGATGAACTTCCCGGGCTATTTCCTGATCGTCTCCGATTTCATGAAGTGGACGCGGGCCCAGGGCATTCCGGTCGGCGTACGCGGCTCCGGCGCCACCTCGCTGGTCGCCTGGGCGCTGGACATCACCAACCTCGATCCCATCCGCTTCGGCCTCCTGTTCGAGCGCTTCCTCAACCCCGAGCGCATCTCGATGCCGGACTTCGACATCGACTTCTGCCAGGAGCGGCGCGACGAAGTCGTGCGCTATGTGCGCGAGAAATACGGCCGCGACCGCGTCGCCCACATCATCGCGCTGGGCTCGCTGCAGGCCCGCGCCGCGGTGCGCGACACCGGCCGCGTGCTGCAGATGCCGCTCGGCCTCGTCGACCGCATCGCCAAGCTGATCCCCAACCCGCCCGGCAAGCCGGTGTCGATGCAGGATGCCTTCGCCGCCGAGCCGCGCCTGCAGCAGATCGCCGAGCAGGAACCCATCGCGCAGAAGCTGTTCTCCATCGTCGAGAAGATCGAGGGCCTCTACCGCCACGCCTCGACCCATCCCGCCGGTGTCGTCATCGGCGACCGCCCGCTCGACGAGATCGTGCCGCTCTATCGCGACCCGCGCTCCGAGATGCCGGTGACGCAGTTCGACTACGAGGATGCCGAGAAGGCCGGCCTGGTGAAGTTCGACTTCCTCGGCCTCAAGACCCTCACCGTCATCGCCAAGGCCGAGGCGCTGCTCAAGCGCCGCGGCATCGACCTCGACACCCAGAACATCGAGTTCGAGGACAAGGCGGCTTACGAGATGCTGGCGCGGGGCGACAGCGTCGGCGTCTTCCAGCTCGAAGGCGCCGGCATGCGCGACCTGCTGCGCAAGATGAAGCCGGACCGCATCCACGATCTCATCGCCCTGGTGGCGCTCTACCGCCCGGGGCCGATGGACTCGATCCCCAAATACATCGCGGTCAAGAACGGCAAGGAGGCGCCCGAATATCTCCACCCGACGCTGGAGCCGATCCTCAAAGAGACCTTCGGCGTCATGACGTATCAGGAAGACGTCATGAACATCGCCCGCGAACTCGGCGGCTATTCGCTGGGCCAGGCGGACCTCTTGCGCCGCGCCATGGGCAAGAAGATCGCCTCCGAGATGGCGCCGCACCGCTCGCGCTTCATCGAGGGCGCCGGCAAGAAGGGCATCCTGCCCCACATCGCCGAGCAGATCTTCGAGCAGGCCGCCAAATTCGCCGGCTACGGCTTCAACAAGGGCCACGCCGCGGCCTATGCCCAGGTCGCCTACCAGACCGCGTATCTGAAGGCGAACTATCCCGTCGAATTCCTCGCCGCCTCGATGACGCTCGACATCGGCAACACCGACCGGCTCAACGTCTTCCGCCAGGAGGCGCAGCGTCTCGGCGTCAAGGTCCTCCCCCCCGACATCAACCGCTCCGAGGCGGTCTTCACCTGCGATGCCGGCAAGGGCCTCGTCTTCTACGCGCTCGCCGCCGTCAAGGGCGTCGGCCACCAGGCGATGGATCACGTCGTGGCGGAGCGCGTCGCCGGCGGCCCGTTCCAGAGCCTCGCCGATTTCGCCCGCCGCATCGATCCGCGCCTCGTCAACAAGCGCGCCTTCGAGAGCCTGGCGCGCGCCGGCGCCTTCGATGGCCTCAACCGCAACCGCCGCCAGGTCGTGGAATCCGCCGACATCCTCCTCGGCAGTGCCCAGCGCAACGCCCGCGAGCGCGAGGTCGGCCAGACCACGCTGTTCGGCGGCGGCCCGGCGCAGGACGAGGTCCGCCTCGCGCCCGTCGCCGACTGGCCGTCGCATGAGCGCCTCGGCGAGGAATTCGCCGCCATGGGCTTCTATCTCTCCGGCCATCCGCTCGACGCCTATGCCGCGCCGCTGCGCCGGCTCGGCGCCACGACCTACGCCGCGCTGCTCGAGGATCGCCGCCGCGCGGGCTTCAAGGCGGTGCTCGCCGGCACGCTGATCCGCAAGCACGAGCGCCGCGGCCGCAACGACCAGAGCTATGCCTTCGTCTCGTTCTCCGATCCCACCGGCATGTTCGAGGTGATGCTGTTTCCCGAGGTGCTGGCCGCCTCGCGCCCGCTGCTCGAGGCCGGCAAATCCGTCCTCATCACCGCCAGCGCCGAATGGGACGGCGACGAGCTCAAGCTGCGCGCCGCCGCCATCGCCGATCTCGATGCCGCCGCCGCCAATGCCGGCGAGGGCCTGCGCGTCCACCTCGCCGATCCGACCTCGCTCGGCGTCATCGCGGCCCAGCTCAAGCAACCCGGCAAGGGCATCGTCACCTTCGTCGTCGCCGGCGGTCCCGGCGAGGAAGTCGAGATCAAGCTGCCCAGGGGCCTCGCCGTCACCGTCGCCCTCAAGAACGCGATCAAATCGCTGCCCGGCGTGGCGCAGGTGGAGTCGGTTTAAGCACCCCTTTCACCGATCGAACTGCACACCCCTCCGAGCCACGGGCGTCAATTGCCGTCAAGGGGCGCCAAGCGCTTCGGGTCGAGCGGAACATAGTCGAAGGTTGCGAGCGTCTGGGTCATTTTGTGTATGCCTTCGATCTGGTAATTCCTGAACCCGATGAAGGTCCCATCCACGAGGCGATAGTCCCAAATCTCGCCGCTGGCCGCGTCACGCCCGTCGGTGACGGTGAAGCGCGATATGCGATGGGTCTTCTTGTCCAGCCAAATGTCAGCCGGCGTCGCGCCTTCGGGTGTGACCTCCACCACGTCGTAATGCTTGGACTGGTAGCTTAGGCTGCCGACATATCTGAACGTCGCGGGAAATCGTTCCGGCCAGTTGTAGGCGCCGATCGTGAAATAGGCGTCTGACTTGGCGTTGGCGATCTCTTTGGCATCGGTGGACTTCGTCACCTTGCCATCAGGGCCGAGATGCCAAACGGTGGTTCCATCAAAGCCTCCGCCGCCCACCTTACCCTCCAGCGTGTGGATGCCGGCGGTCCGCAGTGCGTGAAGGTCCGCATACATCTCGTAGGTGCCGGCCTTTCCATCGCGAATGATTGTTCCGGTTTCGTGGAACGCCATGTGCCTGTCCAGCGCCTGGCCTCCGCTCGCGGCCCTGCACTGAGCCATCAGCGCTCGCGCCTTCGGATCTGAAGTGTCACGCGAAGCTTGGGCGTACGCCGAACCCCCAAGCAAGCTCGCTAGAAAGATCGTCACAAGCATGCGCCACATTGGCATCGCTCCGGGCCGCGCTGGTGCCCTATCCTATCCCCCCGCCAGCGCCTTTTCGATCCGGCGCAGGCCTTCGCCGAGCAGGGCAGGGTCCTGCGCAAAGCAGACGCGCACGAACGAATCCGCCTGGCCGTCGCCCGATGGGCCGAAGGCCGAGCCGGGCGCCACGCCGACCCGCGCGCGCTTGACGAGGTCGCGCGCGAAGGCGAGCGAATCCGTCAGCCCGTCCATGTGCAGGAAGCCGTAGAACGCGCCCTCGGGCCGGATCCAGCGGATGCGGTTCTGCCCGTCGATGAATTTCTGCACCACCTCGCGCCCCACCGCGCAACGTGCCCGCATCTCCTCGCGAAACGCGTCGCCCTGCGGCGACAGCGCCGCCAGCGCGCCGTACTGCGCGAAGCTCGTCGGCCCGGTGTTGTTGGCGATCGACATGACGCCGAGCTGTTTCTCCAGCCGCGCCGGATGCACCAGCCAGCCGATGCGCCAGCCCGTCATCGCCCAGGCCTTGGAGAAGCTGTTGATGACGAAGAGGTTGTCCTCGGGCTCGGCGATCTCGAGAAACGACGGCGCATGCGCCGAGCCGTCATAGGTCAACGTGCCATAGACCTCGTCGCTGATGATCGCGATGCCGCGTTTGCGCGCGAACGCCAGCACCGCCTGCTGCTCGTCGCGCTTCATCACCCAGCCCGTGGGATTGCCCGGCGAGGCGATGAAAATCGCCTTGGTGCGCGCATCGCACTGCGAGAAGATTTTCTCGAGGTCCAGCCGCCAGCACGGCGGCGACGCGCGCCAGTCGTCGTCGAGCCGGGCGAACCGCGCCTCGGCGCCCACCATCTGCGCCGCCTGGAAGATGCTCGGCCAGATCGGCGACACCACGACGACGTTGTCGCCGGTCTCGACCAGGATCTGCAGCGCCGTGACGACGGCGAGGGTGGCCGCGCCCGGCATCGAGATGCGTTCCGGCGCGACCTCGGCGCCCAGCGTGCGCCGGTGGAAGGCGCGCACCGCCTCGCGCAGCGCCGGGATGCCGCGCGATTGCGAATAGAACGTCTTGCCGTCGTCCAGCGCCGCCTTGGCGGCGTCGCGGATGAAGGCCGGCGTGACCAGGTCGCTCTCGCCGAACCACAGGGGAATAATGTCGGGTTCGCCCAGCCCCATCATGGCGACAAGGCCGATGCCGTTGGGTTCGAGGGCTTCGATGGAAGGGCGTATGGGGTTCATCGGGCGCACCATGTCATGGTCGGCGCATGCGGACCACCCGGTTGACGCCGACACCATGGCGCTCCCTGCATGGCAGCTCCGCTTCGCTCGCGCTTCACTCGCATGTGACAGGGTATTTCACGCCCGGGCGTTGCGGCGCCGCCGCCGCGCGCTACACTGGCCGGCGGGGAATTCGGCCGGGGATCGAGCATGCGACAGGTCTACATCATGATCGGCATCGTCGTGCTCGCGGCGACCGCGGCACTCACCTATGCCGCCGTCGTGCCGGCCGACAAGCCGGACGCGCATCCCGACATGTACTCCGGCAAGTTCTTCAAGGCGGAAGAGGTCGTCACCACCGGCACCGCCGCCGGCGTCGCCTATACCGCGACCGCCGGCACGCTCGTCGTCCATCCCAAGGACTGGAACGACGCGGCCCAGGCCGGCGGCGACAAGAACCCCGACGCCAAGACCGACAGCACCTCGCCCGAAGCCTCGATGTTCTTCGTCTACTACGCCAAGCGCGGCGTCCCCGCGGGCCAGCGTCCGATCACCTTCCTGTTCAATGGCGGCCCCGGCTCGTCGACCGTTTGGCTGCATATGGGCGCCTTCGGGCCCAAGCGGGTGGTGACGCGCGACGATTCCCACACGCCGGCGGCGCCGTATCAGCTGATCGACAACGCCTACAGCCTGCTCGACGTCAGCGACCTGGTTTTCATCGACGCGCCCGGCACCGGCTTCGGCCGCCTCGCCGGCAAGGACAAGGAAAAGGCGTTCTGGGGCGTCGATCCCGACGCCCAGGCCTTCGCCAATTTCGTGCACGAATTCCTCTCCAAATACGGCCGCTGGAATTCGCCCAAATACCTGTTCGGCGAAAGCTACGGCACGCCGCGCGCCTCGGTGCTGGTCAACGATCTGGAGACCAATCACGCCACCGATTTCAACGGCGTCATTCTGCTGTCGGCGATCCTGAATTTCGACCTCAGCGTCGATGGGCCCGAGAACAATCCGGGCGTCGACCTGCCTTACGAGATCGCGCTGCCGACCTATGCCGCGACCGCCTGGTACCATCACAAGCTGCCGGGCAAGCAGCCGCCGGACCTTGTGCCCTTCGTCCAGTCGGTCGAGCGTTTCGCGATGAGCGACTATGCCCTGGCGCTGGCGGCCGGCGCGGGCCTGCCGCCGGCGCGGCGCCTCGCCATCGCCCAGAAGCTCAGCCAGTACACCGGGCTCTCGGTCGCTTACATCCTGAAGGCCAATCTGCGCATCGACGGCGGCGAGTTCGAGAAGAACCTGCAGGACAGCACCGACACCACCACCGGGCGCCTCGACTCGCGCTTCTCCGGCCCGACCATCGATCCGCTCAGCAAGGAGGCCGATTACGATCCGCAATCGGCTGCCATCAGCTCGGCCTATGTCTCGGCCTTCAACGACTATACCCGCAACGTGCTGAACTACGGCCAGGGCAAGATCTACCAGCCGGAGATCGACGTCTTCAAATTCTGGGAGTTCAAGCACCAGCAGCCGAACGCAGCCTTCTCCTTCCCCGGCGCCACCAATGTGATGCCCGACCTCGCCAATGCGATGAAGTACAATCCCGATCTCAAAGTGCTGGTGAACGGCGGTTATTACGATCTCGCGACGCCTTACTACGAAGGCTGGTACGAGATGCATCACCTGCCGATCCCGCCGGCGCTGCAGGCCAACATCCAGTATCACTACTACCAGTCCGGCCACATGGTGTACGCCCATGAAGATTCCCTGCGCGAACTCCACGACACGGTGGCGGCGTTCATCCGGCAGACGGACAATTTGAAGTAGCGGGCGGCCAGCGGCGGGCTCGAGGGTGAGTGCGGCTGGCGTCAGCCGCCTTGCATCGGGGGGCCTATGTCCCTATAAGCCCGCCATCTCGCACGTGCAGATGGGTTTCGAGGGGTGTTTCCTCGTCCCCGTCCGGTGTCCCCCAAAGGGATAATCTGCACGTCTGGCCAACCGGAAAAGGAGACTGAAATCATGGCTTTGCCAGAATTTTCCATGCGCCAACTCCTGGAGTCGGGCGCCCATTTCGGCCACCGCCAGCAGCGCTGGAACCCGAAGATGGCGCCCTACATCTACGGCTCGCGCAACGACATCCACATCCTCGACCTGACCCAGACCGTGCCCTTGCTGCACACCGCGCTCGTCGCGCTGCGCGACATCGCGGCCGGCGGCGGCCGCATCCTGTTCGTCGGCACCAAGCGCCAGGCCTCGGAGCCGGTGGCGGCCGCGGCCAGGCGCTGCGCCCAGTATTTTGTCAACCATCGCTGGCTCGGCGGCACGCTGACCAACTGGCAGACGATCTCCAACTCGATCAAGCGCATGCGCACCATCGAGGAGACGCTGACCTCGGCGCAGAGCTCGGGGCTCAAGAAGAAGGAGCTGCTCGGCCTGCTGCGCGAGCGCGACAAGCTCGACCGCTCGCTCGGCGGCATCAAGGAGATGGGCGGCCTGCCCAACATGCTGTTCGTGATCGACACCAACAAGGAAGCCATCGCGGTGGCCGAAGCGCGCAAGCTCGGCATCCCGGTCATGGCGATCCTGGACTCGAACAGCGATCCGGACGGCATCACCTATCCGATCCCCGGCAATGACGACGCGGCCCGCGCCCTGGCGCTCTATTGCGACCTTGCGGCCCGCGCCATCATCGACGGCCTCAGCCAGGGCCAGGTGGACTCCGGCGTCGACACCGGCGCCGCCGAGGAATTGCCCGACACGGCGCCGGCCGCCGAAGCCGAACCCGCGCAAGCGACCGCTTAATATCTGAGACGACGGAGCCGACGATGGCCAACATCACCGCAGGCATGGTGAAGGATCTGCGCGACAAGACCGGCGCGGGCATGATGGACTGCAAGACCGCGCTCGCCGAGACCGGCGGCGACATGGAAGCCGCCATGGATTGGCTGCGCAAGAAAGGCATCACCAAGGCCGCCAAGAAGGCCGGCCGCGCCGCCGCCGAGGGCCTCGTCGGCGTCGCCACCGGCAACGGCATCGGCGCGCTCGTCGAGATCAATTCCGAGACCGACTTCGTCGCCCGCAACGAGGAGTTCAAGGACTTCGTCAAGACCGCCGCGCGCCTCGCGCTCGAGGAAGAAGGCGATCTCGAAAAGCTCCTCACCCGGAAGATGGGCGAAGCCGACGTGCAGCAGACGCTGACCCATCTCGTCGCCAAGATCGGCGAGAATCTGAGCGTGCGCCGCACCATCATGCTGGCCGTCGATCCCGGCGTCGTCACCGCCTATGTCCACAACGCGGCCGGGCCGGAGCTCGGCAAGATCGGCGTGCTGGTGGCGCTGAAATCCACCGCCGACAAGGACAAGTTGAACGCGCTCGGCAAGCAGCTCGCCATGCATGTCGCCGCCGCCGCGCCGCTGGCGCTGACGCCGGCGCATCTGTCCAAAGAAGTCGTGGACCGCGAGCGCGCCATCCAGATCGACATCGCCAGGCAGTCCGGCAAGCCCGACAACGTCGTCGAGAAGATGCTCGAGGGCCGCATGCGCAAATTCTACGAGGAATCGGTGCTGCTCCATCAGGTCTTCGTCGTCGACGGCGAGACCCGAATCGACAAGCTGCTGGAGAAGGCCGCCAAGGAGCTCGGCGCCCCGGTCGCCATCGAGGGCTTCGTCCGCTTCCAGGTCGGCGAGGGCATCGAGAAGGTCGAGAGTGACTTCGCCGACGAAGTGGCGAAGATGGCCGGCCCCAAGGAATAGTCTCATGGCCGCGACGCCGAAATACCGCCGGGTGCTCCTGAAGGTCTCCGGCGAGGCGTTGATGGGCGACCTGCAGTTCGGCATCGACGTCGCCACCGTTGACCGCATCGCCGGCGATGTCGAGCAGGCGATTCGCGGCGGCACCCAGATCTGCATGGTGGTCGGCGGCGGCAACATCTTCCGCGGCCTTTCCGGCGCCGCCAAGGGCATCGACCGCGCCACCGCCGACTACATGGGCATGCTGGCGACGGTAATGAACGCGCTCGCCATGCAGGCGGCGCTCGAGCGCGTCGACGTCCCCAGCCGCGTTCAGTCCGCCATCCCCATGAGCACGGTGTGCGAGCCCTATATCCGCCGCCGCGCCATCCGCCACCTCGAAAAGGGCCGGGTCGTCATCTTCGCCGCCGGCACCGGCAACCCGTTCTTCACCACCGACACCGCCGCGGCGCTGCGGGCCGCCGAGATGAACTGCAACGCGATGATGAAGGCGACACAAGTTGACGGTGTCTACAGCGCCGACCCGAAAAAAGTCCCGGATGCGGAGCGTTACGATTTCCTCAGCTATCACGAGGTCTTATCGCGCGATCTTCAGGTGATGGATGCGTCCGCCATCAGCATTTCGCGGGAAAACAAGATTCCGATAATCGTGTTCTCGATCCATGATCGCGGCTCCTTGGCCCAGGTCCTCAAGGGCCAGGGCAGGGCGACAATTATCGAGGACCGGGTCTGACGATAGGTTAGGCTTGTGGCGTTGAACCGGGCACGGACGAGATGGCAGAGACATTCAGCAAAGACGACATGACCCGCCGCATGCATGGCGCGATCGACACCCTCAAAAAGGAGTTTTCCGGCCTTCGCACCGGCCGCGCCAGCCCGGCGCTGCTCGATCCCGTCCGGGTCGAGGCCTATGGCAACATGGTGCCGGTGAACCAGGTCGGGAACATCTCGACCCCGGAACCGCGCCTCCTGACGGTCCAGGTCTGGGACAAGGGCCTCGCCAAGGCGGTCGACAAGGCGATCCGCGACGCCAATCTGGGCCTCAATCCGCAGATGGACGGCCAGTTGCTGCGCATCCCGTTACCGGAGCTTAACGAGGAAAGGCGCAAGGAACTGGCCAAGCTGGCCTCGAAATACGCCGAAGCCGCCCGCGTCGCGGTCAGGAATGTGCGCCGGGACGGCATGGATCTGCTCAAGCGCCTCGAAAAGGACCACAAGATCGGCCAGGACGAGCACCACAAGCATGGCGACGAATTGCAGAAGATCACCGACGCCCACATAAAGGACATCGACTCCGTGCTCCACGGCAAGGAGCAGGAGATCATGCAGGTTTAAGACGCGTGCAATCGGGTGAACCATATTCGGTTCACCCGTAAATTGCGCGACAAAAGAGAGTCCGACGCGAGGTAGACGATGGCGCTTGCGCCACAGACGCCGACAGTCCTTCCCCGCCATGTCGCCATTATCATGGACGGCAACGGCCGCTGGGCGCGCAAGCGCCTGCTGCCGCGCGAGGCGGGGCATGTGGCGGGCGTCGGCGCGGTGCGCGACGTGGTGCGTGCCGCCAGCGACATCGGCCTCGCCAACCTGACGCTGTTCGCCTTCAGTTCCGAGAACTGGAAGCGGCCCAAGACCGAGGTCGGCGCCCTGATGGGCCTGTTCCGCGCCTATTTCCGCAGCGACCTCGACGAGCTCGTCGCCCGCGGCGTGCGCGTGCGCATCATCGGCAGCCGCAGCCGGGTCTCGAACGACATCCACGACATGATCGAGGATGCGGAGAAGCGCACCGTCGCCAATAAGGGCCTCAACCTCACCTTCGCCTTCGACTATGGCGGCCAGGAAGAGATCGCCAACGCGGCGCGCGAACTCGCCCGCGCCGCCAAGGAAGGGCGCCTGGATCCGGAGACCATCACGCCCGATCTCTTCGCCACGCGCCTCTTCACCAGCGCGCTGCCCGAGCCCGACCTCGTCATCCGCACCAGCGGCGAGCACCGGCTGAGCAATTTCCTGCTCTGGCAGTCGGCCTATGCCGAGCTCAGCTTCGTCGACACGCTGTGGCCGGATTTCTGCAAGGCGAAATTCCTCGCATGCCTGGAAGCCTTCGCCCAGCGCGAACGCCGCTTCGGCGCCGTCTCGGACGCGGTCGCTTGAGCCGGACCGGCCCCATATCCGCCGATCACGCGCCCGGCGCGCGCGGGATCAAGTTCAATCTCGACTGGATCACCCGGCCGCTGTTCGGCGGCGCCTTGGCGGCGCTCGTCGTCGCCGCGGTGTTCGGCGGCACACCTTATATCGCGCTGTTCGCGGCCTTTGCCGGCGGCGCGGCGGCGCGCGAATGGCACCGCATGGTGGGCGAGCGCGTCTTCGGCCCGATCTTCTTTCTCACCACACTCGTCATCGCCGCGGCGCTGGCGGCGCAGATTCTCCTGCCCATGACGCCGCTGGCCTGGCTGATCCTCGCCGGCGGCGCCGTCGCCGCCGCCCTGTTCGCGGCGCTGCGCGAGCATCTGCCCGTCTGGCACGGGCTCGGACCGCTCTATCTCGGCACCGCAATGCTGGCGCTGGTACTGCTGCGCGGCGCGCCGCACGGCGCCTGGATCATCGTCGGCCTGTTCGTCGCCATCTGGGCGACCGATACCGGCGCGCTGATCGTCGGCAATCTGGTCGGCGGCCCGCGCCTGTGGCCGGCGCTGTCGCCGAACAAGACCTGGGCCGGGACGCTCGGCGGCGTCGCTGTCGCCGCTTTGGCCGAAGCGGTCTATGTCGCCCTGCTCGGCGGCCACCCGCTGCCGGGCGCGCTGCTCGGCGCCGCGATCGCGGTCGTGGGCCACAGCGGCGACCTCTTCGAATCCTGGGTCAAGCGCGTCTTCCGGCGCAAGGACAGCGGCGGGCTCATCCCCGGCCATGGCGGCGTCCTCGACCGCATCGACTCGACCCTGTTCGCGGCGCCGCTCCTGGCGCTCATCGTCCTCGTCGTCGGACTCGATCCGATGTTTGGAGCTCATCCTTGAACGCGCTCGCCGCCATGCGTCCCGATTTCGAGATCACGGCGCTGGAGCCCGTGCTCGCCCGCAGCGTCACCGTTCTGGGCTCCACCGGCTCGATCGGCGTCTCGACGCTCGACGTCGTCGCCCATGCCCGCAAGCATTACGGCGCGCACGCCATGCCGGTCGAGGCCCTGACGGCGCAGTCCAACGTCGAAGGCCTCGCCCGGCAGGCCCGCGCCATCCAGCCCAGGCTCGCCGTCATCGGCGACGAGAAGCTCTATGGCGAACTCAAGAGCGCGCTTGGCGGCAGCGGCATCGAAGTCGCCGCCGGCCGCGCCGCGGTGATCGAAGCCGCCGCGCGGCCCTCCAGCACGGTGATGGTCGCGATCATGGGCGCCGCGGCGCTCGAGCCGGCGCTGGCCGCCGTCGCCCGCAGCGCCACCGTGGCCCTCGCCAACAAGGAATGCATCGTCGCTGCCGGCGGCGTCTTTCATCGCGCCCTCGCCAATTCCACCGCCGCCGTCATTCCCGTCGATTCCGAGCACAACGCGGTCTTCCAGGTGCTCAACGGAGAAGGCGCCAGGGAAGTCGAGAAGGTCACGCTGACCGCCTCGGGCGGCCCGTTCCGCGACTGGACGCTGCAGCAGATGTCGGTGGCGACCGTCGAGCAGGCCGTCGCGCATCCCAACTGGTCGATGGGCGCCAAGATCTCCGTCGACAGCGCCACGCTGATGAACAAAGGCCTCGAGCTGATCGAGGCGCATTTCCTCTTCGCCCTGCCGCCGGATAAGCTCGACGTCCTCGTCCATCCGCAATCCATCGTCCATTGCCTCGTCTCCTATGAAGACGGCTCGACGCTGGCCCATCTCTCCGCCCCCGACATGCGCACGCCGATCGCCCACGCGCTGGCCTGGCCGCGCCGCATCGCCTCGCCGTCGCGCCGCCTCGATCTCGCCGCCGTCGGACGCCTCGACTTTCGCAAGCCCGATCACGAGCGTTTCCGCTGCCTCGGCCTTGCCATGGAATGCATGCGCATCGGCGCGCTCAGCCCGACGATCCTGAACGCCGCCAACGAGATCGCGGTCGACGCATTCCTGAAGCGCCAGATCGGCTTTCTCGACATCCCGCGCGTCGTCGAGACCACGCTGGCCGAATCGCCCGAGGCGAACGCGCCCTGCGACACGCTCGAGGCCGTCCTCGCGGCCGACGGGCGCGCCCGCGCGCGCGCCCATGATATTTGCCGCCGCGTCGTGAACTGACTGCGCAGAAGGTCCCCGGATAATGTTGGATGCGTTGCAAGGTCTTTTGAGCTGGTCGGTCTACGGCATTCCGGCCTTCCTGTTCCTGATCACCGTCGTGGTGTTCTTCCACGAGCTCGGCCATTTCTCGGTGGCGCGCTTGTTCGGCGTGCGCATCGAGACCTTCTCGATCGGCTTCGGCCCGGCGATCGTCAAATGGACCGACCGCAAGGGCACGCTGTGGAAGATTTCCTGGATACCGCTCGGCGGTTTCGTGAAGTTCTTCGGCGATGCCGACGGTGCCTCGACGCCCGACCGCGAGGCGGCTGCGCGCATGAGCCCGGCCGAGCGCGGCGTTGCCTTTCCCTACAAGCCGCTGTGGCAGCGCGCCCTGATCGTCGTCGCCGGACCTGTCGCGAATTTCATCCTGGCCATCGTCATCCTGACGGTGATGTTCATGGCGGTCGGCCGCGTCCTGACGCCGGCCGTCGTCTCCGCCGTCGTGCCGCACAGCGTCGCCGAGAGCGCCGGCGTCCGGGCCGGCGACGTCATCGTCGCGATCGACGGCGACCGGATCGCGAGCTACGAGGAACTGCAGCAGATCGTTTCATTAAGCGCCGGACAGAATCTGCCCATCGTGCTCAGCCGCGCCGGCAAGGAACTCACCGTCTGGGCGACGCCGCGCGAGACCGAGATCACCGATCCCTTCAATAACAAGATGAAAGTCGGCCAGCTCGGCATCAAGAACACCACGCCGCGGCGCCTGGTCCGGCTGGGTCCGATTGACGCTGTCGGGGCGGCGTTCGGCGAGGTCGGCGACATCGTCTCGGTCACCTTCCGGGCGCGCGGCCAGCTGTTCAAGGGCAATGGCAGCCAGCTTTCGGGCCCTCTTGGGATCGCCAAGCTCTCCGGCCAGGTCGCCGCCGTGAGCTTTCTGGCGTTGATTCAACTGGCGGCTCTACTTTCCGTAAGCATCGGCTTGGTAAACCTTTTTCCCATTCCGCTGCTCGACGGGGGCCATCTTCTGTACTATGCATGCGAAGGTGTTTTGGGGCGTCCGCTCGGTGAGCGGGCCCAGGACGTCGGATTCAGGCTCGGGCTGGCGGTTGTGCTGGGGATTTTCCTCCTGGCGACATGGAATGACCTCGTTCGGCTGAATCTTTTCTGAAACCTCGGCGGGCTGCCGAAACGGGCGGTCGAGCCTTTAAACGAGTACCGGAAGACGACTGGATGAGCCACATCACCCTGTTCGCCAGGATTGCGCGTGCGGCTCCGGCGCTGATTCTGCTGCTGGCTGTTGCCGGCTCGTCGGCGCTGGCACGGCCGGCGCATCGTCCGGCGACGCCGCCCACCGCGCCGGTCGCGCCCGCCGCGGCGCCGGCGGAAACGACGCAGGTCATCCGGCACGTCCTCGTCTACGGCACGCAGCGCATCGAGCCGTCGACCGTCATCTCCTACATCACCATCCGCGAGGGTGACGTCTACAACGAACAGACCACCGACGTTGCGGTCAAGACGCTCTATCAGACCGGCCTGTTCGCCGACGTGAAGACCAGGTTCGACGGCTCGACGCTGACCATCAGCGTGGTCGAGAACCCGATCATCAACCAGATCGATTTCGAAGGTAACAGCAAGGTCTCGCAGAAGGACCTCGAGAAGGAGGTGCAGCTCAAGCCGCGCACCGTCTTCACCCGCTCCAAGGTGCAGGCCGACGTCCAGCGCATCATCGAACTCTATCGCCGCAACGGCAAATTCGCCGCCAGCGTCGACCCGCAGATCATCCAGAGGCCGCAGAACCGCGTCGATCTGATCTTCTCGATCAGCGAGGGCCCGTCCACCGGCGTCGCGCGCATCAACTTCATCGGCAACAAGGTCTATGACGATGCCACGCTGAAGGCGCAGGTCGCGACCGAGGAGTCCGACTGGTACAAATTCCTCACCACCAACGACAATTACGATCCCGACCGGCTGACCTTCGACCGCGAAATGCTGCGGCGCTTCTACGTCAGCCACGGCTATGCCGACTTCCACGTCGTCTCGGCCGTGGCCGAACTGACCTCGGACCGCCGCGCCTTCTACATCACCTTCACGGTGGACGAAGGCGCGCCCTACAAGTTCGGCAAGGTCGAGATCCAGTCCGGCATCCGCGAGCTGACGCCGGCGGCGCTGCGCCCGCTGGTCAAGATCCAGTCCGGCGACGTCTACAACGCCGATCTGATCCAGAAGGCGATCGACGCGCTGACCAACGCCGCCGGCACCAAGGGCTATGCCTTCGCCGAGGTCCATCCGCGTATCGCCCGCGACCGCGATCACAATTCGATCGACGTCATCCTAAAGATCGACGAAGGCCCGCGCGTCTACATCGAGAAGATCAACATCGTCGGCAACAATCGCACGCTGGACAAGGTCATCCGCCGTGAGTTCCGCCTGGTCGAGGGCGACGCCTTCAACCGCGTGCTGGTCGACCGCTCGCGCACCCGCATCCGCGGCCTCGGCTTCTTCAAGGACGTCTCGGTCAAGCAGTCGCCCGGCTCGCAGCCCGACCGCACCAACCTCACCGTCCAGGTCACCGAGCAGTCCACCGCCGAACTGTCGCTCGGCGCCGGCTATTCCTCGACCAGCTCCTTCGTCGGCGAGTTCAGCTACACCGACCGCAACCTGTTCGGCCGCGGCCAGTATGTCCGCGCCAGCATCCAGCTCTCGACCATCAGCAAGCAGTTCCAGTTCAGCTTCACCGAGCCTTATTTCCTCGACCGGCCGCTGGCGGCCGGCATCGACCTCTATAAGGTCGTCACCGACTACCAGCAGGCGGCCTATGAAGGTGATACCACCGCGGCCGGTTTCCGCTTCGGCTTTCCGACCTCCGAATATGGCAGCGTCGGCCTGCGCTACACCTACAACATCACGCGCATCACGCCGTTCGCCAGCGCTCCGCTCGAGGTCCAGCTGGCCGCCGGCGAGACCAAGACCTCGCTGGTTTCGTACAGCTTCGTCTACAACACGCTCGACGATCCGATAAAACCGACTCACGGCATCGTCTTCTCGCTGACCCAGGAATTCGCCGGCCTCGGCGGCAGCCTCAAATACCTGCGCAACCAGGCCTCGATCGGCTACTACCATCCGGTGATCTGGGACGACCTGGTCGGCTCGATCAACATGCAGGTCGGCTACATCACGGGCTATGACGGTCAGACCATCCCGATCCAGGAGCGCTTCTTCAAGGGCGGCGACAGCTTCCGCGGCTTCGCCCAGGCCGGCGTCGGCCCGCGCGACACCATCGTGCAGGGCAATACCGGCGCGGTCGGCGGCAATTTCTTCGCCATCGGCAGCGGCCAGATCAAGCTGCCGGGCCTGCTGCCCGACAGCTACGGCGTCGACCTGGCGCTGTTCAGCGATTTCGGCACCGTCGGCCATCTCGACACGCCGGTGGCGCCTTGCACGCTGCAGAGCTGCGTGCGCGACAATCTGGCGATGCGCGCTTCGGCCGGCCTTGCGGTCGCCTGGAAGTCGCCGTTCGGACCGATAACGATTGACTTGGGAATTCCATTCCTCAAGACATCGTACGACAAGACGCAGATCATCTACTTCAGTGCAGGAACGGGGTTGTAGGACCATGACATACGCATTGCGCATCGCCCGCGTTGCCGCGGCAACGCTTCTTTTCGCCGGCCTCTCGCAGGCCGTTCTCGCCGCGCCGCCGCCACCGCCGGCCGGCACGCCGAACCCCAAGATCCTCGTCATCGATCGCGCCGCGATCCTGCGCGGCTCCAATGTCGGCCAGAACATCATGAAGCAGGTCCAGGGCCTGACCATCGCGGCCGAGAACGGCCTCAAGGCCAAGGACGCCGCGCTGCGCGCCGAAGGGGCCGCGCTGCAGCAGCAGCTCGCCATCCTCTCCCCCGCCGTGAAGGCCGGCAAGATCCGCGCCTTCGAGGTCAAGCAGAAAAGCCTGCAGGACGAGGTCCAGCGCCAGCAGAACCTGATCCAGGGCGGCGTCCTCGTCGCCCGCCAGCAGGTCGAGCGCGCTCTCGGCCCGATCCTGCAGAAGATCATGAACGAGCGCGGCGCCAACCTGCTGCTCGATCGCAACGCGGTCGTCCTCGGCACCGTCGACGTCGACGTCACCAATCTCGCCATCCAGCGCCTCAACCAGTCCATGCCGATGGTGAAGGTCGCCCTGACGCCGCTGCCGCCGGGAGCCGCAGCGCCGCAATAGGAGCTGCGAACGCCGCGATGGCCGATCCTCGTTTCTACGACAATCGCGGTCCGTTCACGCTCGCCGAGGTGTGCCGGGCGGCCGGCGCGGCCCTGCCGGCCGAGGTCGATGGCGGCGCCAAGGTCCACGACCTTGCCAGTCTCACCGGCGCCGGCCCCGGGCACCTGACCTTCTACGCCGGCGGCGCCTTCGCGCACCTGACCGATCTGGCAGAGACCGCCGCCGGCTTCTGCTTCGTGCCGCAGAAGACCGCCAGGCCGCTGCAGACCCGCGCCGGCCTCATCGCCGTTCCCGCCGCCTCGGTGCAGCACGCCTTCGCCGCCGCCGCGCTTCTCTTCTATCCCGAATCGAGCCTGGTCGCCTGGACGCAGCAGACCGCCGTCGATCCCACCGCCGTCATCGGCACCGGCGTCCTCTTCGGCCCCGGCGTCGTCGTCGGCCCGGGCGCCGAGATCGGCGACGGCACCCGCATCGGCCCCAACACGGTGATCGGCCGCGGCGTCGCCATCGGCCGGGCTTGCGAGATCGGCAGCAATTGCACCCTGTCCAACGCCTATCTCGGCGACGAGGTCGTGATCCTGCCCGGCGCGCAGATCGGCCAGCCCGGCTTCGGCTTCGCCTCCGGTTCCGCCGGCCACGTCAAGATCCCGCAGCTTGGCCGCGTCATCATCCAGGACCGGGTCGAGATCGGCGCCTGCACCACCATCGACCGCGGCGCCCTCGGCGACACGGTGATCGGCGAGGGCAGCAAGATCGACAACCTCGTCCAGGTCGGCCACAACGTGCATCTGGGCCGCCACGACATCGTGGTCGGGCAGGTCGGCATCTCGGGCAGTTGCGTGCTCGGCGATTTCGTCATCGTCGGCGGCCAGGCCGGGCTCGGCGACCATACCCGAATCGGCAACGGCGCCCGCATCGCGGCGCGCTCCGCCACCCCGCCGGGCAGCGACTATCCGGGGGGGGCCGATTACGGCGGCGCCCCCACCAAGCCGGTGCGCGAATGGATCCGCGAAATGCACGTATTGACGAATTTGGCAAAGAAGCCGAAACGTGACGGCCATGGGTGAGAGCGGTCAGACCGGCGCCGTCCTCGATGTGGAGCAGCTCAAGAAGCTGCTGCCGCACCGGCCGCCTTTTCTGCTGATCGAGCGGCTGAGCGACATCGTGCCGTTCGAGAGCGGCGTCGGCCACAAAGCCGTCAGCATCAACGAGCCGCATTTCATCGGCCACTTCCCGGACTATTCGGTGATGCCGGGCGTCCTGATCGTGGAAGCAATGGCCCAGACCGCCGGTGCCGTCATCGTCCACTCCATGGCGCTCAAGGCGACGCCGCTGGTGTTCTTCATGGGCATCGACAAGGCGCGCTTCAGGAAGCCCGTCGTGCCCGGCGACATGCTGCGCCTTTCGGTCCGGGCGGTGCAGCACCGCGGCCCGGTGTGGAAATTCGAAGGCAAGGCCCATGTCGGCGAAGCGCTCTGCGCCGAGGCCGAGTTCAGCGCGATGATCCGCACCGGCGACGCGGGCTGAGCATGGCGGTGCATCCCACCGCGATCGTCGAGGACGGCGCGACGCTCTCGGCCGGCGTCGAGATCGGCCCCTTCTGCATCGTCGAACGCAACGTCGTGCTGGGGGAGGGCGTGCGCCTGCTCTCCCATGCCGTCGTCAAGGGCCGCACGACGGTCGGCGCGCGCACCGTCGTGCATCCCCAGGCGGTGCTGGGCGGCGAAGGCCAGATCCGCAACGACGCTTTCGACGGCACGCTGACGATCGGCAGCGACTGCGTCATCCGCGAAGGCGTCACCATGAGCTGCGGCGGCCGTCGCGGCGGCGGCATCACGACCGTCGGCAGCAACGGCTACTTCATGGCGATGAGCCATGTCGGCCACGATTGCCATGTCGACGACGACGTCACCTTCGTCAACGGCGCCGTGCTCGGCGGTCATTCGCAGATCGGCCAGGGCGTCATCCTGGGCGGGCTCAGCGCCGTGCAGCAATTCTGCCGCGTCGGCAAGGGCGCGATGATCGGCGGCATCACCGGCGTGAACACCGACGTCATCCCCTATGGCTTGGCGACCGGCGATCACGCGGTGCTCGGCGGGCTCAACCTCATAGGCCTGAAACGGCGCGGCCTGCCGCGCCAATCCATCCATGCGATGCGCGCCGCCTACCGTTCCATTTTCCTCAGCCCCGGCGGCTCGCTGTTCGACCGCGCGCGCCGCGCCAAGGCGCGCTGGCCCGAAGTCGAGCAGGTCCAGGAGATGGCGGACTTCATACTCGCCGACGCCAAGCAGAGCCTGTGCATCGCCGATCCCGCCCGCGTGAAATCGGACGAAGGGTAGGGTTGGTCCGTATGGCTCACGCCATCCCCCACTTGTCATCGCCCGCTTCATGCGGGCGACCCATTTTATTTTTGGGCTTCAGGAAAATGGGCTGCCCGGACAGGCCGGGCAGTGACGGCGTTGGTTGAACGGGCACAAATCGAACGCACGCCCCCGCACGGCCTCGGCATTATCGCGGGCGGCGGCGAGCTGCCGCGCGCCATCGCGCTCGGCGCCCGCGCCGAGAGCCGCGCCGTCTTCGTCCTGGCGCTGCACGACACCGGCGACTGGGTCCTGGACTTCCCCCATACGCGCCTGTCCATGGGCCAGATCGGCAAGACGATTGCCTTGCTGCATGCCAACGCCTGCGAGGACGTTGTCTTCGCCGGCTACGTCTCGCGGCCCAATTTCTTCAAGCTGCGCTACGACGCCAAGGGCCTGTCCTGGCTGTTCCCGGTCGTCTGGGGCATGCGCAAGGGCGACAACACGCTGCTCGATGTGATGGTCGGCCTGTTCGAACGCGAAGGCCTCGCGGTCAAAAGCGTCGCCGACGTCGCGCCCTGGCTGCAGATCCCGCCGGGTCCCCTGGGAAAAGTCCATCCGACGCCGCAGGATGAGATCGACATCGCGCTCGCCATGGCCGCGGCGCGGGCGCAGGGCGCGCGCGATGTCGGCCAGGCCGTGATCGTGCGCGGCGGAAAAATCGCCGTCATCGAAGGCCGCGACGGCACCGATGCGATGCTGACGAAATTCTCCGCCGCCGGCGCGCGCGGCGTGCTGGCCAAGGCGCTCAAACCGCAGCAGACCCGCAAGACCGATCTGCCGACCATCGGCGTCGCCACGGTCAGGAACGCCGCCGCCGCCGGCCTCGCCGGCATCGTCGTCGAAGCGCACACCGCTTTGGTCCTCGACAAGCAAGCTGTCGCGCAAGCCGCCGACGCGTTCGGCATCTTCGTCATGGCGGTCGCGCCATGACCGTACCCGCCACGAGGCCGATTTCCCTGATGCTGATCGCCGGCGAGCCGTCCGGCGACCAGCTCGGCGGCCAGCTCATGGCCGCGCTCAAAGCCGTTGCCGGCGATGGCGTCTCCATCTTCGGCATGGGCGGCCCGGCGATGGAGGCTGAGGGCCTCAAATCGCTGTTCCCGCTCAAGGACACCGCGGTGATGGGCCTGCGCGAGGTGGTGCCGAAAATCCCGGTCATCCTGCGCCGCGTCGCCGACATCGTCGCCGTCGCGATGACGAAAAGGCCGGACGCCGTCGTGCTGATCGACAGCCCGGACTTCAACCACCGCATCGCGCGCCGCCTGAAGCGTCTGGCGCCCGACATCGCGACCGTCGACTACGTCGCGCCGCAGGTCTGGGCCAGCCGGCAATATCGCGCCCGCGCCATGGCGCGCAATTTCGATCTGCTGCTCGCGCTCTTGCCGTTCGAGCCGCCCTTCTTCGAGAAATACGGCTTGCACACGGTCTTCGTGGGCCATCCGGTGATCGAGCGGGCCGAGCGCATCGCCGGCGGCGACGCCCTGCGCGCCCGGCTCGGTATCGCGCCCGCGGCGCCGCTGCTCTGCGTGCTGCCCGGCAGCCGCTCCAGCGAGATCCGCTTCATCCTGCCGGTGTTCCGCGCCGCCGTCGCGCAAATCGCCAGATGCGTGCCCGGTCTCGTCACCGTGTTGCCGACCGTGCCGCACGTCGCCGCCCGCGTCCGCGCCGCGGCCGAGGACTGGCCAGCGCCGCTGCACATCGTCGAGAACGAAGCCGACAAGTTCGCGGCCTTCGACGCCGCCGACGCCGCGCTCGCCGCCTCCGGCACCGTCACCACCGAGCTCGCGCTGGCCCGCACCCCCATGGTCGTCGCCTACCGCGTCGGCGGCGTCACCTACGCGCTGGCGCAGGTGCTGTTCCGCTTCAAATATTTCGCGCTGGTGAACCTGTTGCTCGACCGCGAGGCCGTCCCGGAATTCCTGCAAGGCAAGGCCACGCCCGAGGCCCTCGCCGCCGCCGCCGTCCCGCTGCTGACCGACAAGGCCGCCGCCGCCCGGCAAATCGCCGACCTCGAGGAAGTCTCGAAGCTATTGGGGCAGGGCGCCGAAGCTCCGAGCATGCGCGCCGCGCGGGCGATCGTGGGGTTCGTTCAGGCGAAACACACCTGACGACCTGTGCCGACGCCGTAAGCCGTATATAATGGCGCATGGCATGGTTCTTATTCATCGACGAGAGCGGGCAGGACCACAAGGAGTCGCCTTATGAAGTCCTCGCAGGAGTTGCCATCGAAGACCGGGTTTTGTGGCCGCTCATAAAAGAACTTCATGATACCGAAGTGGCTCACTTCGGACGGCGATACAGTGCCGGCGCGCGAGAGCTGAAAGGCAAGAAGATTCTCAAAGCCAAGACGTTCCGATTGGCAACATTGAATTGCCAAGTGCTTCCACACGAGGTGCCTATCTTAGCGAAGGAATGTCTGGACAACGGTGGCAAGAATGCGAGCGTCCATCACCTGAAGGCGCTTTCTCTCGCGAAGATCGGATACGTCACGGACGTCTTTACGATTTGCGAGAGGCATGGCTGCAAGATTTTCGTGAGCATGGTCGATCAAGATGCTCCAAAGACGACGCAGGACGGGCTTAGAAAAGATTACGGCTATTTATTCGAGCGATTTTTCTATTTTTTGGAAGATCAACTCGGACAGCAGCAAGGCATTGTCGTCTTCGACGAACTCGAAAAGTCCCAAAGTCACATACTCATCGATCAGGCACATCGCTATTTTAGGGAAACGGCAATCGGACGGCACCGGGCGTCGTTAATCGTACCCGAGCCATTTTTCGTTCATAGCGATCTGACCACCGGTGTGCAGATTGCCGATCTGGTGGCTTATTGCATGTCGTGGTGTTTCCGATTTGCCGGAATGCACGCGCCGCGACGGGACGAATTGCTGCCTTATACGGCACAATTGGCGCGGATGCGGTTTCGCGCAATTCGAAATCGGCAAGGCAATCCACATTTCGAGATATGGAGCGTTGCCCATATCACGGATTTACGAACGCAGATCGAGAGGTTGGAAGAGGAAGAATAGGAAAGGCAATGCGAACGCCACAAAGCCTCCTCTCACAATTTAGTGCTGTAAAATGAACAATTCAATATGCCTGGTGATTGTTGGGGCCTCACAGATTGGCGAGCCCTTTTGGATGGCCCCCTATCATAGGTCATTTGGGCGCGATGACGGTTTCCTCACGTCGGACTGACGTCCAAAATACCGTTTCGCGGTAAGGGCGCGAACCTCAGATCGTTTCTGACAATCTGTCAGAAAATATTTCCTGCCCACCCCTTGAAATGCAACTCTTGGTTGTATATCTGCCACACCGTAACCACGGAGCAACAGCCATGCTCGCCTTTACCCGCGACCGGCCCAAAGTGCCGATCCGAAGCGGCTGCGAGTCAGCAAACAGGTCGGGGCGCGCAGTCGCAGGCGCCCGCGCGACGACGGCAGATATGCTCGCCCAGGACGCCGGGCCGGGCCGCCGCCAAAATCGCAAGGACCGTGGGGCTTTGAAAAGCGTGCCTGTCGCTTGGCCCTGTGCCTTGCGGAGGCCGGCGCAAGAGGGCCAGGCGAACGCCGCCGGACGGCCATCCGGCGGCGTTTGCTTGTTCGCACAGACCCTAGCGCCGCGTCAGCGGCACGTAATCGCGCAGGCCCTTGCCGGTATAGATCTGGCGCGGCCGGCCGATCTTCTGATGCGGGTCCTCCAGCATCTCCTTCCACTGCGCGATCCAGCCGACCGTGCGGGCGAGCGCGAACAGCGCCGTGAACATGGAGGTGGGAAAGCCGAGCGCGCGCAGCGTGATGCCGGAATAGAAGTCGATGTTGGGATAGAGCTTGCGGGCGACGAAATACTCGTCCTCCAGCGCGATCTTCTCCAGCGCCATCGCCACCTTCAGCGTCGGATCGTCGCCATGGCCGACTTCGTCGAGCACCTTGTGGCACTGGATCTGCATCGCCTTGGCGCGCGGATCGTAGTTCTTGTAGACGCGGTGGCCGAAGCCCGACAGGCGGAAATTGTCGTTGGGGTCCTTGGCCTTCTTGATGAACTCCGGAATGCGGTCGACGGTGCCGATCTCCTCCAGCATCTTGAGCGCCGCCTCGTTGGCGCCGCCATGCGCCGGGCCCCACAGGCAGGCGATGCCGGCCGCGATGCAGGCGAACGGATTGGCGCCCGAGGAGCCCGCGAGCCGCACGGTGGAGGTCGAGGCGTTCTGCTCGTGATCGGCGTGCAGGATGAAGATCGTGTCCAGCGCCTTGGCCAGCACCGGATTGACCTTGTACTCCTCGGCCGGCACGCTGAACGTCATGCGCAGGAAGTTCTCGGTGTAGCCGAGGGAGTTGAGCGGATACACGAAGGGCTGGCCCGTCGTGTATTTGTACGCCATCGCCGCGATGGTCGGCATCTTGGCGATCAGCCGGTGGCTGGCGATCTCGCGCTGGCGCGGATCGTTGATGTCGGTCGAGTCGTGATAGAAGGCGCTGAGCGCGCCGACCACGCCGCACATCACCGCCATCGGGTGCGCGTCGCGGCGGAAGCCGCGGAAGAATTGCGCCAGCTGCTCGTGCACCATGGTGTGCATGGTGATGGCGCGGTCGAACTTGCTCTTCTCCTCCTTGCTCGGCAGGTCGCCGTGCAGCAGCAGATAGCAGACCTCCAGGAAGTCGGAATGGTCCGCCAGTTGGTCGATGGAATAGCCGCGATAGAGCAGGATGCCCTTGTCGCCGTCGATGAAGGTGATGTCGCTCTCGCAGCTCGCGGTGGAGGTAAAGCCCGGATCGTAGGTGAAGATGTCCGCCTCGCCGTAGAGCTTGCGGATGTCCACCACCTCCGGCCCTTCGGTGCCGCCATAGGTCGGCAGCTCGTACACCTTGTTCTTGTAGGTCAGTGAGGCCGAGCCGACAGGCCTGATCTTGCTCTCTCTCATGGCTGCTCCTTGAAGGCCGCCGGGGAGGCGCGCCGCGTCGATATCGCACTGCAGCAACTATAAGCCCTCTCGGTTAACCGCGTCACCTGCCTCCGGGCGCGCAGCGGGGCGTGCGCGTCCGCAAAGCCCCAAGCCGCGAGGGGGCACTGTGCCGCGCCGGCAGATAGCGGTTTCTTGGCCGACGTTCCTGTGCTTGGCTTGGGGCGGCCGGCGTTGGCGGCTGTGTCGGGCTCGGGCAAACGAATCCTGTGGGGGTAGGTCCGCTTCCGCTCATGCGCCGTCTGCTGCCGCCGGCCGATGTCTTGGGCATCGCGCGCTGGCCCGGCCGCGCGCGCGGCGGCCTTGCCGCCTTCGGCCGCGCCGCCTTGGCTGAGCGCGAGCGCTGGCCTCTGTGGCTGCCGGCCGGTTTGGGCACCGGGATCGGGCTCTACTTCGCGCTGCCGTTCGAGCCGCCGCTGCCTTGGGCCGGCCTCGCCGCGCTCGGCGCCATCGCGTGTCTCTTCGCCCTGGCCGGCACCCGGCGTCCGGCCTTGCGAGTCCTGCTTGCCGCGGCCGCCGCCATCGCCTTCGGCTTCGCCCTCGCCAAGGCGCGCACCGAAATCGTGGCCGCGCCTGTGCTGAGCCATCGCGTCGGTCCGCTCGGCCTCGACGGCCGCATCGAACAGGCCGAACTGCGCGGCAAAGGCATTCGCCTCGTGCTCGGCGACCTGCGCGCCAAGCGCTTTGTGCCGCAGGCGCTGCCGGCCCGCATCCGCATCACCGTGCGCGCCGCCACACCGCTGCCGCCGCCCGGCAGCTGGGTGCACGTCACCGCCGTGCTGATGCCGCCGCCGTCGCCGGCCGCGCCGGGCGCCTATGATTTCGGCCGCGCCGCCTATTACCTGCGGCTCGGCGGCGTCGGCTATGCCTATGGCCGGCCCAAGTCGATCGCGCCGCTCGCCGCGCCGGCCTGGCGCGACCGCTATCTTCTGTTCGTCGAAGCTCTGCGCGCCCGCATGACGGCGCGGGTTCACGCGGTCCTGCCCGGCAGCACCGGCGGCATCGCCTCGGCGCTGATCACCGGCGACCGCGGCGCCATCTCCGAGGAAGACGAGCAGGCCCTGCGCGACGCCGGCCTCGCGCATGTCCTGGCCATCGCCGGCCTGCACATGGCGCTGGTGGGGCTCGGCGTCTTCTGGATCGTCCGCGCCGTGCTGGCCGCGATCCCCTGGCTGGCGCTGCGCTATCCGATCAAGAAATGGGCGGCGCTGGCCGCGCTCGGCGCCGCGAGCTTCTATCTGATGATCTCGGGCGCCTCGTCGGCCTCGACCCGGGCCTTCGTCATGCTGGCGACGATGCTGGTCGCAATTCTGCTGGATCGTCCGGCGCTCTCCATGCGCACGCTGGCGCTGGCGGCCACGATCATCCTGCTGCTCGGCCCCGAAAGCCTGGTCGAGCCGGGCTTCCAGATGTCGTTCGCCGCCGTGGTCGGCCTGGTCGCGGTCGCCGAATGGGAGCAGGGGCGCCCGCGCGCCGATGCCTTCGGTCCGCGCCGCTTCCAGCATGTCCGGCGCTACATCCGCGGCATCGCCACGACCAGCCTCGTCGGCAGCATCGCGACCGTGCCCTATGCGATCTATCATTTCGACCGCGCCACGCATTACGCCGTGCTCGGCAATCTCCTCGCCATGCCGGTGATGGGCTTCATCGCCATGCCCGCCGCCGCGCTCGCCGTGTTCCTGATGCCATTCGGCCTCGATGCCTGGCCGCTGCGCGTGCTGGGCTTCGGCATCGAGGTCATGCTGGCGATGGGCCGCTGGGTCTCAGGCCTGCCGGGCGCCGTCAGCGTCATGCCGGCCTGGCCGGTGAGCGCGCTGGTGCTGGTTTCGTTTGGCGGTCTGTGGCTCGGCCTGTGGCGCCGCCGCTGGCGCTGGCTCGGCTTTGCGCCGCTTCTGCTCGGCGTCGCGCTCGCCTATGTCGTGACGCCGCCGGACCTGCTCGTCGCCCGCGACGGGCTCACCGTCGCCGTGCGCGGCCCGGACGGCATGCTGAAGCTGTTCCGCAAGCCCAAGGACAATTACTCGGCGTCCGAATGGCTCAAGCGCGACGGTGACGCGCGCGACGCCATCGATGCCGTCGCCACCGCAGCCGACGGCGTGCGCTGCGACGCGCTGGGCTGCATCGCGCGCACGGCCTCGGGCCTCGCCATCGCCGACGCGGCGCGCATCGACGCGCTGGCGGAGGATTGCACCCGCGCCGCCATCGTCGTCAGCGCCGTTCCGACGCGCCGCAAGTGCAAGGGGCCGCTTCTGGTGATCGACCGCTTCGACGTCGCGCGCGACAACGGTTATGCCGTCTGGCTGGGACCGCCGCTCAGGATCGAAACCGTCGAACAGGATCGCGGCGCGCGCCCCTGGAGCGCGCCGCCGCGCGCCTCTCAATACCGGCGGATCAGTCCCACCAGCTTGCCCTGAATGCGCACCCGGTCGGCGCCGTAGAGCCGCGTCTCATAGGCCGGGTTGGCCGCTTCCAGCGCGATCGAATCGCCGCGCCGACGCAGCCGCTTCAGCGTCGCTTCCTGGTTGTCGACCAGCGCCACCACGATCTCGCCGGTCTGCGCCACGTCGGCTTCCATGATGATCACCGTATCGCCGTCGAGGATGCCGGCATTGATCATCGAGTCGCCGGTGACCTCCAGAGCGTAGTGATCGCCGCGTCCGATCATGCCGCCCGGCACCGGCACTTCGCCGACCTTGTTCTGCAGCGCCTCGATCGGCGTGCCGGCCGCGATGCGGCCGACCAGCGGCACGTTGACGGCACTCTCGCCGTCGCCGACGGCCCGCCTGGGCCCGCCGGCCATGCGTGCGTCGGACGAAATCCGGTTGTCGCCGCGGCTATGGCGCGGCGCGGCGCGCTGCGACTGGCTGCGCGTCGTCGCTGGCCGCAGCGTGTCCGAGACGTTGTCGGGCAGCTTCATGATCTCGAGCGCTCGGGCGCGCTTTTCCATGCGACGCAGGAAGCCGCGCTCCTCGAGCGCCGTGATCAGGCGGTGGATGCCCGACTTGGACTTGAGGTCGAGCGCGTCCTTCATCTCGTCGAAGGACGGCGGCACGCCGGATTCACGAATCCGCTCATGGATGAACATCAGCAGTTCGTATTGTTTGCGCGTCAGCATGGGTTCCATGTCCTCCAAAGGCCGCTGCCCAAATCAGGGGCGAACAAAGCCGCAACATGGAGAATCGTTCTACTTTAGTTCTTTGGAAGCGTCAACGCGCAAATCCGGGGGAAAAATGCAGGTTCCCCGGAACGGGACTCGGCGAAAGCCGTTCACTGACCCGGAGAGGCGCTACCAACATGGAGACGAACCCCATGACCACCATTCGCAAGTTCATGACCACAGGCGCCGTGGCCGCATTGCTCGGTATCGGTGCCCTCGCAGCCACCACGACCGCCGCCGACGCGCGCACCGTCTGCAACCGCTTCGGCGACTGCTGGCAGGAAACCACGCGTTACGACTATCCCGCCACGCTCGGCGTGCGGTTCTACGGTGACGATTGGCGCCTTCATCATCGTGATGGCTACCACTGGCGCGACCATCACGACGGTCGCGGCTATTGGCGCAACGGCCTGTGGGTCACGTTCTGATTTGAACGCGGCCTGAAAGAGAGCGGGCTTCGGCCCGCTCTTTTTTTGTCCGTGGTGCAATCCGGAACAGATGCCGGGCGCATTCGTTTTCTCCCATGGAGGAGCAGCCACAGGAGGTTGCAATGATGAAGTTCAACAGGATTTTCGCCAGGTTGGCACTGGCTGCCGCCGTCGTCGGCGCCACCGCAGCCGCGACCACGGTGCCGGCGTCCGCGCGCGTCGTATGCGACAGGTTTCACTGCTGGCACGTCCACCACTACCCCTATTACGGCGATCCCTATTACGACGGCTACTATGGGCCGGCGTATTACGGACCGGGCGTGACGCTCGGTTTCGGGTTCGGCGGCGGCCATTTCCACGGTGGCGGTTTCCATGGCGGCGGCTCCCACGGCCATCATCACTAAAAAAGAGAGAGCGGGCTTTGGCCCGCTCTTTTTTTAATCCAGCAGGAGGATCGAGACGGTGTCGCCGGCCTTTGCCGGCGGCGCGTGCGGCGCGCGTACGATCAGCGCGTCGGCGCGCGCCAGGACGCTGAGCATCGAGGAGTCCTGCACGGCGAACGGTTCGGCGACGCGCTCGCCGTTGCTCGTCGCGAGCCGCGCCCGCAGATAATCCTGCCTTGCGTCGTTCGCCTTCAGGGCGGTTCTCAGTTTCGCCGTCATCGTGGGCGCTTCATCCTGGGTCCCCAGCATCGCCGCGATCGCCGGTCGCAGGAACAGCATGGCGCAGACCAAGGTGGATACCGGATTGCCCGGCAGCCCCAGCAGGGGGGTCTTGCCGAGCCGGCCGAAGATCAACGGCTTGCCGGGCCGCATCGCGATCTTCCAGAAATCGAGCGCGAAGCCTCTGGGGCCCAGCGCCTTCTGCACCAGGTCGTGGTCGCCGACCGAGGCGCCGCCAAGCGTCACGACGAGGTCCGCGTCCACTGCCTGGTCGGCGATGCCCGCCACCGCCTCCGCCGTGTCGGGCAGGATGCCCAGATCCACCGCCTCGCCGCCCCAGCGCACGATCATCGCCGCCAGCGCATAACCCGACGAGGCGACAATGCCACCCGGCTTGCGCGCTGCGCCGGGCAGCGACAGCTCGTCGCCCGTGGCGACGAATACGATCCGTGGCCGCCGCCGCACGGTCACGTGCGCGACGTCGCCCGCCGCGATCAGCGACAAGTCGCGTGCGTTGAGGCGCCTACCCGCCGGCACCAGCGTTTCGCCCGCCCTGAAGTCGAGTCCTGCAGCGCGGACATGCTGACCCGCGGCCGCCGCAACGCTGAACGTGACGTGGTCGCCCTCGGCCGCCGCGTCTTCCTGGATGACAACGCTGTCGACGCCGTCCGGCATCACGCCACCGGTGAAGATGCGCACCGCTTCGTTCGCGCCGACCCTGCCGGCAAACGGATGTCCCGCCGGCGCGGCTCCGATCACGCGCAGGACAGTGCCCGGCTTGGCGGCGTCCGCGGCGCGCACCGCATAGCCGTCCATCGACGACACCGAAGCCGGCGGCTGGCTCGCCCGCGCCACGGCTTTTTCGGCCAGCACTCGCCCTGCTGCGTCGCCAACGGCGACCGTCTCGCCGGCCAGCGGCGCGAATGCGCCGGCGATCCGCGCCACGGCCTCGTCGACGGAAATCATTTGAACATGTCTTCGACACGCGTCCGCGCGGCGCGCGCGAGCTTTTCGCAGACGTCGCCGGGCATGGCCCGCGTCTTGCCGGTGAGGAACGAATAGATCTCCGACGCCGGCACGCCGGCGTCCTTGGCCCATTGCGTGGCGCGCAGGCGCCGCGAGGTCATGAAGATGCGGAACGCCTCGCGCTGCTGGTTGGCGTCGCGTTGCTGGTTGGCGTCGCGCTTGGGTGCCGAGACTTCGCCCATCAGCGTAACCGGCTTGGCGCGGCCGCGCATGCCGGCCGAGCGATAAGGGGCCTTCTCCGGCTTGGGCGCCGCACCGGCCGCGTAATCGCCGCTCTTGCCGCCGGATTTGGACAGCAGCCGCACGCCCTCGATGACCGCGCCTTTGTCTATCCCCTTGACCATGTCGTAGATCGTCAGCGCCGCGATGCTCGCCGCCGTCAGCGCCTCCATCTCGACACCGGTGGGGCCGTTCGTCTTTACGCGCGCGACGATGCGGATCGCGCTCCTCGCCGCGTCGGGCTCGAAATCGACGGTCGCGCCGGTCAGCGCGAGGGGGTGGCACAGCGGGATCAGTTCGCTGGTCTTCTTGGCCGCCATGATGCCGGCGATCCGTGCCGCGGCGAGCGCGTCGCCCTTTTTCGCGGCGCCCGTCGTCACGGCCTCGAACGCCGCCGCCGCCAGGACGATCGTCGCCTCGGCCGCCGCCTCGCGCGCCGTCGCGGCCTTGGCCGAGACGTCGACCATGCGCGCCGCGCCCTGATCGTCCAGATGGCTCAGTTTGGTCATGGACCGGTTCCAGCGCCGATCAGCCGGGCTGTCGCTGCCGCCACGTCGGCTTCGCGCATCAGGCTCTCGCCTATCAGGTAGCTCGTGACCCCGGCAGCGGCGAGCCGCTTCAGGTCGGCCGGCGCCCCAAGTCCGCTCTCGGCGACCACCAGCCTGTCCTGGGGAATGCGCGGCAGCAGCCGCAGCGTCACGCCGAGGTCGGTGACGAAGGTCTTCAAATCGCGATTGTTGATGCCGATCAGTTGTGCGCCGAGCGCCAGCGCGCGTTCGAGCTCCGCCTCGTCATGCACTTCCACCAGCGCGTCCATCTTCCAGTGCGCGGCATCCATCATCAGCGTCTTGGCGGTCATGTCGCCGACCATCGCCAGAATGACGAGGATGCAGTCCGCCCCCCAGGCCCGCGCCTCGGCGACCTGATACGAGTCGAGCATGAAATCCTTGCGCAGCACCGGCAGCGCGGTCGCGGCGCGCGCCTGCATCAGGAATTCGGCCGCGCCCTGGAACGATGGCGTGTCGGTCAGGATTGACAGGCACGCCGCGCCGCCCCGCTCATAGGCGCGCGCCAGGGCAGGGGGATCGAAATCGGCGCGGATCAGCCCCTTGGACGGGCTCGCCTTTTTCACTTCGGCGATCAGGCCGTAGCCACCGGCCGCTTTCTTCGCGTCCAGCGCGGCGCGAAAGCCGCGCACCGGTCCCGCGGCGCGCGCCGCGGTTTCGATCTCCGCCGTCGGCAGCCGCGCCTTGGCGGCGGCGACTTCGGCGCGCTTGTAGACCGCGATCTCGTCGAGAATGGTCATGTCCGCGACACCGCGACGAGCTTTTCGAGTCTCGCACGCGCCGCGCCGGTGTCGATCGCGCCCGCGGCCAGCGCGGCGCCCTCGCGCAGGTCCTGCGCCTTGCCGGCCACGATCAGTGCCGCCGCCGAATTGATCGCCACGATGTCGCGATAGGCGCCGCCCTCGCCGTCGAGCAGCCGCCGCAGCGCAGCCGCATTCTCCGCCGCCGTGCCACCGGCGAGTGCCGCCAGCGGCGCCCAGCTCAGCCCGGCATCCTCCGGCCCGATATCGCGCGTCGTGACCTTGCCGTTCTCCAATATCGCGACATGCGACGGCCCCGAGATCGCGATGTCGTCCAGCCCGTCGCCATGCACCACCCAGGCGCGTTCGGCGCCCAGACGCCCAAGCACTTCGGCCAACGGCACGCACCACTCCTTGGCATACACCCCGACCAGTTGCCGCCGCACCCGCGCCGGATTGGTCAATGGCCCCAGCAGATTGAAGATGGTGCGGAAGCCGAGCTCGCGCCGCACCGGCGCGGCGTATTTCATCGCAGGGTGATAGGCCTGCGCGAATAGGAAGCACAATCCGGCTTCGCGCAGGCAGCGCGAGGCGCCCGCCGGTGACAGCTCAATATTCACGCCCAGCGCCTCCAGGCAGTCGGCGGTACCGCTGTTCGACGAGCCGCGATTGCCGTGCTTGGCCACCGGCACGCCGCACGCCGCCACGACGAAGGCGCAAGCCGTCGAGATGTTGAGCGTGCCGATTCCGTCGCCGCCCGTGCCGCACAGGTCGATGGCGTAGGGGCTGGCCTCGATCGACTTCATCGCGCCGCGCATCGCGCGCACCGCGCCCACGATCTCATCGACCGTAGGCTTGCGCACCGCCATGGCCGTCACCAGCGCGGCGATCCGCATCTCGCCGATCTCCCCGGCCATGATCGCGCCGAACGCCTGGGCCGACTGCTCGGCGCTCAGTGTCTCGCCGCCGGCGACGCGCTTGAGCAGATGCGTGAAATCTTCGGCCGTCATGCCGGCACGGCCGTCTTGGCGAGCGCCAGGAAGTTCTGCAGCAGCGCGTGGCCGTTTTCCGAGGCGATGCTCTCGGGATGGAACTGCACCCCGTGTACCGGATGGCTCTTGTGCATGATGCCCTGGATGACGCCGTCGGTGCTGGTCGCCGTCACCTCCAGGCTGGCGGGCATGCTCTCGGGCGCGATGGTCAGCGAATGGTAGCGCGTGGCAAGGAAGTCGTTGTTGAGGCCGCGGAACACGCTTTTGCCGGTGTGATGAATAGTGGACAGCTTGCCGTGCATCGGCTCCGGCGCCCGCACGATGGTGCCGCCATAGACCTGGCCGATAGCCTGGTGGCCGAGGCAGACGCCGAGGATCGGGACACGACCGCCCGCCAGCTTGATCAGCTCGAGGCAGATGCCGGCCTCGTTCGGCGTGCATGGACCCGGCGACAGCACGATGGATTCGGGCTTCAGCGCCAGCGCCTCGGCGGCGGAGAGTTCGTCGTTGCGCTTGACCACGACCTCCGCTCCCAACTGCCCCAGATAGTGGAACAGGTTGTAGGTGAAGCTGTCGTAATTATCGATCAGGAGAAGCACGTCGCATCCTTTGGCCGTCAGCCCATCACAAATGCCGATCGCCGGGGCCTTTGGGCCCGGGGCGGCGGGATCAAGTATCACTTTTGCCGGATGGGCGCTGCAAGGAAAGACGCCGGCTGGCCCGGCGTTCCGCGCGTGGCTGGCGCGGGCGGGCGCCGCAGTCCGGTTGGCGAGCGTGTTCAATCCATCTATAGTCGAGTCTGGATAATACGTCGTGCAGCGTTGAATTATTCGAGTTCTGTGTTGACGTTGGGTGTACAGATACTCTGTTCCATTGGAATTCCGAAGATAAGCGCCGCGCGCGGCAAGCCGGCTGAAGGGGTATTCGCATGGCCCGTCTCCGCAAGGGTGGCCGCTAGGTGCCGCCCGCCAGGCAGCTCTTGGCGCCGCTCGCGAGCGGCGCGTGGCCGCCCCTCCTGCTGGCCAGCCTGGTCGGCTGGATCGCGGTTCTAGTCGCCGGCGGTTCGCGCGGCATGCCCGCGATTTGCGGCATGACCGGCGGCGCGGCGGACGATTGGCGCGCGCTGGAGACTTTCCTGGCCTTTCATCCGCCGGCGTCCCTCGTCCTGCCCTGGCTTCTGATGCTGCTGGCGATGATGCCGCCGCTGTTGGCACAGCCCTTTGTCCATCTGTGGCGCGGCACGCTGCGCCGCCGCCGCTGGCGCGCCGCCCTGGTCTTCGCGTTCGGCTATGGCGGCATCTGGATGCTGGCGGGTGCCGTGCTGATCGCCGCATCGGTCGCGCTCAAGGTGCTCGCGCCCAGCTGGCTTGCCCTGTGGGGCGCCACGGCGCTCGCCGTGCTGTGGCAGGCCACGCCGGCGAAGCAGGCGTGCCTCAATCGCTGCCATCGCCTGCCGGCCCTGTCGGCGTTTGGCCTGGCCGCCGAGCGCGATTGCCTGCGTTACGGCATGAGCGCGGGCCTGTGGTGCGTCGGCGCCTGCTGGGCCTTGATGCTGGTGCCGCTCGTTGCCGGCCGGCTGAGCGTCGCCGCCATGGCCGCCGTCTCGCTGCTGATGCTCCTCGAACGCCTGTTGCCGCCGCGTCCGGTGCGCTGGCAGCTGCCCTGGCAAGGCGTCCGGCGGCTCTGGGCGGCATAGCGCGCCCGCGGTGCAGCCGCCTTGCGGATATCGCGCGGCTCCCTTCAGATGCGCCGGCAAGTTCGGAAAACCGCCGCCATGGCCGCCGCCCCGTCCACAATCGAAGCCCGTCACGACCAGATGTTTCCGTCGCTGGCGGCCGCCGAGGTTGAGCGCCTGCGCCGTTTCGGCGAGGTCAAAACCTACGACGCCGGCGCCGTCATCGTCCGCACCGGCGAGGTCTCACCGGGCTTCTTCATCGTGCTCGCCGGCGAGATCGCCATCACCCAGCGCGACGGTCTCGGCGGCGACCAGCTCATCGTCACCCATGGGCCGGGCCATTTCATGGGGGAGTTGGCGCAGCTCTCCGGCAAGCCGGCGCTGGTCGACGCCAGGGCGCTCAGCGCCGTCGAAGCCGTCGTGATCCGGCCGCAACGCCTGCGCGATCTGCTGGTCGAGGAGGCCGAGCTCGGCGAACGCATCATGCGGGCGCTGATCCTGCGCCGCGTCGGCCTGCTCGAGACCGGCGCCGGCGGCCCGGTCATCGTCGGCCGCGCCGGTCAGGCCGACGTCCTCAGGCTCGCGAACTTCCTGGGCCGCAACGGTCATCCGCATGTCTGGCTCGATTCCGACAGCGATCCGCAGGCCAAGGCGCTGGTCGAGCGTTTTCATGTCGAGCCCGGGCAGCTGCCGATCGTCCTGTGTCCCAACGGCCAGCTGCTGCGCAATCCCGGCGAGGACGAACTCGCCCGCTGTCTCGGCATGGTGAGCGCGGTCGATCCGGACAAGCTGTTCGACGTCGCGGTGGTCGGCGCCGGACCTGCCGGCCTCGCCGCCGCAGTGTATGCCGCGTCCGAAGGTCTCTCCGTCGTCGTCTTCGACTGCCGTGCCTTTGGCGGCCAGGCCGGCGCCTCGGCGCGCATCGAGAACTATCTGGGCTTTCCTACCGGCATCACCGGCATTGCCCTGATGGCGCGCGCCTACAACCAGGCGCAGAAATTCGGCGCCGAGATGGCGATCCCCGACGAGGTCATCAACCTCACGCAGGTGGACAAACGTTTCCGTCTCGACCTCGCCAACAAGGAAGCCGCCGGCGCCCGCGCCGTCATCATCGCCACCGGCGCACGCTACAAGCGCCTCGCGGTCGCCAATCTTGCCGAGTTCGAGGGCAGCCACGTCCACTATTGGGCCTCGCCGCTGGAAGCGCGGCTGTGCGCCGGGCAGGACGTGGTGCTGGTCGGCGGCGGCAATTCGGCGGGCCAGGCCGCGGTCTATCTCGCGAGCCAGGTGAAGAAGGTTTACATGCTGGTGCGCGGTGCCGGCCTCGCCGCGACCATGTCGCGCTACCTGATCGACCGCATCGCCGCGCAACCCAATATCGAGTTGATTGCGCATAGCGAGATCACGCAATTGCGGGGCGACAAACGCGTCCTCAACGCCGTGTGCTGGACCGACCGCGTCTCGGGCGTGCAGACCGAGAAACCCATCGCCCACGTCTTCCTCTTTATCGGCGCCGATCCCAACACCGACTGGCTGTCGCAATGCGACGTCCGGCTCGACGCCAAGGGTTTCGTCTGCACCTCCGAGACGCGCCCGCTCGAGACCAACCACCCCGGCATTTTCGCCATCGGCGACGTACGCTCCGGCTCGGTCAAGCGCGTCGCGGCCTCGGTAGGCGAGGGCGCGCAAGTCGTCTCGGCGATCCACGCCTACCTGGCCGATGGCGGTCCCATCGCAACGGAGAAAGTCTGATGGCCGACAGCTGCACGCATCTGGACACGATCCGAACCGTCACGCCGAGCGCGCTCGGTTGCGAGGAATGCCTGAAGACCGGCTCCCAATGGGTGCATCTGCGGCTCTGCCGGACCTGCGGCCATGTCGGCTGCTGCGACAGCTCTCCGCACCGCCACGCGACCAAGCATTTCCACAAGACCCGGCACCCAATCGTCGAAGGCTACGACCCGCCCGAGGGCTGGGGCTGGTGTTACGTCGACGAGGTGATGTTCGATCTGTCCGACCGCGCCACGCCGCAGCGCGGGCCGATTCCGCGCTACGTCTGACGCCGGCGCGAAATATCCGCCAGCCCGGCCGCGACGGGAACGAAGTTTGCCGCCGCCGCCAAGCCTTGGCAGTTTCTTTCGTCGCGCACAGGGCTCACTTTCACGCCGCCGGACGCGCTATCGTGCCGCCGAATCCCAGCGATTGTCCTCTTATGACCGCACCCAGGCCCGTCCGTTCCGCGCTCGATATGATCGGCAACACGCCGCTGCTCGAACTGACGCATCTGGACACCGGCCCCTGCCGGCTGTTCGCCAAGCTGGAGAGCCAGAATCCCGGCGGCTCGATCAAGGACCGCATCGGCCTCTCCATGATCGAAGCAGCCGAGAAGAGCGGCAAGCTGAGGCCCGGCGGCACCATCGTCGAGGCCACTGCCGGCAACACCGGGCTCGGCCTCGCCCAGGTCGGCGTCCTCAAGGGCTATAAGATCATCCTGGTGGTGCCCGACAAGATGGCGCGCGAGAAGATCCAGCACCTGCGCGCGCTCGGCGCCGATGTCCGCCTGACGCGCTCCGATGTCGGCAAGGGCCACCCCGACTACTACCAGGACATGGCCGAGAGAATCGCGACCGAAGTGCAGGGCCATTTCATCAACCAGTTCGTCAACCCCGCCAACCCGCTGGCGCATGAGACGACGACGGGCCCCGAGATTTTCGAGCAGATGGACGGCGACGTCGATGCCGTCGTGGTCGGCGTCGGCTCCGGCGGCACGCTGACCGGCCTTGGCCGCTTCTTCGCCAAGGCTTCGCCCAAGACGGCGATGGTGCTCGCCGATCCCGTGGGCTCGATCCTGACGCCGCTGCTGCAGACCGGCGAGACCATCAAGCCGGGCTCGTGGACCATCGAAGGCATCGGCGAGGATTTCGTGCCGGCCAATTGCGAGCTCGCCTTCGTCAAGGCCTCCTATTCGATCCCGGACCGCGAAAGCGTCGAGGCGGCGCGCGAATTGCTCTCGAAGGAGGGCATCCTGGCGGGCTCGTCGTCCGGCACGCTGCTGGCCGCGGCGCTGCGCTATTGCCGCGCGCAGACTTCGCCCAAGCGCGTCGTGACGCTGGTCTGCGACAGCGGCAACAAATATCTCTCCAAGGTCTACAACGATTTCTGGGTGATCGAGCAGGGGCTCTCCGACAAGCCGCTCAAGGGCGATCTCAGCGATCTGATCTCGCGCCGTTTCGATACCGGCGCCACCGTCACCGTCGGCCCCGAGGACACGCTGCTCACCGCCTACAACCGCATGCGCTCCGCCGACGTCTCGCAGCTGCCGGTGTTGGTCGAGCGCACGCTGGTCGGCATCGTCGACGAGAGCGACATCCTGACCGTCGTCGAAGGCCCCGAGGCGCAGCGCTCGGCGCGTTTCGCCTCGTTGGTGAAGCAGGCGATGACGTCGGCGCCCAAGACCTTGCCGGTGCGCGCGCCGCTCTCGGCCCTGCTGCCGGTCTTCGAGCACAATGAAGTAGCCCTGGTCTGCGAGGGTGATACCTTCGTCGGCCTGATCACTCGCATCGACCTCATAAACCACATCCGGCTGCATCCATGACCGATCGCAACGCCAAGGACGGGCGCAATCGCCTGGGCTTCGCCACCCGCACCATCCATGCCGGGCAGCATCACGACCCCTCCACCGGGGCCGTCATGGTGCCGATCTACGCCACCTCGACCTACGCGCAGGAGAGTCCCGGCGTCCACAAGGGCTTCGAATATTCGCGCAGCCAGAATCCGACCCGCATGGCGTTCGAGCGCTGCATCGCCGATCTCGAAAGCGGCAGCGACGGTTTCGCCTTCGCCTCCGGCCTCGCCGCGATCTCCACCGTTCTCGAACTGCTCGACAGCGGCGCGCATGTCATCGCCAGCGACGATCTCTATGGCGGCTCGTTCCGCCTGTTCGACAAGGTGCGCAAGCGCTCCGCCGGCCTCGCTTTCAGCTTCGTCGACCTGTCGGACCTCAAAGCCATCGAAGCCGCGATCCGGCCGAACACCAGGATGATCTGGGTCGAGACCCCGACCAATCCACTGCTGCGCCTCGCCGATCTCGCCGCTATCGCGGGCCTCGCGAAAACGCACAAGCTGATCACCGCCGCCGACAATACCTTCGCCAGCCCCTGGGTACAGCGTCCGCTGGAGCTGGGCATCGACATCGTCATGCATTCGACGACCAAATATCTCAACGGCCACTCCGACATCGTCGGCGGCTGCGTCGTCACCGGCGATGCGGCGCTCGCAAGTCAATTGCGGTTCCTGCACAACGCGGTCGGCGCCATCGCCGGCCCGTTCGACAGTTTCCTTGCCCTGCGCGGCCTGAAAACGCTGTCGCTGCGCATGGAGCGCCATTGCGGCAACGCGCTCAAGATCGCCCATTGGCTCGAAAAGCACGCCAGGATCGAACGCGTGATCTATCCCGGGCTCGAAAGCCATCCGCAGCATGCGCTCGCCAAAAGGCAGATGCACGGTTTCGGCGGCATCGTGACGTTCTTCGTCAAGGGTGGGCTCGCGCCGACCAAGCGCGTCCTGGAGCGCACGCAACTCTTCACCTTGGCCGAAAGCCTCGGCGGCGTCGAAAGCCTGATCGAGCACCCCGCCATCATGACCCACGCCTCGATCCCCGAGGATCAGCGTGCCGCCATCGGCATTTCCGACTCGTTGGTGCGTCTCTCGGTCGGCGTCGAGGACGTCGACGACCTCATCGCCGATCTGGAGCAGGCCCTCGCTTAGCGCAGTTCCAGCCCGTCCAGCCGCCCCGTCGACCGCCACGCCTCGAGCAGCTGGAAGAATTTGAGCGGCCCCGCGCCGTACATGTCCGAGAAAAAGCCGCCTTTGTTCCCCACCTCGCCCTCGCTGTTGTAGTAGCCCGGCGTGCATTCGCGATAGAAGCGCAGGCCCATGCGCGCCAGGCTGCGCACCTCCTGGACATAGGCATCCTGCGCCGCCGCGGTCGGCTCCAGCACGCCGCGGCCGCGCCCCTTCGCCTGGCTCACCATGTAGGTCACGTGCTGCGCCTGCTCGTTCAGCGCCTGCGGCACGCTGATGGTGATCGCGCCCTGCGTGAAGCCGAGAAAGAAGCAGTTCGGAAAACCTGCCGTGGTCAAGCCGTGCAGCGTGCGCAGGCCGTCCGACCAATGCTCCGACAGCGTCTTGCCGCCGCGCCCGACAATGTCGTAGCCGGCGCGCCGCGTGTACGAGGTGCCGACCTCGAAGCCGGTGGCGAAGATCAGGCAGTCGACCGGATACTCGGTCCCGTTCGCCACCACGCCGTGCGCCGTCAGCCGCTCGACGCCCTTGCCGTTGGTGTCGACCAGCGTGACGTTGGGCCGGTTGAAGGTCTGCAGATATTCGTCGTGGAAGCAGGGCCGCTTGCAGAACTGCCGGTACCACGGCTTGAGCGCGGCAGCGGTGTCCGGATCGCGGACGATGGCGTCCACCCGCGCTCGCACCTGGTTCATCTTGCGATAATCGGCCAGCGCCATCACCTCGCCGCGCTCGGCGCCCGTCAGCCTGCGGCCAAGCTTGCGCGACATCTCCTTGGCGGCCGTTCCCGTCACATTGCGGAAAATGTCGGTCCAGCCGTCATGGACGAGGTCCTCGTCCTGGTCGCCGCCGCTGACCAGGATGTTGAAATTCTCCTGTCGCCGCTTCTGCCAGCCCGGTTCCAGCGACGCGGCCCAGGCGGGATCCGTCGGCGCATTGTTGCGCACGTCGACGGAGGAGGGCGTGCGCTGGAACACGTAAAGCGCCTTGGCCCATTCGCCCAGATGCGGCACGCACTGGATGGCGGTCGCGCCGGTGCCGATGATGCCGACGCGCTTGTCGGCGAGGCCCGTGAGGCCGCCGCTGCTGTCGCCGCCCGTATAGCGATAATCCCAGCGGCTGGTGTGGAAAGTGTGGCCCTTGAAATCGTTGATGCCGGGAATGCCCGGCAGCTTGGGCCGGCTCAGCGGCCCGTTCGCCATCGCGACATATTTCGCCGTGAAGCGGTCGCCGCGATCGGTGCTGACGATCCAATGCCCGGCCGCTTCGTCCCAGCGCAACTCGGTAATGGCGGTCTGCAGCAGCGCGTCGTCGTAGAGCCGGTAATGCCGCGCGATGCGCCGGCTGTGCTCCAGGATTTCCGGCGCGAAGGAATATTTGTGCCTGGGCAGATAGCCCAGCTCTTCGAGCAGCGGCAGGTAGCAATAGGATTCGACGTCGCACATCGCGCCTGGATAGCGGTTCCAGTACCAGGTGCCGCCGAAATCGCCGGCGCTCTCGACCACGCGGATGCTCTCGAACCCCGCCTCGCGCAGCCGCGCCCCCATCAGCAGGCCGCCGAAGCCGCCGCCGATGATCGCGAACTCGACTGCGTCGAACACCGGCGCGCGCGTGAAGCCCGGGTCGACATAAGGGTCCTCGAGGTAGCGCGAGAACTGCGCCTTGACCTCGACATACTGCGCATTGCCGTCGTCGCGCAGGCGCTTGTCGCGCTCGGCGAGGTATTTGGCGTGCAGCGCGTCGGGATCGAAGTCGAGGTCGCCGACGAGCGCGGCGATTTCCGGCTGGATGGTCATGGCGTCCTGTTTCCCGGGTACCGTGGCGACGGATTGTAGGGCGGCCACGGCGCCGGGCAAGCCCGGCTTGCGTAGCGTCAACCGCGCCGCGGTTGACGGCTGCCCACGCCCGCTTAACGTGTCGCCCGTTCAGCCCGTCGGAGCCCGCATGTCCAAAGCCAATGGCCGCAAATCCATCTTCATCACCGGCGCCGCATCCGGCATGGGCCGCGAGACGGCCAAGCTGTTTGCCGGCAAGGGCTGGTTCGTCGGCGGTTACGACCTCAATGGCGACGGCCTCAAGACCCTGGAACAGGAGATCGGCTTCGACAATTGCCGCACCGGCCTGCTCGACGTCACCCAGCGCGAGAAATTCGCCATGGCGCTGGCCGAGTTCGCCGCCGATACCGGCGGCCAGCTCGACATCCTCTACAACAATGCCGGCATCGGCCGCGGCGGCTTCTTCGAGACTCAGTCGTTCGAAGATATTATGGCGGTGGTCAACACCAATTTCGTCAGCGTCCTGATCGGCATCCACGAGGGCATCAAATATCTCAAGGCGACGCCGAACTCGCTGTGCTTTACCACCTCGTCGTCCTCGGCGACCTATGGCATGCCCGGCATCGCGGTCTATTCCGCCACCAAGCACGCCGTGAAGGGCCTGACCGAGGCGCTCGCCGTCGAGTTCAAAATGATCGGCGTGCGTGCCGCCGATGTGCTGCCCGGGCTGATCGACACGCCGATCCTGCCGCCCGGCATCGCCGCCAACGCGCCCAAGGAGGGCATGTTCCGCGCCATCCCGCCGATCGAGGTCGCCAAGGTGGTGTGGGAGGCTTACCACTCGACGAAGCTGCACTGGTACGTCCCGCCGGAGATCGCCGAGCTCGACAAAGCCGCGACGCTCGACCCCGAAGGCACCCGCGACGGCATGGCCAACGGCACGCTGTTCGAAACGCTCAACAAGCTTTCGAAGACATGAGCGACGACCTGGTCGGCGAGGTCGCGCCTGCGCAGCGTTTCGACGAAGCGAAGCTGAAGGCGCATCTGGAGACGCATATCGACGGTTTCGGCACGGGCATGCGCGTGCAGCAGATCAAGGGCGGCGCCTCCAACCCGACCTTCAAGCTGACGACCGAGGGGCCGAGCGGCCCGCGGCGCTATGTCCTGCGCAAGAAGCCGCCCGGCCAGCTCCTGGCCAGCGCCCACCAGGTCGACCGCGAATATCGCGTCATGAAGGCGCTGGAAGGTACCGGCGTGCCCGTCCCGCGCATGCGCCATCTCTGCACCGACGAGAGCGTCATCGGCACCGCGTTCTACGTCATGGACTTCCTCGACGGCCGCATCTTTCGCGATGCGACGCTGCCGGGCGTCGGCAAGGCCGACCGCGCCGCGATCTACGACGACCTCAATGCCACGCTCGCCAAATTGCACAAGGTCGACTACGAGGCCGTCGGTCTGACGGGTTTCGGCCGGCCCGACGGCTATTTCGAGCGCCAGGTGGCGCGCTGGATCAAGCAATATCGCGGCGCCGAATCCGAACCCATCCCGGCGATGGAGCAACTGATCGCCGAGCTGCCGACACGGATCCCGCCGGACAAGTCGGTCTCCATCGCGCATGGCGACTACCGCCTCGAGAACACCATGTTCCATCCCAGCGAACCGCGCCTGATCGCGGTGCTCGACTGGGAGCTCTGCACCATCGGCCACCCGCTCGCCGACATCGCCTACAATTGTTTCCTGTGGCATTCCGAGGCCCAGAGCTGGGGCAGCCTGGTCGGCGTCGACTTCGCCGCCAGCGGCATTCCGACCGAAGCGGAATACCGCGACGCCTATTGCCGCCGCACCGGGCGCGCCGCCATTCCCAACTGGAATTTCTATGTCGCCTTCGGCATTTTCCGCCTCGCCTCGATCAGCCAGGGCGTCTATCGCCGCGTCCTGAACGGCGTCGCGCCCTCCGACCGCCCCGCCGTCAACGGCACGCCGCGCCTGGCGGAGCAGGCGCTGGAAATCCTGCACCGGCCGGAAAGCTAAATTTGACCGCGGCGTGAACTGTGCCAGCATTGCGGGATGGCCGAAGAGCTTCCACAAACCGTCGTTCCGCGCGGCGACCAGGATTGGCAGAGCTTCCTGTCGCTGGCGGCGCTGTCCGCCTGGATGGACGGGCAGGGGCTGCCGCGCGGTAGCATCGAAAACGCGCACCTGCTCGGCGGCGGCACGCAGAACATCCTGCTCAAGTTCGATCGTGCCGGGCGCAGCTTCGTCCTGCGCCGACCGCCCAAGCATCTGCGCGCCAACTCCAATGAGACCATGCGCCGCGAGGCCCGCGTCCTCGCCGCGCTCGCTGGCACCGACGTCCGTCATCCCGCGCTGATCGCCGCCTGCGGCGACGAAAGCGTCCTCGGCGCTGCGTTCTACCTGATGGAGCCGGTCGAAGGCTTCACGCCGCGCGAGGAAATGCCGCCGCTGCATGCGAGCGATCCCGCGATCCGCCGCGCCATGGGTTTCGAGATGGTCGATGCCATCGCCGCGCTGTCGAAAGTCGATTACGCCGCGCGCGGTCTCGAGGGGCTGGGCAAGCTCGACAAATTTCTCGATCGCCAGGTCGGCCGCTGGCGCGGGCAGCTGGAGTCCTACGCCGAATTTCCGGGCTGGCCCGGCCTTTCCGGCATTCCCGGCGTGGACGAGGTCGGCGCCTGGCTCGCCAAGCATCAACCGCAGTCCTTCGTGCCCGGGATCATCCACGGCGATTTCCATTTCGGCAATGTCCTGTTCGACCGCCATTCGGCGAAGCTCACGGCCATGGTCGATTGGGAGCTGACCACGCTGGGCGATCCGCTGATCGATCTGGGCTGGCTGCTCTCGGCGTGGCCCGAAGATGGCGCCGAACTCGGACCCGTCAAGCCGTGGAGCGGCTTTCCCAGCCGCGCTGAGATCGTCGAACGCTATGCCCGCGCCACCGTCCGCGACGTCTCCCACGCCGACTGGTACGAAGTGCTGGCCTGCTACAAGCTCGGCGCGATCCTCGAAGGCACCTATGCCCGCGCCTGCGCCGGCCGCGCCCCCAAGGCGACCGGCGATTTCCTGCATGCCTCCACGATCGCTCTGTTCACGCGCGCGCTGAAGAAGATCGCGTGATGCATATCCGCTCGTATCGCGATGGCGACGCGCCGGCTCTGGTGCAGCTGTTCTACGATTCCGTGCGCCAGGTCGGGCGCCGCGCCTACAGCCAGGCCCAGGTCGAAGCCTGGGCGCCCCAAGTCTTCGAGCCCGAGCGCTTCGCGAAGAAGGCGACCGACGGCCGCACCTTCCTCGTCGCCGTCGACGGCCGCGACGAGCCGATCGCCTTTGGCGACCTCGAAGCTGACGGCCATATCGATTATCTCTTTTGCCGTCCCGATGTCGTCGGCAAAGGCGTCGCCTCGGCACTCTATGACCACCTCGAGGAGACCGCGCGCGCCCGAGCCGCGCCGCGCCTCTATACCGAAGCCAGCGAACTTGCCCGCCCCCTCTTTGCCCGCAAGGGCTTTATCGTGAGCGCACGCCGCGACTTCGTCCTCAACGGCGTCGCGATTCACAATTACGCGATGGCAAAGGAACTGCGCTAGCGCGTCTGCCCGCCGTCGACCGGCAGCACGGCGCCGGTGATGAAGCTCGCCATCGGGCTCAGCAGGAACGCCGCCGCCGCGCCGATTTCCTCGGGCTTGCCGTAGCGCCGCATCGGCACTTCGCGCTTGATCCAGCGCGCCCAGTTCTCCGCCCGCTCGCCGGTCGAGCGCGCCTCCCAGTCGCCGCCCGGGAAGATGATGTTGCCCGGCGCGATGGTATTCACGCGCACGCCCGAAGCGCCGACGATCTTCGCCAATTCCTTCGACAGGTGGTTCATCGCCGCTTTCGCGGTGCCGTAGGTGATCGGCGTGCCGAGCGCGCCGAGCCCGGCGATGGACGAGATGAACAGGAACGCGCCGGCCTTGCGCGGCGTCATGCGCTTCAACGTGGCGCGCGCCAGGCGGTAGGAGGAATCCAGGTTTTGCGACAGTGCGCCGTCCCAGTTGGCGTCGTCGACGTCGAAGCCGGGCGGGGTCTCGAACAGCCCGACATTGGCGACCGCGCCCCAGAGCGGTCCGAAATCCTTCTCGACCGCCGCCAGCGCCTTTTCGATGGTCGCCGTATCGCGCATGTCGCCGGCCATCGACCAGACCTGGTCCTTGCCGTAATGCGCCGCCAGCCGCTTATGCGTCGCCTCCAGCGCCTCCGCGCCACGCGCCGTCAGCGCCACGCGCGCGCCTTCCTTCAGGCAGGTCTCGACGATGCCGAGCCCGATACCGCGGCTGCCGCCGGCGACGAAGATCACCTTTTCTCTTAGTTGCAGGTCCATGTGTCAGAGCCCCAATACCGCCTTTGCCAGGATGTTACGCTGCACCTCATTGGTGCCGGCGTAAATCGATCCCGCCCGGTCGTTGAGATATTTCGCCGCCACCGTCCAGGAATAATCCGGTCCGACCGGCAGCAGATTGCTCGGCGGGCGGTAATTCGGCGTCGGCCCGCCCGGCGACACCGCGAAGGGCTGGTAGGGCGCGGCATAGGCGCCGGCCGCCTCCACCGCCAACTCCGTCAGGCGCTGGCTGAGCTCGGTCGACACCATCTTGAGCAGCGAGGATTCCGGCCCCGGCGGCGCCCCGCCGCTCAGGCTCGACATGACGCGCAGCTCGACGGCCTCCAGTGCTGCAATGTCGATTCCCGCCTGCGCCAGCTTGACCGCGAAGGTCTCGTCGTCGATGCCTTCGGCCGCCGCGATGTCGCGGATGCGGCCCAGCCGCACCTTCAGCCCCGGCGCGCTGACGCCGCCGCCGCGCTCGAACTGCATCAGGTATTTCGCCACCGTCCAGCCGTCGCCGATCCTGCCGACGGCGTTCGCCTGCGGCACGCGCACGTCGGTGAAGAAGATCTCGTTCTGGATATGCTCGCCGCTCAGCGACACGATCGGCCGCACGTCGACGCCCGGTGCCGTCATGTCGATCAGCAGGAAGGTGATGCCGAGTTGCGGGATTTTCTCGCGCGATGTCCGCACCAGGCAGAAAATCATGTTCGCGACATGGGCATGCGTCGTCCAGATCTTGTGGCCGTTGCAGACGAAGTCGCCGCCGTCGGCCTCCGCGCGCATCTGCAGGCTGGCGAGGTCCGAACCCGAGCCCGGCTCGGAATAGCCCTGGCACCAGAAATCCGCGCCCGACAGCATGCGCGGCAGGTAATGCGCCTTCTGCTCCTGCGTGCCGTGACCGATCAGCACCGGGCCGCACATGCCGATGCCCATCGGCGAGATCGGCGGCGCGCCGGCCGCGGCCAGCTCGCTCGCCCAGATATAGCGCTGCGCCACCGACCAGTCGCAGCCGCCATGTTCCTTCGGCCACGCCGGCGCCACCCAGCCCTTGCGGTGCAGGATGCGCTGCCATGCCATGCCGACCTCGTAGTCGGCATAGACGCTGGTCAGCGAACGGCCCGCCTTGCGCAGCTGCGGCGTCAATTCGGCGGCGAGGAATTCGCGAACCTCGTCGCGAAAGCGCAGGTCCGCGGCGCTCCAGCTCAAATCCATGTCCCACTCCGGCTAGCGGGTGCGAGTGTGCGGATCGGCCCTAACGGAAGGCAAGGTCAAAAGATTTCCGGCCCGCCGACGCAGGACATGTGTGCCAGCGCGGCCAGCGTCGGCCAGTTCTCGTACGGATTGGTCGAGCCGCCGCAGACGAAGCCGCCGCGATGCATGTGCCCGCCGGGGCAAAGCTGCAGATGCACATGCGGCCCCGTCGAGCGACCGGTGCTGCCGGCGAGCCCGATGATGTCGCCGCGCTGCACCACCTCGCCGGCGTGGACCAGCAGCGTCTCCATGTGCCCGTTGACGATGGTCGGCGCGGTGTCGCTGCCGCCGGTTTGCAAGGCGACGAAATTGCCGAGGCCGCCATCGAACTCGGCGAACAGCACCGTGCCGTCGGCCATGGCATGCACCGGCGTGCCTTGCTTGACCGCGAGGTCGACGCCCTGATGCTTCTCGCTGCGTCCCGGCGCCAAGGGGTCGTCGCGCCAGCCATACAGGCTCGAGACATGGCATGGCACGCCCGGCGCGAACAGCGAGCCATAGACCGGATTGCCCGATGTCGCCGCGTCGCCGCCGATGGCGAAGCCGAGCCCGTCGCGCTTGTCGGCGCCGGTGTAATGGCGGTAGCCCGCCTGGGCGGCGAGGGCGGCGGCGCAGAACGTTGCGACCAGCCCGACCAGCGCGATGCGCTTGCGCGCACCCTCGGCCCGCAGCGCGCTCTTGAGCTGCTTGGCGCCCAGCAGCAACGCCAGCAATCCCGCCAGCGCTGGCTCGAAATAGGAGACGAGGGCGCCATTGATCGCCGTCACGCGCGCCGTCGCGGCGCCGCCGGCCAGCGCCACCACCGGCTTGAACATCCACGGCACGAAATCCGCGTAGCCGAGCATCACCTCCAGCCAGATGCCGCCCGCGAGCAACCCGAAGGCCAGCGCGAAGCCCAGCACGCGGCTGCGCTGGCTGGCGCGGCGGTCGAAATAGGCGTGCACGGCTTTGAGCGACGCGAATGCGAACAGCGCCAGGCCGAGATACGGCATGCCATCGTTGAGTACGGCGTAGATCGTCGCCGCGGCGTTCAGCGTTACCGCCAGCTGCATGCCGACGGCGGTCATGGTCAGCGCCAGCAGCACCAGCACAACGCTTGCCGCCGCATTGCCCAACGCCAGCAGCGTCGACTCGTGCGTGAACCAGCGCCACAACAGGCCGTGGATCGCCCGGTCGCGGGCGCGCGGCAGGATGCCGACCGCGACCAGCGTCTCTTCCAGCGTGCGGGGCGCGCGCGGCTTCACGCGCAGCGGCGGCCGCAGCGCAATGGCCGGCGCGCGCACGGCGCGTGCTTGCGGTCTGCGGGCCGTGACGGTCGCTGCCATGCGTGTAAGTTCCACCAGCCCAAGGACCGCGCTTCGGCGGCTTCTCGCAGCCCATCGTGGCCGGATCAAGGTGAAATTGGAATGGGAACTTTCTCGCGCCGCCTTCCCCTGTATGCTTAACCGAGATCCGCCAGGCGAGACACTCCGATGCATGACCTCCTTCCCCTTGCCGAACAGGTCGGCCAGCGCCTCAAGGACCGCAAGGAAACCGTGTCGATCGCGGAATCCTCGAGTGGTGGATTGCTCTCTGCCATGCTGCTCGCAGTGCCCGGCGCCTCGGCCTATTTCACTGGCGGCGCCGTCGTCTACACCGCCAAGGCGCGCGTGCTCTTGATGGATCTGCCGCGCGAGGCCGTTGCCGGCATGCGCTCGGCGAGCGAGCCTTATGCCCAGCTTCTCGCCCGCACCGCGCGCGAGCGCTTCAACGCGACCTGGGGATTATCCGAAACCGGCGCCGCCGGTCCGACCGGCAACCCCTATGGCGACGCCGCCGGCCATACCTGCATCGCGGTCGCAGGTCCGGTGAATCGCGCCATCACCGTCGAGACCGCGCAGACGGACCGCGTCGCCAACATGCGGGCCTTCACCAAGGCGGCCTTGGAATTGCTGCTCGCTGCACTCGCCTGAGGGAACCCAATCGCCGCGCTCGGGTTACCTTTTCGCGTTCCGGAACCGCATGCATGGCCGCCAGAAAATCCTCCGCCACGTCCGCTGCCTATCGGGCGATCCAGCGCCAGGTGGCGCGCGCCGACCGGCGCCATCCGCATCGCGAATCGAAAGCGGCGATGCAGGCCGGCGCTCGTCGTTATCCCGCGCCGCCGCTGCCGCGCCAGCACCAGGCCAAGCCGGGTCACGAGTCCGCACTTGATCCGCTGCCGCTATACGATGCGCCGTTCTACCGCGGCTCCGGCAAGCTCGACGGCAAGGTCGCCATTATCACTGGAGCCGATTCCGGCATCGGCCGCGCCGTCGCGGTGCTGTTCGCGCGCGAGGGCGCCGACGTCGCGGTGCTGTATCTCGACGAGCACGCCGATGCCGCGCGCACCAAGGCGGCCGTCGAGGGCGAAGGCCGCCGCTGCCTTCTCGTCGCAGGCGACGTCTCCAAAGCCAAGTTCTGCGCCCGAGCCGTGGCGCGCGTCCTCAAGACCTTCGGCCGGCTCGACGTGCTGGTGAACAACGCCGCCTTCCAGCTGCACGTCAACAAATTCGAGGACCTCACCGAAGAGCATTTCGACCGCACGCTGAAGACCAATCTCTATGGCTATTTCCACATGGCTAAGAGCTGCGTGCCGCACATGAAGCAGGGCGCCGCCATCGTCAACACCGGTTCGGTCACCGGCATCCTCGGCAACAAGGACCTGCTCGACTATTCGCTGACCAAGGGCGGCATCCACGCCTTCACGCGGTCGCTGGCGACGCATCTGGTGCCGCGCGGCATCCGCGTCAATGCGGTGGCGCCCGGCCCGGTGTGGACACCGCTCAACCCCGCCGACAAACAAGCCAAGGCCGTCCGCAAATTCGGCGCCGACACGCCGATGAAGCGCCCGGCGCAGCCCGAGGAGATCGCGCCGGCCTATGTCTTCCTCGCTTCGCCGCAATGCTCCAGCTATATCACCGGCGAGATCCTGCCGATCATCGGCGGCTATACGGGTGGCTGACGCATGAGCCGCGCTTTCGTCAGGGAACGGGACGATCTGCCGCCGGACGCGCCGCCGGAGCTGCAGGTCAGCACGCATCCCAATCTCGTCACGCCGCGCGGCCTGCGCCTGATCGAGCAGAAACTGTTCGAGCTCAACGAAGAACTCGCCGCCGGTCCCGATGAGACCGCCAAGGCGCGGCTGTTGCGCGACCTGCGCTACTGGACGCAGCGCCGCGCCAGCGCCCAGCTCGTCGAGCACAATGCGCGCGACCGCGAAGTCGTGTTCGGCTGCGAGGTCACCATCCGCCGCCATGACGGCCCGCCCGAGACCTGGCAGATCGTCGGCGAGGATGAAGCCAATGCCAGGAAAGGCCGCATCTCGCATACCTCGCCGCTTGCCGCGGCGCTCCTTGGCGCCCATGCCGGCGAGACGGTCGAGGTCCCCAACCGCAAGCCGCCGCTCGCGCTGGAGATCCTCTCGGTGCGCTGACGTGGCAATTGCCTGCGAACCTCAATGCATCTCTGCCGGCGGCACTTCGTTCGTCAGTTTTGGCACCTTGGCGAAGGGCACGATAACCAGCGCCAGCACGAAGAGGCCCGCGAGCAGCAGGAAGACGTCCTGGAACGCCTGGGACAACGCCTGCTGCGCCACGAACTGGCTGATCTCGCCGGACATCACCATGCGGGCATGCGCGGCATCGGCGCCCACCGCCGTCAGGCGGCCGATCATGCCGCCCAGCATGCTCTGGTTGCCGTGGGCCAGCGCCTCGCTGAACGCCTCGCCGTGCAGCAGGCCGTAATCCTGCAGCAGCGTCGAGGCGATCGCGATGCCGATGGCGCCGCCGAGATTGCGCATCAGGTTGAACAGGCCCGAAGCGTATTTGAGCTCCTCCGGCGGCACACCGTTGAGCGCCATGCCGACCGACGGCACGATGCACAGAAGGATCGCGAAGCCGCGGATCGCCTGCGGCCAGAAGAATTCCCAGAAGCCCCATTGCGGCGTCACGCCCGCCATCATCCAGCACGCCAGCGCGAACAGGCTGAGGCCGACCGCGATGACGATGCGCTGGTCGAGGATGGTGGTCAGCCGCGCCGCCAGGGGCGCGCCGAACGCCATGAAACAGCCGGTGATGAACACGGTGGTGCCGATCTCGAGGCTGGAGAAGCCGCGCACCCGTCCGAGGAAGATCGGCGTCAGGAACGTCGCGCCGTAGAGGCCCATGCCGATCACGACGCTGAGTATGCAGGCGATGGCGAAGGTCGGGCGGCGGAACGGCGACAGCTTGAGCACCGGCAGCAGCGAATAATAAGAGCGCTCGAAGAACACCAGTGCCCCGACGAACGAGATCCATGCCGCGGTCATCACCGTGGGGTCTTCGAGCCACTGATGCCGCGGTCCTTCCTCCAGCACATATTGCAGGCAGCCCAGGAACGTCGCCAGCGAGGCGACATGCAGCCAATCGATGCGCTTCAGCATGCCCAGGTGAGGCTCGTCGACCTTGCCGAGCAGGGGCAGGGCGATGGCGATGAAGGCGCCCGGCACGATGTTGACGAAGAACAGCCAGTGCCAGCTCAGGCTGTCGGTGATCCAGCCGCCTATGGTCGGCCCCAGCGTCGGCGCCAGCGTCGAGACCACGCCGAGGATCGCGGGGATCATGGCCCGGTCCTTGCCGTCGAACATTGCGAAGCCGGTGGCGAATACGGTCGGCACCATGGCGCCGCCGACGAAGCCCTGCACGGCGCGGAACACTGTCATCGACTGGATGCTCCACGCCATGCCGCACATCAGGCTGGCCAGCGTGAAGAGCACGGCCGAGCCGGTGAACAGCCAGCGCGTCGACAGCGCTTGGCTGAGATAGGCGGCGAGCGGGATCATGACGATCTCGGCCATCAGATAGGCGGTCTGCACCCAGGCGATCTCGTCCGGCCCGGCCGAGAGGCCCGACTGGATGGAATTGAGCGAGGCGGCGACGATCTGGATGTCCAGCAGCGCCATGAACTGCCCGAAGGCCATGATCCCGAAGATCAAGAGCTTGCGGTTGCGGCTGTAGGCCGCCATCGGCAGGGGGCCCGCCGGGACGGCAGGGGCGGCGGCGCTCATCTTGACCCCTTGCAGGATTGTATTACGATGATCATATAAAGCTCGGACCTGGGAACCGCAAGATGCGCTACGCCGATCACCACAAGGATGAGACCCACAAGGCGCTGCTCAAGGCCGCCGCGACTGTTTTGCGCGAGAAGGGTCCCGACCGGCTCGGCGTCGCCGAGGTCATGCGCGCGGCCGGCCTCACCCATGGAGGCTTCTATGCCCATTTCAAATCGAAGGAGGCGCTCCTGACCGAGACGCTGGCCGTGATCTTCGCCAAGTCGAAGCGCCGCGTGCACCGCATGGTCGAGGGCCTGCCGCCCCGGCACGCGCTGGCGACCTACATCGATTTCTATGTCGGCCAGGCCCACCGCGACGATGCGGCGAATGGCTGTCCGATCACCGCGCTGAACTCCGACATGCCGCGCCAGCCGAAGAAATTCCGCGCCGCCTTCGAGGCCGGCGTGCGCTCGCTCTCCGACACCCTGGCCGGCTGGATGCGCGAGGCCGGCATCGCCGATGCCGAGCGTCTGGCGCCCCCGATCCTCGCCGCCATGGCCGGCGCCGTGTCGCTGTCGCGCACCATCTCAGACAGGGAATTGTCCGACGAGCTCCTGGCCTCGACCCGCACTGGCATCAAGGCGCGTCTCGGCCTCACCGATCTCAACCTTGCCGGCGAAATCAGACTGGTGTCCAGCCAATGACGACCGCGACTTTCGAACCGCCGCTTGCGACGCCCACACTGCTTGGCCGGGTCCGGGCGCTGCCCAAACGCGCCGCGATCGTGGCGGGCGCCGCGATTATCCTCGCCGCCGTCGGCGCCTGGTGGATCGCGCTGCCGGCGTCGAGCGTCACCACCGACGATGCCTATCTCAAGGCCGACTCCACCATCGTCGCGCCCAAGGTCCACGGCCTCGTCGCCGCGATCCTGGTCCGCGACAACCAAACCGTAAAGGCCGGCCAGCCGCTGGTACGCCTCGACGACGACGACTATGCCCAGGCGGTCGCGAGCGCCGAAGCCGACGTCGCGACCGCGGCGGCCGCGCTCGGTCAGTTCGGCGCGCAGAAAAATCTCGCCGCCGCGAATTCTGCGGCCGCTGCCGCTGCGATACGCGCCTCCGAGGCCGAGAATGTCCGCGCCGCTGCCGACCGCCGCCGCTTCGACGCGCTGGTCGCCGGCGGCGATATCTCGCGCCAGCAGGCCGAGCAGGCGCGCGCCACCGCCGCCGGCGCCGCTGCCGACGCCGACAAGAGCCGCGCCGGCTATGCCGCGGCGCAGGCGCAGCTTGCCGTCATCGACCAGACCCGCGGCCAGCTGCAGGCCGCGCTGGCCCGCGCCGCCGCCGCGCTCGTCCTGGCGCGCCAGAATCTCGCCCATACGATCATCCGCAGCCCCGTCGACGGCGTCGTCGGCGACCGCCAGGTGCAGCTGGGCGAGTACGTCCAGCCCGGCACGCAGATGCTCACGGTCGTGCCGATGGGCACGCTCTATGTCGTCGCCAATTTCAAGGAGACGCAGACCTCGCGCATGCTCGCCGGCCAGCATGCCCGTGTCACCATCGACGCGCTCGCCGGCGAGACGCTCGATGGCGAGGTCGAAAGCTTCGCGCCCGGCTCCGGCTCGGAATTCGCGCTGCTGCCGTTCGAGCCTGCCACCGGCAACTTCACCCGCATTGTCCAGCGCGTTCCGGTGCGCATCCGCCTCCGGCCGAACCAATCCGACATGGCGCGGCTACGCCCGGGATTGTCGGCCGAGGTAAGAGTGGATCTGCGTTAGATGCTTTCTGACGCAGGACGCCGCGCGCGCATCGCCATATCGATCTCGCCGGAGAATTCCGCCGGGAAATTGATCTTGTAGCGTTCCCACCAGGCAGCGCTTCGACTGGGGAGCAGAATTCCCGCCAGGAACGCCACGCTGCTTTTGTTCCAACGGCCGCTATCGAGCAATCCGCGTTTCGAACGGTCCCAAATATGGAACACCATCCACAGCGTTTCCTCCAGCAACAGATCGAATCGCGCTTCGTCCGTCGTATCGAATGCGGCCGCCTCGGATCGGCCTTTGACCCAGATATCGGCCAGATCGTGATTGCTCACGATCGCCAGCCGCCACGCGGATGCCTGTTGCATGGTCAGATTGGTCTCGGAGCGCATCAACTGCATGGTGTTCTGGCGCAGCTGGAATCCCACAAAGATCAACGAACCCAGCACGGCGACGCCGCTGACAAGACTGCCGATGGATGCAAGGTCGGAAAGCGTCATGGAAGTCCCCGATTGCGGTTCAGTGCTGCGCGTGGAGCTGGGCGAGGCCATGCTTCAATGCGGCCGGAAGATCGGCGGGCGCGGCGAGAGGAAGGTCCTCTGCCAGCCCATCCACCATGCGCGCGATTTCGGCCGGGAATGTCGGCCGCGCGCCCAGCCACAGCACGCGCATGAGCGGAAATCCCAGGAACAGTCTCGCTATGCTCTTGGCGCCATCGAAGGAAAGTTCGTCGGTGAGCCCTGCCTTGTGCTGAAAATAAACGTCCTGAACATCGCTAAGGACGAGCCGGAGCACCAGGTTCAGCTGCATGATCTCGGTCTGGGAAAAATCGGTCTCGCCTTGGGTCACCCTCCCGAGCAGGACGCTGATGTGCGGCTGCGCCAGGAACATGACGATGTTGGAGCCGCGCACGGAAATCCCCTGGACCATCAGCGAGCGTTGGTGGCGGTCCGACTGGCGCACCTGGAGCCCCAAATAGATCAGCGATGCGCAGACCGCCGCACTGCTGAGGACGCCGCCGATGGCGGCGAGGTCTGAAAGGTTCATGACGCGAGGACCTCGGCGAGGTTGGTCTTGAACACGGCGGCGATATCCGCCGGTTTGGCGAGCGGCGTCTCCATGATCAATCTGTCGACATAGGACATCCATTCCGGCGCGTAGGTCGTGCGGTCGAATTTCCACAGCGCCCGTGAGGCGGGCAGCGCCAACCAGAATTTCACGCCCCCTATGGTTGCATCGAAGGTGACCTGATCGGTCAGACCTGACTTGCGTTGAATATAGGCGTCCTGGCCGGTGAGCAGCATGGCGCGCAGGACGAGGCCGAGTTTCGTGAGCTCCTGTGCGGAGTATTCCCTTTCTCCGGATCGCACCTTGATGATGAGGTCGCTGATCTCCGGCTGCGCCATCCATGTCAGCAACTCCGCCGCGCGGGTGACGACGCCCTGGTTCATCAGCGCCCGCTGGTTCTTCTCGGTCTGGCGGATTTGCAGCGCCAGATAGATCAGCGACACCAGCACGGCTATGCCGCTGACGAGGCTGCCGATCGATGCAAGGTCGGAAAGTGTCATGAACGGCCCCCGCCGGTCGGATTGCTAGAGCGCATGTTAGCGGACCCAGCCGCGTTCCGCTAAGCCGCGCCCGCCAGTTCTTTCGCCAGGTTCTCTCGCCACTGCGCCGCGGCGTTTTCGCGATCTGGGTCGTCGATGAACGCCACGATCTGCGGCACTTCGGATGACTGGATATCAAAAGGTTGGCGTTTCCGAGCCGCTTGAGCGAACGGGGCGCGGATTTCGTTGACACCCGTCCTCGCCGTCCTACACAGGCGCATGTATCGGCTGAAACCGATTCGCCGTCCGCGGCGACCGAAGCCGCCGCGCGCGCTGCTCCGCGGCGCCAATGCCGCGTTCTGGCTGCTGTTGCTTGCCGCCGCCGGCCTTGGCGGCGCCCGAGCCGTCGCCGGCGTGCCGGCGCTGCTCGCCATCGTCCTGCCGCCCGGCGTGATCGCCGCCCAGGCGAGCGCCGTGCCGCCGGACGGCTCCGTCACGCTGCGCATCGACGAGACCATCGCCGCCAGCCCCTTCGCGCCGCAGGTTCTGTATCCGCTCGTCGCCCACGAATTTCCCGACTGGCTCGTCGCCCGCGCGCCGGAGCCGGCGGCGCCGGCGCTGCCGCCGGTCCGCAATCCCAAAGTCGCCATCGTGATCGACGATCTCGGCGCCGATCTCGCGCGCACCGACCGCGCGCTCGCCTTGCCCAGGCCGGTAACGCTCTCCTTCCTGCCCTATGCCGAGGCGACGACCTTCCTCGCGGCCGAAGCGCTGCGCGGCGGCCACGAGATCCTCGTCCACATGCCGATGGAGGCGGAGGGCGACCACGATCTCGGCCCCTTCGCGCTGACGACCGGCCTCGCGCCGGACGAGATCCGCCGCCGCCTCGTCGATGCGCTCGGCCGCGTGCCCGGCGCCGTCGGCATCAACAACCACATGGGCAGCCGCTTCACTGCCGACCGCGGCGCGCTGATCCCGGTCGCCGAGGAACTCGCCGCGCGCCATCTCTTGTTCTTCGATTCGCGCACCACGCCGGCGACGGAGGTCGTGCCCGTCGCCCACGCCTTCGGCGTCGCCAGCGCCGGCCGCGACGTCTTCCTCGACGACGAGCAGACGGCCGACGCGGTCGGTGCCCAGCTGATGGAGCTCGAGGCCCGGGCGCGGGTCCAGGGCGTCGCCATCGCCATCGGCCATCCGCACGACGTGACCCTGGCCGCCCTGGCAGTGTGGACGGCGCAAGCCGGCGCCCATGGCTTCGTCCTCGTGCCGTTGTCCGAGGCCATCCGGCTGAAGACGGAGCGTGACGTGCGCCTGGCGCTCACGAAATAAAGTGATCGGCAAGCCGGCCGGAAAATGCTATCGTGACGATGCATTTGATGGGGATCGATGCCATGCGCCGACTGATTGTTGCTCTTGCCCTGTCCTCCAGCCTCCTGACCTTCGGCGCCGCGGCACAGACGCCGCCCGCGCCCGCCAACACCGTGGCGCCGCCCGGCGACCAGACCGACAATGGCCGCGTCGGCGCGGCGCCGACCGGCGATCTGGCGGACCACGCGCATGTCCCCACCAAGACGGCCACCGGCGAGCCGGTGTTCAATGCGCCCAATTCGGGCTCGCAGGTCGTGATCTCGCCGGATGTTGCGGTCCGCGCCGACGGCGACCAGATCATCTGCCGCGAGACCGCAATCATCGGCTCGCGGATGATGTCGCGCCTGTGCCTGCCCAAGCGCCGCTGGCAGCAGATGCATTCCGACGGTCAGCAATTCATGCGCGACGCCTATGAGCTCAGCAGCCAGGGCGGCGTCCACCCCTTCGGGCCGTAGCGTCTAGTACACCCTGTTCCCACGCATGAGCTCTGCGCAGCGACGGTTTTTTAATCGCTACTGTCCGCGCTTGCTTGCCGTCGCGAAGCGCACGGCTTCCTCGGCCGCCATCATCAGGGCCTTTGCCTTGCTGACGGTCTCCTGGTACTCGGCTTCCGGCACGCTGTCGGCGACGACGCCGCCGCCGGCCTGGACATACATCGTGCCGTCCTTGACCACCGCGGTGCGCAGCACGATGCAGGTGTCCATCGAGCCGTCGGCCGCGAAATAGCCGACGGCGCCGGCATAGACCGCGCCGCGCTTTTCCTTTTCGAATTCGTCGATCAATTCCATGGCGCGGATCTTGGGCGCGCCCGACAGCGTTCCGGCCGGCAGCCCGGCGCTCAGCGCGTCGACGGCGTCGAGCCCGCCGCGGATATTGCCCTCGACGTTGGAGACCAGGTGCATGACATGGCTGTAGCGCTCGATGAAGAAGCTGGCGGTGACCTTGACCTCGCCGGTTTTGGCGACGCGCCCGACGTCGTTGCGCCCCAGATCGACCAGCATCAGGTGCTCGGCGCGCTCCTTGGGGTCGCTCATCAGCTCTTCGGCCAGCGCCTTGTCCTCGGCCGGCGTCTTGCCGCGCGGCCGCGTCCCCGCGATGGGGCGGATCGTCACCACGCCGTCGCGCAGCCGGACCAGGATTTCCGGGCTCGAGCCGACGATGGAAAAGCCGGGGAACGCCAGATTGTAGAGGAACGGCGACGGGTTCAGCCGCCGCAGCGCGCGATAGAGCGAGAACGGCGGCAGCGTGAAGGCCCGGCGAAAGCGCTGGCTCGGCACCACTTGGAAGACATCGCCGGCGCGGATGTATTCCTTCGCCCGCTCGACGATGGCGAGATAGTCGGCATGCGTCGTGTTGGATTCGATCTGGGTGAACGCCGGCAGGTTCTCCGGCACCGGCGGCGGCGCCGGGGCAGGGCGCTCCAGGTCGTCGACCGTGTCCTGCAGCCGCTCGCCGGCCCGCGCATAGGCGGCGCGCGCGTCGATGCCTTTCGCGGGCCACACCGGCGTCACGATCAGTATCTCGTCGCGCACCGTGTCGAAGATCGCGATGATCGTCGGGCGCAGCAGGATCGCGTCGGGCAGGCCGAGCGGATCGTCCGGCACGTTGGGCAGTTTTTCGATCAGCCGCACCATGTCGTAGCCGAGATAGCCGAACAGCCCCGCGGCCATCGGCGGCACGCCCGGTGGCAGGTCCATGCGGCACTCGCCGATCAGTGCCCGAAGGCTCGCCAGCGGCTTGTCCGCCAGTGCGTCGGGCACGAAGCTGTCGGCGGCGGAGCGGGCGCTGCGGTTGATCTCGCATCTGCCGTGCCGGCAGCGCCAGATCAGGTCGGGCTTGAGGCCGATGATGGAATAGCGGCCGCGCGCCTCGCCGCCCTGGACGCTTTCGAACAGGAAGGCGTTGTCGCGGCCTTCGCCGAGCTTGAGGAACGCCGAGACCGGCGTTTCGAGGTCGGCGATCAGCTTGGTGTAGACGACCTGCGCCTGCCCGGCATCGTAGGCGCGCGCGAAGGCGGTGAAATCGGGTTCGCTCGCCATCGCGGGGTCACGAGCCAGAGCCCGAATTGCCGACCGTCGAATCGACCAGCTTCTGGTTGATCGTCATCCCTTCGCGTTGCTGCTCGGCCTTGGCCAGCGTCTCGGTGACGTCGGAGGCGATCTCGCCGGAGAGCTGGGTGACGCCGCGCATATAGCCGAGATTGCCGTCCGGCGGCACCGGGTGCACCACGCCGGTGACGCGCGCCACGATATAGCCGCCATCGGCGGTGGGCATGAAGACCGTGCCGCCCGGCGGCGCCTCGTACAGCGCGCGCACGACGGCGGCGCTGAACAGGCCCGTATTGCTGCCGCGGTTCAGGGCCGGGCTCGACTGCACCGGCGCGCCGAGCGAAGCGGCGACCGCCGCCAGCGAGCGGTCCATATTGGCGCGTGCGGCCAGCGCCGCGGCCTTGACGCGCAGCTGCGCCTGGCGCTGCTCGGCGGTCCACGCCGCCGCCGCTTGCGCGCGCACCGCGTCGAGCGGCTTGACCTTCGGCGGCGTCACGCCCTCGACTTTGATCGCGTAGTAATGGCCGTCCTGGGTCGGGAAGGGATCGCCTTCCTCGCCGACTTCGGCCTTGAAGATGTTCGCCAGCAATTCGGGCGGCGCGGCCGCCAGCGGCTTGCTGCCGTCGGGCGCCAGACCCTGGGCGTCGATCGCCGCGATGTGGATATAGTGCATGCCGGCCTTGCGCGCGGCCTCTTCGATGCTGCCGCCGCCGCCGAGCGCATCGGTGAAGGCATTGGCCATGTCGGTCAGCTTGCTGATCGCCAGCTTGCGCTGCAGCGCCAGCTTGACCTCGTCATGGCTCTTGGCGCTGCCGGGCGTGATCTTGGCGGCATGCATCAGCACCCAGCCGAAGGTGCTCTTGACCGGGGCGCTGACGCCGCCCTGCGGCAGCGCGAACAGCGCGGCGGCGCGCGCCGGGTCGAGATCCGCCTCGACCACCGGGCCGAGCTTGTAGTCGGCCGCCGCCAGCTTGCGCTCGGCGGCCAGCGCGTCGAACGTCTTGCCGCCGTCGAGCGCGGCCTTGGCCGCCTTGGCGTCGTCTTCGCTCTTGAAGCTGATCTGCTCCAGCTCGCGTTTTTCCGGCACGATGTAGTCGGCCTTGTTGGCGTCGATCTCGTCCTGGATCTGCTTGTCGGTGATGCTGATGGTGCTCGCCACGTCGTCGACGCCGATGCCGGCATAGCTGACGGTGCGGTATTCGGGCGAGCTGAACCGCTCGGGATGGGCCTTCACATAGGCCGCCAGCGCAGCCTCGTCGGGCGGCGCCGTCTCGCCGAGCGAGGCCGGCGTCAGGACGACGTAATCGGCCGCCCGCGCCTCGTTGATGTAGGCAAAGATCGCGCGCGCATAGTCGGGCGGCATCTGGTAGCCGCCCTCGACGGCGCGCAGCATCTGCGTGCGGGCCGCGTCCCGGCGCGACACGGCGATGAATTCGTCCTCGCCATAACCGTGCTGGTTGATGACGTGCAGGAAGGTGTCGTGGTCAAAGCTGCCGAGCGGGCCGTTGAAGGCGGTGATCGCCTGCACCTGGGCGCGCACGCGCGCGTCGCTGGCGGTCAGTCCGAGCCTGGCCGCGAGGTTGTCGAGCGCGGTGCCGAGCGTCATGCGGTCGAGAACCTGCTGGCCCATCAGCTTGCTCTCTTCGGGCGTCAGCACGGTGCGCTCGTTGAGCTGGGCGTTGCGGAAGTCGCGGGCGAACTGCTCGACCGGCACTTGCGTCGAGCCGACCGTGAAGACGGTGCTGTCGGGGGTGCCGCGGAAGATGTCGGCGATGCCCCAGACTGCGAAGCTGAGCGCGAGGCCGCCGAGGAAGATCGAGGAGACCCAAGACTTGGCGTATTTGCGCATTTCCTGAAGCATGAACAATCCAGTGTGTTTGGAGCCGTGGCGGCAAAAAGCGGCGGATGATAGGGAGGGGGTGCGGCGAGGGCAAGGCGGGGTCTATGGCGGATTGGTCGGGCTTTTTCCAGGCCGAACTGGGCGCCTCGGCGGCGCTGGTCGGGCTGGTGATCGTCGCCATTTCGATCAACCTGGTGCGCATTCTCGCCGACCCGACGCTGCCCGGCCGCGCCGCCGAGATGCTGGTGGCGCCGACCGGCGTCGTCGCGGCCAGCTCTTTCGCGCTGGTGCCGGGTCAGCCAGCCCGAATCCTGGGTGCGGAACTGCTCGTCATCGGCGCGGCGATGGCGCTGGCTTCGCTGCGAATCCTGGTGCCGGTTCTTGGCGGCGCGGCGAAGATCGCGAAAGGCTACGTCGTCGGCCGCGCGATTTTCGCGACGGTCTGCGTTTTGCCCTTCATCGTTTCGGGTGCGTTGCTGGTGGCGGCTGCGCCGGGCGCGCTGTATTGGATCGTGCCGGGCATCATCGTGTCGCTCGTCTCCACCGTGCTGAATGCCTGGGTCCTGCTCATTGAAATTCTGCGCTGAGGAAGCGATGCGTCAGCTGATTGCCGGAAATTGGAAGATGAACGGGCTGGGCGCCGCGCTGGCCGAACTGGAGGCGCTCGCCCGTGCCCTGGCCGCCAGGCCCGCCGCCTGCGACGTCCTGATCTGCCCGCCAGCGACGCTCATTGCCCGCGCCGCCGCGGCCGCGTCCGGCAGTGCCGTCGCCATCGGCGGCCAGGATTGCCGCGCCGAAGCCTCGGGCGCCTTCACCGGCGACGTCAGCGCCGAGATGCTGCGCGACGCCGGCGCCACCGCCGTCATCGTCGGCCATTCCGAGCGCCGCCAATACCACGCGGAAACCGACGCCATCGTCGCCGCCAAGGCGCGCGCCGCCTGGCGCGCCGGGCTGACGGCGATCGTCTGCATCGGCGAGAGCGAAGCCGAGCGTGACGCGGGCGACGCCTACGATGTCTGCAGCCGCCAGCTCGCGGGCAGCGTCCCGGCAGGTGCCACGCCTGCGAACACCGCCATCGCCTATGAACCGATCTGGGCGATCGGCACCGGCAAGACGGCGAGCGTCGGCGAAATCGGGCAGATCCATGCCCACATAAAAGCAAGCCTGGCGGCGCCGTTACGCATTCTTTACGGCGGTTCGGTAAAACCCACCAATGCGAAGGAGATCCTGGGCTTGGCCGATGTCGGCGGCGCCCTGGTCGGCGGCGCCAGCCTCAAGGCAGACGACTTCCTTACAATTGTAGCGGCTTCGCGAGACGGCTCTTAACCGCGTCTTCCCACCGTTCCTTAACCCGCCGCGTGGCATTTGTTACCCGTTTGAAACGATTTGGCGGATCGGCGCGGGGCCCATGGGCCGGCTATTTTATGAATCCACGGAGACGCTGGTCTACGACCCCGTAGCGGCGAACCGCACCGCCACGCGCGCGGCGCTGTACACGCTCGGCTTCCGCCGCATCGAGACCGTCGCCACGCTGGACGCCTTCACCGACGCGATCCGCCGCCATCCGCCGGACCTCGCGCTGTGCGAAAGTCAGGGCGCCGACGGCGATCTGTGCCGCATCATCCAGGAACTGCGCCAGGGTGCGGCCGGCTTCAATCCGTTCATCGTCATCATCGTGACGGCATGGGAGAAATCCGCCGGCCTAGTGACGCGCGTCGTCAACTCCGGCGCCGACGATTTGCTGCTGCGGCCGTTTTCGACCACGCTGCTCGGCCAGCGCATCGCCACGCATGTCGAGCGCCGCAAGAGCTTCGTCGTCACCAGCGACTATGTCGGCCCGGACCGGCGCAAGGATTTGACGCGCCCGTCCAATGTCGAGCTGTTCGAGCCGCCCAATTCCCTCAAGATGAAGGCCCAGGACCGCTTGTCGGTGGAAGCGGCGACGCTGCGCCTCGACGCCGAGCTGCGCATCGCGCGCGACCTGCTCAATTCGGAGAAGCTGCGCCGCGACGCCTTCCAGATCTCGATCCTGTGGCGGCTGATGCAGGAGCACGTGCCGGGCGCCATGACCTACACCCAGGAGATGGAGAAGATCGCGATGCTGGCCAAGGGCATCGCCCGGCGCTGCCGCGACACCAGTTTCGAGACCGCGGTGGAGTGGTGCGACAGCGTGCTGGCCGCGGTCGAAGGACTTCTGGCCGGCGTCGACCGCAACGCCGCGATGCATCTCCTGGGGCATGCCGCACTCAGCCTTAACCATGTCTTTCATGCCGAGAAGTCGCCGAACGACATCCTGTCCGAGATCGACGCGACGGTCGCCATCATCCGCGCCCGTACCCTGTCGGAAGCCACCGCCGCGGCGCGCTGACGGCCGCGACTTTTCGCGTGCGGCGGGCGCGGTTTGGGTCCACTCTGTCCCTCCTTGGGGGCAATCATGTCGGATCCGGCACGCGCGGGGCGGCGCGCCACATTCTGGTCGCGCGTCCGCATCGCCGGCGTGCTGCTGCTGGTCGGCGCCGCGGCCGGCGTGGAGCTCGAATACGCCGTCGTCGATCGGCTGTTCCACACCTGTCCGCCGGTCTTGCCGCGTCCGGTCGGGAGGTTCGACTGGACCGGCAAGACGCCGCCGCACGTCGTCGATCACCCGATGGATTATCCCTGGGCCGGCTTGTTCGCTGACTTGCAAAGCACGGTTCAACTCGCCGTCCGGGTCGAGCCAGACGGTCACGTCAGCCAGGTGCGCCTGATGCGCTCGAGCGGCTTCTGCCCGCTCGACGCCGCGGCGCTGGACGGCGTTTGGTCCTGGCACTATCAACCGGCGACCAGGGACGGCGTGCCCTTCGCCACGTGGTGGTTCACCAGCGTCATGTTTCGCCTGAAGGGCGATAGCCCGCCGCCGGAAATGGTGGCGCAGCCGCGCGGCTCGCCCGTCCCGCCCGCGGACATCCAGTCGATGGACAGCGGCCGCAGCGGCCACTGAGTCGCCAAACACGAACTCGAATAAACCCCTGTAACAGTTTGTTTTTGCCCGAAATCCGGGCGCAAAATTGTTGCATAAGGGTGGCGACGGCGACGCGGACTTCCCTCCCGCGCCGGTTTCGTCTATGGAGCGCCCCCGGAATGCGGTGAGGCCCGACGTGCAAGCTATTCTGATGGCGGTGGAATTGTTGGTCGCGGTGGCGCTGGTCGTTACCGTCCTGCTGCAGCGTTCCGAGGGCGGTGCGCTGGGTATGGGCGGCGGCGGCTCGGGCCTGGGCGGCCTGTTCTCGCCGCGCGGCGCCGCCGACACGCTGACCCGCGCCACGACGTTCCTCGCCGCCCTGTTCTTTCTCACCTGTCTGGGACTGAACCTGCTGGCCTTGCATGGCCGCAACGAGACCTCGTTCCTCGCCGCACCGGCGCCGACTGCGCCGACCAATGTGCTGCCCGTGAAGCCTGACCTGCCGGCCAAGCCGTCGGTTCCGACGCCGCACTAGCGTCGGGGACGCGCCGCGCAGGGCAGCGCCGCCAGGACATATTTCTCCAGCAGGTCCTGCGTCTGCAGCGACGTGCCCGGCACATTGTAATTCGTTCGCGTGACGACGATCGCGGTGCGCTGCGCCGGCAGCATGAGCACCTGGCTGCCGCCATTGCCGGCCATGTACCAGACCGGCAGTGGCCCGCACGCGCCTTTGTAGGTGCCTGCGAAGACGAAATAGCCGTAGCTCTGGTCCGGCCGCGAGCGGCGGCGGATCGTCAGCATGGCGTGGGCCCAGGCCGACGGCACGATCTGTCGTCCCTGCCAGCGCCCCCCATCGCTCAGCATCCACGCCACCTTGGCCAGATCGCGGCTGCGCAGTTCGAGCCCGCCACCCGTCATGATCTCGCCCGCAGGCGAACGGGACCAGTTCTGCCGCACGATGCCCAGTGGCCGCAGCAGGTTCGCCTCGATGTATTTGTCGACCGGCGTGTGCGTCGCGCGCTGCACGATCTGGCCGACGAGAAACGCGTTCGCCGTGCAATAGCGCCAGGGGCCGTAGCCGGCCGCGTCGCGCGCGTAGTTCGGCAGCGTCGGCAGGTCCACCGCCCAGCGCGTCCAGTTCGGCTGCGGATGCATATGGTCCTCGTTGCCCGGACTGGCATCGACGCTGTCGTCGCAGTCGAGTGCCGACGACATGCTCAGCATGTCCGCGATGGTGATCGCCTGCTTGTCGGCCGTGTCGTTGCGGAACGGCCTCAGGTCCGCGAGGAAGGCGAAGGCCGGCGCCTGCTGCGACGGGATCGCGCCGTCGCGAATGGCGGTGCCGACCGCCAGCGCCGCGAAAATCTTGGTCGCCGAGCGCGTGTTGTTCAGCAGATCGGGGCCGCCCTCGCCGAAATACGCCTCATAGACGAGCTCGCCGTCGCGCACGACGAGGACGCTGGTGGTCTTGGGATCGTCGCCGCGCGCGATCGCGGCCGCGAGGCCCGCCAAGGGCGCAGGATCAAGGCCGACCGCTTCGGGCGCAGCAATGCGCCAGCCGTCATGCAGGTCCGGCGGCGCCGCGCGCGCCGGCGTGGCAAGTACGGCGAGGGTCAGGATGGCGATCGCAGCGTAACGCATCGGCATAGGGCACTCCGGTTTGGTGTGGTAGCTTAACCTCGCAAAACTGCAGCTTTGCCGCGTAACGGCGTGCAAGGTTGCGGTTTGCCCGCAAAATTCGCTTCGGCAGGGCCAATGGACCGCATCGACCGCAAGATTCTCGCGCTCTACCAGAACGACACGCGCCGCATCGCCCAGTCCATCGGCGCCGAGGTCGGGCTCTCCGCCGCCGCGGTGCAGCGCCGCCTCAAGCGCCTGCGCCGGACCGGCGCCATCGCGGCGGAGGTGGCGCTGCTCGACGGCAAGGCGCTTGGCGTGCCGATCACCTGCGTCGTGACCCTGAGCGCGGCCGGTGCGCCGTCGCAGCTCGACCGCTTCAAGCGCCAGATGCGCGGCCAGCCGCAGGTCCAGCAGTGCTATCACGTCACCGGCAGCACCGATTTCATCCTGGTGGTGACCGCGACGAGCATGGAGGCGTATGGCGAATTCGCCCGCACCTGGTTCGAAGCCGGCCAGAATGTCGCGCGCTACGAGACCCATGTCGTGCTCGACCGGGTCAAGGTCGGCCTGTCGCTGCCGGTGGCGGACGGCGCCGCGTCCCTGCCGAGTCGCGCGAAAGCTGCGCGCGCGCCGGCCGGATCGCGGGCCTGAGCCGCGCAAAACATGCCTTTTCGCGGGGAATCCGCGCGCGAAAAAAATAACTGATTTTCTCCTTGAGTGTGCGCACCTCTTTCGACATGTTGGCCTTCCATGGCGCGGTTGATCTTCATCACCGGCGGCGTGGTCTCTTCCTTGGGAAAAGGTCTTGCGTCCGCCGCACTCGGAGCTTTGTTGCAAGCTCGCGGGTACAAAGTCCGTTTGCGGAAGCTGGACCCCTATCTCAACGTGGATCCGGGGACCATGTCGCCGTTCCAGCACGGCGAGGTCTACGTCACCGACGACGGGGCCGAGACCGATCTCGACCTCGGCCATTACGAGCGCTTCACCGGCGTCTCGGCGGCCAAGTCCGACAACGTGACCTCGGGGCGCATCTACAGCCAGGTGATCGAGAAGGAGCGCAAGGGCGGCTATCTCGGGCGTACCGTGCAGGTCATCCCGCACGTCACCGACATGATCAAGGAGTTCGTCCTCACCGATATCGGCGATCTCGACTTTCTGCTGGTGGAGATCGGCGGCACGGTCGGCGACATCGAGGGCCTGCCGTTCTTCGAGGCCATTCGCCAGCTGCACAACGACCTGCCGCGCGGCCAGACCGCCTTCGTGCACCTCACCCTGGTGCCCTATATCGAGGCCGCCGGCGAGCTCAAGACCAAGCCGACGCAGCATTCGGTCAAGGAGCTGCGCGCCATCGGCATCCAGCCCGACATCCTGTTGTGCCGCGCCAGCCATCCGATCCCCGACGAGGACCGCCGCAAGATCGGCCAGTTCTGCAACGTGCCGGCCGAGCGCGTCATTCCCGCGCTCGATCTCGACACCATCTATCGCGTGCCGATGGCCTATCACGCCGCCGGCCTCGACACCCAGATCCTCAAAGTGTTCGGCATCGACGATGCCCCGCCACCCGACCTGGCCCGCTGGCAGGAGGTTCTGGAGCGCGTCAAGAATCCGGAAGGCGAGGTGCGCATCGCCATCGTCGGCAAGTACATGCAGGTCAAGGACTCCTACAAGTCGCTGTCCGAGGCGCTGGTGCATGGCGGCATCGCCAACAACGTCAAGGTCCATCTCGACTGGATCGACAGCGAGATCTTCGAGCGTCCCGACGCGCCCAGCTTCCTGGAGAACGTCAACGCCATCCTGGTGCCCGGCGGCTTCGGCGAGCGCGGCACCGAAGGCAAGATCCACGCGGTCAGGTTCGCCCGCGAGCGCAAGGTGCCGTTCTTCGGCATCTGCTACGGCCTGCACATGGCGGTGATCGAGACCGCGCGCGACCTCGCCGGCCTCGACGGCGCCGGCACGACCGAGATCGGCCATCCCAGGCACCCGGTAATCGGGCTGATGACGGAATGGACCAAAGGCAATGCCACCGAGACGCGCAGCGAGGGCGGCGACCTCGGCGGCACGATGCGGCTGGGCGCCTACACCGCCGTGCTGACGCCCGGCAGCCGCGTCAGCGAAGTCTATGGCGGCGCCACCGAGATCAGCGAGCGCCACCGCCACCGCTTCGAGGTCAACACCGAATACGCCCGCATGCTCGGCGAGCACGGCTTTCAAGTCTCCGGCTGGTCGCCCGACGGGCGCCTCCCCGAGATCATGGAAATCCCCGACCACCCGTGGTTCATCGGCGTGCAATTCCACCCCGAACTGAAATCCCGCCCCCTGGAACCGCACCCGCTGTTCACGTCGTTCGTGGCGGCGGCGGTCGCGAAGAGCCGGTTGGTTTGAATTGTGGTAGATGCCGATCGCGAGGGGCCATCTGATGAATCTAGAAGATTTTGTGAGCGACTCAATTGTCGAAATTGTCTCTGGCATCAAGAATGCGCAAGACCGACTGAAGACGAAAGGTATTGTGGCGGCCATAAATCCAGTTTGGGCTCATTTAGGTTTGGGCGAGAAGAACATTCAGTCGCTTGAGTTTGATGTAGCCATAACGGCGGCCAGTAAGGATCAGCTGGAAAGGGGTGCCGGTGCCTCCATTGGCATTCAGGTTGTGGGTGCTAACATTGGCGCGAAAAAGCAGGCAACGACGGAAAACAGTTCGATCAGTCGCGTAAAATTTTCGCTTCCGTTTATTCCTCCATCGACGACGGTGGACGCGAGCAAATAACGAGCACGCGTGGTGAGGAGTGTTAAAACTAATTGTCATCCCCGGCGAGCCGCGCCCTTTGCGCGGCGAGGGAAGGGGACCCAGGATTACGAGAGCCTCAAGCGCTGCCAATCCTGGGTCCCCTTCCCCTCGCTTCGCTCGGCCGGGGATGACAATTGTTTTCCGATTTGCGAGTCTTATCCCGCTTCGGGCCCGTGTTGGCGCTCTTTGGATAGTGGACGCGATATTTGCTCTTACCGCGCTCCCGTCTGCATGAGCTAAAGCCTGCGCAAGACCTCGCAGAATACTCTTGGCAATCTTCGTTTCCAGGCCTCCGCGCCTACCGCCCGATGAACCGCGCCTTGCGCTTGTTCAGGAACGCATCGATCCCCTCGCTGAAATCGGCGGTGCGGCCGCAGGCGGAGATCGCCTGGCGTTCCTGCTCCATCTGCGTCTCCAGCCCGTTGTTCGCCGACACGGCGTAGAGGTGCTTGGCCTGCGCCAGCGATTCGGTCGGCATTGTCGCCAGTTCCCCGGCATAAGCCCGGGCCCGCGACAGGAACTCCGTGTGCGGATAGATATGGCTGACGATGTGCAGGTCCTTGGCCGCCTGCGCCGACAGCATGCGGTTGCTGCAGGTCAGCTCGAACGCCAGCTTCGGCCCCACCAGGCGCGGCAGGTTGTAGCTGAGCCCGCCATCCGTGACCGCGCCGATGGCGGTGTAGGCGACCGTGAAGCGCGCCGCGTCCGAGGCCACCACGATGTCGCCGGCCAGCGCCACGCTGAGGCCGCCGCCGGCAGCGACGCCGTTCACCGCCGTGATCACGGGTTTGCGCATCTGCGCCATGGTCGCGATCACGCCGTGAAAGCGCACCGTCAGCATCTTGAGATACGCGCCGGCATTGCCGCGCGCCTCCACCGCATCGCGCATCTGGCGGATGTCGCCGCCGGAACAGAACGCCGGCCCGCTGCCGGTCACCAGCACGGCGCGCACGCCCTGGTCCTGGTCGCAGGCGATCAGCGCGTCGAGGAACGCATCGGTCAGCGCCAGGTTGAGCGCGTTGTAGGCCTTGGGGCGGTTCAGCGTGATCGCCGCCACGCCGTCCGCGATCTCCAGCAGCACGGGCCTGTCTTCGAGATTGACCATGAGCGCTCCACGCTTCGCGGCAGCCATCAGGCCACAGCGAAACCGGCGCGTCCAATGGCGACGGCGCGCGCATTCCACGCCGCTCGCGCGTGAATTGAAACTAGTCGGCGGCGAATGCCGGACCGGTCGGCGTGCCGTCGAAATCGACCCAGCACATGCGCTCGAAGTCGAACAGCTTGCAGGCCTTGACGATGCGCCGATAGGCATCGACCGACAGCATGTAGTCGTGGATCTGCTCGCCGAACCTGGCCTTGAGCAGGGCCTGCTCGGCCGGCAGCGCATAGACCGGGCTGGACGGGTTCACGTGATGCGCCGTGTGCGCCATGACGTCGGAATAGAGCGGCAGGAAATCGACCGGCATCTTGACATGCGCCGTGCCGCGCAGATTGCCGTTGGCGGCGCGCCACGCATCCTCGCCGTCGAACCACGGGATGTCCGGATGGGTGTGGTTGAGATAGGTCGTCACCGCGGCGAGATAGCTCCACATCGCGAACGGCACGGCCCAGCCCAGAACCGCCACCAGCCAGAGCGCGCGCGCCGGCGCCAGCGCGTGGCCCGCGAACAGGATCGCCGCGATCAGTGCCGCGCCGCCCGCGAATACGAACAGCGAATCCGCCACATGCCGCCGCCATTGCGCCCGCGCCTGCCGGCCGACGGGCAGCAGCAGCATCGGCAGCCACACCGCGACGTGGTAGTAGACGAGCGGCCCGAAGAACCCGCGATAGAGACGCTCGCGCCAGCGCCGCGCCGGCGAGGCGGCGCGGTATTCGCTGAGCGCCATCGGCGTCCAGACCGGGTCGAAGCCCTTGAGGTTGGTGCGGCCGTGATGGCGCTGGTTGTGCGCGAGGCGCCACAGGCTCGCCGAATGCAGCACCGGCAGGAAGGCGATCCGCCCCAGCCAGGCGTTCCAGCGCGATCCCGGCACCAGCGCGCCATGGCAGCAATCGTGGCCGAGGATGAAGACCATGGCGATGAAGACGCCGTTGGCGATGGCGAAAGCGAGGCTCAGCGATACGGGGAACGGCGCCAGCGCGCCCGCCAGGGTGGCGAGGTAGAGCGCGCCATAGACCGCGAACAGCGTCATGCCATGGGCGAAGGAGCGCTGCGGCACCGACGCCGCCGGCGCGCGGCCGGCCGCCGAAACGGAAAGTGCATCTGCAACGTCCAAGGTCGCGCCGGCTCCAGGAGGCTCCGGGCGCAGTGTGGTTTTGTTGGGCTAACGAACGATTACAACCGCGCGATTGTGCGCGCCGAAACGCGGTTACCGGGGCCCAAGGTTAACCGACCCTTGCCGCGATCCTACACGGTCGGCTGGAACGCGAAATCGCACCAGCCGTCGGCCGCCGGATCGTAGAGCTTGCAGGTTCGCATCAGCCGCCAGTGATAGGCCGGCGTCCAATGCACCACCAGGACGTCGTCGCGCAGCTTTTCCAGACTCCCCTGCGCGCCCTTGAGCGAATACATCGGAATGATCGGATTGAGGTGATGCGCGGTGTGCTGCATCAGGCGGTGGAACAACAGGTCGATCGCCTCCCAGAACACGATGTGCACCGTGCCGCGCATCTTCTGCTCCGGCGTCGTGGGCCGTCCGGTCGGCATCGACCAGCGCACCGCGGGACCGGTGTGCTGTATCACCGTCACGAAGGAGATGTAGAGGTTCCACAACAGGAACGGGATCGCGAGGCCGAACACCGCCGCGTTGGCGAACGCCGCGCCATAGCTCTGCCCGTTCAGCGCGTGCGCGGCGAACGTCAAGCCGCCGACGAGGGCGATAAGCCACGCATAGACGAAGGCGAAGTCGAGATAGTCGCGGGTCCGGAACGTTGCGCGCTCCTGCGCCGACGGCAGGAATATCTGCAGCAGCCAGATGTCGATCAGGTAATAGGTGGCGTGGCCCGCGAGGCTGCGCTGGTATCGGTAATAGGCCCGGCGCAGCGGCGTGGCCGCGCGATAGGCCTCCACCGTCATCGGCGAAAAGGCGTTGTCGACGCCGATCTGCGCCGTGTAGCGATGATGCACCTGGTTGTGATGGTGCGCCCAGCGGCCGATGGGATGCAGTGCCGGCAAAAAGCCGATCGTCGCGATCAGCCGGTTCAGCCATTGGTGGCGCGTGCCGCCGCGATGGGCGCAGTCGTGCCCGATGATGCCGAGCGTCGCGGTCAGGATGCCGGCGACGAAGGCAAAGCCGAACTTGGCGGCGAGGCCGGTGCTGACCACGGCGCAGAACACGCAGACGCCGTAGAGCGCAAACTCGGCAAGCAGCAGCGCCACCGGGCGGACCAGGTGCCAGGTCACGAACGGCGCCAGAAACAGTTCGGCGCGAGCCTTGTCGGTCGGCATCAGTCCCATGGACGCTCTGCGCTTTGTCCAGTGTGTTGAAATGGTTAACGCTATCTTACCGCGCTTTGCCGGGCCCGAACAGGGGAGGCCGTATTTGTCCTTAGCGCCGAAGTTCCCCCGGGCTAGCGAAAGCCGCGCGCGATATCAGCTTTTCCTGGGCGACAGGATCATCTTGATGCCGTCGCGCGGCCGCATGGTGATACGGTGCTGCAGCACGATGTCCTGGCCGGAGACCAGCTTGAGGCGGTAGCGCTGCGCCAGCGTGGCCAGGATCAGCATGCCTTCGGTCATCGCCAGCGCCATGCCGATGCAGACGCGCGGTCCGCCGCCGAACGGCAAATAGGCGAAGCGGGACCGTCCGGCGCTGCGCGCGGGCGAGAACCGCTCGGGATCGAAGGTCTCGGGCCTCTCCCATAACAGGCGATGGCGGTGGATTACCCAGGGCGCGATCGTGACCTGCACGCCCTTCGGGATCCGCACGCCGCAGATCTCGTCCTCCTCCAGCACGGCGCGATTGGAAAGCCCCGGCGCCGGCGGATAGAGTCGCATCGACTCCTCCAGCACCATGCGCGTGTAGGGCAGGTTGGCGAGATCGTCATGCGTCGGCGCGCGGCCGCCGAGCACGCGTTTCAGTTCGTCGTGCAGCCTGGCCTCGACCTCGGGATGCTGCGACAGCAGGTACCAGGTGTAGGTCAGCGCCAGTGCGGTGGTCTCGTGCCCGGCCAGGAAGATGATCACGATCTCGTCGCGCACCTCGTCATTGCTGAGGCGCACGCCGGTCTCGCCGTCGCGCGCCGCGATCAGCCGGTCGAGCAGGTCGCGCGGGCTATCGCCCTGCATCTTTTCGCGGGCGCCGATGAGACGTTGCATCGTCGCGTCCATCGCCTGGAAATTGGCCTGGATGCGGGCCATCTTGCGTTTCATGCGCGGCGGCCCGATCAGCGGCAGGATGTCGGCGACGCCGAAATCGAGCGCCTCGCCCATCTTGCGCAGCGAGCTGTCGACCAGCGCGCCGAGCTCTTCGCTGTCGGCGGAGAACATCGTGGTGGAGATCAGTTCCAGCGTCAGATGCGTCATCGCCTCGGCGATGTCGACCACGGCGCCGCTGCCCTTCGCCGCCCAGCCGTCCGCGAAGCCCTCGGCCGCGGCGACCATCGCCGGCGAATAGGCGACGATGGATTTGAAGTCGAAGCTCGGCGCCATCAGCCGGCGATGCGACTTCCATTTGTCGCCTTGGGAGACCAGGAGACCGTCGCCGACGATGGCGCCCAGCATCTTGGTCTCCATCTCGGTCTTGGGATAGTTGGCGACATTGTCGAGCAGCACGCGCTTGACGCCGGCGGGATCGCTGACCACGAAATTGCGGCCGAAGACGCTTTTCCACTCCCACACCGGCAGTTCGAAAGCGGGCCGAGGAATGCTCTCGAACTCGTTGGCCTGGCGCTTGAACAGCATCTGCAGCAGCGAGCGGCCCTTTTCGGGCGGCGGCGCGGTGGCCACCAGATAAGGTCCGGCGGCGGCATCCGACATGGTCATGGCTAGTGCTCCCCAAGCGCCTGCCGGGATGTAGGAAGGACGAGGTCGTCCTTCAATGACACAAGGCTCCGGATATTGAGCGATCCGGCCAGAATCATGGCCGCCATTATGCTGAGGTCCGGCCCGCAACCGATGCCGCGCAGGAGCGCGAAGGCGAGCACCGCCGCGCCGGTGGAGGCCAGCGCCAGCAAAAGCGGCCTGGCCCGTGTCACAATTGCGCCCATCGCCGTCGTCTCCCGTCTGTCTTGCCCCTTTGAGATGCGCGTGCCGCCCGCTTCGGATGCAGTCGTGTTTACAAATCCTTGCCGTTCGGCGCCCCGGCGCCGCAGCATTAACCGCTGGTTTACCGCGCCGCTAAAACCGTAGGGATTCAGAAAGAACAGTCACTTAAGGTGGCGGCATGGATCTGGCGCTTCGCTCTTTTCGGCCGTGGTTGCACGCGCTCGCGGTGGCTTGCGTCGCCGCGCTGGCGCTCGGCATGGCCCCGGCGGCAGCCAGCGGCGAGCCGTCGCCTGCCGATGGCGGGACGGATTACCGGCTCGGCACCGGCGACAAGGTTCGCGTCATCGTCTTTGGCGAGGACGATTTGGGCGGCGAATACCAGATCGATGCCACGGGTTTCGTGCGCCTGCCGCTGATCGGCCAGATCAAGGCGGGCGGCCTGACGGCGCACGACGTCGAAGGCAATATCGACGCGGCGCTGGCGCAGGGCTACCTGAACGATCCGCATGTCGCCGTCGAGGTCACGACCTACCGCCCGTTCTACGTCGTCGGCGAGGTACAGAAGCCCGGCGAATATCCCTTCGCCAACGGCCTCAGTGCCGTGAGCGCCGTCGCCCTCGCCGGCGGCTTCACGCCCAAGGCGGTGCAGAGCGTCGTCTATGTCCGGCACCAGGGCGAAAGCGGCGAACGCCGGCTCGCCGCGGACGAGGCCACGATGATCCGTCCCGGCGATGTCGTGCGCGTCGATTCCACGACCTTCTGGGACGTGATGGACGTCCTGTCACCCTTGGCCGGCGTCAGCGCGCTGCGTTATACGGTCCCGTAGCCGCCGATTTGTCGTATAACGCGCGGCCCGATGGAAGGACCGCCGCATGACCGCCGTTCAGCCCAATGCCGTCGTCAAGGTCGGCTCCGTCGAGATCGGCAATGCGCGCAAGCTGTCGATCATCGCCGGCCCCTGCGCGCTGGAGAGCCGCGAGCATGCCTTCGAGATGGCGGCGGCGCTGAAGGAAATGGCCGCCAAGGCCGGCGTCGGCCTGATCTACAAGACCAGTTTCGACAAGGCCAACCGGACCAGCGGCTCGGGCAAGCGCGGCGTCGGCCTCAAGGAAGCTTTGCCGATCTTCGCCGACATCCGTTCGCGCTACGGCCTCGCGGTGCTCACCGACGTACACGAGATCGAGCAATGTGCCATCGCCGCCGAGGCCGTGGACATCCTGCAAATTCCGGCCTTCCTGTCGCGGCAGACCGATCTGCTTGTCGCCGCCGCGCTGACGGGCAAGGTGGTCAATGTGAAGAAGGGGCCCTTCCTCGCGCCCTGGGACATGAAGAACGTGCTGGCGAAGATCACGGGCGCCGGCAATCCCAACGTGCTCCTGACCGAGCGCGGCGCCAGCTTCGGCTACAACACGCTCGTGGTCGACATGACAGGGCTGCCGCTGATGGCGAAGTTCGGCGCGCCCATCGTGATGGATGCGACCCACGCCGTCGCGCGGCCGGGCGGGGAGGGCGACAAGTCGGGCGGCAACCGCGACATGGCGCCCTATTTGGCGCGCGCCGCCGTGGCGATCGGTGTCGCCGCCGTGTTCATGGAGACCCACCAGGATCCCGATTCCGCGCCGTCGGACGGCCCGAACATGATCTATCTGCGCGACATGCCGGCGCTGCTTGGCGAACTGGTCGAGATCGACCGAATCGCCAAGCGTCCGTACCGGAACTAGAGCCTTTGAGATTCGGCATTCTCGCCGCCAAGCGAAAGGGACAGACGTGACCGCCCAGCCCGAAGAAACGATCCGCCTTTGGCCCGATGGACCGCCCACAAAGCTGGAAGGCGTGGGACAGGAGGCGCAATACCGCGCGCCGGTGGGCGTCGCCGCCGACGCGGTGATGCTGCGCAATGTGTCCGAGCCGACACTCACCGTGTTCCGGCCCGCCAAGCCCAACGGCGTCGGTGTCGTCGTGTGCCCGGGCGGCGGCTGGCGCATTCTGGCGTGGGAGCATGAAGGGCTCGATGTCGCGCGCTGGCTCGCGGCGCATGGCTATACCGCTTTCCTTTTGAAGTATCGCGTGCGGGCCACGCCCGCGGCGCAGGCCGACTACGACGCCGAGATGGCGCAGGTGTATTCGCGGATCGATCTGAGCCGTACGGGAAAGACCGCGTTCCGCGCCATGGGCGAAATCATCCCGCCCGAGGCCTTCAGCGATGCGCGCGCGGCTGCGGCGGACGATGGACGCCGCGCGTTCGCCATCGTTCGCGAGCGGGCCAGGCAATGGGACGTGGATCCAGCGAAGGTCGGCATGCTCGGCTTCTCGGCCGGCGCGTTCCTGGTGGTCGATGTCGCGATGGAGCCGCGCGCGACGCCGCTCGCCTTCGTCGCGGCGATCTATGGCGGCGAAACGCTGGGACGGCCGGTACCGGCCGATGCGCCGCCGCTGTTTACCTGCATCGCGCAGGACGACTTCCTGCTCTATCGCGTCGTGGAGGGTCTTTACGCGGACTGGACGGACGCCCGGCGCTCCGCCGAACTGCACATCTACCGGCGCGGGGCCCACGGCTTCGGCATGGTCAAGCAGGGCTTTCCGTCCGATCGCTGGACCGAACATTTCCGCGACTGGCTCACCGATCTGGGATTTGCCTGACGATGCCGCGCTCCGCCCCCGCTCACGGCGTGCGGTAACGCTCGGCAAGCTGCGCCGATTGCGCGGCAAACGCCGCGAGGTCGGCTTTGAACACCGCGTCGAGCAGGTCGGCCCGTTCGACGCCGGGCGCGCAGATGACCTCGCCGATGGCGAGCCCTCGCAAGCTGGCGGTCACGACGTCGTCTGCCGACATGCGGCGCACCGCGCTGAGATCGAGCCCTTGGCGTTCGTGGAACTCGGTCGCGACGACGCCCGGGCAGAGCGCTTGTATCCGCAAGCCTTGAGACTTCAGCTCCTCGTGCAGCGCTTGCGACAGCGCGACGATGTGGGCCAGCGTTGCGGTGTACACGGCCCGGCGAAGCGGCAGCGTTTCGTTCGGCGCCGGGCCGCTGAACGCCAGCATGCCCGCCACGTTGACGATGGTGCCTTCGCCTCGCGCGACCATGCCGGGGACGGCGGCGCGCGCCAGCATCGTCGGCGCGACGACCTTCACGTGCAGAAGCTCGCTCGCCTTGTCGGCCGGCAGCTGGCTGAACGGCATATAGTGCGCGACGCCGGCGTTGTTGACGAGCATGGAGAGTTCCCGGCCGGTGCAGATCTCGGCGACGGCCGCGACACCGGCATCGGTGCCGAGGTCGGCGACCAGGGGACGGACCTCGACGTTCGGCAGCGCGGCGACGAGTTCTTCGAGCCGATCGCGCCGGCGGGCCACGACCACGAGGTCGTACCCCTCGGCGCCGAGCCGCCGGGCAAACGCCCGGCCGATGCCGGAGGACGCGCCGGTGACGAGCGCCAGCCGCGCGCCGCCGCCGCGACCAAGGTCCGACGTGCCGGCCGGACGGGTCATGACGCGGCTCCGCTGTGAGCGATCCAAATCACGTCTCGGCTGCTCCCGACCGGCCCTGGCCGGCAATCAGACGGCGTGGACCGCGATCCAGGCCTGCACGATGCCGATCACCGACAGGATCAGAAGGCCGAGCGTCGCCAGCGAGGTGATCAAAAAGCCGGTGCTGCGCTTGTCCGGCGCCGCCATGTAGCCTTGCATGTAAAGGAAGCGGCCGACGATCCAGATCAGCCCGAACACTGCCGGCAGCCAGGCCAGCATGTGGAAATACGACGTCGAGATCCACAGCAGCGGGAAGAACAGCACCGCCTGCTCGATGGTGTTCAGCTGCACGCGATAGGCGCAGTCGAGCTTGGGATGGCCGGTGACGGCCGGCGCCGCGATCTTGGTCTCGCCGCGCACCCGCGCCACGTTGATGCCGGTGTAGAAAATGAAGATCACCGCCAGGACGGCGACGGCGGCACTCAGGAGTTCGGCTGGAAATACGATCATGGCGTTGGTCCCCGAAAGCTGAACTCCCGCGCACGCTGCGCGGGAGCCTTATGGGATCAGCTTACAGGATTCGCTGGTGGGCCGTTACTGGCCGCCGCCGCCCTGGTGCGCCGCCATGCGCGCCTGCATCATCGCGGCGATCTGCGTCTTCTGGTCCGCCGGCAGCGCCGCCCAGCGGGCGTCGAGATCGGCCTTGAACTTGGCGCGGTCGGCCTCCGACATCGCCGTGAAACGGGCCCGCTGCTGGTCGCGATAGGCATGCTTCTGGTCGTCGCTCATGCCGGCGACCGCTTTGTGCATGTCGACCATGAACATCATGCGTTCGTCGTCGCTGAGGAAGTGGCGCATGCCGCCACCGCCGTGACCGCCGCCCATGCCCATGCCGTTGTCGGTGGGCGCGGGCATGTGGGTCGCCGCCTCGGCTGGCGACTCGGCATAGGCCGACGTCGCAAGCAGGCTCGCGGCGGCGGCGGCAAAAAGGATACGGGACAAGGACATTGAACAAACTCCGTTTGGGGGGCGCTGGTTGAACGCGCCGATGATCCCTCTCCGTCGCGCGCTTGCTGGCGCGTGACCGATCCCTTAAAGCAACCCGAATTGGACATTTCCGTGACGGGGGCGACATGACCGCGATTATCGACATCACCGGCCGCGAGATTCTGGACAGCCGCGGGAACCCGACGGTCGAGGTCGATGTGCGGCTCGAAGATGGCTCCTTCGGCCGCGCCGCCGTGCCGTCCGGCGCTTCCACCGGCGCGCATGAAGCGGTGGAACTTCGCGACGGCGGCAAGCGCTATGGCGGCAAGGGCGTCGAGAACGCCGTCGCTGCGGTGAATGGTGAAATTTTCGACACACTGTGCGGCATGGAAGCCGAGGACCAGATTCGCCTCGACCGCTTGATGTGTACGCTCGATGGAACCCAGAACAAGGCGCGGCTGGGCGCCAATGCGATCCTCGGCGTCTCGCTCGCCGTCGCCAAGGCCGGCGCGGCCGCGGCCAATCTGCCGCTCTACAGATATGTCGGCGGCGCCAAGGCGCAGACGCTGCCGGTGCCGCTGATGAACATTGTCAATGGCGGCGTGCATGCCGACAATCCCATCGACTTCCAGGAATTCATGATCATGCCGGTCGGCGCGCCGAGCTTCCGTGAGGCGCTGCGCATGGGCGCCGAAGTGTTCCAAACGCTGAAGAAGGCGCTGCACGATGCCGGCCACAACACCAATGTCGGCGACGAGGGCGGTTTTGCGCCCAACCTGAAAAGCGCCGACGAAGCGCTCGCCTTCGTCATGCGCGCCATCGAGAAGGCCGGCTACAAGCCCGGCGACGACGTCATGCTGGCGATGGACCCGGCCTCGACCGAGTTCTTCAAGAACGGCAAGTACGAATTGACGGGCGAGGGCAAATCGCTCGACGCCGCCGGCATGGTCGAATTCTACGAAGACCTTTGCGCCCGCTATCCCATAGCCTCGATCGAGGACGGCATGGCGGAGGACGATTGGGACGGCTGGGCCGCCATCACCAGGGCGCTCGGCCGCAAAGTCCAGCTCGTCGGCGACGATCTCTTCGTCACCAACACCAGGCGTCTCGCCGAAGGCATCGGGAAAGGCGTCGCCAACGCCATCCTGATCAAGGTCAACCAGATCGGCTCGCTGACCGAGACGCTCGACGCCGTCGACGCGGCGCATCGCAGCGCCTATCGCGCCGTGATGTCCCATCGCTCCGGCGAGACCGAGGACACCACCATCGCCGACCTCGCCGTCGCCACGAACTGCGGCCAGATCAAGACCGGCTCGCTCGCCCGTTCCGACCGCCTCGCCAAATACAACCAGCTCCTGCGCATCGAGGAGCAGCTCGGCGATCAGGCAACCTACGCGGGAAAATCCGTGCTGCGAAGCTGACGCACGGTTGCGGGATCGGCTATAATCGGCGCATGACGGAAGAAGACCTTGAAGCTGTTTTCGCTCGTATGCGGAGCTGGACCCCGGATCGGCAGGCACAGGCTCTCGATATTTTGCTCGCGCTCGAACAAGAGCGTGACGGATTCTATGAATTGAACGAAGAAGAACTCGCCGACATCCGCGAAGGCCTTGCGGAGGAAGAACGGGGAGAATTCGCGACCGAGGAAGAGATACGTCACATTTTCAGGCGCAGGACGTGACAACGAGGCGCGTTCTTCCGCGAGCCTTGCGCCAGATCGATGAGATTCATGAATACATCGCGCGTGACAGCGCCAATTCTGCCCAAGATGTCGCCGATCGCATTCAAAAAATCATAGACCTCGTGACTGAAAATCCGAGGATCGGCCGCATGACACGCGAGCGCGGTGTGTGCTCCTATCCGGTGACGCCCTATCCGTACGTTGTTTTCTATCGCTACAACGAGCGCCTGGACGAAGTCCGCATCCTCCGCGTCCGCCACGCCGCGATGCGGCGCGCCGGTTTGCAGGATGAAGCCTCCGAGTTCCGTGTCGCTGCCGCCATGTCTTAACGTCCCCGCCCACGCATTAACGAAAAACCGCTTGACCGCCCGAATCAGTCCGTGATTCGGTCAGGCCATGCGAATCAGGCGCAGCGTCACCCGTTTCTTCGCCATGTCCGTGCTGCCGGCGATCAGCATCGCCGTCGTCGCCTATTTCGGCTACTACGCGGTCTGGGGCGAGCGCGGCGTTCTGGCGTTGTCCGACGTCCAGGCCCGCCTCGGCGTCCAGCGCGAGCGCCTCGCGCAGGCCCAGGACGCGCGTGCCCGGCTTGAGCACCGCATCGCCCTGATGCGGCCCGGCTCCGGCGACAGCGACCTCGTCGAGGAACTGGCCCGCGCCCGCCTGATGATCGGCGCGCCCGGCCAGGTCGCCGTTCCGCGCAAGGGCCAATAGGCGCTGACAAACCGTCAATGCTTGCCAAAGCAGGCTGCGCTTGCCAAAACGCGCCATGACTTTTCCCGCACCGGCGCACCCGAAGGTCGCACCCCGATGAACGACCCCAAGAAGGCTGCGGAAACCGGTGTCAAAAGTGCCGACCCGGGATCGAATTCGGTCTCGCTGAGCCAATTCTACAAGGACATGCTGCTGATCCGCCGCTTCGAGGAGAAGGCCGGCCAGCTCTATGGCATGGGCCTGATCGGCGGCTTCTGCCACCTCTATATCGGCCAGGAGGCGGTCGTCGTCGGCATGCAGGCGGCGCAGAAGGACGGCGACCAGGTCATCACCGCCTATCGCGACCACGGCCACATGCTGGCCTGCGGCATGGACCCCAAAGCCGTCATGTCGGAGCTTACCGGCCGCGCCAGCGGCTATTCCAAGGGCAAGGGCGGCTCGATGCACATGTTCAGCGCCGAGAAGCAATTCTACGGTGGCCACGGCATCGTCGGCGCCCAGGTGCCGCTCGGTACCGGCCTCGCCTTCGCCAACAAATACCGCGGCAACGACGCGGTCAGCATCACCTATTTCGGCGATGGCGCCTCCAACCAGGGCCAGGTCTACGAGGCCTTCAACATGGCCGAGCTGTGGAAGCTGCCGGTTGTCTATGTGATCGAGAACAACCAGTACGCCATGGGCACCAGCGTCGAGCGTTCGAGCGCCGAGACCCATTTCTTCAAGCGCGGTGCCTCGTTCAACATTCCCGGCGAGCAGGTCGACGGCATGGATGTCGAAGCCGTGCAGGCGGCCGCCAGGAAGGCGCTGGCGCATTGCCGCGCCGGCAACGGCCCGATCATCCTGGAGATGAAGACCTACCGCTATCGGGGCCACTCCATGTCGGACCCCGCCAAATACCGCACCCGCGAGGAAGTCACGGCGGTGCGCGAGAAACGCGATCCCATCGAGCATCTGGGGCAAAAGCTGGTCGCCCGGAAGCTCGCCAGCGAGGACGACCTGAAAGCCATCGACAAGGACATCCGCGGCATCGTCAACGCCGCGGCCGAGTTCGCCACCGAAAGCCCCGAGCCCGACGCGGCCGAGCTCTACACCGACGTGATGGCGTAGCGCCGATGTCCATCCAGATCCTCATGCCCGCGCTGTCGCCCACTCCCTTCGCCGTCATGGCCCGGCTTGTCCGGGCCATCCATCCGGCGCGTGTCCACGCGCCGAAGAGACTCTGCCGCCGGGGTGATGCATGAGCATCCAGATATTGATGCCGGCGCTTTCTCCGACGATGGAGGAAGGCAAATTGGCCAAATGGCTGGTCAAGGAAGGCGACACCGTCAAGTCGGGCGACATCCTCGCCGAGATCGAGACCGACAAGGCGACGATGGAATTCGAAGCCGTCGACGAAGGCACCATCGGCAAGCTGCTCGTCGCCGAAGGCACGGAAGGCGTGAAGGTCAATGCCCCCATCGCGACGCTGGTCGGGGACGATTCATCCCTCGGGACGCAGGCTGCGCCTGCTCCTCGGGATGACGCGCCCAAAGCCAAGCCGGCGGCGAAGACCGAAGCGCCGGCAAATCCCACGCCAGCGCGTCATCCTGAGGTGCCGGCACAGCCGGCCCCGAAGGATGAGAACTCCGAAATCCCCGAAGGCACCGAGATGGTCACCATCACGGTGCGCGAAGCCCTGCGCGACGCCATGGCCGAGGAGATGCGCCGCGACGACACCGTCTTCCTGATGGGCGAGGAGGTGGCGCAGTACCAGGGCGCCTACAAGGTCAGTCAGGGCTTGCTCGAGGAGTTCGGCGCCCGCCGCGTCATCGACACCCCGATCACCGAGCACGGCTTCACCGGCCTCGGCGTCGGCGCGGCGTTCGCCGGCCTGCGCCCCATCGTCGAATTCATGACCTGGAATTTCGCCATGCAGGCGATCGACCAGATCATCAATTCCGCGGGCAAGACGCGCTACATGTCGGGCGGCCAGATGAGTTCGCCCATTGTCTTCCGCGGTCCCAACGGCCCCGCCGCCCGCGTCGGCGCGCAGCACAGCCAGGACTATTCGTCGTGGTACGCCCACGTCCCCGGCATCAAGGTGATCGCGCCTTATTTCGCCGCCGACGCCAAGGGCCTGCTCAAGGCCGCGATCCGCGATCCCAATCCCGTCATCTTCCTGGAGAATGAGATCGCCTATGGCCGCTCGTTCCCCGTGCCCAAGCTGGACGATTTCGTGCTGCCGATCGGCAAGGCGCGCGTCGTCAAAACCGGCAAGGACGTCACCATCGTCGCCTATTCGATCTGCGTCGGCCTGGCGCTCGAAGCCAATGAGAAGCTCGTCGCCGAAGGCATCGATGCGGAAATCATCGACCTGCGCACGCTGCGTCCGCTCGACATCCCCGCCGTCCTCGCCTCGGTGAAGAAGACCAACCGCATCGTGACGGTCGAGCAGGGCTGGCCGATCTGCTCCATCGGCTCGGAGATCTGCGCCCAGGTGGTGGAGCAGGCCTTCGACTGGCTCGACGCGCCGCCGACCAAGGTCAACGGCAAGGACGTGCCGATGCCCTACGCCGCCAATCTCGAAAAGCTCGCCCTGCCGCATGTCGAGGACGTCGTCGCCGCGGTCAAGGCGGTGTGCTACCGATGACATCCCTTACCTCCACCTCCACCCCGTCATGGGCGGGCTCGACCCGCCCATCCAACTTGCGAGCGCCTGTGCGTGACGCGGGTCGGACGGGCAAGTTGGATGGCCGCCTCAAGGGCGGCCATGACGGTTGAGGGTGTGATGACAACACATCAAAAAAAAGGTGCCTGGCGAACCGGCGGCTGCCATTGCGGCGCGGTGCGGTTCGACGTGCGCACGCCGGACGAGATCGAGCTTGTCGATTGCAATTGCTCGATGTGCCACCGCACCGGCTACCTGCACCTGATTGTCGGCGCTAAGGACTTCCGGCTGACCCGCGGCGCGGACAAGATCACGACTTACACCTTCAACACCGGCGCGGCGAAGCATCTGTTCTGCGCGGTGTGCGGCGTCAAATCCTTCTACGTGCCGCGCTCGCATCCGGACGGCTATAGTGTCAATTTCCGCTGTCTGGATGCGCCGGATTCCTTCGCCTCGGTCAGCACGACTGAGTTCGACGGCAGGGAATGGGAAAAGAACGCGGGCGACCTTGCGCCCCTGGAGAGCCGCTAGTGGCCACGCAAATCCTCATGCCCGCGCTGTCGCCGACCATGGAGGAGGGCAAGCTCGCCAAATGGCTGGTCAAGGAAGGCGATACGGTGAAGTCCGGCGACATCCTGGCCGAGATCGAAACCGACAAGGCGACGATGGAGTTCGAAGCCGTCGACGAGGGCCGTATCGGCAAGCTCCTGGTGCCCGAAGGCGCCGAGGGCGTGAAGGTCAACGCCCCCATCGCGACGCTGCTGGGCGAAGGCGAAGACGCGGGCGCCAAGGTCGACATCGCCACGGCGATGCAATCGATCAAGTCGGCCGTCGGCTCTGAAGCCGCGCCGAAGAAGACGGAACCTGCTCCGACAGCCAAAATCTCCGTCGCCCCCGCTGGCGATAGCGACAGCGTGCCGACGCCGGGTGAGGGTGCGGCGACGCCCGCGCCGAAGCCCGAGGGCAAGGACCGCCTCTTCGCCTCGCCGCTCGCTCGCCGCATCGCCGAGCAAAAAGGCGTCGATCTCGCGGCGGTCCACGGCTCCGGCCCACGCGGCCGCATCGTCAAGGCCGATGTCGAAGCCGCGAAGCCCGGCGCCAGGCCGGCTGCCGCCCCCGCGCCGGCCGCGAAAGCAGCGCCGCCCGCGTCGCCGCCGCTCGCCGCTGCGCCCTCCATCGCCGGCATCGCGCCGCTGCCCGACGCGCGCGCCTATTTCAAGCCGGAGGATTACGAGGAAATCCCGCATGATGCGATGCGCAAGGCGATCGCCCGCCGCCTGACCTCGGCGAAGACGCTGATCCCGCACTATTACCTGACCGTCGATTGCCGCATCGACAATCTGATGGCGATGCGCGCGCGCCTGAATGCCACCTCGCCGAAAGAGAACGGCTTCAAGCTCTCGGTCAACGACTTCGTCGTCAAGGCGTCGGCGCTCGCGCTGATGCGCGTGCCCGAGGTCAACGCCAGCTGGACCGACAGCGCCATGCTGCGCCACAAGCACGCCGATGTCGGCGTCGCGGTGGCGCTCGATTTCGGCCTCATCACGCCCATCGTCTTCGCCGCCGAGGGTAAAGGCCTCGCGGTGATTTCCAACGAAGTGAAGGCGCTGGCAGAGCGCGCCCGCGCCAAGAAGCTCAAGCCATCGGAATTCGAGGGCGGCGGCTTCTCGATCTCCAATCTGGGCATGTTCGGCATCAAGGACTTCACCGCCGTGATCAATCCGCCCCAGGCCGCGATCCTGGCGGTCGGCGCCGGCGAGAAGCGCGCCGTCGTCGCCCGCGACGCGGTCGAGGTCGCCACCATGATGACGGTGACGCTGTCCTGCGACCACCGCGTGATCGACGGCGCCACCGGTGCGCGTTTCCTGCAGGCGTTCAAGGGTTTCATCGAAGAGCCGGCGGCGATGCTGCTATAGTGCGGCCATGACCGGGGATGTCGAAGCCATTCTGGAGACGGGCGCCGCCGCGGCGGTGGAGGCCGCGGCCTCGGCGCTCGCCGCGCGTGGCGGCAACGCCGCCACCTGCGCCAGTTGCGCCAGCCCGCTGCTCGGCCCCTATTGCGCCGTCTGCGGCCAGCCCAGGCTGAGCGGCCACCGTTCCGTCCACGAATTGCTCTATGCCTTCGTCAAGGATGTCGTCAATTTCGACAGCCGCATCATGCGCACGGCGCGCGCCCTGCTGATCGAGCCGGGCGAATTGCCCAAGGCGTTCCGCGAAGGCCGCACCCAGCCCTTCGTGCCGGCGATCCGGCTCTATCTCTTCGTCACGCTGGTGTTCTTCGTCCTGTTGAGCGTCACCAAGATCGCGATCCTGCAAATCGACGTCACGGCCAAGCCGGTGAAAGTGGTCTATGTCGGGGGCAACGCCTTCATCCCAAACCCGGCCTATAACGCCGATACCGCCAGCGATCCCGACGTCCGGGGCCTGATCAAGCCGCTGCTTCCCATTTCGAAGGAGCGGGCGTCGCAGCCCGGCGGCGTCTTCGTGTTCGATTACAAGGCACATTTCTTCGCGCCGATCGGGCGGTACCATGCCCCGTTGCCCGATGCCGCGCGCCGGCAGCTTCAGGTTTCCTCGATCTCCGACTCCAAGCGGGACGTCGACACGGACACGCAGTGGTACCTGCGCAAATTCGACACTGTCATGGGCGAGATCGCAGCGGACCCCGCCGCGCTCAACGAACCGCTCACGACCTGGATTCCGCGCGCGCTGTTCCTGCTGCTGCCGCTCTACGCCCTGCTGCTCGCCCTGTTCCATATCCGCCGCCGCAAGGATTTCTATCTCGTCGACCACGTCGTCTTCTCGTTCAGCATTCACACCTTCGCGTTCGTGGTCCTGATGGCGGCGGTCGGATTGGCGCAGGTCGTTCCCGGCGGAATCGTCGCCTGGGCGGTCTTCATCGGGATGTCGATCTACGTCTTCCTCGCCATGAAGCGTTTCTACGCCCAGGGCTGGGTCAAGACGACGCTCAAATTCGTTCTGATATCCGCCATCTACGCGATCTTCTTCCTGGCGCCGGCGTTGGCGGCTGTCCTGGCGCTCAGCATTTTCGGAGGCAATCTTGGCTGAAACCTTCGACGTCGTCGTGGTGGGCGCTGGCCCGGGCGGCTATGTCTGCGCCATCCGCTGCGCCCAGCTCGGCCTCAAGACCGCCATTGTCGAGCGCGACCGGCTCGGCGGCATCTGCCTCAACTGGGGCTGCATCCCGACCAAGGCGCTGCTGCGCTCCAGCGAGATCTGGCATCTGATGCACCGGCTCGGCGAGTTCGGCTTCAGCGCCGACAATTTCAAGTTCGATATCGCCAAGATCGTCGATCGTTCACGCAAGGTCTCGCAGCAATTGTCGAACGGCGTCGGCTTCCTGATGAAGAAGCACAAGATCGCCGTCATCGCCGGCGAGGCGAAACTGGCGGGGCAGGGCAAGCTCGCCGTCACCAAGGACGGCAAGACCGAGGCGGTCGCCGCCAAGAACATCGTCCTCGCCACCGGCGCGCGGGCCCGCACGTTTCCAGGCCTGGAGCCGGACGGAAAGCTCGTCTGGACCTATCGCGAGGCGATGGTGCCGCCGTCCTTCCCCAAATCGCTGCTGATCGTCGGCTCCGGCGCCATCGGGATCGAGTTCGCCAGCTTCTATCGCACGCTTGGCGCCGAGGTGACCGTGGTCGAGGTGCTCGACCGCGTGCTGCCGGTCGAGGACGAGGAGATTTCGGCGTTCGCCGCCAAGGCTTTCGTGAAGCAGGGCATGAAGCTCAAGCTCGGCACCACGGTCGAGAAACTCGACAAGGGCAAGGACAGCGTCACCGCGACGCTGAAGACCAAGGACGGCAAGACAGAGACGATCGCCGTCGAGCGCGTCATCCTCGCCGTCGGCATCGTCGGCAATGTCGAGAATCTCGGCCTCGAAGCCGCCGGCGTGAAGATCGACAAGACTCATGTGGTGATCGACCAATGGGGCGCCACCGGCGCGCCCGGCGTCTGGGCCATCGGCGACCTCGTCGGCGCGCCCTGGCTGGCGCACAAGGCGATGCATGAAGGCGTCATCGTCGCCGAGCGCATCGCCGGCGTGAAGGGCGTGCATCCGCTCGATGTCTCCAAAGTGCCCGGCTGCACCTATTGCTGGCCGCAGATCGCCAGCGTCGGCCTGACGGAGGCGAAAGCGAAAGCCACCGGCCGCAAGCTCAAGATCGGTAAATTCCCCTTCATCGGCAACGGCAAGGCCATCGCGCTCGGCGAAGCCGAAGGCCTGGTCAAGACCGTGTTCGACGCCGAGACCGGCGAGATGCTCGGCGCGCACATGATCGGTGCCGAAGTCACTGAGCTGATCAACAGCTACACCGTGGCGATGACCGGCGAACTCACCGACGCTGAGCTCGCCCACACCGTCTTCCCGCATCCGACGCTGTCGGAAATGCTGCACGAGGCCGTGCTCGACGCCGACAAGAAGGCGCTGCACATCTAATCCAGCAGCCGCTTCACATCCGCCGTGACCCCTGCGACGTCGTCCGTCGCGGTCGCCACCAGGCGCGCGCGCCCCTTCTTGTCGAAGAAGAACACCGCGTTGGAGTGCATGACGTCGTAAGGCTGCCCCGCGCCGGCCGGCGTCACGCTGAACGCCACGCGATAGCGCCGCGTCAGCGCCGTCAGTTCGTCCGGCGTGCCGCGCAGGCCGTCGATCTGCGGCGCGAACGACCGCACATAGCCCGCCATCGCGGCCGGCGTGTCGCGGCCGGGATCGACGGTGACGAACAGCACGCGGACCTCGCCGGCGCGCGCGCCCAGCTTCTGCAGCACCTCGGCGAGATTGGCCAGCGTCGTCGGGCAGATGTCCGGGCAATGCGTGTAGCCGAAATAGAGGATCGCGACCTTGCCGCGATAGTCGGCCGCGCGCACCGCCGCGCCGTCATTGGCGCGCGTCAGCGTGAAGTCGAGCGCCGGCATCGCGCCCGTCACGTCGGTGCCGTGCCAGGTCGAAGCCTGCCGGCCGCAGGCGGCGGCCAAAAGCACGAAGGCGAGGGCGGCGCAGCGCGCGAGTTTCATGCGCGCGGATTAGCACGGACGCGCCGTCCGCGCCGGTGCGCCGCCCGCCGCGCCGCTGTGACCAATCGCCTCGCAAAGCCGGGCGCCTGCGATTTATAAGGAGCGCGATGACCGCGCTTTCCCTGGCCCGTCCGCGCAACGACTGGTTTGCCTACGGCGCCTTGCTCGCCGTCGGCGCCGCGCTCGACATCGCCTGCCGCCTGTTCCCGGCGCAGCTGCCGTTCTGGCTCCCATGGGAGTTCTCCTGGCCGGTGTTCCTCGCCACCGCGCTGACGCTGGCCTGGTTCATGCGCGGCTGGCGCCGCCTCGCCGCCGCCGAGCGCCCCGCGCTCTGGCGCGCCGCCTGTTTCGTCGCCGGCGTGCTCTCCTTCTACGTCGTGCTCCAGACCCATCTGGATTACCTCGCGCAGCACATGTTCTTCGTCCATCGCGCCGCTCATTTCGTGCTGCATCACGCCGGCGCCTTCCTGATCGCGCTCGGCGCCTCCGGCCCCGTCATCCGCGCCGGCATGCCGGGCTTCCTGACGCCGATTGTGGACGCCAAGCCGCTGCGTCGCGCGCTGAACGTTTTGCAGCATCCGGCGGTGGCGCCGATCCTGTTCGTCGGGCTGCTCTATTTCTGGCTGCTGCCCGCGATCCACACCCGTGTCATGCTCGACGCCAATCTCTACGACCTGATGAACTGGACGATGGCGCTCAACGGCGTGATGTTCTGGTCGCTGGTGCTCGATCCCCGGCCCAAGCCGCCGGCGCGCCTCAGCCACCTGATGCGCGGCGCCATGATCCTGATCATCGAGCTGCCGCAGATGGTGCTCGGCGCCATCCTGTCGCTGTCGACGTCGGACTACTATCCCGTCTACGCGATCTGCGGCCGCATCTTCGCCATGACGGCGCTGAACGACCAGCATTACGGCGGCCTGATCATCTGGCTGCCCGGCACGCTGACCAGCTTCGCCGCCATGATCGTCGTGCTGGTGACGATGCGACTGAACGAGGAAGCGGCGGAGCGCGCGGCGCTCGCCCAGCACGGGAGTGCGCCATGAAAGTCGACGGCGGCTGTCACTGCGGCGCTATCGCCTACGAAGCGGAGGTCGACCCCGCCATGGTCGGCATCTGCCACTGCACCGACTGCCAGATGCTGAGCGGTTCGCCCTACCGCGTGACGCTGCCGACGCCCACGGCAAATTTTCGTCTCCTGCGCGGCGCGCTTGCGCGATACGTCAAGGTCGCCGACAGCGGCACAAGGCGCCTGCAAACCTTCTGCGGCGCCTGCGGCACGCCGATCTATGCCAGCGTGCCCGACAACCCGCCGACCGTTTCGCTGCGCTGGGGCGCCATCAAGCAGCGCGCGCAGCTTCCGCCCAAGCGCCAGATCTGGTGCGCCTCGGCGGCGCCGTTCGCGATGAACCTGAGTGGGCTTTCGAGCGCGCAGGAGCAGCAATAGCTTGACAGTAAGGCATTTTTACCTTACTTTCCGGTATGGCACAGAACGACCTCACGATCACCGCAAAGGGCCAAGTAACGTTCCGAAAGGATGTCCTCCAGCATCTCGGCGTTGCCAATGGCCATAAGGTCACCGTCGAGAAGCTACCGAACGGTGTGGTGCAACTGAGGGCTAGGCCTACGGGCAAGATTTCCGATGTATTCGGCATGCTGAAGCGGCCCGGTCAACCGAAGCTGACAATCGAAGAGATCAAGCGCGCGACAGAGGATGCCTGGGCCGGCAAGCTGTGAAAATCGCCGCGGACACAAATCTGCTGATCCGTGCGATCATCGAAGACGATCCGAGACAGGCCAAAATCGCACAAACCGAACTGCAAAACGCCGCTGTCGTCGCCATTGGCATGTCGGCGCTATGTGAGTTGGCTTGGGTGCTGACGCAGCGTTACCATCTTTCGGCCGCCTCTGTCGCCGATGCGATCCGAGCATTGACCGCCAGCGCCAACGTCATCGTCAATCGTCCCGCCGTCGAAGCCGGATTGGCAATCCTTGACGTGGGCGGCGATTTCGCGGACGGCGTAATCGCATTTGAAGGACGGCAACTTGGCGGCGAGACGTTTGTTTCGTTCGACAAGCAGGCGGTGAGGCTTCTCGAGACGCAAGGCATCGACGCGCGCCAACTTTAATGGGCGCCCTCAATACCCGATCGCCATGCCGTCCTTGCGCATCTCCGAACCGCCCCAATAGACGCGGTTCTTGGCGTCCCACATGATCGCCTGGTATCCCCCAAACGCGCCCGTGCCCGGCTTGATCTCGTAGCCACGTGCCGCCAGCGCCGCCTTCACCGCGGGATCGAAGCCTGATTCCATCTCCACGACGTTGCCGCTCGGCGGCTCGCCCGTCACCTCGCTGCCGCCGTGATGGTACCAGCGCGCCGCGTCGCCGGCCTCCTGCACGTTCATGCCGAAGTCGATGATGTCGGTCAGCACCTGGACATGGCCCTGGGGCTGCATGTCGCCGCCCATCAGGCCGAAGGCAAGGAACGGCGCGCCGTCCTTCATCACGAAGCCGGGAATGATGGTCTGGAACGGCCGCTTGCCCGGCGCGTAGACATTGGCCGCGGCAGGATCGAGCGAGAACAGCTCGCCGCGATCCTGGAACATGAAGCCGAGCCCGTCGGCCACCAGTCCCGAACCCATGCCGCGATAGTTCGACTGGATGATGGAGACCATCATCCCGTCCTTGTCGGCAGTGGTGAAATAGGTGGTGTCGCCCTGGCCGAGCCTGGGATCGCCCGGCCCGACATTGGGATTGGCTTTCGCAAGATTGATCAGCTTGCGCCGCGCGTCGGCATAGGCGTCGGACAGCAGTTCCTTCATCGGGATCTTCGCAAACGCCGGATCGGCGTAGTATTTCGCGAGATCCTCATAGGTCAGCCGCTTGGCCTCCAGCATCGCCGTCAGCGTGTCGGCCGAGCCGGCGCCCATCTTCCTGAGGTCGAAGCCTTTGAGGATCTGCAGCATCTGCAGCGCGGCGGCGCCCTGCGAATTGGGCGGCAGCTCATAAACGTCGTAACCGCGGTAATTGACGCCGAGCGGCTCGACCCATTCGCCGTGATGGCTGGCGAAATCCTCGTAGCGCAGGTCGCCGCCGATGCGGCGGAAATAGGCGTCGATCTTATGGGCGATCTCGCCCTTGTAATAGGCGTCGCGCCCGCCCTTGGCGATCAGCGACAGGGTGTGCGCGAGGTCCGGATTGCGGAAGATCTCGCCTTCGGCCGGCGTCTTGCCGTTCACCAGATAGGTGTGCCGCGCGTTGTCATGCTCCTCGATCAGCGCGCCGGCGCGGTCGAACGCCGCCATGTTGCCCTTCCAGTACAGCGCGATCAGCTGCGTCACTGGAAATCCGTTTTGCGCATAGGCAATCGCCGGCGCCAGGTCCTCGGCCAGCGGCAGCTTGCCGAATCTGGCGTGCAGCGCGCCCCAGGCGTCGACCGTGCCCGGCACGGTGATCGACAGCGAACCGAATTTGGGGATATGCGGCACGTAGGGCGTGCCGGTCTTCGCCGACACCGCCTTGATCTCCGCGATCAGCTTGGCGAGGTCGCGGCCCCTGGCCGAATGGCCCGAACCATTATAGCCGTAGAGCTTCTTCGTCTTGGGGTCCCAGACGATCGCGAACAGATCGCCGCCAACGCCGTTCGACACCGGTTCCATCAGGCCCAGCGTCGCGTTGGCCGCGATCGCAGCGTCCACGGCGCTGCCGCCTTTCTTCAGGATGTCGATCGCCACCAGCGAGGCCGCCGGCACGGCGGTCGCCGCCATGCCGTGCTGGCCCAGGACCGGCGAGCGCGTCGCCCAACGCGTGCCCGAATAGCGGTCGCCGCGTTCCAACTGCCCGAACGCGACATTCGAGACCATTCCAACTGCCATGATGAGCAACGCCCCCGCTAATCCCCCCGATACTTTCATGAGTGCTCGAGCTCCGCATAGCTCACATGGCACGAGCCGCCATTCTTCTCGAAATAGCGCTGGTGATAGTCCTCGGCCGGCCAGAAGGTCGGCGCGTCCTCCACCGTCGTCACGATCGGCTTCTTGAAGCGGCCCGACGCCGTCAGCTCGGCGATCTTCGCCCGGGCGATGCGCGCCTGCTCGGGCGAATGGGTGAAGATCACCGTGCGGTACTGCGTGCCGTGGTCCGGGCCCTGATAGTTGAGCTGCGTCGGGTTGTGCATCTTGAAGAACAGGTCGACCAGCTTCTCATACCCGACCTTGGCCGGATCGAACGTCACCTGCACGACTTCGGCGTGGTTGGTGGCGCCGCTGCACACCTGGCGATAGGTGGGATTGGCGTTGATGCCGCCGGCATAGCCGGAAACCGCGTCGCTGACGCCCGGCACGTCGCGAAAGAACGATTCGACGCCCCAGAAGCATCCGGCGCCGAAGGTGGCTTTTTCCATGGTTCCGATCTCCGATCTTCTCTGCGCTGACTATACGTCGGCGCAGGGCGTTTGGTTACTCCCCTCTGGCCTCAAGTGGCGCGATGCCGAGCCATCGAAAAGCGGAACAGGGATACGCCGTATAGGCATGGCCGACGCAGCGATCTGGCCACCGGAGGCTTTTGGCCAAGGCGGTCACAAAGAAGGCTTGGTCGTATGGTTTGACCGCACCCGCTCAACCCCATAAGTCCTCACCATGCTCGACGCCGTTCTTCGCCGCCGCCTGGATGGCTACATTGCGCCCGCGACGGCGCTTGTGGCGGGCCTTGGCGTCGGCGCCAACCGGCTGACCGTGGCCGCCTTCCTGAGCGGCGGCGTGGCGCTGTTCGACATCAGCCGGCGCTACTACCTCGTCGGGCTCTTGTTCCTTGTCGCCGCAAGGCTGTTCGACGTGCTGGACGGTCGGGTCGCGCGCCTCAACGGCGAGACCGTGTTCGGCGCCTATCTCAAGTCGGTGCTGGACCTGACCGTCACCGCCGCCATCCCCTTCGCCTTCGCCCTGGCGGCGCCGGGCCGCGCGCTGGCGGCGATGTTCCTGATGCTGGGTCTGGTGGCCCGGGCCGGCGCCGCGAGTGCTGCCGCCCAGCCCGTCGGGCAGGACCCCGTCATCGTCTATTTCGGCCGGGTGGGCCGGCTGGTTGAAAAGACCGAGCTTTTCATCGCTTTCGCGCTCGCCTGCGTGTTCCCGGATTGGTTTAGCGCCATCGCCTACATTGTTGGTATGTTGTGCTTTATTGCCGTCGGTGGCCGCGTCGCGACGGCTGCGGTGCATCGGCCTTGAAGGTCGTCATCATCGGCGCCGGCGTCGCCGGCCTCGGCCTCGGCTGGCGGCTACGCCAGGCCGGTGCCGAAGTGACGATCCTGGAGCGAAGCCAGCCGGCGCAAGGCGCCACCTGGGCCGCAGCCGGCATGATCGCGGTCGCCGGCGAACTCGGTGGCGCCCAGACCGTCGAAGGGGAGTTCGCTCGACATTCCAGCTGCTTGTGGCCCGGCTTTGCCAGTGAACTCGAAGCCGCTTCCGGCCAGGCGATCTTCTACCGCCGCAGCGGCGCGCTGCTGGTCGCGCGCACGCCGGCGGAAGCTGCCGCGTTCGAGACCTGGAGCGGCGTCGACCGCCTGAACCCCGCGCAGGCGCTGGAGAAAGAGCCGATGTTGACGCCCGACATCGCGGGCGCGCTCTGGGCGTCGGACGAAGCCCAGGTCGACAGCCGCGCCCTCGGCCAGGCGCTCGCCGCCGCCTTCGTCCGCGCCGGCGGCACACTCAGCGTCAACGAGCCTGCCATCCGCTTCGAGGTCCGCGGCGACGAAGCCGTGGCGCTCCACACCCCGTTCGGCCGCTATGAGGCCGACGCCTTCGTCATCGCGGCCGGCGCCTGGTCGGGCGAACTCGGCGGCCTGCCGCCGGACGCGCTGCCGCCGGTCCGTCCGGTCAAGGGGGAGATGATCGCCGTCGCGCCGCCCGCCGGCACCGCGCTGCCCAGCCACGTGGTCTGGGGCAACGGCGTCTATCTGGTGCCCCGCGCCGGCCGCCTGCTGGTCGGCGCCACGGTCGCCGAGGTCGGCTTCGACACCGCCGTCACCGATGCCGCGGCGGGCTGGCTTTCGCGCCGCGCCATCGCCCTGATGCCGGCGCTGGCCAGCTGGGAGGTGGTCGAGCGCTGGGCCGGCCTGCGTCCCGGCTCGCCCGACGGCCAGCCCATCCTCGGCCGCACGAAAATCGGCCGGCTGTTCGCCGCCACCGGCCAGTATCGCAACGGTATCCTCTTTGCACCGGCAGTCGCCGAGACCATGTCCCGTCTCGTTCTGGAACACGCGGCCGAAATCCCGGCCTTCGACCCGCGGCGCTTTCCATGACGGCGAGGACAGGCGCGGGGCAGTCGTGAATTTGCACATGGCGTTGTGGGTGGTGGGAGCAGGGCTGGCGCTGCTGGCGCTCGGCGGCGAAGCGGTGATCCGCGGCGGCGTCACCCTCAAGCGCGCGCTCGGCGCCTCGCCCGTCGTTATCGGCCTGTTCGCGCTGTCGTTCGGCACCGCGTCGCCGGTGCTGGCCGTCGCCGTGCAGGGCGCGGCGTCGAACCTTCCCGACATGGCGGTGGGCGCGGTCATCGGCGCCACGCTGATCAACCTGCTCCTGATCCTCGGCCTCGGCGCCCTGATCCAGCCGATGCCGAGCGCACCCAAGGTCGTGCTGCGCGACGGCGGCGCGCTGCTGCTGGCCGCTGCCGCGCTGGTGCTGCTGGCGCTGCACGGCACGATCGGCCGCCGCGAAGGCGCCCTGCTGGTTGGCGGCTTTGTCGTCTACGCCGTCGTGGCGATCGTTTCGGACTGGCGCCGCTCGCCGCTGCATTCGGTGGCCTGCGCCGAGGCCGAGAAGCGCTCGGCCGGCGAACGGCCCTCGGCCGGCGGCGGCCTGTTCGCGCTGGTCGTCGGCGCCCTTTGCCTGGTGCTCGGTGCCCATTTCATGGTCGGCGGCGCGCTCGGCCTCGGCGGCATCTGGCATCTGCCGGTGGCGACCGTCGCGCTGACCGTGGTCGCGCTCGCTGCATCGCTGCCGGTCCTGGCGGTGACGGCCGTCGCCGCGCTGCGCGGCCACACCCAGATCGCCATCGGCCATCTCATCGCCGCCAGCGTCTTCAATGTCTTCGGCGTCCTGGGCATCGCGGCGCTGGTGCGGCCGCTGACGGTCTCGCCGGTGTTCGCCGCCGCCGACGTCTTCGTCGTGCTGGGCGCCGCCGTCCTGCTGCTGCCGCTGCTGTCGTCGCACTGGCGCCTCAGCCGGCCCAAGGGCGCGATGCTGGTGCTCTCCTACTGCGTCTATCTGGGCTTCCTCGCCTGGCGCCAGGGCCTGCTGCCGCACGGCCTGCTCTAACCCGGCAGTCGCCACAGGCCGAACGGCAGCTTGCGGACGCCCGACAGCGTCGTGCGCGTGACATAGCCGCCGATGGGGATATGGCGCGCCGCGACCAGGAAGGTGTCGCGCAGCCAGGCCATGACGCGGCTGTCCGACTGGAACGCCGGCGTCAACGCCCGCGAGGCGAGTTGGTAATAAGCGATATGCGGCCGCCGCATTTTCTCGTACAGCGCCAGCGCCGCCGCGACGCCGGGCGCCGCCTTCACGCAATGCGCGATTGTGAGCGCGTCGATCAGCGCCAGGTTGGCGCCCTGTCCGAGCTGCGGACTGGTGCCATGCGCCGCGTCGCCCAGCACCAGCACGCAGCCGCGGTGCCACGGCTTCATTACCACGTCGCGATAGGTCGCCAGCGCCAGCTGGTCGAACGCCGTGATCTCGTCGAGGATCCGCCCGATCTGCGGCCACACCGCAAGCGCCCTCCGCTTGAGCGCCGCCAGTCCCGCCGCCTTCACCGCTTCGACCTCGGCCAGCTTCAGGCTCCAGAACCACGCGACATGCGGACCGGGCGCGTCCGGGGCGCGGCCGATGGGCAGCACGCCCATCATCGTGTGGGCCCCGTCATAGGTCTGCCGCAGCCGCTCGGTCCAGGTTCCGGCGCGGTCCGGCACCGCGCACCACAGCGCCCCCCAGGGATACAGCGGCGCCTTGCATTCGAGGCCAAGCCCGTCCCGCGCCGCGTCATGCGCCCCGGCGCAATCGAGCACCAGCTCGAACGGTCCCGCGCGCGCGCCGGTCTTCGACACCAGCGTCGCCGCCGCGTCCTGCTCGACGGCCGCGACCTCGAAATCGAGCCGCAATTCCGCGCCGCTCGTCTTCACGCGTGCGTGCAGCACGTCGAACAGCGCTGCGCGATGGATGCCGAGCCCGTGCTGTGCGCCGTAGTTGAGATCGAGCACGCGCCGGCCGCGCGGCGTGCGCCCATCGAGCGCCTGGATCCGCGCGCCCCAGGCTTCGGCCGCGTCGCGTGCGCCCAGGCGCTCCAGCACCAGCAGCCCCGACGGCTGCAGCAGCAGCCCCGCGCCGACCGGCCGTGCCACAGCGAAGCGCTCGACGAGGGTGACGTCGTGCCCGTCCCGCGCCAGCGCGATGGCGGCGGCCTGGCCCGCGACGCCGCAGCCGATGATCCCGATGCGCACAGGCTCTCCCGCCTCCGACGGAATGGGTTATGTTCGATTTTGCGTAAGCGCAATAGGGTGAAACGTATTTCGGCTTCACCTGTAAATTGCGCGCCAAACAAAGCATCACGGGCAAAGCGATGACCGATTTCCTTCTGCACCCGCGCCTCGCCGCCGACACCGCCTTGGTCGCGGACTGGGAGCTGTCGCGCATCCTGCTGATGAACGACGCGCGCTATCGCTGGCTGGTCCTGGTGCCGCGCTGCGCCGACGCCGTCGAACTGTTCGACCTCGCCGCAAGCGACCGCGCCGCGCTCGGCGAAGAAATTTCGCGCGCCGCACGCACGCTCAAGGCGCTCACCGGTGCCGCCAAGATCAACATCGGCGCGCTCGGCAACCTGGTTTCGCAATTGCACGTCCATGTCGTGGCGCGCAGCCCCGGCGATCCCGCCTGGCCCGGGCCGGTCTGGGGCCACAGCGCGGCAGTGCCCTATGACGCGTCCGCGCGCGCCGCGTTCATCCGCGATTTCGTAAACGCGCGTTAACCCAAACTGGCACGGCGCTTGCTCCTGTGTTCGCAGGAGAACCCGTTACCATGCTGGCAGAAGCCGCAACCGCCACGACCGACCGCTCCCAGATCCTGGGCGCGCTGCAACGCGCCGCCGCGGCGACGGGCGCCGATTTCAACTATCTGCTCGGCACCGCGATGCGCGAATCGAGCCTGAAACCCGCGGCCCAGGCGGGCACGTCCTCGGCCGCCGGCCTGTTCCAGTTCGTCGAACAGACCTGGCTCGGCGTGGTCAAGACCTACGGCGCCAAGCACGGCCTCGCCTCGTTCGCCAACGCGATCACGCAAGGGCCGGACGGCCGTTTTCACACGTCAAATTCCGCCGACCGCTCGGCAATTCTTGCCCTGCGCAAGGATCCGCAGGTCGCCTCGCTGATGGAAGGCGAGTTCGCGCAGGCGACGCGCGCCACGCTGCAAGGCAATCTCGGCCGCGACGTCTGCGGCGGCGAACTCTATGCCGCGCACTTCCTGGGGCCGGACGCCGCCTGCAAGCTGATCCGCATGAGCGACAGCCAGCCGGACGCCAACGCGGCCCATGCGTTCCCGGCGGCCGCCGACGCCAACCGCAACGTCTTCTATCACGCCAACGGCACCGCCAAGACGGTGCGCGAGGTCTACAACTGGGCGCTCCAGCAGCCCAACGGCAGCGCCGCGCTCGACACTGCGCCGGCCAAGCCCGTCAGCGAACCTGTGCCCACGACCGTCATCGATGGCGCCGGCCTTGCCGGCACGCCGAACACCGATTCGCTGCTGGCGAGCTTTGCCTCCTGGCGCCCCGGCCACGGCTTCTTCTCGAGCGATACCGACGCCGATGGCGCCACGCCCGCAACGCCGTTCCTGTTGAGCCCCGCCGTCATGGACGTGCTGTCCTCGCTCGGCCCCGCCGGCGACACGCGCGCCGTCAACTGACGCGCCGCTGCGCTCAGTGGCAGCAGGCGTAATCCAGCTGCTCGTGCCAGGTCTGGGCGCGGCCTTCCGGCGTGAAGTCCTGCAGCGTCCAGAGCGGCTCGGCCGTGCCCATGTGGCGCGGGTTTTGACCGGGATCGGCCGGCGCATAGAGCATCTCCGAGCTCCAGAAATGGCGGATGCCGTCCGCGCCGCGCTGGAAGACGTTCGTCATCGGCTGCTGCTGGCCCTCCGGGTCCTCGGCGCCATAGTCGCGCTTGAAACGGCTCATGCCCGACGACAGCAGGCGCAGATGCTTCCAGCCGCGATCGCGCGCGAAGGCCGCGACGCGCGCGATCGGCGCCTTGGCGACGACCACGTGATTGTGGGTCTGCCGCAGATGCCCGGCGGCGCCGTCGATCTGGTCGAGGAAGGCGACGCAGGACGGGCAGGGGCCTTCCTCGCGCGGCAGTTCCGCCGTGATGCCGGTCGCGGCCTTCGGCCGGTCGTCTCTTTTATGGCGCGGGAACATCATGTTGTAGACGATCAGTGAATCGCGGCCCGGCGCGAACAGCTCCGACAGCCTGACCGTCACGGGCTTGCCGTCCGCGCCCATCTCTTCGAACGTATAGTCCTCCGGCACCAGACCGCCCGGCGGCAGCGCCCGCCGCGCCGCCGCCAGCGCTTCCATCTCGCGGCGCAGCGCGATTTCTTGGTTGAGCAGCGTGTCGCGGGCGGCACGGTATTGGGCGGTTTCGCCGGGGAATGCGAGTTTCATGACGGTTTGCTCCTGGGTCCGTATCGATAAGGACGTAAAGCGACGGACGTTCCCGACCGGCCGCTTTCACTTTGCCGTTCGGCCCATTATGCACGCAGGTTCAAGGGGACTTCATGCGCCGCGCCGTGGCCTCCGTCTGGGCCGTCATCCTCACCGCCTTCTTCGTGCAGACCGCCAACGGCCTGCAGACGAGCCTGCTCAGCGTGCGCGCCGGCCTCGAGGCCTTTCATCCCGTGACCATCGGCATCGTCATGGCGAGTTACTATGTCGGCTACTCCGCCGCGCCGCTCGCCAGCCGCGCCGTCATCGGCCGGCTCGGGCACGTCAACACGATGGGGATCGGGGCGCTGTGCGCCGCCGCCGTGATCGCGGCGCATGCCTTCGTGGTGACGCCGGTGGCCTGGGCGGTGTTCCGCATGGTCTCGGGCTTCGCGCTGTCGAGCCTGTATATCGGCGCCGAGAGCTGGATCCACGACCGCGTCGACAACGAAAAGCGCGGCCGCGTCTTCAGCATCTACATGGTGGTGCAGCTGATCGCGATGACCCTGGCGCAGGCCCTGCTCAGCGCCGGCGATCCCAGGACCGCGCTGCCCTTCCTGCTGGCGGCCGGCCTGTTCGCGGTCGGCACGGCGCCGGTGCTGCTGGCGCGCGGCACCGCGCCCCACCGCGCCCCGCCCGAGCCGTTCAACATCGTCAGGCTGTTCCTTGCCTCGCCGCTCGGCGCCATCGCCACCGTGCTGTCGGGCGTCACCTGGTCCATCGTCTTCACCTTCGGGCCGAACTACGCCCAGCGCAGCGGCTTCGACCTGCACCAGGTCAGCCTCTACATGGCGCTGGCGATGATCGGCGGCGGCCTGCTGCAGTTTCCGCTCGGCTGGCTGTCCGACGTGACGGGACGGCGCCTGACGATCGGGCTGATGTCGGCCGGCGGCATCGCCGTCGCGCTGTTAGGCCTGTGGGCCGACGGCCATGGCGACGCCGCCAAATACCTCGCCTCGGCGCTGACCGGCGCGCTGGTGTTCCCGATGTATGCGATCTCCTGCGCCCACACCAACGACGCCGTCGCGCCGCAAAACCGCGTTGCCGCTGCGGCAGGATTGGTGCTGCTGTTCGGCCTCGGCTCGATCTTCGGACCGCTGGCCTGCGGCGGCGCGGTCGCCGCGATGGGTACGGGCGGCCTGTTCGTGGTTCTCGCCGCGGCTTTGAGCGTCAGCTTGGCGGCGGCGGCGATCACTCGCTAGAGTTGGAGAAATAGAGCGAGGAACCATGTCCGAACCTGCCAAGCCGGCCGCCGTGCCGGTGCTTGCCGCCACCATCCTTCTGCTGCGCGACGGCGAGGCGGGGCTTGAGGTCTTCATGGTCAAGCGCCATCACCAGATCGACTTCGTCGCCGGCGCGCTGGTCTTTCCCGGCGGCAAGCTGGAGAAGGGCGACAGCGACGCGGCGCTCGCCGCGCACTGCGACGGCGGCCAGGACTGGACGCCGCAGATGCGCGCGCTGGGCGCCGGCGCCATCCGCGAAGCCTTCGAGGAATCCGGCATCCTGTTGGCGCGCGACGCCCGCACCGGCGGTTTCGTCTCGGCGGAGCGGCTCAGCGAGTTGCAGCACTACCGTCAGCTGCTCGACAAGCGCGAAGCGGTCCTCGCCGACGTGCTCGCCCGGGAACAGCTTCGCCTCGCGCTCGACCAGCTCATCCATTTCGCCCACTGGATCACGCCCGCCAACATGCCCAAGCGCTTCGACACGCATTTCTTCCTCGCGGTCTCGCCGGTCGGCCATGCCGGCAGCCATGACGGCCATGAATCCGTCGACTCGATCTGGATCACGCCCACCGGCGCGATCTCCGACCGCAAGAAATGGAACGTGATCTTCCCGACCAAGCTCAACCTGATGAAGCTGGATAATTCCAAGACGGTCGCCGCCGCCATCGCCACCGCCCGGGCGACGCCGGTGCTGCCCGTGACGCCCTGGATCGAGAACGGCCCCGACGGCCAGATTCTCAAAATCCGCGACGACGCCGGCTACGCCCAGACCTCCGCCAATATGCGCGAGGCTATGTAAGAGCTTTTGCCAAGTGAGGCGTCGCGACGCCCACCGCCCATCGTCGCGGCGCGCCTAATTTATTTTCGCGAAGAAATTGCGTTCGTTGCGCTGCACTTTGCGCACTACAACATGGTTCGCATTCACCGGACCTTGCGCGTTACCCTGCCATGGCGGCGGGTGTTTCTGATAGGCTTTGGACGTTGATTGAATTGGTGGAGTAGACGAGCAAGTGAGCGTCATCGCTGCCCTCTTGCTAATCGTGTCGGCGGGCATGGCAGGCAATAGCACGCCCGAAGGGGCGTCCCTCAGAGCGCCTTATTCATGTCAGGTTGGCATGTGGCCGAAGGATGGGAGTCATGGGCCTGTTGATGTGGTCTGTGCCCTTAACTGCGCCGTCTCACCCGATGGCATGGATGTCAAAAGGTTGATCGCCTTGGGCGTGGATCCGAGGGCCGCGAAAGTAGAAGCGAGGATCGGGGCGCATAGTTGGCATCGGGTCTGTGACCATAAGATGCCAGATCCGTCAAATTAGGCCACCTCCCCCCTGAACCGAGTTGGTGCAGACCACACTTCCGCTATATCCCGACAGTTCTGTCCGCAGCGACGCTGAAATCTATCCGCCGGCGATCGTCTCGCTGACGCGGGCGTCGAGTTCGTCGACCAGCACGGTCGCCATCTTGTCGGTCGTGGTCTTGATCTTGTCGCGGAAGACGACGCGGATGGCGGCGACATGCGCGTCGACCAGGCCGAGCGGCAGCACCGCCGCGGCGCTGGTCGCGTCGATCAGCCGGGTCAGTGAGGCGGCCATGCGCGCGATCATGGGATATTCGAAGGTGTCGGCCTGGCCCTTGAGGTCGTGCGCGGCGCGGAACAGGTCCTCGCGGCTGGCGGTGGTGGGCGCCGCCGCGAAGGCGTCGCGGCTGGTGCCGAGCTTCGCCACGTCTTCCGCCAGCCAGTCATGGAATTCGACCTTGAGCGTCTCCATCGCGGCCTCGGCGCGCTTGATGGCGGCCATGTCGATGCCGCCGATGGCGCTGCCGACCTTGGCCTTGAGCATGTTCGGCGGCATGAAGATTTCGATCGGGAGTTGGCGTGCCATGGTTTTCTCTCTGCCGCGTTCAGGCGGCGTTGTCCGCTGCCGTCAATTCCGTCGCCCGGCGCTCGGGGCCGCGGTATTCTTCCTTGCCGCGGCGCCGGCGGCAGGGTCCGAAATAGGCCTTGGTGCGCACATAGGGGCGCGGCTGCTCGATCACCGCGACGAGGCGCGACATGACGGCTTTCACCGAGACGGGTTTGGCGAGGAATTCGTTGGCGCCGGCGTCGCGCGCCTGGCGCACGTGATCGAGCTGCGTGTAGCCGGTCAGCATGATGATCGGCACGAAGGGATTGGGCGTCTGGGGCGAGGTCCGCACCATCTTGACGACCTCGATGCCGGTCAGTCCCTCCATCATCCAGTCGAGGATGACGACGTCGGGATTGGCCTCGCGCAGCATGGTCCAGGCGCGGTCGCCGTCGGCGGCTTCGAAGATCTGCACGACGCCGAACGCCTGCAGGATCGCGACGACGAGCTTGCGCATATGCTGGTTGTCGTCGACCACCAGAACTTTCAGCCTGTCAAACCTGTAGCCGCTCATGTCCGCCGCACCAACGCCCGGGCGTAGTTCCCCAGTGGGGAAAACTACCCGCGACGCGTTAATGTCCTGTGAACCCCGTCGAAGGTTAATCGACGAACTGCTCGGCAAGGATACGTTCATCCAGGCTGTGGCCGGCATCGAACAGCATGGTCATGCCGATGCTGCGGTCCTCCGCCACGTCGACCGCGGTGACGTCGCGCACTTCCAGGTCGTCGGCGACGGCGCTGACCGGGCGCTTGCCGCCCTCGAGGATCTCGAAGCGCACCCTGGCGCGGTGCGACAGCAGGGCGCCGCGCCAGCGCCGCGGCCGAAAGGCGCTGATCGGCGTCAGCGCCAAGAGGTCCGCGTCGATCGGCAGGATGGGGCCATGCGCCGACAGATTGTACGCGGTGCTGCCGGCCGGGGTGGAGACCAGCACGCCGTCGCAGATCAACTCGGGCGTGCGCGTCTTCTCGTCGACCAGGATGCGGATCTTGGCCGCCTGCCGCGTCTGGCGCAGCAACGAGACCTCGTTGAAGGCCAGCGCTTCGGTGACGCCCTTGGCGCCTTCGGCGCGCATGCGCAACGGGTGGAGCAGGGCGGACTCGGCCGCCGCCAGCCGCTGCTCCAGGTCGTCGTCGCGGAATTCGTTCATCAGGAAGCCGACCGAGCCCAGGTTCATGCCGTAGATCGGCTTCTTGCGGCTGAGGAAGTTATGCAGCGTCTGCAGCATGAACCCGTCGCCGCCGAGCGCGATGACGACGTCGCTCTTGTCGGCGCCGGCATCGGCATAACGCTGGCGCATCAGGCCGAGCGCGGCCTGGGCGTCGGGCGCCGCGGCGGCCACGAAATGAAGCGCCTGTGCCATGGCTCAGCCGCCCGTCAGCGACATGTGCCGCTCGAGCGCCGGGCCCCGGTGGCGCCGGTCGATGATGAAGTCGTGCCCCTTGGGCTTGCGCGCGATGGCCGCGTCGATGGCGCGGGCCAGCTGCGCATCGTCCGGCGCGGCGCGCAGCGGCGTGCGCAGGTCGGCGGCGTCGTCCTGGCCCAGGCACATGTAGAGCGTCCCGCTGCAGGTCAGCCGCACGCGGTTGCAGCTCTCGCAGAAATTGTGCGTCAGCGGGGTGATAAAGCCGATGCGGCCGCCGGTTTCGGCGACGCGCGCATAGCGCGCCGGTCCGCCCGTCGTGTAGTCGGTCTCTTCCAGCGTGTAGCCGCGCGCCAGCCGTGCCCGCACCAGCGACAGCGGCAGGTATTGCCCGACCCGGTCGCCGTCGATCTCGCCCATCGGCATGGTCTCGATCAGGGTGATGTCGAAGCCGCGGCCATGCGCCCACAGCATCAGGCTCTCGATCTCGTCCTCGTTGACGCCCTTGAGCGCCACGGTGTTGATCTTGACCTTGAGCCCGGCCGCGTCGGCGGCATCGATGCCGTCCAGCACCTGGCCGAGCCGGCCCCAACGCGTGATGGCGCGGAACGTGTCTTCGTCGCGGGTGTCGAGCGAGACGTTGACGCGCCTCACGCCCGCCGCGGCCAGGTCGCGCGCGAAGCGCGTCAGCTGGCTGCCATTGGTGGTCAGCGTGACTTCCTTGAGGTTGGTCTTGCCGATCTGCGCCCCCAGCCGGTCGAACAGGCCGATGACGCCGCGCCGCACCAGGGGCTCGCCGCCGGTGATGCGCAGCCGCTGGACGCCCTTGTGCACGAAGGCCAGCGCCAGCCGCTCGATCTCCTCGAGCGTCAGCACGTCGGCCTTGGGCAGGAACGTCATGTGCTCGGTCATGCAATAGACGCAGCGGAAGTCGCAGCGGTCGGTCACCGAGATGCGCAGATAGGAAATATGCCGGCCGAACGGATCGATCATGCGGCCGTTCTAGCAGGCTGCGCCGGCTAATTGAACTTGAGACTGGCCAGTTCGGTCAGCGCCGCCGGCTTGGACACCGTCGTGAAGACGCGGTCGACCTCGGCGAGGTCGCCATGGCTCAGCGTGGCGCGCATGTCGCGGGCCTGCCGCGACAGGTTGTACACGGTGTTGAAGACGCAGCGGTCGATGCCGACCCCGCGGCAGGCCAGCGCCACCGCGCGCGGGCCGCCGTCGTAGAATTTGTTGCGCAGTTCGGGCAGCGGCAGGCCCACCAGCTTGGCCAGCGCCAGGTCGAACAGGTCGAGCTGGCCCTGGTGCAGCACGCGCAGCAGGAAGCCGGCCTTGAGCTGTCCGGAGGAGGCGAGCTTCTCGATCAGTTTCTGCGCGCTCTCGGCGGGCGGCGTGCGCGGCGCGGCCGGCTCGCTCTGGATCAGGCTCGCCGCCTCGCTCATCGCCGTCGTCAGCCTCTCGGGCGCGATGGCGTAGTTCCGGGCGATATAGGTCTTCAGCGCGTCGCTGACCCATTCGCACATGCGCGTGGCCAGGACCGGCGGCAGGTCGGAGCGCGTCGTCAGCGGCTCCTGCAGGCCCTCGATGTGGCGCGATTTCTCGACCAGGGTCTCGAAGGCCTGCGACGATATCTTCGCGGTGGCGTTGCGCACCAGCGCCACCAGCACCGATTCCGCGTCGCTGCCGGCGAGCACGTCGGTCACCGGCTCGCCGATATGGGCGCGCGTCGCGACGGCTTCGTGATGCGCCTGGCTGCCGGCGGTGATCAGCTTGAGGAAATCGCCGTCGGTCAGCAGCGGGCTGCGCAGCAGCAGCGGCCGCGCCACCTCGATGCGGTCGTCGGCGAGCAGCAGGATGAGATCGTGCGGCGCGGTGGTGTCGTCGGCGAGGCGCTCGGCCAGCGCGATGCGGATCGCCATCTCGACGTCGCGCGTCAGGCGGCGCAGGATTTCGTGCATCAGCGCGCGCTCGCGCTGGTTCAGGCCCGTGCCCTGGATGCGGTAGAGCGAGGCGACGGCGAGGTAGATCTCCTCGCGGCTGGTGCCTTGCGGATTGACGGCGAGCTGGGCCAGACGCCCCATGTCGCTCATGTCGTGCGCGGTGAGCCCCAATTTCTGCCCCGAATGCCTTCTGCATCGGCCCTTTCTGGGCCGCCTGTAACGAGTAGCAAATCGGTGTTAACAGCGTGTTAATCTAGTCCCCAGGCAAACCCTGAGATTGTCCCGGTTCGAACCATGTCCCCTCTTCAAATATGCTCATGAGCGAAGAACCCTACATCCTGGCGATCGACCAGGGCACGACCTCGACGCGCGCCATCCTGTTCGACGCCAATGCGCGCCCCGTCGCGTCGCATGCCGTCGAATTGCGCCAGATTTACCCGGCCAATGGCTGGGTTGAGCACGACGCGGAGGAAATCTGGCAGGCGACGCTCGGCTGCTGCCGCGCCGCGCTCAAGGGCGTGCCGGCGGCGTCGGTCGCGGCGATCGGCATCACCAACCAGCGTGAAACCACCGTCATCTGGGATCGGCGCAGCGGCAAGGCGCTGCACAACGCCATCGTCTGGCAGGACCGGCGCACCGCGGAGCGCTGCCGCGCGCTCAAGGCCAGGAAGCTGGAGCCGAAGATCACGGCGAAGACCGGTCTGCTGCTCGATCCCTATTTCTCCGGCACCAAGATGGAATGGCTGCTGGACCACATCCCCGGCGCGCGTCGCCGCGCCGAGGCCGGCGAGATCGCGCTCGGCACCATCGACGCCTGGCTGATCTTCAAGCTTACCGGCGGCAGGGTGCACGCCACCGACGTGACCAACGCCTCGCGCACCATGCTGCTCAACCTGAAGACGCTGGCCTGGGACGCGCAGTTGCTGAAGCTGTTCGGCGTGCCGGCGCGGGCGCTGCCCGAGGTTCGGGGCAGCGCCGGCGATTTCGGCGCCACCGATGCGGCGCTGCTCGGTGCCGCCATCCCGATCCTCGGCGTCGCCGGCGACCAGCAGGCGGCCGCCTTCGGCCAGGCCTGTTTCAATCCCGGCGACGTCAAGTCGACCTACGGCACCGGCTGCTTCGCGCTGGTCAACACCGGCGCCACGGTGCCGGTGTCGAAGAACCGCCTGCTCGCGACCAGCGCCTACCGCATCGGCAAGAAGACGGCCTACGCCATCGAAGGCAGCATCTTCGTCGCCGGCGCCGTGGTGCAGTGGCTGCGCGACGCGCTCGGCGTCATCAAGAGCGCCGAGGAGGTCGAGGCGCTCGCCCGCACCGCGAAAGACGCCGAAGGCCTCTATTTCGTGCCGGCCTTCACCGGCCTCGGCGCGCCCTATTGGGACCCCGAAGCGCGCGGCGCCATCTTCGGCCTGACGCGCGACATGGGCGTCGCCGAGATCGCGCGCGCCGCGCTCGACGCGGTGTGCTTCCAGACCCGCGACCTGCTGGAGGCGATGGCGAAGGACATGAAACGCTCCGGCCTGCGCGCCCCCCGGGCGCTGAAGGTCGATGGCGGCATGGTGCGCAACGACTGGTTCTGCCAGCGCCTCGCCGACCTCACGGGCCTCACCGTCGACCGCCCGCTTGTGGTCGAGACCACCGCCCTCGGCGCCGCCTATCTTGCCGGCCTTGCCGCCGGTCTGTTCAAGGATACCAAAGACATCGCCGCCCGCTGGGCGCTGGACCGCCGCTTCAAGCCGGCGATGAAGACCTCGGCGCGCAACACGCTGTACGAAGGCTGGAAAACCGCTGTAAAGCGCGTCCGCTGAGGTTTGACGGATGGCCCTGCCGGGTCCAATCTTGTGCTTCGCCATTCGCCGGAGAGAACCATGAGCGCCGCTGCCCGAACAATGCCGACCGCCGACGACGTCGCCTCGCTGCGCGGCAAGGTGTCGGCCGAGGAATGGGCCGTGCGCGAGGACCTCGCCGCCACCTACCGCCTGGTCGCGATGCATGGCTGGGACGACATGATCTTCACCCACATCTCGGCCCGCGTGCCGGGGCCGGAGCATCACTTCCTGATCAATCCCTACGGCCTGCTGTTCGAGGAAATCACCGCCTCGAGCCTCGTCAAGATCGACGTCGACGGCAACAAGATCGGCGAGTCGCCGTTCCCGGTGAACGCCGCCGGCTTCACCATCCACTCGGCGCTGCACATGAACCGCGAGGACGCCGGCTGCGTCATCCATCTGCACACCACCGACGGCGTCGCCGTCTCGGCGCAGAAGGACGGCCTTTTGCCGCTCGACCAGCACGCCATGATGATCTCGGGCGAGATCGCCTATCACGACTATGAAGGCGTGGCGCTCGACCTCGACGAGCGCGACCGCCTCGTCGCCGACATCGGCGAGAAGAACGCGATGATGCTGCGCAATCACGGCACGCTGGCGCTCGGCAAGAATTGCGCCGACGCCTTCCTGCGCATGTACTATCTGGAGCGCGCCTGCTCGATGCAGGTCCGCGCCCTGGCCGGCGGCGCGCTGCCCAACTGGCCGAACCAGGGCGTGCCGGAGAAGACCGCGATGCAGGGCAAGGGTGCCTTCAACGGCATGGTCGGGGCGCTGGCCTGGCCGGCGCTGCGCCGCAAATGCGACCGCGTCGACCCGGGCTACAAGAACTAGTGCCGACCTCATTCCGCCCCGTTGTTACGGGGGAGGGGAACCGCACTTCGCGGTGGAGGGTTGCCCCTCTTTTGCAAAAAAACGAAGAACAATTATGTTGCCGAAAATAGCCTAAGTATCTGAAAGAACTCGGCAATCCCAAAAAGCGAGCCTGCACATGAAATTCGGCGTCGGCCAGTCCGTCAAGCGCACCGAGGATATCCGTTTCATCACCGGCCAGGGCCAGTACACGGACGACCTCCATTTCGACAACGAAACCTTCGCCTGTTTCCACCGGAGCGCCCAGGCTCACGCCAGGATCGTCTCCATCGACGTTTCGGCCGCCAAGGAAGCGCCCGGCGTCGTCGACGTGCTGACCTTTGAGGACATCGAGGCGTTTGGCGCCGGTCCGATGCCGCTGATGGCGCCGATCAAGAGCCGCGACGGCTCCTCGACCAAAACCTCGCCCAAGCCGATCCTCGCCAAGGACCGCATCACCTTCACCGGCGAAGCCGTCGCCATGGTGATCGCCGAGACCTACGCCCAGGCCAAGGACGCGGCCGAGCTGGTCGCCGTCGAATACGAGACGCTCGATGCCGCCGGCACGCTCGGCGCCGCGCCGAACGGCGCGCAGATCTGGGATGAGGCGCCGGGCAATCTGAGCTTCGACTGGGCCGACGGCGACGAGGCCGGCACCGCGGCGGCCTTCGCCGGCGCCGCGCACACCGTCTCGCTGCAGGTGGTGCAGAACCGCGTCAGCGCCATGCCGATGGAGACGCGCAATGCGATCGGCGTCTACGACGCGGCGAAGGACGACTACGTCCTCTACGTCACCTCGCAGGGCGCGGCCAACATTCGCGGCGGCCTGGCGCAGCGCATCCTCAACGTGCCGCCGGAAAAGCTGCGCGTCATCACCAGGGACGTCGGCGGCGGCTTCGGCATGAAGGGCTTCCTCTATCCCGAGCAGCCGGCCGTGCTGATCGGCGCCAGGAAGATCGGCCGCCCGGTGCGCTGGAGCGCCGAGCGCACCGAGAGTTTCCTCGCCGACGATCATGGCCGCGACATGATCACCACCGGCGAACTCGCGCTCGACAAGGACGGCCGGATACTTGCCCTGCGCTTCGTCGGCACCGCCAATATGGGCGGCTATTTGTCCGTGTACGCACCGTTCATCCCGACCCTGGCCGGCAGCCGCATCTTCGGCGGCGTCTATCGCGTGCCAAAGGCCTTCGCCAACATCAAGGGCTACTTCTCCAACTCCGCGCCGGTCGACGCCTATCGCGGCGCCGGCCGCCCGGAGGCTGCCTATCTGATGGAGCGGCTGATGGACGTCGCCGCCGCCAAGACCGGGCTCAGCGCGACCGAGATCCGCAAGCGCAACCTGCCGTCGCCGGCGGAACTGCCCTACGCCAATCCGTGGGGCGTCAAATACGATTCCGGCGATTATCCGCGCCTGCTCGAAGAGGGCCTCGCCCGCGCCGGCCAGGCGGGCTTCGCGGCCCGCAAGGCGGCGTCTGCGAAACGCGGCCTGCTGCGCGGCTTCGGCTTCGCCTACTACGTCGAGATCACCGGCGCCGCGGGCCAGGAGCCGGCGGCGATCAAGTTCACCGAGAACGGCGGCGTCGAGCTCTATTGCGGCACGCAGTCGAACGGGCAGGGCCACGAGACCTCGTTCGCCCAACTCGTCGCCGAGAAGCTCGGCGTGCCGTTCGAATCCATCACCGTCAAGCAGGGCGACACGGAATGGGTGAACGGCGGCGGCACCGGCGGCTCGCGCTCGCTCAACATGTCCGGCGGCGCGCTGATGCTGACCTCCGACACGGTGATCGAGAAGGGCAAGGTCGCCGCGGGCCAGGTGCTGCAGGCCGGCGGCAAGGGTGTCGGCTTCGCGGTCGTCGAAGGCGTCGGCAGGTTCACCGTCGCCGGAGGCGATCGGACCATCACGGTCGGCGAGCTGGCCGTCACCCTCAAGCGCGAGAAGCTGCCGGGCTTCGAGAACGGCCTCGACAGCGACGCGATGTACAACGGCAAGGCCTCGACCTTCCCGAATGGCTGCCATGTCTGCGAAGTCGAGGTCGATCCCGACACCGGCGACACCAGGATACTGTCCTATCACGTGCTCGACGATTTCGGCCGGGTCATCAATCCGATGCTGGTCGCCGGCCAGGTCCATGGCGGCGTGGTGCAGGGCCTCGGCCAGGCGCTGCTCGAGAACATGGTCTATGACGAGTCGAGCGGCCAGCTCCTGACCGCGAGCTTCAGCGACTATGCGATGCCGCGCGCCTCGGACATGCCGGACATCGACTTCAAATACGAAGAGATTCCCTGCGTCACCAACGATCTCGGCGCCAAGGGCTGCGGCGAGGCCGGCACGGTCGGCGCGCTGCCGGCGATCATGAGCGCCATCGCCGACGCGCTTGGCGTCCTGCACATCGACATGCCGGCGACGCCGGAGCGCGTCTGGCGCGCGCTCCAGCAGAAGAAGGCGGCGGCTTAGTTGCTGGCCGGTGTGGTTGCCGGCGCTGCCGTGGCGGTGGGCGCCGCGGCTCCCGCCGGCGGCACATAGGCCGCGATCGCCTTGGTCAGCGTGTCGCGCTCGTCGCAGCCCGACGGGCACAGGCTCGCCAGCGTGTCGAGTTCGTGCTGTGCCGACGCCTGGTCGTGCAGCTGCAGGTACAGCTCGCCGAGATATTCGTGCACGCCCTTGTGGTTCGGATCGATGGCGAGCGCCTGCTTGTAATAGTTCATCGACGAGTCGTAATTGCCCGTCATGCGGTTGGTGAAGCCCAGATAGTTGAGGATGTCGGCGTCATTGGGCTTGTCGACATGCGCCATCAGCAGATGCGGAATCGCGTCGGCGTATTTCTCGTGCTTGATGAGCCGCACCGCGACCGTGTATTCGTCGAGCGTCGTCGTGCCGCCGCCGCTGTAGCCGCCGCCCATATTGCCGCCGCCGCCGCCACCGCCTCCGCCTCCGCCCATGGAAAATGACGGCGTCGTCACTGCGAACAGGGCTGCCGCCGCTGCCATGAGGCCCATGAGTCTGCGCATCGCGATCCTCCTTCGATTTGTCCTAGTCTAGCGCGGCGCCGGCACGGGCAGAAGCCGCATCATTGACTTAAGGTGTAAACGCGAGGGAAGTTGTCCGGCATGGATCACGATACGCTCACCACGATCGCGGCCGATCAGCGCCCCGTGCGGCGCCGGCCGGAAAGCCTGGGCAAGCTCAAGCGCTCGGCGCGCAAGCTCTTCGTCGAGCGCGGCTATCACGCCACGCGGCCACAGGATATCGCGCGCGAGGCCGGTCTCGGCCACGGCACCTTCTACCTGCACTATCCCGACAAGAAGGCATGCTTCCTCGCCTTCGTCGACGATGCGCGCGAAGAGCTTCATGAATACATGCGCCTGCGCCAGCCGGACGAGAAGACGCTGGAGAGCACCATCGCGGCGAACCTCAAGGCGGTCTACGAATATTCCGCCGAACATCCCGGCGTGCTCGCGGCGGCGATGACCGACGAGTTGGTGATCGATGCCGAAGGCGTGCAGGCGACGCCGCTGCTGGTGCGCTGGGGCTTCGACTGGGCCGAGGTCGTGCGCGAAGCGATGCGCAGCGGCCAGGCCTGCACCAGCTACGACGCCGACATCGTCGGCCAGGCGATCCTCGGCGCCATCCACCAGGTCGCCAGCGAAGGCGCCCGCTCGCAGCGCAAGCGCGAGGAAGTCCTCGACAACCTGACGCGGTTCCTGGTGAAAGCGCTGAAACCCTGACGCATCCCCCGCCTCCGCCGAGATGCCCGCCCCCGGGCACCTCGGTAGACGCGTCCGTTCAGTTCAGCTTGAAGCTCAACCCCGCCAGCAACGCGTGGTCGGTGAAGTGCTGGTGTGCGCTGTCGCCGGCATCGGCCATGAGCACCGATTCGCTCTGGCTGAAACGGTATTCGCCGAACAGCGACGTATTGTCGTTGACGTCGGTGCGCAGGCCCGCTTCGGCCTGGTAGGCCGGCTTCCAGTCGCGGCCCGAAAGCCCGCCCACCTGGCCGCCGACATTGGCCATGCCAAGCCCGGCCCCGACATAAGGCGTGAACTGCTGGTTGCTCAGCAGGTCATAGGTCGCGTTCGCCATCACCGTGGTCGACGACAGATGGCCGGTCGCCGCCGCGCCGTCGAGCCGGCTGAGGTCGGTGTGCTGGTAGAGCGAGTTCAACTCGAGCCGCCAGCCATCGCCGTAGTCGTAGCCGAGCGCGCCGCCGGCCGCGAAGCCGGTGCCGAAACTCTCATGCTGCGTCCCCAGCGCGACGTCGTTCAGGTGCAGGTCGGGCGGCAACGAGACGCCGCCTTCGCCCGACACGTAGTAGCCGGGCGTCCCGGCCAAGGCCGTGGCGATGCCGATACCCATGGCGACGCCAAACGCCGCCGCAAACACGATTCTTTGTCTCATGCTGTACTCCTTGGTTTTGGGGACGGATGCCTCGGGGCGATCCGCACGGCCATGCTCTGCGTGGCATGTCGCGAAACTGTGTCCGAACCTTTCGCAACAGGTTCAAAACGCTACACAATTTGTTTCGATCCGTGCTGTCCGGATGGTGTCGGCGATGTAACGCCCGCGTTGACAGCGACGCATGACTGACAAACTATCAGTGCCAGCGCGGCTCCGCTGTTCGCGCCCCGGAGGAATTTTCGACCATGGCGAAGCTGACCTATACGCGCGACGAGATCATGGCCGACCACGACTATGCGCAGCTGCAAATCGAGGCCGGCTACCGTCTGCATGGCGGTTTCGACCAGGCGGGAACCTATGTCTCGCCGCGCACGCTGAACCGCTGGCCGGCCGTCGCGGCGTGGCAGGGCGAGTTGAAAAAACGCGGCGCACCGCTGATCGACGCCTCGACACGCCTGCTCAAGCGCGGCCCCTATCCAACCGTCGAGCAGCAGAAGTTCCTGCTCGGGCATGGCTTCGGCGAGACCTTGTGGAACTCGCTCACCATCACCGGCATCATCGAGGCGCGGGGCGGCATGCTGGCACAGGCCGTGGCGCCCGATTTCCAGCAGATCGCGGTCGAGGACATTTCCGGCCTCTGCATCGGCCATCTCAACAAGGGCCTGCTGGCGGCGCATGGCTATGACGAAGGCGGCCAGAAGGCGCTCGGCATCGGCGGCCATGACGACATGTGGTTCGCGGTGCGCGACGCGCTGTTCGGCAAGGACGCCTATGCGATCCCTGAGGTGCCGGCCAGCATCGCGCGCCCGGAGACCGGCCGCCGCATGCCGCAGATCCCCAAGGAATACGAGGAGTGGATCCTGCTGCTGATGAACGTGCTGATGATCGAGGTGAAGGCCGAGAGCTTCTTCTCCTTCTGCCAGGGCATCATGCGCGATCCCGCGAACTTCACCGACCGCCGCCCGGCCGCCAACCACGCCGCCGATCTCGTCGAGCGCATCCGCACCGACGAGGCGATCCACGTCGCCTATCTCGCGACCCTGGTCTCCGAACTGCGCAGCCTGACGCTGCGCACCGAGGGCGGCGCCAGCGTGCCCGGCAGCAGCGTCATCGACCCCGTCTGGAACCAGATGATCGAATGGCACGCCGTGACGCAGGCCGATTTCGGCCGCACGCAGTCGCGCGAGGCCATCCTCGGCCGGCTGAAAGCCAAGCCCGGCGGCGCGGCATTGGCCGCGACCTTCGACAGCCTCGAATTCCAGCAAGCCGCGGAATAGTCATGAAAGACTTCAAAGGACGTACCGCCTTCGTCACCGGCGGCGCCAGCGGCATTGGCCTGGGCATGGCGCGCGCCTTCGGCCGCGCCGGCATGAACGTGGTGATCGCCGATATCGATACGATAGCGGCCAAGGCGGCGGTCGAAGGCTTGGCTGCCGAACAGATCAAGGCAGTTGCCGTCCTCGTCGACGTCACCGACCGTGCCAGCGTCGAGAGCGCCGCGCTCGACGCCGTCGCAGCGTTCGGCAAGATTCATGTCGTCTGCAACAACGCCGGGATCGGTGTCGGCGGCCTGATCGGCGGCGTGAAGGAACGCGACTGGGACTGGCTCATCGACGTCAATCTGAAGGGCGTCGTCTACGGCACCGAAACCTTCGTGCCGCTGATCAGGAGCCATGGCGAGGGCGGCCATATCGTCAATACCGCCTCGCTGGCCGGCATGTTCACCGCGCCCGGCATGGAGGCCTATTCGGCCACCAAATTTGCCGTGGTGGCGATGAGCGAAGGCTGGGCGATGCAGCTTGGCCCCCAGAACATCGGCGTGTCGGTGCTTTGCCCCGGCCTCGTCAGCACGCGAATCTACGACGGCGCCCGGACGCGGCAGGACAAATATGGCGGCAAGGTCGAGAGCGACGCCGGCAAGGCGATGTTCCAGGCCGGAATCGATCCCGACATCGTCGGTGCGCGCGTCCTGGAAGGCGTGAAAGCCGGCGAGCTCTATATCATCTCGCATCCGAACTTCCGCTCGATCGTGGAACGGCGGTTGGACGCCATCCGCGCTGCGTTCGACGCCGCAGACCGCAGCGAAGTTCTCAAGCAGGTGAAGGTGTGGCCTCCAACCGGCGAGGCCGCTCGGAACAATTGAGCGACGCGCGCGGAGGAAAATCATGAAAGACTTCAAAGGACGTACCGCCTTCGTCACCGGCGGCGCCAGCGGCATTGGCCTGGGCATGGCGCGCGCCTTCGGCCGCGCCGGGATGAACGTCGTCATCGCCGATATCGACCTTGCCGCCGCGAAGGCCGCCGCCGAGCGCCTGGCGTCCGAGCAGATCAAGGCGGTGGCGACGCTGGTCGACGTCACCGAACGCGCCAGCGTCAAGAGCGCTGCGCTCGAAGCCGTCGCCGCCTTCGGCAAGATCCACGTCGTCTGCAACAATGCCGGCGTCGCGGTCGGCGGCCCCCTCGGCACGCTCAAGGAACGCGACTGGGATTGGATCATCGACGTCAACCTCAAGGGCGTCGTCTACGGCGTCGAGACCTTCGCGCCGCTGATCCGCAGTCATGGCGACGGCGGGCATTTCATAAACACGGCATCCATGGCCGGCATGGTCTCGCCGCCCGGCATGGAGCCCTACACCGCGACGAAATTCGCCGTCGTGGCGATGAGCGAAGGCTGGGCCGCGCAGCTGGCGCCGCACGACATCGGCGTCTCGGTGCTGTGTCCCGGCTTCGTGCGCACCCGCATCCACGAAAGCGGCCGGGCGCGGCAGGACAGGTATGGCGGCGGCGGTGTCGTCGATCCCGGCGTCGGCGCGACGCCGTCCGAGGCGGCCGCCAATGTGCTGAGCGGCATCGATCCCGACATCGTCGGCCAGCGCGTCGTCGAGGGCGTGCGCGACAACGACCTCTACATCTTCACCCATCCGCAGTTTCGCGAATTCACCGAGGCGCGCTTCAAGAACATCCTGGCGGCCTTCGACAAATCGGCGGCCAGCGAAGCCCTGGCGCAGGTGGGGACCTGGAACACGCCGATCAGGCGCAACTAATCCTGTGTCCACAGCGACACGGTGATGCCTTTTTCGACCAGCGCGTTCTGGCCGGCCGGCGAGAAAAACGCGCCGACCTGCAGCGACCAGTGGCGCGACAGTTTCTGGACTAGCGACAGTTCGAGCTTGTGGCTGCGGTAATAGGTGTAGGGCGCCCGCGCGTCGCCGGCGCTGACGATGTTGAAGCTCTGCGCCATCAGCATCGAGTCCTTGGTCAGCCACAGGCCGGCGGTGAGGTCGAGCGGCGTCTCGTTGGGGCGCGGATGGCTGATCCAGCGCTGCGCCACCTGGAGGTCGGCGAAGCCGTCATGGCCGAACAGCCTGAAGCTCGTGCCGTAGAGCAGGCGGACCTCGATCTGGCGGCCCGAGGCGCGATTTGCCGACACCGACAGGTCGAACGCGCCGGCCGTCTTGTACGAGGTCTGCAGCGACAGCTTGCCGGCCCGCGCATACAGCATCAGCCGCGCGCCGGCCTCGAACGAGGCGTTGTGCGCGACGGTTAGCGGCACGGTCGGCGTCTGGACATGCGCCGTCACATAGTTTGGGATCGCAAAAAGCGTCACGCTGTTGCTGAGGCCATACTCCAGGCAATTCTGCAGCAGCAGCTTGCTGAAATTGGTCTGGATGGCTGCCCGCCCATGCGCGTCGAAGCTGGTGCTGGCCTGGCTCTGCGTCGTCGCGGTGAAGACCTGCCAATGGCCGCGATGCAGCGTCCAGGCGCCGGCTTGCGCCATGGCGGCGCTGATCGTCCAGGTGAGCAAAGCGGCGGCAAGGCGCATAGCTCAATCCGCCGCTTGCCGGCTGAGGCCGTGCGCAGTCTTCTCCCAGTAGAAGGGATTGGTGATGAGCTGGCCGAGGCCGCGCAAGGCGGCGAGCGAAATGAGTGCCCAGTACAACGTTGCGGTAAGGCCGTAAGGCGCCAGGTCGCGCCAGCCGCGCCGCAAGGGTCCCGCCATCGCCAGAACGGTGAGAAGCGCGTTGCCGCCGATCAGGCTCGAGGCCGACAAGCTCAGGCCGCTATGCGCCGGCCCGAACAGCGACCAGGCGAACAGTGCCCAGAGCAGCGGCGCCGCCAGCGCTGAAAGCACGGCGCCGCCGACGAAAAGATGGAAAGCGAAAAAGCCGCCAAGGCCGGCGCGGTGGATGAGCGAAAGCGGCCGGCGCGTATGCACCAGCCAGGTCTGCATATAGCCCTTGAGCCAGCGCGAACGCTGCTTCAGCCAGACGCGGAAATGCACCGGCGCTTCCTCGAAGGTGGTGGAGTCGAGCATCGCGACGCGCTTGCCGAGATGTGCGATGCGGATGCCGAGATCGGCGTCCTCGGTGACGTTGAACGGGTCCCAGCCGCCCAATTGGCGCAGCACCGCGGTGCGGAAATGGTTGGACGTGCCGCCCAGCGGCATCGGCACGCCGAGGCGGTCGAGGCCCGGCAGCAGCACGTCGAACCACAGCGCGTAGTCGAGCGCGAACAGGCGCGTCAGCCAGTTCTCGTCGGCATTGTAGAAATTGAGCCGCGCCTGCAGGCAGGCGGTGTCGGACGGGCTGGCGCGAAAGGCGGCGGCGGCCTTGCGCAACTGGTCGCGTTCGGGGCGGTCCTCGGCGTCGAAGATGACGGTGAATTCGCCGCGCGCGAAGTTCAGGGCATAATTGCAGGCCCGGGGCTTGGTCTGCGGCCGGCCTGCCGGGACGCAGACGATCTCGAAGGGTGCGTTGCCGGCGACCTCCGCGGCGACCGCTCCGGTTTCGCTGTCGTCTTCCTCGACGATGATCTTGATGTCGAGCTTGTCCCGCGGATAGTCGAGCGCCATGAGGGCGCGGGCCAGATGCGGCAGCACATTGGCCTCGCGAAACAGCGGCACCAGGATGGTGTAGACGGGCAGGGGTTCGCCGTCGCTCGCGTGCGGCGTCGCGCGGGGCCAGCCGCCGAGGCAGGCGAGGCCGGCGCGAAACAGCGTACCTGCGACAAAGCCGAACGAGAGCAGGGCGACCAACGCGCTCCACATGGTCTGCGGCCAGAAGGTCGACAATGCCGTCGCGGCGACCGCCGCGAACAGGAGTGCCGCCACCTGCGGCGCGGTGATCACGATATGGGCCGACAGCGACGGCATGGCGCGCGCCAGGCCGTACGCGGCGTCGTCGGCCAGTGCGGCACGCGCATCCGCTGCCATTTCGGCATGCCGGAACGAACTCGCGGCGCGCGCAAGGTGCGGCAAAGTCGGGACGGCCTTCTTCCCCATGAAGGTCCCTGACGCGGACAAAGGAAACAGACGCCGCTGGCGGCCGGACGGCCGACGCGAATGGGCTGGAATGCGAAGCGGATGGGAACGAACGCAGGAACGCGCGCGAGCGAATCATGTTGCGCAAGTCGTTGGTTGTGCAACGAAAATTGCTGCAACTATAAGTAAATTACCGGGCCTTCGGAGTGCTATACTTGCGAATGAGTTGCGATTACACTAGGCGCGTCTTCGCCGGATCCGAGCATGCTCAAGCCCGTCCTTGTCGCCGCCTGCGTTCTGTACGCACTGCCCGCTTTCGCGGATGCGCCGATCGCGATGGTCTTGAAGGATCATAGATTCGCGCCGGCCGCGATCCACGTGAAGGCGGGCGTGCCCAACGTCATCGCGCTGACCAACAACGACGACACGGCGGAGGAGTTCGATTCCACCTCGCTCAAGATCGAGAAAGTCGTGGCCGGCCACAGCGCCGGCAATGTACGCCTGCGTCCGCTGGCGCCGGGCAAATATCCCTTCATGGGCGAATATCATTCCGACACGGCGCAGGGCGTCGTGATCGCGGAGTAGGCCATGTTCGCCTCGCTGCTGATCGTCTTTCGCGAAGTCATCGAAGCCGGCCTGATCGTGGGCATCGTGCTGGCCGCGACCAAGGGCGTTGCCGGTCGCGGCCTGTGGGTGGCGCTGGGCGTCGCCGCCGGCGTCGTCGGGGCCTGCCTGGTCGCGGCTTTTGCCGGGCAGCTGTCTTCGCTGTTCGCGGGTTCGGGCCAGGAATTGTTCAATGCGTCGATCCTCCTCGTCGCCGTCGGCATGCTCACCTGGCACAATGTCTGGATGGCCGGGCATGGCCGCGAGATGGCGCGCGAGATGCGGGCGATGGGGGCGGCGGTCTCTGCCGGTCAGCGCACGCTGACGGCCATGGCGGTCGTGGTCGGCGTCGCGGTGCTGCGCGAAGGCTCGGAAGTCGTGCTCTTTCTCTACGGCATCGCGGCGCAGGGCGGCATGACGACGGCGTCGATGCTGGTCGGCGGCGCCCTCGGCCTGATCGCGGGCGCCGGCGTCTCGGCGCTGATGTATTACGGGCTGCTCACCATTCCGGCCCACCGGCTGTTCCAGGTGACCGCATGGCTGATCACGCTGCTGGCGGCCGGCATGGCGGCCCAGGCGGTGCTGTTCCTGCAAAACGGCGGCTGGCTGCAATTGCTGATGATGCCGGTGTGGGACACCTCCGGGCTGCTGCCCGAAGCCAGCATTCCCGGGCGCCTGCTGCACACGCTGATCGGCTACAGCGAACAGCCGGACGGGCTGCAGCTCATCGCCTATGCCGCCACCATCGTCGCGATCACCGTGCTGATGCGGGTTGTGAACCGGCCAAGGCCGGTCGTCGCCGTGGCGCCCGCCGAATAGCTATTTGTGCGCCGGTTTGACGTTGGCTTTGAGATCGGCCAGCAGCTTTTGGTCCTTCAGCACGCGCGCCAGATCAGCGAGCGACAGCGGCAGGTCGTCGGCGCAGGCCGCCACGACATGCGCGGTCGCGACCGCGATGACGATGCCGACCGAGGCATCGAGCCGGGGCTCCAGCTCGGTGAGGCTGTTGGGATCGCTGGCCCAGCCGCGGCAATCCGCGTCGTCGTCCTTGGTCTTGGGCATGCGGTAGCGCGCGGCGTAGAGCTTGCCGAGGCCGGCGCTGACGAAATCGGGTCTGAACGTCGCCATGATGTCCAGGGGCGCGCCGGTGTCGAGATCGAAGCTCAGGACGGTCTGGTTGAAATCGGGATGCGCGCCGGCGCAGTCATAGCTGTTGACGTCGGTAAGGCTGAGATAGTGCGCCGACAGATAGGTCACCTTGACCGTGATGTCGTAGGAGCCGTCGCTGGGTTTGCGGCCCGAATCCTTCAGATTGGACAGGCAGTCGGCGATGCCGTCGCGGTCCTGCTTTTCCTGGACGGCGATGGCGGCGTTGACCTTCGCCATCACCTTGGTGTCGGGGAATTTCACCAGGCGCGGCAGCACGATGGGCTTGCCGCCCATGCCGCCTGCGGCCTGCATCGCCGACATCGCGGCGGCCGTCGCTGCGGCTTGGGCCGCGACAGGCATGACGGCCAGGACCGCGCCAAGCGCGAGCGACTTTGAACGGATCATGCCGATGTCCCCCGAGAAATTGAACGGCACGCTTCTAAAGCGACGCGTACAACGCGTCCAGCAATGCACGATTGCGCGGATTTTGCCACCTGGGTCCCATGTCGTTGGTGACGTAACCGAAGGCGAGGCGCGCCTCGGGATCGCAGAAGCCCAGCGAACCACCGGCGCCGAAATGGCCGAAGGCGCCGGGATTGGGTCCGAGCGGGCGATCGGGCTGGGTCAGCTGAAAGCCGACGCCGAAGCGGCTGGGCCGGTTGTTGATGATGTCATGCCCGTTCACCTGTTCCGTGGTTGCCGCGGCCAGCGCCGCGCGGCTGAGGATTCGCACACCGTCGACTTCGCCGCCCTCCGCCAGCGCCGCATAGACGCGGGCGATGCCGCGCGCATTGCCGTGGCCGTTGGTGGAGGGCACCTCGGCCTCGCGCCAGCGCGGGTGATTGACCCAGTGCGAGCCGGAAAAGCCGGGCGGATTCCAATAGGTGTTCCAACGCATCAAGGTGTCGTCATTGGGGATGTCCGGCCGCGCAGGATTGCCGGGCCACTGGAATTCGCTGACGCGGCGATGCTCGGATGCCGGCAGGCCGATATGGACGTCGGCGCCGAGCGGCCCTGCCACGTCCTGGCGCAGCAGCGTGCCGATGCTGCGGCCCGAGATCCGGCGGACCAGTTCGCCGGCCAGGAAGCCGAAGGTGTTGACGTGATAGCCATGCCCGCTGCCCGGCCTCCACCACGGTTCCTGCTCGGCCAATGCCGCGGTGACGACCTGCCAGTCGAGTGCCGCACCATCGGGCAGCGGTTTGCGGATCGCGGGCAAGCCGGCCTGGTGCGACAGCATCTGGCGGACGGTGACGTCCTGTTTGCCGCCGGCGGCGAATGCGGGCCAATAGCGCGCAACGGGTTGATCGAGGTCCAGCCGCGCCTCATCGACCAGGCGCATGCAGGCGATGGCGCACAGCGCCTTGCTGACCGAGAAAAAGTTCACGATCGTGTCTCTCTGCCAGGGCGCGGTGCGTGCGACGTCGGACCAGCCTCCCCACAGATCGACGACAAGCGCGCCCCTGTGCCAAATCGCGACAGCGCCGCCGCGTTCGGCCCGCTCGGCGAAATTGGCGGCGAACGCCGCGCGCAGGCGCGCGAAGCGGTCGTCGCAGAAACCGTCGACGGCCATGACGAAGTTCCATGAAGTTCCGACGCCAGTATAGCGCGCGCGCCCCGATTGAAGACAAATCGCGTAGAAACCGAACCATCGGTTTTCGCCTTTGGTAACGCGCGCCTGTCATCGTGCCGGCATGGGCGAGGGCGCGGTGTCGAACACGTTGATGAGCGAAGAACGCCAGGACCGTGCGGCGCTGCGTGCCCGGCTGATGAATTCGGCGCGCGCCATGGCGCAACGTGACGGCGTGGAGGCCGTGACGCTGGGCAAGGTTGCCGGCGATGCCGGCGTCCCGCGCGCAGCCGCCTTCGGCCAATTTGCCCGCAAGGAGGATCTGCTGATGTCGATCGTCTCCGAAGACCTCGCCAGCCTGGCGCGTAGCATGCGCGACGTCGACTGGCCCGCGCAGCCGGATGGCGAGACGCCGCAGACGGCTGTGGTGGTGCCGCTGCACGCGGCGGATACCGCCGGAGCGGACGTCGCGGCCGCGCCGGTCAATATCGCTGACTTGGCAGAGGATACCCAGACGCCCACCGCAGACGCGCCCCCGGCCGATGCACCGGCTTCGGCGCCGCGGCCGCGTCTGGCGCGTCGCGCCGACCTGGCGCAAGTGCTCGAGTCGAAAGGCGGCGATGGCGATGCGAAAGAGCCGGCCGTCGCCGAGCCTGCCGCGCCGCGCACGCCCGACGCCTGGCTCGAACGCCGTCTGCGTGTCTTCGAGCGCTCGATGACGGTGATGGAAGCCCGTCAGGACCAGGTCGAAAAGAACAACCGTGCCGCTGCCGGTGTCGCCGAAGAGACCATCAAGGCGCTCGAAGCGACGATCCGCGAGTTGCGCGAGCGGGCCGACGCGGCGGAGGCGAAGGCCAAGACGGCGGCCAACGAGGTCCGCGCTGCGCTGAACGAGACCGCGCTAAGGTTGCAGACCGTCGAAGGCGTCGCGCGCGCGGCGCTGGCGGAGAACTATCCGGCGGATGGCCATGAACTTGAACCGGTGGCCGCCGAGCCCGTGACGACGGTTGCGGTGCAAGATGCGGCGCCGGAGCCCGCCGCATCCGTCGACGCCGCCGCGCCCGAGGCGCCGAAATCCTTCATCGCCGGTGTGCGCCAGTCCGTCGTCGCGGCCAGCGTTGCCGCGGCGACCGCCGATGCCGTCTCCCATGCCAGCGAAAACAAGGGCCGCAAGAACCTGACGCGCTACCTGCTCGGTGGCCTTGTCGTCCTGGCGATTTTCGTCGCAGCTGCCGGCATGGCCTTCAGCAAAGGCGTCAGCGACGGCCGCCGCGATGCGATGCGCCACGCGGTGCGGCTTGTGCCGCATCTGCCGGGTGCGATCGCCATGGCACAGACGCCGCTCGATCGGCTGACGGCGCGGGCCGAAGCCGGCGATGCGGCAGCGCAACTCGAGGTCGCTTTGCGCTATCGCGACGCCACCCCGCAGAAGGCTGCCGCGGCATTCCACTGGATGACGCTTGCCGCGGTGCACGGCCGGGCCCTGGCGCAATACCTGCTCGGCACCTTTTACGCCCAGGGCGATGGCGTGCCGGCCGACGCGGCGAAGGCGCTGCAGTGGTACGAAGCCGCCGCGCTGCAGGGCAATCGCAAGGCGATGCACGATCTCGCCATCGCGTATGCGCAGGGCGCCGGCACGCCGAAGAGCCCTTCCGAGGCTGTGCGCTGGTTCAGCCGCGCCGCCAGCCTCGGCTATGTCGACTCCGAATTCGACCTTGCCGTGCTTTACGAGCGCGGCGCGGGCGTGCCGCAAAGCCTGCTCGACGCCTACAAATGGTATGCGGTCGCCGGCCGTCAGGGCGACGCGGAATCGCGGCTGCGTCTCGAAGCGTTGCGCACGCAACTCGATCAGGACGATCTGGCGGCGGCGCAGCATGCGGCGGACGCGTTCCGGCCGGCGCCCTACGATGCCGCCGCCAATGGCCTGACGCGCAGCTAATGCGTCGGCAAAGCGCGCGAAATCCAGATTTGCGAGCCGCGCGCCATCAGCGTGCCGCCGGCGTCGAACAGCGCCACGCCGGCAACGAATTTGCGGCCGCTCTGCTCGATCGGCCAGGCGGTGACGATAGAAGGCTCGCCAGCACGCGGCCGCCGTAGCACTTCGCCGGTCATGGTGCCCAGCAGGCCGCCGCCCATGCCCGATTTCACGATCCAGGCGAGCGAGCCGGGACAATCGAGCGCCGCCCAGATGATCTCTTCGGGGATCGTACCGTCGCTGTCCGCAAAAGCCGGATGCGGCGTCCACACACAGGCGATATGTCCGGCGGGCGCGCCTTCGATCTGACCGGGCAAGATGCGCAGGCCGTCGCCCTCCTCGCGAATGGAGCTACAGGTGAAACAGGGCGGATGGAACGGCTTGTCGATCCAAAGGCAGCGCGTGCCGGCGGCACGCGCTTCGTCCAGCGACGGCGGCGGCGGCGGATCGGGCAGGGCGGCGACGGCCCGCCGGCCCTCGGCGATCGTCGTGCCGGCTTTGTCGCTGAGCCGGACGCCATCCGGCGTCTGTTCGAGGTCGAGCGCCACGTCGAGCGGGATCAGTGCGCGCAGGGCCACCGTCGCCGGGCCCTCGATCGCACGCGCCAGCATGCCGCAGACATAGCCCCCATTGCCTGAATTGGGCGGGCCGCGGAACTGCCGCGCTATCACGATCTCACGCATCGAAACTCCGTCACGGTTCTGGGAAGTCAGGCGGCCTGCGCGACGGGAGGCGTGTCGCAAATCGCGCTTTGCTGGCTGCCGAAATGACAGGCAAAGACTTTGGTGAACTCGGCCCCCAGCAGAAAGACCTGGGCGGAATAATACACCCAGAGCAGCATGACAATCAGGCCGCCTGCCGCACCGTAAGGCGTGGCCAGGCTGCTGTTGCCGAGATAGGTGCCGATCAGGAACTGGCCGAGCTGGAACAGCAAGGCGGTGCCGAGCGCGCCGGCGCCGACGTCGCGCCACTCCAGGTCCTTGTTGGGCAGGATCTTGAAGATCGCCGCGAACAGCAGCGCCATCAGCACGATCGAGACGGTGAAGTTGATCAGCGCGAGCGCGACCTGGCTGTACGACGTGTGATTGTCGATGTAGTGGCCGAACGCGGCGATGCCGGCGGTGAACACCATCGACGTCAGAAGCAAAAAGCCGAGGCCGATCACCAGCGCCAGGCTGACGGCTCGGCCGCGCAACAGCCGGCGCAGCACCGAGCCTTTGCGTGGCGCGCGCCAGATGACGTTGAGGGCGTCTTCCATCTCGCCGAACACGCCCGAGGCGGTAAGGATCAGGGCCAGGAAGCCGACGACGCCGTTGAAGATGCCGGTCGACGTGCCCGGCGCATGGCGGATGGCGAGCTGCAGCAGCGCGGCGCTGTCGCGGCCCATCAGATGGCTCAGCTGATAGGCGATGGCGCCGCCGGCGGCCGCGCGGCCGAAGCCCAGGCTGGCCACGGTGATGGCGATAAACAGCGTCGGCGCGATCGCGGTGGCGGCATAGAACGCGATCGCCGCGCCGCGCGTCAGAGCCTCGTCGGCGATGAAGGCATCGATCCCTTCGCCGATGAGATGCCAGAGGCGCACGACAAAATTATCCCGCATGCGGGAACAACGCGCCGGGATATGCAGTTGTTGCAAACTATCTGCGCAGCGCAATCGCGGCCAAGGCGTTGTCCTAGCAGAGGATTTTGAAATGACCGTAGTGCCGGGACAAATTGGCCCCGAAACGGGCTGGAAAGCCACGCTTTTTGGCGCAGGTGCGGCCGTCCGGCGCACCGGCTCCTGGGCCCATGCCGTGCTCATCGCCGGCGATTGGACCTGGTTGCGAATCGCCAAATGGCTCGCCGCCATCTTCGTTGCGCTCATCGCCGCTGCAATCCTGTGGCTCTACTTTCTCGACTGGAACACGATGCGCGGGCCCTTGGCGCGCTACGCGTCCGCGCGGCTGGGCCGGCCGGTGCGCATCGACGGCAATCTCGACGTGCACCTCTTCAGCCTGACGCCGCGCGTCTCGGTATCGGGCATCAGGATCGCCAATCCGGACTGGGCCGGTCCCCGACAGGCCGCCGACATCGCGCATCTGGCGTTCACCTTCCGCCTCCTTCCGTTCATTTTCGGCGACACGATCCTGCCGCTGGTGCAGTTCGACCGGCCGGATATTGTCATCGTGCGCCGCGCCGACGGCGCCACCAACTGGGACTTCGGCGGCGGCAACACCGGCTGGAATCTGCCGCCGATCCAGCGCTTCCTCGTACGCGACGGCCATGTCCGCATCGACGACCGGGTGCGCAGGCTTTTGTTCACCGGCGCGGTGTCGTCGCAGGAGACGGCCGGCGCCGGCGGCAGCGCGTTTCAGCTGAGCGGCGACGGGACGCTCAACGGCAACCCGTTCAGCGCCGATGTGCGTGGCGGGCCGCTGATCCATGTCGACGCCAGCAAGCCCTACCGCTTTACCGCCGATCTGCATTCGGGCACGACACATGTGACCGCCGACGGCGCGATCACCAGGCCGTTCCATCTGGGACAGTTCACCGCGGCGACCGCGATCTCGGGTCCGAACCTGTCGGAGCTCTACTACCTGACCGGCCTCGCCATGCCGCACACGGCGCCGTATCGGATCGCCGGCAGGCTGACGCGCGATGGCACGCTGTACCGCTTCGAGGATTTCTCCGGCGTCGTGGGCGCCTCCGATTTGCGCGGCAGCCTGTCGATCGAGACCGCCGGCGCCAAGCCGATGATCCGCGGCGCGGTGTCCTCCAAGGTGCTGGACTTCAAGGACCTCGGCGAATTGTTCGGCGGCAAGTCGGCGAGCGCCATCGCCGCCGGACGGCTGCTGCCGGACCTGCCGCTGCATATGGACCGTCTGCGGCAGATGGATGCCGAAGTCGACTACGACGCCGCAGCGATCCGCAGCCGCGATTTTCCGCTGCGCGGCCTGCACACGCATCTGTCGCTCGCCAACGCGGTGCTTCTTCTCAAGCCGCTGTCCTTTCAATTCGCCTATGGCCGCTTGAGCGGCCTGCTGCGGTTCGATGCCCGCCGGAACGTCACCGCCACCGACGTCGATGCGCGCATCAACGACATCCGCCTCGAGGAATTCGTCGCTGGCAGGCCGCCGCCGGTCGAAGGCCTGCTGGAGGCGCATGCCGTGCTGCATGGCAGCGGCAACAGCGTCGTCCAGGTCGCATCGACGGCGTCGGGCCGCGCGACGTTCGTCGTGCCGCACGGCAAATTCCGCGAAGCCTTCGCCGAGCTGACCGGCATCGACCTGCTCAACGGCCTCGGACTGCTGCTGGCGGACGACAAAGGCGACACCGGCCTGCGCTGCGCGGTCGCCGATTTCAGCGCTTCGAACGGCGTGCTGCGGACGCAGCGCTTCGTGTTCGACACCGATCCGGTGCGCGTCGAAGGCAAGGGCAGCATCGATCTCAACGACGAGACCATGAATTTCTCCGTCACGGGGGAGCCCAAGGAATTCCGCATCGGGCGCCTGCGCGCACCGCTCCTAATCAGCGGTCCCTTGGCGCATCCGCGAATCGGCGTGAAGGCCGGGCCGGCGCTGCTGCAGGGCGGCGTCGCGGTGGCGCTGGGCTTTCTATTCCCGCCGGCGGCCATCCTGCCGTTCATCGATCCCGGGCTCGCCAAGGACGCCAACTGCGCCGGCCTGATGGTCCAGGCGAAGGCCCAGGGCGCGCCGGTGAAGCCGGCGCGTCGGCATCACTGATCATTTTGCCAGACGAGCGATGGCGGCTTCGATCTGCGGCCACGCCGGCGATTTGGGATCGATCAGTTCGAAATGCCCGGCCGCGGCGATACCCAGAGATTGCGGCTTGTCGCCGGCCGCGAGCGCCGCTGCGACGTAAGAGGCGCGCCAATGCTCCGGCACGATATGGTCCTGGCCGCCGGAGACGACGATCTGCGGCACGCCGATCGGCAGCAAGGCCTGCGGCGAGGTGTCGGCATAGACATCCTGCCCCTGGCGTGCCGCGGCGCCGGCGATGCCGTCCACGGTCGGCGCCCCGCCGCAAGCCGCGCCGTCCTCGCGATAGCCCTTGAGGTCGAGAATTCCCGCAAGGCTCACGACTGCCGTGATCGCCAGCGGGCGGGCCGAGCGCAACGGGCTGTGCGCCGGCAGGTGCCCACGCGCCGCCAGCCACATGGCGAGATGGCCGCCTGCAGAGTGCCCCACGGCGATCACGCGGCTGAGGTCGAGGTTATAATGCGCCGCGTTCGTGCGTAGCAGGTCGGCGGCTGCCGAGGCATCCAGGAACGTCGCCGGATAGCCGCCGCCCTGCGAGCCCAGGCGCCGGTATTCGATGTTCCACACCGCGTAGCCGTCGGCGCGCAGGGCATCCGCCATCGGATCCATCAATTCCAGGCCGGGCAGGTCGGCGAGCCAGCAGCCGCCATGGATCAGCACGATCACCGGATGCGGGCCGGCGGTCCTGGGCAACCACAGCTCGACGAATTGCTGCGCGCCGCTGCCATAGGTGAGCTTCGCGTCGGGGGCTGCGTGCGGCCGCGCCAGCAGATCGGTGTAGGAAACCAGACCGGCTATCGCGCTCCCGCTCGCGGTAAGCAACGCCGACGCGACCAGCGCGGCGCGGACACGTTTTCGCATCGCCTCAGGCCGCCGCGCGGGCGTGGTCTTTGGCCAGGCCGAGATGGCGCACATAGAACGCCTGCCACGAGGCGCCTTCGAAGTTCGGAATTTCGACATGCGCGCCGGGATTGATGTGCATGGTTTTCTCCTTCGAGGCGAAGGCGTTGAACAGGGCGATGCCGTTCTCGCGCGGTGCGACGGCGTCCTCCCACTGGAAGACGAATTCGAGCGGGATCGCGATGGCGGCGGCCGCCTGCTCGAAGGCGCTCTGGCCGGGACGCAGGCCGGCGAGGCCGAAGACGGCGCATTTGATGCGCGGCTCGCTCGCCACGAACGGCACGCCGATCGCGGTGCCCATCGAGACGCCCCAATAGCCGACGGGGCCGGAAGCGCCGACGAAGTCCAGCGCCTGCACCGCGTCGAGCGCGGCCTTCCATTCGGGAATGGCACGCTGGGTGCGCTCGGCCATCGTCTTCATCATCTCGGCCGTGAAGCTGGGATTGCTGCCGGCCTGGCCGCGCACCCGCGCGCCGACTTCCGCGGCCAGCTTCTCGGCCTGCTCGCGGCTGATGCGGTCGCCATGGCCGGGCGCGTCGATGGCGAGCGTGGCGTAGCCCAGGCGCTGGGCATATTGCCGGGCGCGCGCCGCCAGCGTGCCGATCTTCTTGTGCTGCGAGCCGCCATGACCCATCAGCAGCAAGGGCCGCGGCCCCTGGGCGCCTTCGGGCGCCCACAGCACCGCCGGCACGCGTTCGCCGGCGACGGTGAGGTCGAAGAGATATTCGGTGACGCCGCTCTCGCTGCGTTCGCGCGTGAAGGTGGTCATGGCGGTCTCCCTGGCTTTATCGTTGCGTTCAGCGTGACGCGTGCGGGCGCCCAGTCAAGCGGGGTGCGGCGAGAGGGTCGCTGGGCGGCGCCCGGAAGGCGTATGATCCGGGCGCCAGACTCAAGAGGCGCCGATGTCCGACCCCATTGAACATGTCGTCGTCCTCATGCTCGAGAACCGGTCCTTCGATCACATGCTGGGGGCCCTGGGAGCGGAGCTGAACTTCGACGGCGCGGCGCCGGCCGGCCAGCCGCCACGCAGCAACCGCGACGACGACGGCACGGTCTATCCGCAGGCGGCCGGCGCGGCGCGGACGACGAATTTCGATCCGCACCACGAGCACAATCATGTCGTGGTCCAGCTCTCGGGCGGCAATGGCGGCTTCGTCGCGGACTTCTCGCGGGCCTATCCGAAGTCCGCGCCGGCCGATCGCGCGGAGGTCATGAAATACCACGCCGACCTGCCGGCCCTGCACGCGCTGGCGCGCAATTTCACGGTGTGCGACCGCTGGTTCTCGTCGGTGCCGGGTCCGACCTGGACCAATCGCTTCTTCGTGCATAGCGGCACGGCGCTCGGCCGCGTCGAGATGCCGAACGGCATCCTCGACGCCAATCTGCATTGGTACGACCAGATCACGCTCTACGACCGCCTCAACGAACGGGGCAGGGCGTGGAACATCTATTACGGCGACGTGCCGCAATCGCTCATCCTGGTGAACCAGCTCGAGCCGCACAACGCGGTGCGCTACAAGAAGATGATCCATTTCTACCAGGACGTGGCGCAGCATCCCAAGACGCCGTTTCCCGATTATGTCTTCATCGAGCCCAGCTATTACGAGCCGGGCGCCAATGACGACCACCCGACGCACGACGTCGCTGCCGGCGACCGGCTGATCGCCGAGGTCTACAACGCGCTACGCGCCAACGCCGATCTGTGGGCGAAGTGCCTCTTGGTGGTGCTCTGCGACGAGCATGGCGGCTTCTACGACCACGTCGTGCCGCCGGCGACAGTGGCGCCCGACCATCACGTCGAGGAGTATGACTTCACGCAGCTGGGCTTGCGCGTGCCGGCCATCCTGGTCTCGCCGCATGTCGGCAAGGGTGCGGTGCTCTCGACGGAGTTCGACCACACCAGCCTGCTCAGATACCTGACCGACAAATGGTCGCTCGGGCCGCTCGGCGCGCGCACCGCACAGGCGAACAGCTTTGCCGACGCCATCCAGGCGGGCGCGCGCACCGACTGCCCCGCGACACTGCCGGCGATGGGGCCGCCGGCCGCGGCCCCGATCCTTCCCGCCGGGCGCCCGGCGCTCAGCGGGCACCAATCGGCGCTGTTCGCCATGACGCAATTGTTGGAGTCCGAGACCGACCTCGGCGGCGACGATCTGCGCGGCCGCACCGCGCGCACCATCACCGGCTTCGACGGCGCGGTCGATGTCGCGATGCAGCGGGTCGAGGAATTCCTGCGGCAGGCGCGGGCATCGTAGGCGGGAACTTTTGCTGGCGCGCCACGTTGCTCAGGGAGATTGGACCTGACCGCATTTGGAGCCCGCCATGGACAAGCCCTTCCTGACCGACGTCAAGACATTGCGCGAGCGTGCCCGCAAGAACCTGGACGACGGCGCCATCGGCTCGAACTATATCGGCGATGTCAGCAAGACCATTGAAATCCTGCAGGCCGTGCTGGCGACCGAAATCGTCTGCGTCCTGCGCTACTCCATGCATTCGGTCGCCGCCTCGGGCATCTCGAGCGAAGCGGTCAAGGCCGAGTTCGCGCAACACGCCAAGGAAGAGCACGAGCACATGATGGAGGTCGCCGAACGCATCAACCAGCTCGGCGGCAAGCCCAATTTCAATCCCGAAGGCCTCTTGACGCGCTCGGCCTCGCAATATGCCGAGGGCGACAACCTGGTCGACATGATCAAGGAGAACCTAGTCGCCGAGCGCATCGCGGTCGACCATTACCGCGAGCTGATCCGCTATTTCGGCGACGACGATCCGGGCACCAAGACGATGCTGCAGCACATCCTGCGCGTCGAGGAAGAGCACGCCGACGACATGCACGACCTGCTGATCGCGCATGAAGGAAAGCCGATGCTGAAGGGCTGATCCCCAGCGCTGGCCCCCTCGGATCTCCGCCCGCACCATCGCTGCGCTGGCTGAGGCAAAGAAGCGTCTAAAACGCCAAGGGAAGACGCTAGGCGGGCTTCGCAGGAACGCGCCGGACATTGCTCAGTACCAGACGATGGCCGTCAACGTGGTCAGGAGCGCGCTGACAGGCCGCAGAGGACAAGCGCGAATTGTTCGAGTCGCGTGTCGAGGAAGGGGCTGTCCTTGAACGCGATGGCGGCGCGCCTCAATGAGGATGACATCAAGACCCGGAGATGCGTCCAACAATCGAAACTGCTAGAGAGGGTCTATATATTGGCGGGATAGGGACTCGGAGCGGATATTTGGACGCGCGCGTAACTGAATTTCAGTGCATTATGCCAATGGCGAATATCGCGTCTGTGATGCAGTGCGGTATTCTCTCGCATGAGCGCGCATCAAAGCTCCCACATCACTCCATCGCCTTGCAGCCGGTGCAGGATAAGCGAGACCTAACAACGATACCGGGCGGCTTGAAGCTGCATCAGTACGCCAATCTCTATTTCCATGCTCGAAATCCAATGATGTTCAAAAGGCGCGGTGAAGCGCCCACAACTTGTGTGCTCCGAATCGCGCCTGCAGTTCTCAATATCAACGGCACGGTCATTTCGGACATGAATGCCGCCAGCACAAAATATGTGCGGTTCCTGCACCCCTCCCAGTGGTCGTGGCTCGATTTCGATGCAATCTATGCACCGGACTGGCGCCATCCGGACAACCCTCCTGCATACTATCGGCACAGCGCTCAAAAATGCGCCGAAGCGCTAATCCCCGGAGTGGTGCCGCCGAACTATCTGACCGGCGCGTACGTGGTGGATGAAGCAGCCCGGAACACGCTGCAACAAACCGGTTTTAACTTACCGATAGCCGTCGAACCCGTGTTATTCTTTCGGTAGCAGGGAATCACGAACTGATGTTCAAAGCGCTCATTGGAGACTTGTTTGAGAGCCGAGCCCAGACGCTCGTTAATACGGTCAACTGTGTGGGCATCATGGGCAAGGGTGTTGCCGAGGCATTCAAGAAACGCCTTCCCAAAATGTTCGATGACTACAAAGCTCGCTGCGATATGGGGCAGATGAAGCTAGGCGAACCTTATTTGTATAAGGATTTGTCAGGTGCGCGGATAATCAACTTCCCTACCAAAGATCATTGGAAATCGTCGTCCCGTCTGAAAGACATTGAAAGTGGACTCGATTTTTTGGTGCAGCACATCGACCAATGGGATGTCACGAGTCTCGCACTTCCACCGTTAGGATGTGGCAATGGTGGCTTGGAGTGGTCCGAAGTTGCTCCACTGATCTATCAAAAGCTCCACGGGTTGCCGATTGATATTGAGCTTTATGCGCCCTACGGGACCCCTGTTTCGCAACTGAGCAATGAATTCCTCAGTTCTCCCTCTCAGATGAGTTTGGAAGGCAAGGGACGAAGACACGCGCCGCTGCGGCCCGAGTGGGTAGTCATCATGGAAGTGTTGAGGGAATTGGAAGCGCAACCTTACGCGAGCCTTGTTGGGCGCACGATCTTCCAAAAGATCTGCTACGTGCTTACAGAAATGGGTGTGCCCACCGGGTTTCAATTCGAAAAGGGCAGTTATGGTCCTTACGCTGACAGCGTTAAATCCGCGTTGCACAACTTTGCAAACAGAAATTGGCTTCATGAACAGCGATTAGGCCGAATGCTCGCGTTGCGGATCGATCCTCAATATCAAAAGGACCGCTCGAAATACGCGGAGCTGATCAACACATATAAGGGGAAAATTGCGAAGACGGTTGACCTGTTCAGCCGGATCAAAAACACGGAGCAAGCCGAGGAGGTGCTGACCGTTCTGTTTGCCAGCCGTCAGGTTAGGCTCGCCCGCCCCTCCGCTGAGGTTGCGGAGGAGGATTTGTACAAGTTCATATTGGATTGGAAAAAAGCATGGGCCAAGCCGGAGAAGCGCGAAGCAGTTGGAGACGCGATCCGGAGTTTGGCGGTTCTAGGATGGTTGAAAGTGCATTTCACGCACGACGTCCCCCAAGAGGAATTCTGTTAGACTGGCCTGTTAGCGAAACAGTTTGCCTTGCCGTGGGGACTCTGTAGGGGACCTTACGTGGTCCACCTTTCGGCGTCCTCCGGTTCCCTTCTCGGGTGCCCGGCGTTCTGATTTTCGCCGCCAAGTGCCTGAAATATGGTGCCGGCTACAGGACTCGAACCTGTGACCCCCTGATTACAAATCAGGTGCTCTACCAACTGAGCTAAGCCGGCCTGGCGCCTCAGTAGCCGAGAAGCGGCGAGGAAGGCAATTCGCGGGCGCACCGCGGCGGGCCGCGCGCCGGTGCGGATTATAAACCGGCGGCTCTCGTGCGCCCAGCCGGATCGTGAGATAACCGAATCGCCGGCAGGCCTGTCCTGTCGCAAACGGCAATCTTGCACAGATGCAGCTTGCGTCTCTGCCAACGGCCAGGGAGCCACGCAATGCCTCGCCCATCCGATGCGGTGTCCTCGACCGGATCGCCCCACTTCGAGGCCCTGGATTCCCTGCGCGGCTTGGCGGCGCTCAGCGTCGTCCTCTATCACATGGCCTGGGTCTCGCCGATTTCGCAGCTCACCTTCATCCGCAATGGCGACGTGATGGTCGACCTGTTCTTCGTGCTGTCCGGCTTCGTCATCACCTATTCCTACGGCCGCAAGGTCAGCGACATCACCGGCCTGCGGAATTTTGTCTGGCTGCGGTTCTGGCGCCTGTGGCCGCTGCACGTCACCTTCCTGGTGGTCATGGCGGGAATCGAATTCCTGAAATATTTCGCGCAGATAAAGCTCCACCTGGCGCCCAACGAGCCGGCCTTCTCCCTCAACAACGGGCGGGCGTTCCTCGCCAATCTCTTTCTTATTCAGGCGCTGCATACCACCCCGGCCTTCACGTTCAACGGGCCGGCCTGGAGCATAAGCACCGAGTTCTGGACCTATATCCTGTTCGGGCTGACGGTCCTGGCGCTGCCCGGATCGATCGCCCGGCGCTTCGCCTTTGCGATCCTCAGTGCCGGCAGCTTCGTGCTGCTGGTCTTCGTCCTGCACCGCAATCCGCTGGAGCCGACCATCGATTGGGGCATCCTGCGCTGCATCATGGGCTTCTTCCTGGGAAGCCTCGCCTACGAAGCCTATGAGGCCATCGCGCCGCGCGTGGCGACGCGGCCGTCGGCGCAAACAACCTTCGACATCCTCGCCGGCGCCGGCATGGCGTGCTTTGTGGTGCTGCTTTGCCTCCGCCGGACGGGCGGAACCTGGGACGCGCTGGTCATCCTGCCGCTGATCGCCTTCATGATCCTGGCCTGCGCCAGCAGCGGCAAGCTCCTGACCTACCGCGTGCTGACCTGGGCGCCGCTGCATTGGCTCGGCAAGGTTTCGTATTCGATCTACATGGTCCATCTCGCGATCCTGTGGTGCATCGGCCAGGTGATCCGCGTCGCCTTCAAGGTGCATCAGATCCCGACGGACGATCCGCTGGCGCCGGGGCGCATGATGCTCAATCCGCCGCTGCCTCTGGCGCTGGCGGCCTGCGCGCTCGGCCTGGCGCTCGTCCTGCTCGTCTCCTGGGCGACGTTCGCCTGGATCGAGGATCCGTGGCGGATCTGGTCGAAGACCAGGCTCAGGCGCCGGCCGGTCGCCGCGCCTTCGCTGGCCGACACCTGAACCGCCGCACGGCGCCAATGCGTTCATTGCTCATGGTGTCGTGCCCCGGAACGAAAACTCAGCTCTTCGCGGCGATCGAGACATGGTCGGGCGTCACCGCGCCGCCGGAGAGGATCATGGTCATGGCTTCGTCGCCCTTCATGTCGGTGGGCAGGAGGCTGGCGAGCGGCACGATCTGCAGGTAACCCGAGGTCGGATTGGGCGCGGTCGGCACGTAGACGGCGGCGAGCTCTTCGCCGGTCCTGGCGTCGGGAAAGGTGCGCATGACGAAGCCGACGGCGCGCAGTCCGGGACTGGGAAACTCGATCAGCACGACGCGCTGGGTGTTGGCGCCCGGCTTCTGGCGCAGCACGTCGACCAGCTTCTTGGCGGCGGAGTAGATGGTCTCCACCAGCGGGATGCGGGTGATCAGCCGCTCGAAGAAGTGAATCAGGCGCTGGCCCAGGACGCGGCTGGCGACCGCGCCGATGGAATAGAGCGTCAGCAGCGCCACGGCGACGCCGATCAGCCAGCGCACCGTGTCGTTGTCCAGCCACGGCTTGAGCATGGGAAAGTGGATGTCGAGGAAATCGGTGAGCTGGACCGCCAGCGGGTGGCCCCATTGCGACAACGTCTCCAGGAAGAAGTCGAACACCAGCCAGACGATGATCAGCGGGGTCACGGTGAGCAGGCCGGCGATCAGGTTGGACTGGAAATTGGCCTGGAACGGACGTCCGCGCGCCGGTGTTTCGCTCATCTCGCCCCTCCATTTTGCAAAGCAGCCCCGAGTCGGTAAGGGTGGACGGATTCGCGCCAGAAGTTAATCTGCGCGCCCCCTTAATAGAGTAAGCCGCCGCATGAAACGCGTCCTGATCACCAGCGCCATCCCCAGCGTCAACGGCGTCAAGCATCTGGGCAATCTGGTCGGCTCGATGCTGCCGGCGGACGTTTTCGCGCGCTTTTGCCGGGCGCGGGGCTACGAGACGCTGGCGATCTGCGCCACCGACGAGCACGGCGCGCCGATCGAGCTGGCGGCGGCGGCCGAAGGCATCGCGCCCAAGGACTATTGCGACAAGTGGCACGCGGTGCAGAAGGCGCTGGGCGACCGCTTCGGCCTTTCCTGGGATCATTTCGGGCGCTCCTCGTCGCCGCAGAACCATGAACTGACCGACCATTTCGCGCGCGCGCTGTGGAAGAACGGTCTCCTGGACGTGCGCACCACCAAGCAGGCCTATTCGGCGACGGACGGCCGCTTCCTGCCGGACCGCTACGTCATCGGCACCTGCCCGCATTGCGGCTACGCGCGGGCGCGCGGCGACCAGTGCGAAAACTGCACCCGGGTGCTCGATCCGGTGGATCTGATCGATCCACGCTCGGCGGTGTCGGGCGCCAAGGACATCGAGATCCGCGACAGCGTGCATCTGTTTCTCAAACAGTCGAAATTCGTCGGCGAGCTGCGGGCCTGGATCGCCGGCCACAAGACCGACTGGCCGGTGATCGTCACCTCCATCGCCAACAAATGGCTGGACGAGGGGCTGCAGGACCGCGGTATCACCCGCGACCTGGAATGGGGCTTTCCCGTGCCGGACGACATCGCCGGCGGCCAGCTGAAGGGCAAGGTGTTCTACGTCTGGTTCGACGCCCCGATCGAATATATCGGCGCGACCAAGGAGTGGGCCGACAAGAACCAGCTCGGCGACGCGGCCTGGCGGCGCTGGTGGTATGGCGAGGCGGCGAAGGACGTCACCTATTACGAGTTCATGGGCAAGGACAACGTGCCGTTCCACACCATCATCTTTCCCGCCATGATCCTGGGCACGGGCGAGCCGTGGAAGCTGGTCGATAAGCTCAAGGGCTCCAACTTCATCAATTTCGACGGCCAGCAATTCTCGACCTCGGGCAAGAACGGCATCTTCATGGACGGCGCGCTCGACATCGCGGCTGCCGACTACTGGCGCTACTACCTGATGGCCAATGCGCCGGAAGGGGCCGACACCAATTTCACCTGGGAGCACTTCGCCGGCACCATCAACAAGGACCTCGCGGACGTGCTTGGCAATTTCGTCAACCGGGTGACCAAGTTCTGCGCCGCGCGCTTCGACGGCAAGGTGCCGGCGGAAGGCGCCTACGGCGACGACGAGCGGGCGCTGTGCGCCGAGCTCGACCGCCGGGTCGCACAGTATACGGAGCATCTCGACGCGGTGGAGTTCCGAAAGGCCTGCGGCGAGCTGCGCGCCATCTGGGTCGCGGCCAACGAATACATCACCCGCGCCGCGCCGTGGACGCATTTTAAGACCGACCGCGCCAGGGCGGCGGTGGGCATTCGCATGGGCCTCAATCTGGTGCATCTGTTCGGGCATCTCGCCTGGCCGGTGATTCCGGATGCGGCGCGCGCCATCCATCGCGCCATCCAGGAGGCGCCGCAGGTCATTCCGTGGCCAGCGGAGGCGATGACGGAATTCCTCGACCAGCTCGAGCACGGCCAGGCCATCCATCCGCCCGAAGTGCTGTTCGCCAAGATCACCGAGGAGCAGGTCGCCGAATGGCGGCTGCGCTTCGGCGGGGCGGCGACGGCGTGAGCGTGGTTCGGCTCGGTCCGGAAGACGCCGAGGACTTGCGCGATATCAGGCTGGAGGCGCTGCGCCTGCATCCGACGGCTTTTTCCGCCGATCCGGACGTCGAGAGCGCCTTCACGCTCGAGCGCTGGCGCGAGGGGTTGAAGTCGCGCGTCTGGTTCGGCGGCCGGGTCGCTGGCGTGCTCGCCGGGATCAACGCGTTCTCGATCGACGGCTATTCGAAGAAGGTCGCTCATATCGGCCATCTCGGCGCGATGTATGTGCGGGCAGGCGCGCGCGGCACCGGGCTGGCCGACGCGCTGATGAAGAACTTTCTCGACTATGCCGTCGGCAAGGTCGAACAGGTCGAGCTCACCGTCGAGGCGGGCAATGCGGTTGCCGTCAAGCTCTATGAGCGTCACGGCTTTCGCACCGTCGGAAAGATGCCGCGCTCGATCCGGATCGGCGACGTGTTCTACGACGAGCTGCAGATGTACCGGCTGGTCTCCAGCAGCGACTAGCGATGCGCCGTGCGGCGCGGCGCGCCCCAGGTCAGCTCGGACGTCACATCATAGGTCAGCATGCCGTCCTCGGACCACGGCCGCAGCAGCGTTTCCAGGTCGCGGTCGAAGTCGCGGGCGAGGGCGTCGCCCATCCGGGCTCGTGTCCAGGTCGCGCGGGCGTGCTGGGCGGCGATGAAATCCGCGGCGCGCTGGCGCACCGTGTGCGTGAAGCTGCGGCGCCCGGCGATGTCCAGCCAGGCTTCGTAGCGGCGGCCGTCGGCGGTGAAAGCCTTTTCGTCATAGGTCAGCCCGATCCTGGCGAGCCATCGGGTCATCGCGTCCCGCCAGCCGTCCTGCCAGGGCGGCGCGTCCGCACCGTCGCCGCCGATGATGGCGATGAGCGACGCGCGGTCCGCAAGGCGCGGAAACAACACGTCATGCGCCATCCAGTGCACGGCGCTGCCGATGGTGACGAGGTCGATATGCGCGCCGAGATCGGCGTCCTCGGCGCGGGCGTGCCGCCAAACGATGTTGGGATGTCCGACGAGGCCGCGCGCGGTCTCGATCATCGGCCCGGAGGGATCGACGGCGATGACATGCGCAAAGCGCTCCGCCAGCGCCGCCGCGATCTTGCCCGGACCGCAGCCGAGATCGGCAAGCACGCGGCGCTGCGGCACGAGCGCGAGCAGGAAATCGAACAGCGCGGGCGCATAGGGCGGGCGGTGCGCGTAGCAGCGCGCCACGTCGGGATCGTCGAAGGCGTTGCCGGTCATGCCGCGGCGCCAGGCTTCGTCGCTCATGGCGATATCCTGTGTTGGTTGACGCCGAAGCTTAGGCGGCTAGGCTGGACGCCGGTACTCGCGTTCCAGGAGCGGCCCACCCATGCCCAAGCCCGAGGAATTTCAACGCCGTAGGCCGAAACAGGCGCGCGCCCTTGCGACCTGCGATTCAATTCTGGAAGCGGCGATTCAGATTTTGCAGCGCTGCGGCGCCGACGGCCTCAACACCAACAGCGTCGCCGAGCGTGCCGGCGTCAGCGTCGGCACGCTGTACCAGTACTTTCCCGACAAGGACGCGATCCTGCTCGCGGCGGCGCGCCGCGAACTGGCGCGGCCGGATGCCAGCCTCGTCGCACCGCAGAAAAGCTTGATGGAGGCGCTGGTGCGGGCGCTGGAAGCGCTGCTCGGAGGCGGCGTCGCGCGCGCGGCGCGTCCGGCGCGGAGCCTGCGGGTCGCGGCGAAGCGCGGGCACAAGCCGGGCGCGAACGCCGTCGCGTCGCTGGTCGAAGATTTTGTCCTGCGCTGGATCGTGCCGCCGCTCCTGCTGCCAAAGCCCGTGCGCGCGATGCCCAGCGTGACGAGCTGAATGCAATGGCCGGGACAGTGCGGACTTTGCCTCTCCCGTTCGCGGGAGAAGTCAGCGTCAAATTCTCGCCCAGCCGTCGCGCCCCAGCGCTTCCATCGGCTTGAAGCGGGTCTTGTAGTTCATCTTTTCGCTGCCCTCGACCCAGTAGCCGAGATAGACGTGCGGGATGCCGCGGCTGCGGGCGTCGCGGATGTGATCGAGGATCATGAAACTGCCGAGGCTGCGAGCGTCCTCGCCGGGATGGAAGAAGCTGTAGACCATCGAGACGCCGTCGCGCAGCACGTCAGTCAGGGCGCAGGCGACGAGCGCGCCCGGCGCGCCGTTCTTGCCGGCCCGGCGGTACTCGACGATCTGGGTGTCGACCGGCGTCTCCTCGACCATCGCGACATAGTCGAACAGGCCCATGTCCGACATGCCGCCGCCGGCGTGGCGCGAGTCGAGATAGGTGCGCAGCAGCGCGAACTGCTCGCGCGTCGCCTCGGCGACGACTTCGCTGCGCACCAGGTCGACGTTGCGCCGCTCGATGCGCTTGAAATTGCGCGAGGGCTCGAATTCGTCGACCAGGATGCGCACCGAGACGCAGGCCGTGCAGCCCTCGCAGGCCGGGCGATAGGCGATCGACTGGCTGCGGCGAAACCCGGAATGGGTAAGCGCTTCGCTGAGCGGCTGGGCGAAGGTGCCGGAGAGGCGGGCGAAGACCTTGCGCTCGACTCGGCCGGGCAGGTACGGGCAGGGGCCGCCCGGTGTCAGGAAAAACTGCGGTACGCGTGCGTTTTGCTGCTCTGTCACGTCAGAACCCGGCTCCCCACGGCGCGACTATGACAAAAACCGGGGCGGCGGCGCCAGTGCGTTCGCCAATCAGAGTTGATGGCCCGGGGGCACCGGCGGCGCCTCGCGCAGCAGCACGATGCTGAGCCGCCGGTTGGCCGAGGCGTTGGGATCCTCGGGCAGCAGCGGTTCGGAGCCCGCCTTGCCGGCCACTTCGTAGACGCGGTCCTGCGCCAGGCCGCCGGCCGCGAGCAGGGCGCGTGCGGCGTTGGCGCGCGCCGACGACAGCTCCCAATTGGTCACGCCGCCGGGGCCTTCGAACGGGGCTGCTTCGGTGTGGCCGCTGATCGAGACGCGGTTGGGCAGGCGGTCGACGATTCGCCCGATCTCGGCGAGCAGGCGCTTGGTGTAGGGCATCGGCTCGGAGGTTCCGGCCTGGAACATCGGGCGGCCGTCCTGGTCGACCAGCTGGATGCGCAGGCCCTCGGGCGTGTTGTCGATCATCACCTGCTTGGAGAGCGTTGCGATGTCGGGATTGTCCTGGATGGCTTGGTGGATCGCCTCGGCGGCGTGGGCGAAGTCGCCGTCCTGGGCCGAGGCGCTGCCATGCGCGTCGGAGGCGCCCTGGCCGTTGGCGTCGGCGGTGCCGCCATGGGCGGTGCCGGTCTGGGTCGAGTGAGTCGGATTGGCCGGCGAGCTCGGGCTGTTGTTCTGGAAGACGGAGGCGGCGCCGCCGGCCTTGGAGCTGTCCTCGCCCATGACCTTGCCGCCGAGGACGCCGCCGGCGCCGCTGACGGTCTCGGCGATGCTCTGCGGCGCGAAATAGTCGGCGATGCCGCGCTTCTGCTCGGGCGTGGTGGTGTTGATCAGCCACATCAGCAGGAAGAACGCCATCATCGCCGTCACGAAGTCGGCATAGGCGACTTTCCAGGCGCCGCCGTGATGGCCGCCGTGACCGCCCTTCTTGATGCGCTTGATGATGACCGCGCCGTCGCTGGCCATGGCGTTCTGCCCTCGATTACCCCAAGGACATGAAACATGCCCCAGATTCTTTATTGGTCGCGCAGTTTGCCGGGGGGATCGCTTCGCTCCCCACCCGATTGCGCGCCCGACGAAGGACCCGGTCTTTTCGCCGCGTCTTGCCTCGCCTAACGTGGAGCGAACAATGCCCCGGGCCCTCTTAACCGAGTGTGAAACGCCATGACTTTCGACCTGCGCGCCTTCCGCAGCGCCCTGGGCTCCTTTCCGACCGGCGTCGCCGTGGTGACGACGACGGCGAGCGCCGAGCATCATCTGGGGATCACGGTGAATTCCTTCACCTCGGTGTCGCTCGACCCGCCCCTGGTCTTATGGTGCATGGACAAGAAGTCGGATCGTTACCACGCGTTTACCAAGGCGCGCGCCTACACGGTGAGCATTCTGGGTACGGAGCATCGCGAGGTCTCGGCGCGCCTCGCCACCCAGGGCAATCACAGCCTCGACGGCATCGCGCTGCTGCCGACGGCGTCCGGCCCGCCGGCGCTGGCCGAGGCGCTGGCGATCTTCGAGTGCGAGGCCGAGACCGTGCACGAGGCCGGCGACCATGCGATCCTGATCGGGCGGGTGGTTCGGTTTTCGCGCCACGAGAGCGGCACGCCGCTCGTATTCTTCCGCGGCAGATACGGTGCGCTCGCCCCAGCCACATGAGCGGGCGCGAAACGCCGAGTCTGGCGCGCGCGATCTGTTTTCGCTTGCCGAACCGGCTGCCTGAGCGCGCCGGACAATAGGACGCATAGGCGCAAGGCGTTGAACGCGCGCGACAAAGCGGCTGTCATATTAGCTTCGCAAAAGCGTCACGGCGCCGTTGTTCCCCGCTGGAATCCATGCCCCCGGGCAGAAGGGGGCGGCGTTCGAAGCAGACCCTCTCCCGAACAAATTGAGAGGGGTTTCATGCGAGGGAAAACGTTCTTGATGACCGGTGTCGCGGTCGTCGCCTTGGTCGCGTCTGCGGATGCCGGCCTTGCCAAGACCAAGCAACAGCCGGCGCCGGCCGCTTCGAGCGCGCCGACGCCCGTCGCGGCGCCGAGCAATGCCGAGCTCGACGCGCGCGTCTCCGCGCTCGAAGCCGAGCTGGCCGCCGCCGAGGAGCACACCACGGCCGACCACACGCGGCTGTCGACGCTGGAACAGAACTTCAACGACACCTCGTGGTCGTTCGACAACGGTCGCCCGACGGTGAAGAGCGGCGACGGCCGCTTCACGATGGCGTTCCGCGTCCGCTTCCAGAGCGACTTCGCGGGCTTCATGCAGGATTCGACCCATCCCGCCGGCTTCGCCGGTCCCACCGACCTCAGCTCCGGTGCCGTCGTCCGCCGCGCCTATTTCGGCGTCGAAGGCAAGGTGTTCAACGATTTCGCCTATGAGCTGCGCCTCAATGGCGGCGGCACCAATGGCGGCAGCAACGGCGCCAGCGGCGGCGTCACCGGCAGCGAAGGCGACGCGCTGGTCAACAAGGCGGTCGTCACCTACACCGGCATCACCAACGTCCACTTCAATGTCGGCGTGATCGAGCCGGCCTTCATGTTCGAAGGCACGACGTCTTCGGCGTCGCTGATGTTCCTCGAGCGGCCCGAGATCGACAACATCGCCGCCGACTCGTTCGGCGCCGGCGACTCGCGCCGCGGCATCGAGCTGGGCTGGGCCAAGCAGGACACGCTGTGGTCGGGCGACAATCTTGCCGCGACCATGGCCTTCACCGGCGGCAAGACGGGCACGGCCACCAACCATGGCAGCCTCAACACCAACCCCGGCGACGGCGACGAGAACTCGCAATTGCTGGGACGCGTCTCGGAACGCCTGTGGACGGACGGTGCGCGCTCCAACATCCAGATCGGCGCCAGCGGCGCGACCGTGCTGTACAGCGGCTCCAACGGCAACACCAATGGCGGCGCCCAGACGCTCAACTTCCAGGATCGTCCGGAAATCCGCGTCGACGGCACGCGCCTGATCTCGACGGGCGGCATCGCGGCCAAGACCGGCCATATGTGGGCGGTCGATGCCGGCGGCAATTACGAGAACTTCTTCCTCGGCGGCGAATATTCGCAGTTCACCATGGACCGTCAGTGCGGCGCCACGCTCACGCCGGCGCTCAATCCGGCCTGCGTCGCGCCCACCTCGGTCAAGGATCATCCGAACTTCTCGGGCTGGTACCTGGAAGGCTCGTGGATCCTCACCGGCGAGGCCAAGACCTATTCGCCGTCCGCCATCAACAACGAGGTCGGCGGTTTCAACGCGCCGGTGCCGTCGCGGCCGTTCTCGTTCAGCGGCGATTCGTGGGGCGCCTGGGAACTGGCGGCGCGCTACAGCGACACCGACCTCAACTGGAACACGACGCAGCTGGCCTCCCCGGTGCAGCTGGCCGGCATCACCGGCGGCGACGAGCGCGTCCTGGCGCTGGCGGTCAACTGGTACCTGAACCGCAATGTGCGCGTTATGCTCGACGACAACATCGTGACGGTGAAAAAAGGCACGGCGCTGATTCCCAACCGCGACGGGCAGGACCTCAACATCGTCGGCGTGCGCGTTCAGTTCGCCAACTAGACGAAAATCACTGTTTTCAAAACGGGGCGGGGCGTCTGCCCAACCATCGAGAGGAATAAAATGAAAAAATTTGCGAGAAATGTGTTGGCCGCCATTGCCGGACTTCTGTCCGCGGCAGCCCTCACAAGCGCTCTGGCGGCGGATATTTCCGGCGCGGGCGCGACGTTTCCCTATCCGATCTACGCCAAATGGGCTTCGGCCTATAAGGCCGCGAGCGGCGTGGGCCTCAACTACCAGTCGATCGGCTCGGGCGGCGGCATCGCCCAGATCAAGGCCAAGACCGTGACCTTCGGCGCCACCGACGCGCCGCTGACCAAGGCGCAGCTCGATGCCGCGGGCCTGGCGCAGTTCCCCACCGTGATCGGCGGCGTCGTGCCGGTGATCAATGTGCGCGGCGTGGCGCCCGGCCAGCTGACGCTCGACGGCGGCACGCTCGCCGCCATCTATGCCGGCAAGATCGCGCGCTGGAGCGATCCGGCGATCAAGCGGCTGAACCCCGGCGTCAACCTGCCGGACCAGGCGATCGCGGTGGTGCACCGTTCGGACGGCTCGGGTACGACATTCATCTTCACGACCTTCCTGTCGCGCATCAACGCCGGCTGGAAAGCCGATGTCGGCGCCGCGACGGCGGTCGACTGGCCGGTCGGCATCGGCGCCAAGGGCAATGAAGGTGTCGCCGGCAACGTGGCGCAGACGGGCGGCGCGATCGGCTATGTCGAATATGCCTACGCCAAACAGAACCATCTGACCTACGTCAAGATGCTCAACAAGGCGGGCAAGGCCGTCGAGCCGACGGTCGAGGCGTTCCGCGCCGCGGCGTCGAGCGCCGACTGGGCCGGAGCCGCCAGCAACGGCTTCTACATCATCCTGGTCGATCAGGGCGGCGACGCCGCGTGGCCGATCACGGCGACGACCTACATCCTGGTCTACAAGCAGCCGGTCGACGCGGCGGCCACCGCCGACGTGCTGAAGTTCTTCAAATGGTCCTTCGAGAAGGGCGACCAGCTCGCGCTCGGCCTCGACTATGTGCCGCTGCCGGACAATGCGGTGAAGGCGATCGAGGCCAGCTGGCATCAGGTCCAGGGCTCGGGCATGTAAACGCCGAGGTTGGGTGTCTTCGGCAGGGGCGGGCGCGAGTTCGCCCCTGTTTTCTTTTGCCGGTGAGCGGATCAGCGTTGCCCCATGGCGCGGCTGACGATTCGGATCGATTTCGGCAACGGCGCGGCGCTGGGGCCGGGCAAGGTGCGCCTGTTGGAACTGGTCGACGAGACCGGCTCGATCCGCAAGGCTGCGGCACGGATGAAGATGAGCTACCGCCAGGCGTGGCTGCTGCTCAAAGCGCTGGCCGGTACCTCGGGCGAAGCGCTGGTGGACACTGCCACGGGCGGCAAGAGCGGCGGCGGCGCCCGCCTGACGCCGCTCGGGCATCTGGTCGTGAAGCGTTATCGCAGCCTGGAAGCTGCGGCGGAGAAGGCCGGCGCGGCGCATGTCGAGGCGCTGAGGCGGATCCTGGCGGCCGGCGAGCCCCGAAAACGGCGCACCAAACGGCCCTAGTTGCGAACTGCTCGCAAATATGCAATTTGTTAATCAGAAGCCGGCTTAAGGTCTTGCCTGATAATATAACGCAGCTTATATTATCAGGGCTTAAGAGTTCCAGCCATGCAGCAGCAGTTCGACCGCGACTTGTTGATTGTGCTCCACGACGTGGCGCGCACCCTGCGCACGCGCTTCGACAAGAAGGCGCGGGCGACGCATGCCATGACGCGGGCGCAGTGGATCATCCTGTCGCGCCTCGACCGCCAACCGGGAATGTCGCAGAACGAGATGGCGGCGATCTGCGAGGTCGAGCCGATTACCGTGGCGCGGCTCATCGACCGGCTGGAGGCGCGTGGGCTGGTCGAGCGCCGCGCCGACCCTACCGACCGTCGCATTCGCCGGCTGCACCTGTTGCCGGCCGCCAAGCCGATCCTGGAAACCATCAACGACGAGCGCGAGACGATGAACGGGCGCATCACGGCCGGCCTTGACGGGGCGGCGCGCGAGCAGCTGATCGACGCCTTGCTGCTGCTCAAAGAGAACCTTGCAAACGAAGCCCTGACGGCCGACCGGCTGGCAGAGGCCGGTGAGTAGAAAGAGACGCCATGTCCGCAATGAGAACCGATACTGCCGATTACGCCGCCGCCGGCCCAGGCTCGCGCATCCGCGACTGGTTCGGCGCCGTCTGGGCCGACAAGGCGCGTCTGCGCCGCATCCTGATGTATTGGGGTGTCGGCCTGGTAGCCGCCATCGCGCTCGCGCTTTATCTGACCGGCGGGCGTTACGTCACGACCGACGACTCCTATGTCCGCGCCGCCAAGCTGATGGTCTCGACCGACGTGTCAGGCCTCGTCGACAGCGTCAACGTGCATGAAGGCCAGAGCGTGAGGAAGGGCGACATCCTGTTCAAGCTCGACCCGCGTCCGTTCCAGATCGTGCGCGACACGGCGAGCGCCAATCTCGCGCAGGCCGTCCAGAACGTCGAGAGCACGCGCTCGCAATACCGCTCGATCCTGGCGCAGATCGCGTCACAGCAGGCCCAGGCGACGCTGGCGGGCCAGACCTATGCGCGTTACGTCGCGCTCCAGCGCCAGAACGCCATCGCCGGCACGCAGGTGGACCAGGCGCGCGGCGCGCTGCTCAGCGCGCAGGCCATGGTCGCGTCGCTGCAGCAACAGGCGCGCCAGGCCTTGGCGCAGCTCGGCGGCAACCCCGACATGCCCGCCGTGCAGACGCCGGCCTATCGCAGCGCCCAGGCAGCACTCGCCGAAGCCCAGCGCCAGCTCGACCATACCGTCGTGCGCGCGCCGTTCGACGGCGTCGTCGGCGAAGTGGATTCGCTGCAGCCCGGCACGCTGGTGATCTCGGCGATGAGCGCCTTCACCACCACCAGCGCCGTGGGGCTCGTCGCCTCCAAGGATTTGTGGATCGACGCCGCCATGAAAGAGACCGACCTCACCTATGTGCGCAGCGGCAATCCCGTCGACATCACGATCGACACCTATCCAAGCTGCAGCTGGACCGGCAAGGTCGACGCGGTGTCGGCCGCCAGCGACAGCGCCTTCTCGGCCCTGCCGGCGGAGAACGGCAGCGGCAATTGGGTCAAGGTCGTCCAGCGCATCCCGACCCGCATCAAGATCGTTTCCAGCAGCTGCCCGAACGTGACGTTGAGCGCCGGCATGAGCGCCTCGGTCTCGATCGACACGGGCAAGCGCCGCTGGTCGCGGATGCTGGGCCGGTAGGACGCGATGTCCGCGCACGCCGGGCCTGTAATCCACTCCGCGGAGTCCTACGACAGCAAGCTCGCGCTGTGGATCGTGCTCGGCGCCTCGATGACCGGCACGCTGATGCAGGCGCTGGATTCGACCATCGCCAATGTCGCGCTGCCCTACATGCAGGGCGAGCTCTCGGCCTCGCGCGACCAGATCACCTGGGTGCTGACCTCCTACATCGTCGCTGCCGCGATCATGACCGCGCCGGTCGGCTGGATCGCCTCGCGCTTCGGCAAGCGCAACTTCCTGCTGATCTCGCTGACCGGCTTCACCGTCACCTCGATGATGTGCGGCCTGGCGCAGAGCCTGGAGCAGATGATCCTGTTCCGCCTGTTGCAGGGGTGTTTCGGCGCCGCGCTGTCGCCGCTCAGCCAGGCGGTGATGCTCGACCTCTATCCGCCGCACAAGCGCGGCAACATCATGGCGATCTGGGGCATGGGCGTGATGCTGGGGCCGATCCTCGGCCCGACGCTGGGCGGCTATCTCACCGACGCCTATAGCTGGCGCTGGGTGTTCTACGTCAACGTGCCGTTCGGCATCGCCGCCGTCGCCGGCATCTGGTTCTTCTTCAAGGACAGCAACCGCGCCCAGGGTCTGCGCTTCGACTGGTTCGGCTTCGTCGCCCTGGCCATCGGCCTGGCGGCGCTGCAATTGATGCTCGACCGCGGCACGGGGCAGGGCTGGTTCGGTTCCGGCGAGATCATCGCCGAGGCCGTCGTCGCCGGCGTCGGCGTCTATATCTTCCTCGTGCACATGGTGCTTGGCAAGAACACCTTCATCCCGATGAAGATGTTCGAGGACCGCAATTTCGTCTCCGGCCTCATCTTGATGTTCGTGATCGGCGCCGTGCTGCTGGCGAGTTCGGCCTTGCTGCCGCCCTTCCTGCAGAACCTTGCCGGCCTCAGCGTCTTCGATACCGGCATGCTGATGGCGCCGCGCGGCTTCGGCACCATGTTCGCGATGATGTTCGCCGGCCGCATGGCGCTGAAATACGATCCGCGCGTCCTGATGACCATCGGCTGCTCGCTCCTTTTGTGGTCGATGTTCGACATGTCGGGCTGGACGCCGCAGATCAGCGACAACTGGCTGATCTTCGTCACCTTCCTGCAGGGCATCGGCATGGGCTTCGTCTTCGTGCCGATGAACCTGACCGCCTTCGCCACCCTGCCGGGCCAGTTCCGCACCGACGGCACGGCGATGACCAATTTGATGCGCAACATCGGCAGCGCCATCGGCGTCAGCGTGACGACGGCCGTCATGGGCGGCAGCGTGCAGATGGCCCATGCGCTGCTCGCGGGGCACGCCTCGCCGTTCAACCGTGCGCTCGGCCAGAACGCGCCGTCGATGATGATGAACCCGCAGATTCCATTCGGCCTGGCGAACCTCAACGGCCTGATAGAGTATCGCGCCGAGGTGATTGCCTTTCAGAACGACTTCCTGTTCATGTTCTACGCGAGCCTGCCGGCGTTGCTCGTGATCTGGCTGATGAAGCGGCCGCAATTCACGCCGGGCGCGCCGAAGCCGGAAGTCGAAGTGATGGAATAAAGAGGGCTGGGACATGCGCGTCGCTTTTCTGGGCTTGGGCGTCATGGGCTACCCGATGGCGGGCCACCTGCGGCGCGCCGGACACGACCTGACCGTCTTCAACCGCACCCGAACGAAAGCGCATGCCTGGGTCGCCGAATACGGCGGCGCGGAGGCCGCGACGCCGGCCGAGGCCGCTGCCAATGCCGACGTCGTGCTCGCCTGCGTCGGCCGCGACGACGACGTCCGCGAGGTGGCCCTGGGCCGCCACGGCGCCTTCATCACTATGAAGCGCGATGCCGTGTTCGTCGATCACACCACCGCCTCGGCGGGGTTGGCGCGCGAACTGGCGGAGGCGGCGCACCAGCGCGGTATGCATTTCGTCGACGCGCCGGTGTCTGGCGGCGAGCAGGGCGCCAAGAACGGCCAGCTGACGATCATGTGCGGCGGTACGCCGGCGGCCTACGCAAAGGGCGAGCCCGTCATGGCGGCCTATGCCCGACAGTGCCGCCTGATGGGCGAGGCCGGTGCCGGCCAGCTGACCAAGATGGTGAATCAGATCTGCATCGCCGGCCTCGTCCAGGCGCTGTCGGAGGGACTCAGTTTCGCGCGCGCCGCGGGCCTTGATCCCCTCGCCGTGGTCGAGGTCATTTCCAAGGGCGCGGCGCAGTCCTGGCAGATGGAGAATCGGCACAAGACCATGCTCCTGGGACAGTTTCGACATGGTTTCGCCGTAGAGTGGATGCGCAAGGATTTGGCGATCTGCCTGGACGAGGCGCGACGGAACGGAACGACGCTTCCCGTTACATCCCTGGTGGACCAGTTTTACGCGGAGGTCGAAAAGATGGGCGGGACACGTTGGGACACGTCGAGCCTCTTCGCGCGGCAGGAAAGCCAGCGGAAGACGTCGTGATGGACAATCCCAATCCCATGTCGGCGCCGACGTCGGCGCGTTCGTACCATCACGGCGACCTGCGCAATGCCCTGCTCGATGCCGCCCGCAAGATCCTGGAAGAGGAATCGCTCGCCGAGCTCAGCCTGCGTGCCGTCGCCCGCAAGGCCGGTGTCAGCCATGCCGCACCCTATCGGCATTTCCCCAATCACGAAGCGCTGCTGGTCGAACTCGCCATCGAAGGCTTCGTCGAGATGCGCAACGAGATCGCGAACGCGGGTGCCGCAAACGGCGCGGAGTCCGACCGTATCGCCAAGATCGGCGCGGCCTATATGCGCTTCGTGGTGCGCCGGCCGGAGCTGGCGAGCCTGATGTTCGGGCCGCAGCTGCCCAACCGCGACGCCTTCCCCGAGCTCGGCGTGGCGGCCGACGCCATCGGCAGCGAGATCGGCGAGACGCTGCACGATTCGGCGCTGGGCCTGGCGGTGTGGGCCGCGGTGCATGGCCTGGCCATGCTGATCCTGCGCAACGTCATCGACCTGGGCCAGCGCAAATCCGGCCTGGACGTGTTGCCGTCGCGGGCCGAGATCATCCTGCGCAGCCTGTTTTCGACCCGCCGGGACTGACGCCGCCCGCGGCGCCGTAAACCGGACGTCAACGCTTTCCCTGCGATGGTGGCCGCAGCCGCGGGCCCGCCTCCGCACCGGAGACGACGCCGTCAGCGGCGCCACTATGCGCGCCCATGCCGAAGCGTTTCATCCTGCCGCTCGCCGTGCTCGTCCTTGCCGGCTGCACCTCCGACGCCAACCAGCTCGCCGGCGTCGACATGACGCTGGACAGCGAGGGCTGCCGCGCCACCGCGGCCTCCGGCGCCGACGCGTCCGACGCCGCCCAGGCGCAAACGACGCTGGAAAAGAAGGCGGCCTTCGATCAGATCTATCGCGCCTGCATGGCGGGCAAGGGCTATACGCTGCACGCCAACGCGCGCTGATCGCCGGTTCAACCCGCTTTCAGCAGTCTTGCCGCATCGCGCGCGAAATAGGTCAGGATGCCGCTGGCACCGGCGCGCTTGAAGCCCAGAAGGCTCTCCAGGATGACGCGGTCGCGTTCGAACCAGCCGCGCTCGATCGCCGCCGTCAGCATCGAATACTCGCCCGAGACCTGGTAGGCGAAGGTCGGCACGCCGAATCTCTCGCGCACCCGATGGACGAGGTCGAGATAGGGCATGCCCGGCTTGACCATCACCATGTCGGCGCCCTCGGCGAGGTCGAGCGCCACCTCGCGCAGCGCTTCGTCGCCATTGGCCGGGTCCATCTGGTAGGTGCGCTTGTCGCCGATCAGCGCCTTGGCCGAGCCGACCGCCTCGCGGAACGGGCCGTAGAAGGCCGAGGCGTATTTGGCCGCATAGGCCATGATCAGCGTGTCCCGGAAGCCGTTCTTTTCCAGCGCCTCGCGAATGACGCCGACGCGGCCGTCCATCATGTCCGACGGCGCGATGATGTCGCAGCCGGCTTCCGCCTGGACGAGGGCCTGGCGCACCAGGATCTCCAGCGTCTCGTCGTTGGCGACGTTTTGGTTGTTGCCGTCCATCACGCCGTCATGGCCGTGATTGGTGTAGGGGTCGAGCGCCACGTCGCACAGGACGCCGATCTCGGGCACGGCTTTCTTGATGGCGCGCACGGCGCGGCAGACGAGGTTGCCGGCATTGGTCGCTTCGCGGCCGTCGGGCGTCTTGAGCGCGGGATCGGTGTAGGGAAACAGCGCGATCACCGGAATGCCGAGCGCGGCGGCCTCTTCGGCGGCGGCCGGAACGAGATCGACGGAGAGGCGCTCGACGCCGGGCATGGACGGCACCGGCTCGCGTTTGCGCGCGCCATCCGTGATGAAGATCGGCCAGATGAAGTCGGCGGCGCTGAGCGTGTTCTCCGCCACCAGCCGCCGCGTCCAGTCGTGACGGCGCAGGCGGCGCATGCGCAGGTTCGGGAAACGGGCCTCGCTCATGGCGCTGTCTTGCCAAGTTGGGCTGGGCTGCGCAAGGCGTCGCGACGGCGCGGCCTTTGCCGCGGCGAAAATCCGGGTTAATTCTGGCGCCTTGGGGAGGACTGCCATGCGAATGCTTGCCGCCGCCGTGCTGGCGCTACTGGCCTTGTCGCGCGTGCCGGCGCTGGCCGACGCGCCGCCGTCGAAATACATGGTGACGCCGTTGACGCAGGCGGATGTCGATTTCTACCTCGCGATCAAACGGCCGGGCGCGGATTGCGTGACGCACGCGACGGGCGCCGACAAGGAAGCGCTCGACATCATGCGCAAGAACCACGGCGTCCTGGCGATCGCCGCGATGCCGCAGATCAAGGGGAACCCGACGCCGGCGCAACTGGCGCAGCTGCAGGCCGACATGGGCAAGATTAGCGCGCAAGCGGAGTACAACGGCAAGATCGAGACCCGGGTCGCGGCCTTGTCGATGTGCGACGAGACCATCGCGCAGAAGCGCGGCGTCAAGGCGCATTACCTCGAGATCAAGGAAGCGGTCGAGGAGGCCGTGCCGATGCAGGGCGACATCGGCGGCAGCTGCGGCGGCGACGATTGCGGCCCAGCGAATCCGACTGCGGCGCAAAAGGCGCTGTGGAAAAAGGAAGAGGATGTCGCCCGGGCCAACCGCGCGCTCCTGAAGCCGCAAGCCGACGAAATCCGCAAGCTGCAGAAGACGATGATCTCGGCGATGGGGCAGTGACCGGCGCCGCTGGGAACCCAGCAGCCGCGCGACGCGTGCCGCGGTCTGCGGTCCAAAGGGATTGACGACGTCGCCACTGTGGTGACATTCGGTGGTTTTATCGAGCAAAGGCGGACCATGGATTTCGCACTCACCGAGGACCAGCGCGCCATCGAGGACGCGGCGCGGCGTTTCGCGCAGGCGCGCCTGGCGCCGTTCGCGGGCGAATGGGACAGCGCGGCGTTCTTTCCGGTCGAGACGCTGCGCGAGGCGGCCGCGCTCGGCTTCGCCGGCATCTACGTCAAGGGCGACGTCGGCGGTTCGGAGATGTCGCGCCTGGACGCTGCGATCGTGATGGAGGAATTGTCGGCCGGCTGCACCTCGACCGCTGCCTTCCTCTCCATCCACAACATGGCGTCGTGGATGATCGACCGCTTCGGCAATGACGAGCAGCGCCGCCGCCTGCTGCCCCAGATGACGACGATGCAGCGGATCGCGAGCTATTGCCTGACCGAGCCGGGCTCGGGCTCCGACGCGGCCAGCCTGAAGACGCGCGCCGTGCGCGACGGCGAGCATTATGTGTTGAACGGCAGCAAGGCGTTCATTTCCGGCGCCGGCGTCTCGGACGTCTATGTCTGCATGGTGCGCACCGGCGAGGACGGGCCCAGGGGCATCTCCTGCCTCGTCGTCGAGAAGGGCATGACAGGCCTCTCGTTCGGCAAGCCGGAACGCAAGATGGGCTGGAACAGTCAGCCCACGGCGCAGGTGATCTTCGAGGATTGCCGCGTGCCGGCGGCCAACCGCATCGGCGGCGAGGGCGAAGGCTTTCGCATCGCGATGATGGGGCTGGACGGCGGGCGCATCAATATCGGCGCCTGCTCGGTGGGCACGGCGCGCGCCGCGCTCGACGAGGCGCTGGCTTATACCCGCGACCGCAAGCAGTTCGGCCGGCCGGTGGCGGATTTCCAGGCCTCGCAGTTCAAGCTCGCCGACATGGCGACGGAGCTGGAGGCCGCGCGGCTGATGATCCGCAGCGCCGCGGCGGCGCTCGACCGGCGCGATCCGGCCGCCACCAAACTGTGCGCCATGGCCAAGCGTTTCGCCACCGACGCGGGCTTTGCGATCGCCAACGACGCGCTGCAGCTGCATGGTGGCTACGGCTATCTCAAGGATTTTCCCGCCGAACGGCATGTCCGCGACCTTCGGGTGCATCAGATTCTCGAAGGCACCAACGAGATCATGCGCGTGATCGTGGCGCGCGAGCTGTCGCGGCAATAGGCGTTGTCCCTAAGAAAGGTAAGCATCCGTAAAGGACGCTTTTTCACAGCCTTTTAACAAATGCCTTCTAGTCTCACCTCCATAACAACAAGGTGGGCCCTGCAAAAAGCGGGGAATGGCGATGACAGCACACACGAAGCCGCAAAACGCGGTGCTCGAAAGCACCCGCGTGGAAGCGAAGTACTATCTGGAGACGCTCAACCTGGTCGAGCGGCTGCACCGGCAGCTGCTCGACGTGATCAAGGACGAGCTCGACCGCCGCGACGAACGCGAGATCAACAGCGTCCAGGCTCTGCTGCTGTTCAACGTCGGCGACCAGGAGCTGACGGCCGGCGAGCTGCGCACGCGCGGCCACTATCTGGGCTCCAACGTCTCGTACAATCTCAAGAAGCTGGTCGAGAGCGGCTATATCCATCACGAGCGTTCGGAGGCCGACCGGCGCTCGGTCCTGGTGCGCCTGACGCGCAAGGGCGAGGCGGTCCGCGACATGCTGCGCGAGCTGTTCGAGCGCCATCTGGGTTCGCTGAACGCGGTGGGCAACGTCGCCGCCGCCGATCTCGATGCGCTGAGCGTGACGCTGAAGCGGCTGGAGCGCTTCTGGATCGATCAGGTCCGCTTCAGGCTTTGAGCCGGGGCGGCCAGGGCACGAAGGCGCTGGTGCGGCGGATATAGTCGGCATAGTCCGGCCGCCGCGCCACGATCGTTTCCTCCAGCAGGCTGACGCCGGACACACGCAGCAGCAGGAGCGTCATCGCCAGCGGACTGGCGACCAGCCACCACGCCGGGACGGCGCCGACGCCGAGCAGGAAGAAGCCCCACCACAGCACCGCGTCGCCGAAATAATTGGGATGGCGCGACCACGACCACAGGCCCCGGTCCATCACCTTGCCGGCATTGCCGGCCAGCCTGCGAAAGCGCGTCAGCTGCCAATCGGCGACGGCTTCGAGCAAAAGACCCGCGCTTGCCAGGACGGCGCCCGCCATGTCGAGCGCGTCCAGCGGCGCCTGCGAGGCCGCCGCCATGCGCAGCGGCCAGGAGATCAGCCAGATCAGGACAGCCTGCAGCAGGAAGACCTGGAATAGGCTCCACCACCACCAGCGCCTGCCATGCGCCGCGCGCATCGCGGCGTAGCGGCGATCCTCGCCGGCATGGCGCAGTACGATGTGCAGGCCGAGCCGGGCGGCCCACAGGCTGACCAGTGCCAGCACCAGCACGGCGCGCGCACTCAACGCATGCTGCGTCACGCCGGCGGCCGTCCACGCCATCAGCGCGAAGCCCGGCGCCCAGAAGATGTCGACGATGCTGGCGTCCCGGAGCCGGAGGCTGGCCAGCCACAGCGCCGTGGCGGCGGCAAGGACGAGGGCGAGGCTGAGGGCCGTCATGTGACAAAAGGCGTCGGTCATGGGAGATTGGCTGTTGTATGTTCCACGCCGGTTGAAAACTCGCTGGGTCGACCCCAAATCTGCGCGTAAGAGACTGGATTCATGACGTTTCCGTATCTCAGCCGTTTTCGCGACGCACTCGCCGGCCTCCGGCGCGAGGGCCGCTATCGCGTCTTCGCCGACATCGTGCGCCGGCGCGGCGCCTATCCCAATGCCGACTTCTATACGGACGCCGACAAGCGGCCGATCACGGTGTGGTGCAGCAACGATTATCTCTGCATGGGCCAGCACCCGGTGGTGCTCGCCGCCATGCACGAGGCGATCGACGCGACCGGCGCCGGCGCCGGCGGCACGCGCAACATCTCCGGCACCACGCATTATCATGTCGAGCTGGAGCAGGAACTCGCCGACCTGCACGGCAAGGACGCGGCGCTGCTGTTCACCTCGGGCTACATCTCGAACGACACGACGCTGGCGACGCTGGGCAGGATATTGCCCGGACTGATCGTGTTCTCCGACGAGCTCAACCATGCCTCGATGATCGAGGGCATCCGGCATGGCGGCATGGAGAAGCGGCTGTTCCGCCATAACGACACGCAGCACCTGGAAGCGCTGCTGGCGTCCGAGGACCCGTCCGCACCCAAGCTGATCGCTTTCGAGTCGGTCTATTCGATGGACGGCGATTTCGGGCGCCTCCGGGATTTCTGCGATCTCGCCGAGAAATACGGCGCGCTGACCTATCTCGACGAGGTCCATGGCGTCGGCCTCTACGGGCCGCGCGGCGCCGGCGTCGCGGCGCGCGACGGCGTGATGGAGCGCATCGACATCGTCGAGGGCACGCTGGCCAAGGCGTTCGGCGTCATGGGCGGCTATATCGCGGCCTCGAACGAGCTGGTCGACTGCATCCGCTCCTTCGCGCCGGGCTTCATCTTCACGACCTCGCTGGCGCCGGCGATCGCGGCCGGGGTGCTGGCCAGCGTCCGCCACCTCAAGACCAGCAATTGGGAGCGCGAGCGCCTGCACGAACGGGCGGCGCGGCTGAAGCGGCTGTTCGCCGAAGCGGGATTGCCGGTGATGGATTCGCCCAGCCACATCGTGCCGGTGTTCGTCGGCGACGCGGCGCTGTGCAAATCGGTGTCGGATGCGCTGCTGCGCGACCATGCGATCTATGTGCAGCCGATCAACTATCCCACCGTGCCGCGCGGCACCGAAAGGCTGCGCTTCACGCCGTCGCCGATGCATAGCGACGCGGCGATGGATGCGCTGGTCAAGGCGCTCGACCAGGTGTGGACGGCGCACCGCCTGAGCCGCGCCGCCTGATGCCGCCTTCAGGCAAGACGGGCGGCGGCGAGGTTTTCGTCGAGTTCGTCGTGCAGGGCAATGTCGTGAAGGCGACGGCGATCGATGCCGCGACCGGCACCGAAGCGAGCGTCATGGGACCGGCCGGGGCGCCGCGCGCCTCCCTGACCGATGCCGCGGTCCGCAAGCTCAGATACGTCCTGGACAAGAAACGCGGCGGCGCCTAGGGCGCCGCCGTTTTCGCTCAGCCGCGCTTGCGGCCCTTGGGCGGCGAGGTGCGGCCCAGGCCGATCTTCTTGGCGAATTCCGAGCGCTTCGCGGCGTAGTTGGCGGCGACCATCGGATAGTCCGCGGGAAGGCCCCATTTGGCGCGATACTGGTCCGGCGTCAGCTTGAAGCGCGAGCGCAGGTAGCGCTTGAGCATCTTCAGTTTCTTGCCGTCCTCCAGGCAGATCAGGTAGTCCGGCGTGATGGACTTCTTGACCGTCACCGCCGGCTTCTGCGTGGTGGCGAAATCGATGCCGTCCACGCCCGAAAGACCGCCAAGCGTGGAGTGCACGCTGCGGATCATCGCGGGGAGATCGCTGACCGAAACCGAATTGTTGCTGACATAGGCGGCGACAATGTCGCTGGCCAGTTTGAGGATTTCTTCGGAACGTCCGACCGACATGTCTTCAGTACTCATGGAACACACCCTCTACTCATGGGTTAAGTGGAAGCACAGTTGCGCAACCGGTATTGCGTGGCCCGCAAATGAAAGCAAGAAAAACTACTCAAAATGAGTGGGGCAGTTTCGAACTGCGGCAAATTTTCCGTATCCTTTTGCTTCAACTCTAGGTTCCGCGCGTTCTGATTCGCCTCTTGTTTGAGGTCACTGCCGGTCACTGCTCGAATGTTGCGCGAAGACTGCAACTTCCCTTAAGGAAATCCGAGGATTCCCGCGATTCCGCGCCCCCCGGCAGGCGCCGCCCGCTCTCAGCGGGTGGCATGTGCGAAGCGGTCTGGCGCTAGATTTGGTAAAAGGCTAGGGGTATCGCAACTCGCGCCGGGCGGCGTCGGGATCAAGGATTTGCAGGGCTTGGGATGGTGGCTGTGGCTGACGCTGCTGGCAATGTTTTGCCGGGATTTTTCACGCAAACCTTGGCGGAACGCGATCCCGAAGTGGCGCGCGCGATCGGCGACGAACTCGGCCGGCAACGCGACAAGATCGAGCTGATCGCGTCGGAAAACATCGTTTCCCGCGCGGTTCTGGAAGCCCAGGGCTCGGTCCTCACCAACAAATACGCCGAAGGCTATCCGGGCCGGCGCTACTATGGCGGCTGCGAGTTCGTCGACGTCGCCGAGGAGCTGGCGATCGCGCGGGCGCGGCGCCTGTTCGACTGCGACTTCGCCAATGTGCAACCCCACTCTGGTGCGCAAGCCAACCAGGCCGTGTTCTTTGCGTTGTTGCAACCTGGAGATATCTTCATGGGGCTCGACCTCGCGGCGGGGGGGCATCTGACGCACGGTTCGCCCGCCAACCAGTCGGGCAAGTGGTTCAAGCCGGTGTCCTACACGGTGCGCCGGCAGGATCAGCGCATCGACATGGACGAGGTCGAGGCGCTGGCCTTGGCGCACAAGCCCAAGCTGATCATCGCCGGCGGTTCGGCCTATGCCCGCATCATCGACTTCGCGCGCTTCCGCGCCATCGCCGATTCGATCGGCGCCTATTTCATGGTCGACATGGCGCATTTCGCGGGGCTGGTGGCCGGCGGCGTGCATCCCAATCCGCTTGAACACGCCCATGTCGTGACCACGACGACGCACAAGACGCTGCGCGGCCCGCGCGGCGGCATGATCCTGTCGCGCGACATGGACCTCGGCAAGAAGATCAACTCGGCGGTGTTCCCCGGCCTGCAGGGCGGACCGCTGATGCATGTGATCGCCGCCAAGGCGGTGGCGTTCGGCGAGGCACTGCGTCCGGAGTTCAAGCGCTACGCCAGGGCCGTGGTCGACAACGCCAAGGTGCTGGCGGAGACGCTGCACGGCGAAGGCCTCGACATCGTCTCCGGCGGCACCGACACGCATCTCATGCTGGTCGACCTGCGGCCCAAGGGCGCCAAGGGCCGCGACACCGAGCGGGCGCTCGACCGCGCCGCGATCACCACCAACAAGAACGCGGTGCCGTTCGACACCGAGAAGCCGGCGATCACCTCGGGCATCCGCCTGGGCACGCCGGCCGGGACGACGCGGGGCTTCGGCACGGCCGAATTCCGCGACATCGGCAAGCTGATCGTCGAAGTGATAGACGCGGTGGCGAAGAAGGGCGAGGCTGGCGATGCCGCCGTCGAGCAAAGCGTCGCGGCGCGCGTCAAGGATTTGTGCAAGCGTTTTCCGATCTACCCATAAGCAGAAAGCGACTTCCATGCGCTGCCCCTTTTGCGGACATGACGACACCCAGGTGAAGGACAGCCGTCCCAGCGAGGACAATTCGGCGATCCGCCGGCGGCGGCACTGCCCCGAATGCGGCGGCCGCTTTACCACCTTCGAGCGGGTGCAGCTGCGCGAGCTCATCGTGGTCAAGAAGAACGGGCGGCGCGAGCCGTTCGAGCGCGAGAAGCTCGAGCGCTCGATCACCCATGCGCTGCGCAAACGCCCGGTGGAGCGCGAGCGCATCGATCGCACCATCACCGGCATCGTGCGGCGCCTCGAAAGCATGGGCGAGAACGAGATCCCGTCGCCGGTGATCGGCGAACTCGTGATGCAGGCGCTGTCGAGCCTCGACAAGGTCGCCTATGTCCGCTTCGCCTCGGTCTACAAGAATTTCCGCGAGACCAAGGACTTCGAGATGCTGATCGGCGAACTCGAAGGCGACGACCGGGACGACAAGAACAACAAGGATTGATCGCGGGTCGCGCGATGGCCCGGACGGCGATGGTCGAACACGCACAGCACAGCAGCTTCCCGCCGTCCCGCGACGGCCGCCTGCGTTGGTGGGACCTCGTCATCGCGTTTTTCGGCGGCACCTTCGCCGGCATCGTGCTGGCGGTGATCGTCGGCGGCGTGGCCGTCGCGATCGCCATGCGGCACGGCTACCATCCCAATGCCGCAAGCCTGGCGTCGCTGACGAAGAACTTCACCGCCAACCACGTCTTGCTGCTGATCAGCGACCTCGGACTTGTCGCCGTCGTCTGGCTGGTGGCACGGCGGCGCGTCGCGCGGCCGCTGACATATTATTTCCCACCGGCGAGCGGCCGGGCGCTGCTGCTGGCGGTGCTGAGCGGCCTGGTGTTGTCGCTGCTCCTCAACGGCGGCAACGAACTGCTGTCGCGGACGTCGCTGATTCAGTTCCACGATACCGACATCGAGCGCGCGCTGGTGCCGCATGGCGCGGCCGAATTCCTGGCGTCCGTTGCGGTCGTCGCGGTGTTCGCGCCCTTTGTCGAGGAGTTCTTCTTCCGCGGCTTGCTGTATGGCTGGCTGCGCCAGAGAAACGGCGTGTGGCTGTCGGCGGTGGTGAGCGGCGTTCTGTTCGCCGCGGCCCACGGCCACATGTTCGTCCATCCCGGGGCCCAGGGCTGGCTCTACACCGCGGAGCTGGCGCTGGCCGGCGTGGTGCTGGCGCTGTGGGTGGCGCGCACCGGCTCGCTCAGGACATCGTTCGCGACGCATGCGGCCTACAACGCGGCGGCGATCGCGTTCTCGGTCCTGCTGCCATGACGACGCCGGCCGACATCGGCCACATGCACCATGCGCTGGCGCTGGGGCGGCGCGGCCTGGGGCGGACATTGGGCAACCCGTCGGTCGGCTGCGTCATCGTTTCGTCCGAAGGCATCGTCGTCGGGCGCGGCCGGACGGCCGATGGCGGCATTCCGCACGGCGAAGCCGTCGCGCTGGCCCAGGCGGGACATGCGGCGCGCGGCGCCACCGCCTATGTCACGCTCGAGCCCTGCGCCGCCGTCACGCGGACGCTGTCCTGCGCCGAGAGCCTGATCGCCGCCGGCATCCGGCGCGTCGTCGCGGCGATGGAGGATCCGCACCCGCTCACTGCCGGCAAGGGCTTTGCGAAGCTGCGGGCCGCAGGCATCGAGGTCGCGACCGGTGTGCTCGCGGATGAGGCGGCGCGATCGCATGCCGGTTTCCTGATGCGCCTGGCACAGGACCGTCCGCTGGTGACGCTCAAGATCGCGCAGAGCCTGGACGGCAAGACGGCGACCGTGTCCGGCGACAGCAAATGGCTCACCGGCGCTGAGGCGCGCCGCTTCGGGCATCTGCTCAGGGCGCAAAACGACGCGATCCTGGTCGGCATCAACACGGCGCTGGCCGACGATCCGGAACTGACCTGCCGGATCGCGGGGCTTCAGACGCATTCGCCGCTGCGTGTCGTGCTCGACACCAGATTGCGATTGCACGAAGGCTCGAAGCTGGCCGCGACGGCGGCGCAGACGCCGACGCTGGTGTTCACCGCGGCGGCCGGCGGCGGCGCCGGGCTTGCGGCCGCCGGCGTCGAGGTCATCCGGGTTGCGCGCGACGCGCGGGGCAGGCCGGACCTCGCTGCAATGCTCGGCGAGTTGGCGAAGAGAGGGGTCACGCGGCTGCTGGTGGAGGGCGGCGCCACCGTCCACGCCGCGTTCCTCGACCGCGGCGTCGCGGACGCGCTCGAAATCTTCACCGCGCCGATGACCCTGGGCGGAGCAGGGCATAGCGCCATCGACGCGCTGGCGGCGCTGAGCCTGGAGGAAGCGCCGAAGTTTACCCGCACGTCGCGTCGCGAATTCGGCGCCGACGTTCTGGAAAGCTACGTCCGCAGGGCCTAAAAGGGGCCCATGTTCACCGGAATCGTCACCGATGTCGGGCGCGTGCGCCATGTCGAGAAGCGCGGCGACACCCATGTCGTGATCGCGACCGCTTACGACGTGTCGGCGGTCGATCTGGGCGCCTCGATCGCCTGCTCCGGCATCTGCCTGACGGTCGTCGACAAGGGCTCGGCGAAGGATCGCTGGTTCGCCGTCACCGCCTCGGCCGAAACGCTGTCGAAGACGACGCTGGGCAGCTGGAAGGCCGGCGATCCGGTCAATCTCGAGCGCCCGATGCGGGTCGGCGACGAATTCGGCGGCCATATCGTCAGCGGCCATGTCGACGGCACCGCCGAGGTCAAGCTTGTGGTGCCTGAGGGCGAATCCGTGCGCTTCACGTTCGCGGCGCCGGCGGCGCTCGCCAGGCTCATCGCCGCCAAGGGCTCGGTGGCGCTCGACGGCGTCTCGCTGACGGTCAACGAGGTCGCGGGCACGCGCTTCGGCGTCAACATCATCCCGCATACCCAGAAGGTCACGACCTTCGGCAAGGCGAAGCCCGGCTCCAAGGTCAATCTCGAGATCGACCTCCTGGCGCGTTATGTGGCGAGGCTGGTCGGCAAATGAACGTCTCGGTCTATCACGACTACATTGCCGCCATCGAGGACGTCATCGAAGACGCGCGCAACGGGCGCATGTTCATCCTGATGGACGCCGACGACCGCGAGAACGAGGGCGACCTCGTCATCCCGGCGCAGATGTGCACGCCGCAGGCGGTCAACTTCATGGCCAAGCACGGCCGCGGACTGATCTGCCTCGCGCTGACGCAGGATCGCGCCAACACGCTGAACATCCCGATGATGACGGCGGTCAACGGTACGCCGAACCAGACCGCCTTCACGGTCTCGATCGAGGCCAAGGAAGGCATCTCGACCGGCATCTCGGCGCACGACCGTGCCCACACGATCTCGGTGGCGATCGACGCCACCAAGGGGCCGGCCGACATCACCTCGCCCGGCCACGTCTTTCCGCTTGTGGCGCGGCACGGCGGCACGCTGGTGCGCGCCGGGCATACCGAGGCCGCGGTCGACATCGCGCGGCTGGCCGGGCTCAATCCGGCCGGCGTGATCTGCGAGATCATGAACGAGGACGGCTCGATGGCGCGGCTGCCGGACCTAGTGCCGTTCGCGCAGCTGCACGGCCTCAAGATCGGCACCATCGCCGACCTCATCGCCTATCGCCGCAAATACGATCACTTCGTCAAGCGCACCATCGAGACGCCGTTCCAGAGCCACAATGGCGGCGAATGGAAGATGTGCGTCTACGTCAACCAGCTCGAATATGCCGAGCACATCGCGCTGGTGAAGGGCGACATCACGACCGCCGAGCCGGTCCTGGTGCGCATGCACGCGGTCAACATCTTCAGCGACATGCTGGAATGGAAACCCTATGAGCGCGACGTGCTGGGCGAATCCATGCGCATCATCGCGCGCGAAGGCCGCGGCGTGGTGGTCCTGCTGCGCACCACAAGGCCGACCTTCGTGTCGGACGTCGTGACGCGGCGCGTGGCGGAGGACATCGACCGGCGCAGGGTCAAGGAATACGGCGTCGGGGCGCAGATCCTGCTCGACCTCGGCGTCAGGGACATGATCCTTCTCACCGACACGCCGGAGAAGAAGGTCGTGGCGCTGGAAGGCTACGACCTCAACATCGTCGGCACGCACGCCATCCGCGGCACCAGCGGCGGGACGGCCGGGGATAACGAGACATGATCGAGACGCCCAACATCCTGATCGTCGAGGCGCGGTTCTATGCGCATATCTCCGACGCGCTGCTCGACGGCGCGACGGCGGCGCTGGAGAAGGGCGGGGCGCATTTCGAGCGGCTGGCGGTGCCCGGCGCGCTGGAAATCCCGCCCGCCATCGCCATCGCCGCGCGCGCCGGCGAGCATGGCGGCAAGGGCTATGACGGCTATATCGCGCTCGGCTGCGTCATCCGCGGCGAGACCTGGCATTTCGAGATCGTGGCGGGCGAGTCGGCGCGCGGCCTGATGGACCTCGGCATCAATCTCGGCCTGTGCATCGGCAACGGCATCCTGACGGTGGAGAGCGAGGCGCAGGCGCGGGTGCGCGCCGCGGTCGACGACGGCGACAAGGGCGGCGACGCCGCGCGGGCCTGCCTCGCATTGCTGGCCGCCCGCAATCGGCTCGGCGTGCACCGATGACCGGCAGCTATGACGCGCGGCGCGCGGCGCGTCTGGCGGCGGTGCAGGCGCTCTACCAGATGGAACTGACCGGCATCGACGCCGAAGAGGTCGCCGGCGAGTTCATCGCGCACCGTTTCGCCCCCTCGCCGGAGGCGAGGGCAGACCGGCCCGAGGCGGACGTGGCGCCCGACGCGGAATTCTTCGCCGCCATCGTCAAGGGCGTGCCGCCGCACCAGGTCGAGATCGACCGCTCCATCGCCGGATGCCTGGCCGCCGACTGGCGGCTGGAGCGGGTGGATTCGATCCTGCGCGCCATCCTGCGCGCCGCGTCCTTCGAACTCATCGCGCGGCCGGACGTTCCGGCGCGGGTGGTGATCGACGAATATGTCGAGATTGCGCACGCCTTTTTCAACGCCGACGAACCGTCCTTCGTCAACGCGGCGCTCGACAAGCTGGCGCACCGAAAGCGCGCCGCGGAGTTCGGCGAGACGCCGCCGGGCGACGAGCTGGCGTTCTGATTTTTCTCTCCCGTAGAAACGGGGGAGGATTAAGGTGCGGCGATGCCTCTGTCCGAATTTCAACTGATCAGAGACTTGTTCGCGCCGCTGGCGACGTCGAAGGCGGCGTTGGGGCTGACGGACGACGTCGCGCTGCTGGCGCCGCGGGCCGGACACGAATTGGTGCTGACGACCGACACGATCGTGGCGGGCGTCGATTTTTTCGCGACCGATCCGCCGGGCGCGATCGCGCGCAAGGCGCTGCGCGTGAACCTCTCCGACCTGGCGGCGAAGGGTGCCGCGCCGTTCGGCTATCTGTTGACGCTGTGTCTGCCGAAAGCCGTCGACGGCAAATGGCTGCGCGGCTTCGCGCGCGGTCTGGCGGCGGACCACAAGACCTTCGGCGTGTCGCTGCTCGGCGGCGATCTGTCGTCGACGCCGGGGCCGCTCGGCATCACGGTCGCGGCGCTGGGCTATGTGCCGAACGGCAAGGCGATCCTGCGGCGCGGCGCACAAGAGGGCGACCTCGTTTTCGTCTCCGGCACTATCGGCGACAGCGGCGCGGGCCTGGAGGCCTTGCAGGCAAAGCGGCGCGCGGCCTTCCTCATCGGCCGCTATCGTGTGCCGCAGCCGCGCCTGGCGCTGGGACAAAAGCTGCGTGGCCTCGCCAGCGCGGCGCTGGATGTGTCGGACGGTTTGCTCGCCGATCTTGGGCACCTCGCGGATGTCTCGAAGGTGCATGTCGCCATCGATGCGACGCGCGTGCCGCTGTCGCCGGCGCTGCGCAAGTTCTGGGGCACAGGCGAAAAGGCGGTGCTGCGGGCCGCGACCGCGGGCGACGACTACGAGATCGCCTTCTGCGCCCCGCGCGCCAGGCGCGCGAAGGTGTTCGCGGCGGCGAAGGCGGCAGGCGTACCGGTGACGCAGATCGGTTGGGTGATGAAGGGCAGGGGTGTGGCGCTGCTGGGCGCCGATGGCAGGCCGATGCCTTTTGGCGCGGGCGGTTGGCGGCACAGGTAACGGTCTTCCGGGCCTGGATCGCGCAATGCGCGAAGTCGAAAACAATACGATGTGGCCGGCCGCCGCCCGGCCCCCAGCATCTAGCGGCCAGGTCGGCCGAACGGTAACCAACTGTTAGTCCTGTTTTGCGACCCTCGCGTCATGCGCCGCGCTCTCGTCCTCGCCGTCCTGCTGACCGCCTTTGCCGGGCCGGCGCTTGCCGCCGAGACGCCGGGCGATCCCGGCACCAATGTCGAGATGCCGTTCCTGATCGCGCCGATGAGCAAGGACGGCAAGCTGCTGGGCTATTCCTATATTTCCTCCAAGCTGGTCGCCGCGTCGCAGGGCGCGGCGCTGGAGATCCGCGACAAGATCGCCTTCATCCAGGATGCCTTCGTGCGCGACGTCAACGCCGCGCCGACCGCCGTCGCCGCCGACCCGACGGTGATCGACCGCGTCCTGCTGGCGAACCGGCTGATCGCCGACGCGCGCCGCGTCGTCGGCGCCGCCAAGGTGACGCGGATCGTCTTCGGCGACGGCGACAAGGACCCGGGCATCCAGTTCTCGCCGCTGCATCCGACCCAGACGCCCCAGCGCGCCGACCAGATGACCGGCGCGCCGCCGCCCGCGCCGCCCCCGGCGGCGGCGCCGGCCGCGGCCCAAAGCCACCCCTAGGCACCCGGCAAGCCGAAAAACCGGTCATTTCGCGCATATCTGCCGCAAAAGCGCCGTTGCACCCCGCACGGGCTTTTGGCATATGTGCGCCGCCCTTGAAGCGGTTCGTCCAACTCGGCCGGCCATGGGGACCCGCAGGTCTTCGCGGGTTGCTTCGGGACTCAAACTCTAAGGGGAAAAGCCATGGGCTTGGAACTTGTACTCGCCGCCGGCGTGCTGGCGCTGCTTTACGGTCTTTGGACCATCCGCTCGGTCCTGGCGCTCAGCGCCGGCAATGCGCGCATGCAGGAGATCGCGGCCGCCATCCAGGAAGGCGCCGCCGCTTACCTCAATCGCCAATACACCACCATCGCCGCGGTCGGCGCGGTGATCTTCATCCTCGCCTTCGTCTTCCTCGGCTGGCAGGTGGCGGTCGGCTATCTGATCGGCGCGGCGCTCTCGGGCGCGGCCGGCTATGTCGGCATGTACGTCTCGGTGCGCGCCAACGTCCGCACCGCGGAGGCCTCGCGCAAGGGTCTGGCGGAAGGCCTCTCGGTTGCGTTCCGGTCGGGCGCGGTGACCGGCATGCTGGTCGTCGGTCTCGGCGTCATCGCGGTCGCCGGCTACTACGCCTTCCTGACCATGGGCTTGAAACTCGATATTCAGGACGCGGCCCAGAGCCGCATCATCGTCGACAGCCTGGTGGGGCTCGGCTTCGGCGCCTCGCTGATCTCGATCTTCGCGCGTCTCGGCGGCGGCATCTTCACCAAGGGCGCCGACGTCGGCGGCGACATGGTCGGCAAGGTCGAGGCCGGTATTCCCGAAGACGACCCGCGCAACCCCGCCACCATCGCCGACAATGTCGGCGACAATGTCGGCGACTGCGCCGGCATGGCGGCCGACCTGTTCGAGACCTTCGCGGTGACCACGGTCGCCACCATGGTGCTGGCTTCGATCTATTTCGACGGCGACCAGAAGGCGTCGCTGATGCTCTATCCCCTCGCCATCGCGGGCATGAGCATCGTCACCTCGATCGTCGGCACCTTCTTCGTGCGGCTGGGCGCGTCCAGGAACATCATGGGCGCTCTGTACAAGGGCGTCATCGCCACGGTGATCCTGTCGCTGATCGGCCTGTGGCCGCTGACCGATTATCTCATCGGCATGCACACCGATCTTTCGAGCGGCGGCGTCGCCTACACCGGCATGTCGCTGTATGAGTGCGGCATCGTCGGTCTCGCCGTCACCGGCGCGCTGATCTGGATCACCGAGTATTACACCGGAACCAATTACCGCCCGGTCCGCGTCATCGCGCAGGCCTCGGTGACGGGTCACGGAACCAACGTGATCCAGGGCCTCGCCATCTCGATGGAGGCAACCGCGCTTCCGGCGCTCGTGATCTGCGCCGGCATCGTCGTGACCTACCTGCTGGCCGGCCTGTTCGGCATCGCCATCGCGGTTTCGACCATGCTGTCGCTCGCCGGCATGATCGTGGCGCTCGACGCCTTCGGTCCGGTGACCGACAACGCCGGCGGCATCGCCGAAATGGCGGGCCTCGAAGGCGACGTGCGCAAGACGACGGACGCGCTCGACGCGGTCGGCAACACCACCAAGGCGGTGACCAAGGGCTATGCCATCGGTTCGGCCGGCCTCGGCGCGCTGGTGCTGTTCGCGGCCTACACGGCGGACCTGAAGTACTTCTCGGAGCACTCCGATGTGTACGGCTACTTCGCCGGCCTCGAACTGCCGACCTTCAGCCTCGCCGACCCGTGGGTGGTCGTCGGCCTCTTCGTCGGCGGCCTGCTGCCTTACCTGTTCGGCGGCATGGCGATGACGGCGGTGGGCCGCGCGGCCGGCGCCGTGGTCGAGGAAGTGCGCAAGCAGTTCCGCGAGATGCCGGGCATCATGGCGGGGACGCAAAAGCCCAACTATGCCCGCGCCGTCGACCTGCTGACCAAGGCGGCGATCCGCGAGATGATCATCCCCTCGATGCTGCCGGTGTTCTCGCCGGTGGTGCTGTTCCTCCTGGTCGATGCCATCGCCGGCAAGACGCAGGCCTTCAACGCGCTCGGCGCCATGCTGATGGGCGTGATCGTGACCGGCCTGTTCGTCGCCATCTCGATGACCTCGGGCGGCGGCGCCTGGGACAACGCCAAGAAGTTCATCGAGGACGGCCATCATGGCGGCAAGGGCTCTGACGCCCACAAGGCCGCGGTGACGGGCGACACGGTCGGCGATCCCTACAAGGACACGGCCGGCCCGGCGGTCAATCCGATGATCAAGATCACCAACATCGTCGCGCTGCTGCTGCTGGCGACGCTGGCGCACGCGTTCTGAGCTGAATGCTCTTCAAACAAAAACGCGCGGAACTTGCGTTCCGCGCGTTTTTTTTGGCTCAGTGGCCGGGACCGCCGCCGCCGGGCGGTCCGCCGCCATTGCCGCCGCCGGGATTCTGGGTCTGGCCGCTATTGCCGAGCGGCACGCCGGGCGTGGCGTTGAACAGTTCCTGTAGGAACGTCATCTCGCGGCCCTTGGCCGGTGTCTCGCGCGTCTCGAAGGCGACGACATGGCCGTCGTGCAGCGAGTAGTGCTTGAGGTCGGTGACCTTGCCGTCCTTGTCGAAATAGACCGCCAGGATGGCGCGGCTCTGCACCGACGGCGCGAAAAAGGCGATCTGCTTCTCGACCGCGGTGATGTAGTACCAGGCGTCGCCGGCGGCGGTGAAGGTCGCCTCGGTCGAGGGATAGCCGAGCCGCTGCTGGATGCTGGTCTTGGTGTCCTTGCCGACACCGATGGTCTTTTCGGTGTCGGGGTCGGGCAAATAGCCGCGCTGGTTGACCACCGGGGTGCAGCCCATGACGGCCAGGGCGGCGAGGAGCAGAACCGTTTTTCGCATGCACAACGTCCTCAAACCGGATAAATCCCGCCCCGGACAGACGTGCTAGCCTCAGGCGCGCGCGCTGGCAAGACTGCCCGACCAGGAGAGTTCCGTCATGCTGAATGCCCTGCGCCGCAACGCCGAGCGGGCCAGGACCGTCCAGGCCCTGCACGCCGCCCTGACGGCGCAGGCCCGGTCGGTGACTTTTTTTCGCGAATATGGCGTCGCCGATACGATCGACGGCCGCTTCGACATGGTGGCGCTGCATGCCTGGCTGGTGTTCGGGCGGCTGCGCAGCGCCGGTCTCGAGGACTTGGCGCGCGGCCTGTCGGACGCGATCTTCGTCGCCTTCGACGAGGGCCTGCGCGACCTCGGCACCGGCGACATGGGGCTGGGTCCGCGCATGAAGAAGCTGGGTAATGCCTTCAACGGGCGCTGCCAGGCTTATGAGGCGGCGGCAGGCGATGAGACGGCGCTGCGCGAGGCGATCTTGCGCAACGTCTATCGCGGGGCCGCCGGCCATGAGGCGGCCGCCGCGGCGCTGGCGCGCTATGCGCTGACGGCGCGGGCGCAGCTGGAGCACGGCAACCCCGCCGACGGCACGCTTGATTTCGGCACGCCACCAACGGCATTTAACGGACGATGACCGCCGAACCCCTGCCGTTCCAGCACGACTACAATCTCGGCGACCTCAATCGCGGCGGCGCCGAAATCGCGCTGACGACGACCGCCGAGGAGCGCGCGCGCATCGCGCGCTGGGCCGAGGTTCGCGCCGTGGACTCGTTCGCCGCGACGCTTCGCCTGCGCAAGCATTCGGCGAACAGTTTCTCGCTGGACGCCGATCTGGTGGCCGACATCGTGCAGGATTGCGTCGTGACGCTGGAACCGGTGAAGAGCCGCATCGAACGCCTTGTGCACCGGCAACTGCACCTGGCGGCGCCCAGCCGGCATCGCGGCGACGCCAGCATTCCCCTGACCGCCATGGCTGGAGAGGACGACACGCCCGAGGAGATCGACAGCCTGCATTACGACCTCGCCGGCCCGCTGCTGGAGGAACTGGTCCTGGCCATCGATCCCTATCCCCGCGCGCCAGGTGTGGAATTTGCCGCCCCGGCCGAGGCTGCCGGGGCCGCCGAGCCGCCGCAAAGCCCGTTCGCGGTGCTGAAAAACCTCAAGAATCGGACCTGAAGGCCGAAAAACCGGCCAGAATCCGGCTTGAACCCGGGGTGGGTTTCCTGTTACTTCCGCCCCTTGTTTTGCCCGCCCAGCCAAAGGCCCGCGCGATGCACTGCGCAGCGCCCCAGGATTCGGTTCGCGGTTCTACGGTGCTTTCAAGGAGTGACCCGCAATGGCGGTGCCCAAAAGAAAAACCTCGCCCTCCAGGCGCAACATGCGTCGGTCGCATCACGCCTTGGCGCCGGCGGCCCACAATGAGTGCCCGAACTGCGGCGAGCAGAAGCGTCCGCATCATGTCTGCGGCGCCTGCGGCCACTATGACGGCCGCGAAGTCACGAAAAAAGAAGCCTGATCCGATCTCGGCTGGCTATCGGATCGTGACAGCGAGGCGACCTTGGCCCGCGAACTGACCGTTTCGATTGATGCCATGGGCGGCGACGCCGGGCCCGGCGTGGTCGTGGCCGCGCTGGCGCGTTCGGTGCTGCGTCATCCCGCCGTGCGCTTCATCCTGCACGGCGACGAGGCCGAACTGAAGCCGCTGTTCGCCAAGCGCGCCAAGCTGCTCGAGCGCATCACCATCCGCCACGCCGCCGAGCGCGTGCGCATGGACGAGAAGCCGAGCCTGGCGCTGCGCCGCGGCCGCAACACCTCGATGTGGCACGCCATCGACTCGGTGAAGACCAGGGAAGCCGAAGTCGCGGTCTCCGCCGGCAACACCGGTGCGCTGATGGCGATGTCGATGTTCCAGCTGGGCACGCTGGAAGGGATCTCGCGGCCCGCCATCGCGGCCCTGTGGCCGACCAAGCGCGGCCAGAGCGTGGTGCTCGACGTCGGCGCCAATATCGTCGTCAGCGCCGAGCAGCTGGTCGATTTCGCGGTGATGGGCGAAGCCTTCGCCCGTGCCATCCTGGGGCTGGAGCGGCCGACCGTGGGCATCCTCAATGTCGGCTCCGAGGACATGAAGGGCAACGACGCCGTGAAGGCGGCGGCTCATATCCTGCGCAGCAATTCGAGCCTGCCGATCGAGTTCGCCGGCTTCGTCGAGGGCGACGACATAGCCGAAGGCACGGTGGACGTCGTCGTCACCGACGGCTTCACCGGCAATGTCGCGCTGAAGACCGCTGAAGGTACCGCCAGGCTGGTGACGTTTTTCCTGCGCAACGCGCTGCGCCGCTCGTTCCTGGGCCGCATCGGCGGCTTCCTCGCCGGCGGCGCGCTCAACGTCCTGCGCCGCAAGCTCGATCCGCGCGCCTCGAACGGCGGCATTTTCCTCGGCCTCGACGGCGTCGTCGTGAAGAGCCATGGCGGCACCGACGCATTGGGCTTCGCCAGCGCCCTCGACATGGCGATCGACATCACCCGTGCCGGCGTCGTCGCCCGCATCGTGGCTGACCGCCGCGGCGTCCATACCTCCATCGCGGAGGCTGCCGCCTCGTGATCCGTTCGCAGATTGTCGGTTGCGGCGCGTATCTGCCCGAGACCGTTCTCACCAACGAAGAACTGGCCAGGCGCGTCGATACCAGCGACGAATGGATTCGCGAACGCACCGGCATCCGCCAGCGCCACATCGTGCGCGACGGCGAGAAGACCTCCGACCTCGCGCTGCAGGCCTCGCGCAACGCGCTGGCCAGCGCCGGGATGGATGCCGGCGAGATCGACCTGATCGTCTGCGCCACCACGACGCCGGACGAGACCTTTCCGGCCACCGCCACCACGCTGCAGGCGCGGCTGGGCATGAGCCGCGGCGCGGCGTTCGACGTGCAGGCGGTGTGCTCGGGCTTCATTTTCGGCATGGCCGTGGCCGACAATTTCATCAAATGCGGCCAGGCGAAAACCGTGCTGCTGGTCGGCGCCGAATCGATGAGCCGGCTGCTCGACTGGAACGACCGCACGACCTGCGTGCTGTTCGGCGACGGCGCCGGCGCCGTGGTGCTGCAGGCCAGGGACGGCAAGGGCGACACCGCCGACCGCGGCGTCCTCAACACCAAGCTCTATTCCGACGGCCGGCTGCACGATCTGCTCTATGTCGATGGCGGGCCGTCCTCGACCCAGACCACCGGCCATCTGCGCATGCACGGCAAGGAAGTGTTCCGTCACGCCGTCACCAACATGACGGCGGCCATCACCGCCTCGGCCAGCGAGGCCGGCCTCAGCGTCGCCGATATCGACTGGTTCGTGCCGCACCAGGCCAACCAGCGCATCCTCGACGGCACCGCCCGGAAGCTCCAGATCCCGCCCGAGAAGGTGGTGTCCACGGTCGCCCTGCACGGCAACACATCGGCAGCCTCGGTGCCGCTGGCGCTGGCGACCGCCGTTGCCGACGGCCGCATAAAGAGGGGCCAGTTGGTGCTCCTGGAGGCCATGGGCGGCGGCTTCACCTGGGGTTCCTGCCTGCTGCGCTGGTAGCACACCGGTTGAAGGGCGCCACCTATCCCTTTGACGTTGACGGATAATCCCCTCGCGCCTAACGTTCGTTAGGCATAGGGAGTCGCCGCCATGACCACCGACACGCTGACCCGCGCCGACCTGACCGAAGCGGTGTTCCAGGCCGTCGGTCTGTCGCGCAACGAGTCGGCCCAGATGGTCGAGGATCTGCTGGAAGAAGTGTGCTCGGCGCTGACGCGCGGCGAGACGGTCAAGCTCTCCTCGTTCGGAACCTTCGCGGTCCGCCAGAAGAGCCAGCGCATGGGACGCAACCCCAAGACCGGCGACGAGGTTCCCATCGCGCCGCGCCGGGTTCTGGTTTTCCGCCCGAGTCACGTATTGAAGGCGGTCATCAACGGGCAGACGCCCGATCCCGACAAGAAGGATTGAGCGCTTTGCTGGCTGCCGCCGCCGTCCGCACCAAATCGCCGGAAGCCTTCCGCACCATCAGCGAAGTGGCGAGCGAGCTGGACGTGCCGCAGCACGTGCTGCGCTTCTGGGAAGGGCGCTTCGCGCAGATCAAGCCGGTGAAGCGCGCCGGCGGGCGGCGTTACTATCGTCCCGAGGACGTCGACCTGCTGCGCGGCATCCGCGCGCTGCTCTACAGCGAAGGCTTCACCATCAAGGGCGTGCAGAAAATCCTGCGCGACCGTGGCCAGCGCCACGTCGCCGAGCTTGGCCGCGGCGAACTGGCGGCGCCCCTGCCGCGGGCGCCGGCGCCGCGCTCCAATGTGATCGCGCTGGAGCGCGTGGTGGAGGCGCCGCTGGCGCCGGACGTCTCGCTGGTGCTCGCCGAGGAAGAGCGCATCAAGCTCGAGATACTGCTCGCCGAATTGCAGCAGATGAAGGCGCGGCTGCGCGGGATCGCGCGCCGCGCCTGATGCGCAGGCTTGCGGCCCTCGCTTTCGGCCTCGGCTGCTTCGCCGCGACGCCCTGCCTTGCCGACTGCGATTCCGGCGGCCACAAAGCGATAGAGGGCGGCCGCGTCTGCCAGGCCGGCGTCGTCTCGGTGTGCTCGGCCGGCGCCTGGCTGCAAACCGTCCTGACCTGTGCGGCGTCGCCGGACGGCGCGGACAAGCCGCTCATGACGCAGGCTCCGGGCAGCGCGACGCGCATTCATGTCCTGAACGCCCGCTTTCTGGCGCCGCGGGGCGCCCTCGACCTGACCTTTGCGGCGCGCAGCCTGTGCGACGGCAAGCCGGCCTGCACGTTGGGCGCAGCGCAGCTGCTGGGCGCCGCGTCGCCGCGCGGGCAGGGCACGTTCAATATCGGCTATGCCTGCACGACGGGCTTCGAAACCAGGAACGCCCAGCAGGCCGTCTTCGCCGCCAGCCAGTCGCAGACGTTGAGCTGCGGCGAATAAGGCCGAAGCCGGCGGTAGAACGGCGTTGCCGGGCAGGGGAGCGCCCCCTATAGTCCGCGACCTTCGCGAACCCGGCTCCCCGGCCGGTGGCCTGGCGCGAGACACATTGGATACGGAGCGTGGCGCAGTCTGGTAGCGCATTTGCCTGGGGGGCAAAGGGTCGCAGGTTCAAATCCTGTCGCTCCGACCAATTAAGTGACTGAATTTGTTGTTCTATATTGAGTGTTGGTTTTCGGTCAGTTTGCAATTTCGGACTGGTGGCCTGTCCGCTCGGCAAGCCAGTCCGCGAGGTAAGTTTCCAAGCGGTGTGCCCGATAGTATTCGAGTATCATCGCCATGACAGATGCGTCCTGCCCTTCGCCTTCTGTGCGATCTAAGACGTGCATCGTGTATCCCGTGATCCGATGCACAAAGAGCATTTCATCTCTAAGCATCGGTCCATCGGGGGTGTCGAAATTCCTGTCCGGGTGCGCCTTATCCGGAATATAGGCTTCCCGCGCGGCGACAGTCGCCATATGAGCGACGCGCGCGAGAAACATGGCCTTAGCGGTGGGTTCAAGGGAGCTAAAGCGCGTTGTGTAGTCGCTGCCAGAAATATTGCTAGTCATTGGCTTCCTTGCTCTTTGCGGCCCTGTTATCTCGCTCCTTCTGGCGAACCAAATCCCAATAGGCTTTGTGCCGCTTCAACCAAAAGACTTGGGGCACTGCAAAGACGACGCCCAACCAGAACGTGGCGATTGCCAGCCAGTGGCGCGAGAAGTCGAACAGATAACTCGGGCTGCAGCCAATTGCGACAGCGAGCCGAACCCACGCTGCACCGCGACCGCTCCCCTCAATCAGCCTTCCTATACATTGTTGCAGGAATTGCTGATCCAAGCTGATTGTAAAAATAACAACTATGGGAAGGGCAAACGGCAACAGGCGAAGAATAGGTATTCCGCGTGATCGCTTTATTGATCGCTCGCTGTTGGTCAAATAGCGCCTGCCCATACGCTAATTCGCTGGCAAGGGTTTGGTGTTTTTGGTCTTGTCGAACATCATGAGAGGGCGGCTGGATATACTAATGCCGCCTTTGCCGTGAGTGCCGGGCACGCGCCAACAGGAATCGCGAAACCAAGTGGCAGGGTCCGTCTCGGGCGCAACATCCGCGCGCCAGACAATGCCCCACTGTGCGTTCTGCGTGATCATGCCGCGCACGAATTTCCATCCAAGTCTGAAGGTTCTCTCTCGCGTGGATGCTTCGCATCTTGCAGCTATGCCGGATGGGTCGCCCGACAAGCGCGGTTCTGTACCGGGGTCGGGCGGCGGCTCCAACGGTTGATCGTCGGCACCGATCACCCCCTCGCGTCTCAGCCGTTCCGTCTCTTGGTTCCAATGCGTGAGGCGGCTTTGCAACTTGGTGCAAAGAACAACGGGATTCGCCACCACGACCGCCCGTCCCAAGTCGGGCGGGGTCTTGAGCGTTGAGCCTTTGAGCTTCAATGGCACAAGGTCAGAGCCTGAACCTCCATTGCTCACATATGTGTTGGTGCGAAGCGCGGTGTCAAAGACAACGCGGCAAATGCCGGGAGTAAGTTGCTTGAGCCAAAATTCGCTGTTCTCGAAAATGAGTTGGCCACCATCAGCCAATCGCACGACGCCATGCGGACCAAGACGCCCGCCGTTCGCTTGCACGGCTCTTTCAATCGCTATTTTGTAGTGCGGCGGGGGCGCACTCACATCGGCGGGCATCAGCATAATAGCGAATGGCATTTCGAGAATTTCCGGCAGGCGCCACGAGCCTATCATCGACTCATTTCGGTTTGCGGCGAACGCTTGTCTCTTTGTTTCTTTGGGTCAATTTCAGCCCGGGTTTGCAAGAATATCGTTGTGAATCAACGGTTCCGACAGTCTTGGGGTCTGGAGGTCGTGGGTTCAAATCCCGCCGCTCCGCCAATAAAATCTACAGAATTTCGCGGCATCGAACATCCGCCAGGCCTTCCGCATCGATGCGAACCAGACACCATTGCTCGGCGTTCTCGGCGTTAGACACTTTGAAAACATCCGGGAAGGTCGGCGCATGCCCCGCCTTCTCCTCCAATATCTTGCCGAAATATTTCATTGCGAATCCCGCATGGGGATAGGCGCGCTTGGCCGCCGCCTTCTTCATCGCCTTGTAGACGTCGTCCTCATAATATTTTTCGCGAATGGACCTGGATGCCAAGTCGTCAAAATAGTTATTCAAGACGGCCAAGCTGGCTTGCGGAGCATCCTTGGCTGGCGGCTCCGATGCGCGCTCCATCTTCGCCTTGAAGCGGTGGCTGACGAGCCCCATCGACGCCTGGACGATCTCGCCGTCGAAGGTTCCATTCCCCTCCCAAATGGCGTCATAGATGGTGTGAGTGAACGCCCCGCCCCAGCGCATCCTCAACTTGTCGCCGTCGAGGGTGACTTCCGGAATTTCCTGCAGAAAGTCGTCGGCGCACGTGATCGAGACACCGTCATCCCGCTTCTTGAAACTGCAGAAGTCACCGATGACGGGTTTGTCGGATCCGGGCCATTCCGGCAGCTCCATTCTCCAGTCGCCGTATAGTCCGGCAATCGAGACGATCACTTCCTCGCTTGGCGTTTGAACATCGGACGGAGCGCTCCGGGCATCGGGCTTCTTCTTGCCGTCGTCGGTCGTGGCCGAGACCGGCTTCGGTTCCGCGAGCGGCTGTTGGGCGTCACAAACTGCGCCTGCCATCAGCGCCATCACGCAGAGGGATAGAATTGCCTCCTTCTTCACGCACGAGACTCCTACTCACTGGAGAACCCGATCAATTCAGATAAAATTGTCGGTTTGCGGCGAACGCCTATCCCTTTGATTTCATGTGGTTCGACTTCGGCTCAGTTTGCAAAAATACCGTTCGGATTCAACGCTCCGGGCAAGTCTGGGGACGGTAAACCACGGCTCTCGCCTTGCCGTCGTCCCGGCGCCATACTTTGCGCGACACATATGGGGATCGCCATGAAGGCAAGCTATCTTTCGGCCACAGCGCTGGCGGTGATTTTCGCGGCATCCGTTGCGATCGGCGCGGCGAGCAAGCCTCTGCCGCCGCCCACGGCAGCGCAGGCCGTCGCCTTCGTGGCCGCGGCCGAGAGCGATCTCGCCACCCAGAGCCTCTATGCCAACCATGCGGCCTGGGTGCAGGCGACCTATATCAACGTCGACACCAATTTCCTCGTCGCCAAGGCGACGGCGGAGGGCACCGACATGGCGGTGCGCTACGCCAAGGGCGCGGCGCGCTTCGATGCGGTGAAGGTCGACGACGTCACGCGCCGCAAGCTGAACCTTCTCAAGCAGGCGCTGGTGCTGCCGGCCTCGTCGCGGCCCGGCGCCAGCCAGGAACTGGCCGACATCCGCGCCCGCCTCGACAGCGACTATTCGACCGCCAAGTTCGTCTACAACGGCAAGCCGCTGACGCTCGACGACATGGAAGACATCATGCGCACGTCGCGCGATCCCAGCGAGACGCGCACCCTGTGGGAAGGCTGGCGCACGGTCTCCGCGCCGCAGATGAAGGGCGATTACACGCGGCTGGTGACCTTGGCCAATGAAGGCTCGCGCGAGCTCGGCTATGCCGACACCGGCGCCCTGTGGCGCTCCTGGTACGACATGCCGCCCGACGCGTTCGCCGCCAAGACCGACGCGTTGTGGCACCAGGTCGAGCCGCTCTACGGCAAGCTGCACTGCTATGTCCGCGCCCGGCTGAGTGCGAAATACGGCGCCGCGGTCCAGCCGGCGACGGGCCCGATCCGCGAGGACCTCACCGGCAATATGTGGGGCCAGGACTGGGGCAACATCTACGACATCGTGCAGCCCAAGGGCGGCAGCGGCCTCGGCTACGACCTCACCGCATCGCTCGTGGCGCATGGCTACGATCCGGTGAAGATGGTCCACGCCGCAGACAATTGGTACCAGTCGATCGGCTTCGCGCCCGAGCCGGCGACATTCTGGGCGCGCTCGCAGATCGTGCGGCCGCGCGATCGCGACGTGATCTGTCATGCCTCGGCCTGGGACCTCGACGGCAAGGACGATATCCGCCTCAAGGCCTGCATCACCGTGACGGCGGACGATTTCTACACCGTGCATCACGAGCTCGGCCACAACATGTACCAGCGCGCCTACGGCGACCAGCCGTTCCTGTTTCGCGAAGGCGCCAATGACGGCTTCCACGAGGCCATCGGCGATTTCGCCGGCCTCAACGCGCTGACGCCGGACTATCTCAAGCAACTGGGCCTGATCGAGACGGTCCCGGGGCCCGAGGCCGACATTCCCTATCTGCTAAAGATGGCGCTCGACAAGGTCGCGATCCTGCCCTTCGCGCTGATCGTCGACAGATGGCGTTGGGGCGTGTTCTCGGGCGCGATTACGCCCCAGCATTACAACGACGCGTGGTGGGACCTGGTGGCGAAATACCAGGGCCTGATGCCGCCGGGGCCGCGCCCTGCCGACGCCTTCGATCCGGGCGCGAAATTCCACGTGCCGCACAACACGCCCTACACGCGCTATTTCCTGGCCGATATCTACGAGTTCCAGTTCTATCGCGCGGCCTGCCGCCTCGCCGGCTGGAAGGGCGCGCTCAACCGCTGCAACATCTACGGCAACAAGGATGTCGGCGCGAAATTCGCCGCCATGCTGAAGCTGGGCCAGTCGCGGCCCTGGCCGGAGGCGCTTGCGACGTTCAGCGGCGAGCACGACATCGACGCCAGCGCGATCGCCGATTATTTCGCGCCGCTGTCGGCATGGCTCGACCAGCAGAATGCGGGACAGGCCTGCATGCGGCCCTAGCCGGGCCTGGACCGCGCTCTCGTTTGCGTGAACGGCCGGGCGCGCGCGGTGTCAGTGCGTGCGGTCATCGCCTTACGCGATATATGCCCTGCCTGCATGCCTCGGCGCGCCGTTCGTCATGGCTTGCAACATGCCGCTCACAGTCACGTGTTTCACAGAGTTGTGTTTCTTGTTGGAAGAACAGGCGATTGTCTGGATTGGCGCGCAACAGCCACTATCTGAGAAAGGGTTGGATGCGTCGCGGCGGTTCGCTCGCGGCCCATTGGGGGCGAAGGCGTGGGCGGCAGGCAAGATTCGCAATCCCGGTTCGAGCAGGCCTTCGGCCTGCATCGGTCCGGCGACCTCGACCGGGCGGCCGCGCTCTATGGCGTCATCCTGCAGGCGGACCCCACGCATTTCGCCGCGGCGCATATGCTGGGCGCGCTGCACCTCCAGCGCAGCCAGTTCGAGCCGGCCGAGCGCCAGCTGCGCCGCGCCCTGCAGCTCGATCCTTATGCCGCCGACGCGCTGAACAATCTGGGACTGGCGCTGCGCCATCTCGACCGGCTCGACGAAGCGCTCGACGCTTACGACCGTGCCATCGCGCTGCGGCCGAACTATGCCCAGGCCTTCTGCAATCGCGGCAACGCGCTGCGCCTTCTGAAGCGCCCCGACGAGGCGCTTGCCGCCTATGATCGCGCCGTGGCGCTCGATCCGGCCTATGCCGATGCCTATTACAATCGTGGTGGCCTGCTGGAGGAGTTGCAGCGCTGGGACGATGCGGTCGCGGCCTATGAAATCGCCTTGGCGCTCAGGCCCGGCTTTCCGCAGGCGCTGAACAATCTGGGCAATGCCCTGCGTGCCGTCTGCCGCTATGACGAGGCGTTGGACGCCTATGACCGCGCGCTCGCGTTGGCGCCCGGCTATGCCGAGGCGCTGACCAATCGCGGCAACGTGCAGCGCGACCTGCAGCGCTACGGCGAGGCGCTGGCCAGCCACGAGCAGGCGCTGGCGCTGCGGCCCGATCTCGCCGAAGCCTTCAACAACCGCGGCAGCGTCCATCACGCGATGCGCCTTTTTGCGCAGGCCAAGCGCGACTATCGCCATACGCTGGCGCTGAGCCCGCACCATATGGAGGCGCGTTCGAGCCTGGGGCTGACGCAGCTGCTGCTCGGCGAGTGGGAGGAGGGCTGGGAGAATTATGAGCTGCGCTTCCGCAAGCGCCAGAACGCGGCGCGGCGGCCCGCGCACCCAGCCTCGCAATGGGCCGGCGAGGCTCTGGCCGGCAAGCACATCCTGCTCTACGGCGAGCAGGGCTTCGGTGACGTCATCCAGTTCGTCCGCTTCGTGCCGCTGCTCCAGTCGCTGGGCGCCAGGGTCACCGTCATGGCGCATCGCCGGCTGCACCGGCTGCTGGCGACGGTCGCCGCAGACGTCGCCTTCGTCGATGCGGTGTCGCCGGCGCAGGAATTCGATTTCCAGAGCGCGCTGATGAGCCTGCCGCGCGCGCTCGGGGTCCGCGCCCACACGGTACCGGCGCCGGCGCGCTATCTGAAGGCCGATGCGCAGCGTAGCGAAGTCTGGCGCACGCGCCTCGGCGAGCACGGCTTCAAGGTCGGTCTCGCCTGGCAGGGCAATCCCGCCGGCACCGTGGACAACGGCCGCTCGGTGCCGCTGCACGAATTCCAGCCGCTCAGCGGCATCGCGCGCGTGCGGCTGGTGAGCCTGCAGAAGAACCATGGCGTCGAGCAGCTCGACCGCCGACCCGCGGGGATGACGGTGGAGACGCCGGGCTTCGATTTCGACGACGGCGCCGATGCCTTCCTGGACACCGCCGCCATGATGATGAATCTCGATCTCGTCGTGACCTCGGACACGTCCATCGCCCATCTCGCCGGCGCGCTCGGCCGGCCGGTGTGGATCGCGCTCAAACAGGTACCGGATTGGCGCTGGCTGCTCGATCGCGCCGACAGCCCCTGGTATCCGAGCGCGCGCCTGTTCCGGCAATCGCAGGTCGGCGACTGGGCCGGCGTGGCGCGCGATATGACAGCGGCGCTGCGCGGCCTCGTGCGCGACGCCGCGACCGACGGCGACATCAGTTCCGTGGCCTGAAGCGATGCGCGTCTATATCCCCGTCTCGGCCGGCGATCTGATCGACCGCATCACGATCCTGCAGATCAAGCAGGCGCAAATCCCCGACCAGGCGGTGGCGGCCAATGTCGGCGCCGAGCTGGAGCATCTCACCGCCATCCGCAACTGCTTTCCCAAGCTCGCCGCCGCCGAAATCCGCCTTCGCGAGCGCCAGCTGCGCAAGCAGAACCGCAGGCTGTGGGATACCGAGGACAAATTGCGCGTGCTGGAAGCGCGGCGCGACTTCGGCAAGCCCTTCGTCGCGGCGGCGCGGCGGGTCTACCGGACCAATGACGAGCGGGCACGGCTGAAGCGCGAGATCAACGACCTCGCCGGCAGCGCGCTGCGCGAGGAGAAATGGTTCTCGCAAGGCTGACGCCCCGCCGCGCGCCGGGCTGTGCCATTTTGACAATCCGCAATGCGGTGCGAGTCTGGCGGCGCTTAAATGCGATTCGCGGGATGAAGAATCGTTCCGCGTCATCGCGAAGGGCCCGCAGAATGCAGGATCTCAGCCGGAATGCACCGACCGCCGCGCGCCGTTTGCGCGCCGGCGTGGCGGTGCGCGGCGCGGTTTCGGCGGCAAGCAGGAAACGCGGCGCCACCCTGCGCACGCCAGGCGGACGCAAGGCGGCGACCGGCGTCGTCTGGCGGCGCTGCGAGATGGGCACCAATCATATCGCCTGTTTCGGCGTCTGGCGGCGCGGCACGCGCCGGCAGGCGGTGCGCAACGACCGCTGCGGTCAGACGCGATGGCATATGCCGCACCGGGACGGTGCGGCGATCCTCTTGCCAGGAGCCGTCCGTGAAAGCGTCAACCAGGATTGAATTGTTCGGCAGCCAGTCGGTGGTATCGATGCCGCTCCGCCTGCATCCGGCCTATATACCGCATGTCGTGCTGATCGCCTTTATCGTATTGGCGTCGGCCGCTGGGGCGGCCATTCAGCTTGCCGGCTGGATCGTTCGGCTCTAAGCCGCGTTTCCGTTCCGCCGAGGGTGCGGCAAGGGATTTTAAGCATGATCGATTGTGCGGTGGTCGGCGACAGTATCGCCCTCGGCGTCGGCCAGCAGCTGCGGCGCTGCGAGGTCAATGCGACCATCGGGATTCCCTCGGTCGAGGTCATCGGCCGGGTGCAGCATGCCAATGTCCTCGTCGTTTCGGCGGGCAGCAACGATCCGCGCAATCCGCTGCTGGAATCGAACCTGCGGTCGATTCGCGCGCGCGCCGCCGGCAAAGTCATCTGGATCTCGCCGATCGATCCGGTCGCCGCCGCGACGGTGGCGCGGGTCGCCCGGCTGCATGGCGACCGCGTCGTGCGCTTCGCGCCGCGGCACGATCACATTCATCCCCGCTCCTACGGTCTGCTGGCGGGGCGCGTTCACGCGGCCATGCTTTAGCAGGGCGCCGCGCCGTAGCCGCTGCTCATTTCGCAGCCGCCTAAGGTTCGCCGTGAACTGTGCCGCCTAAGCCCGCCCTTCGCCTTGAGAATCGTCGAAGCCCACGGCTGTCTTTTGCCGCCGGGCGCGTGCTAGGCAGACGCCATGATCGGCCTTCCCATCCCCCTCGTGGCGCTCGACTATGTCGGGGTCGCCGTGTTCGCGATCACCGGCGCGCTGGCGGCGGCGCGCAGCCGGCACGACGTCGTCACCTTCGCCGCTTTCGCGATCCTCACCGGGCTCGGCGGCGGCACGCTGCGCGACGTCCTGATCGGCGTCCCGGTCTTCTGGGTGCATGCCAGCGGCTATATCTATGTCTGCCTGGCGGCGGCCGCGGCGGTCTGGCTGGTGGGCGAGCGGCCCTGGCGCTCCAGCGCACTGGTCTGGTTCGACGCCGTGGGCTTGGCGGCCTACGCCGTCCTCGGCGCCGCCAAGGCGCTGGGCGCCGGCGTCTCGCCGCCCGTCGCCGTGGTCATGGGCGCGATGACGGCGACGCTCGGCGGTATTCTGCGCGACCTCTTCGCCGGCCAGCCTTCGGTCCTCCTGCGCCGCGAGATTTACATCACCGCCGCGGTCCTGGCGGCGGCAGTGTTCGTGGCGGCCGGCACGCTCGGGCTCGATGCCAGGGCGTCGGCGCTGGCGGCGTTCGTTTGCGGCTTTGGTCTCAGGGCCGGCGCCATCGCCCTCGGCTGGACGCTACCGGGCTTCGCGGCGCATGAATCGCATGACGATTCGAAGAAGGTTTCGTGATGCTGCGATGGTTCCAGGCGCTGATGCCCAAGGAAGAGCGGTTTTTCGGGTTGTTCAACGCCCATGCCGCGACCCTGGTCGACGGCAGCCAGGCCCTGCGCCTGCTGCTGCAGGGCGGCGACGGCGTGCCGGCAGCCTGCCGCACGGTGATGGATTTCGAGAACCGGGCGGACGGCATCGCGCGCGACGTCCTGCTCCTGACGCGCCGCTCCTTCATCACGCCGTTCGACCGCAGCGACATCAAGGAGCTGATCGGGTCGCTCGACGATGCCATCGACCAGATGCAGAAGACGGCCAAGGCCATCATGCTGTTCGAGGTGCGCAGCTTCGAGCCGGAGATGGAGCAGATGGGCGACATCATCATCCAGGCGGCGAAGCTCTCCGCCGAGGCGGTCGGGCTGCTCGGCTCGCTGCGCCAGCAGGCGGCCAAGCTCAACACCATCACCGAAGAGATCATCCGCCTGGAAGACAATGCCGACGGCCTGCACGACCTCGGCATCAAGGCGCTGTTCCTCAAGCACCGCGCCGGCAACGCCATGGATTATATCGTGGGCATCGAGATCTACGACCATCTGGAAAAGGTCATGGACCGCTTCGAGGACGTGGCCAACCGCATCAGCGGCATCGTCATCGAGCAGGCCTGAGGGCGTGGGACCGCTCCTCATCTGTCTGATCGGCGTCGCGCTGCTCTTCGATTTCCTCAACGGGCTGCACGACGCGGCCAACTCCATCGCCACCATCGTGTCGACGCGGGTGCTGTCGCCGCGTTACGCCGTCGCCTGGGCGGCGTTCTTCAACTTCATCGCCTTCCTGGTGTTCGGCCTCAGCGTCGCCAAGACGATTGGCAGCGGCATCGTGGCGCCCGGCGTCATCAGCGACCAGGTGGTGTTCGGGGCGCTGATGGGCGCCATCGTGTGGAACGTCATCACCTGGCTGGCCGGCATCCCGTCATCGAGCTCGCATGCGCTGGTGGGCGGCCTCGTCGGCGCCGGCGTCGCGCATGGCGGCTGGCACGCCGTGGTGTGGAGCGGCCTCGGCAAGACCATCGGCGCCATCGTGCTGTCGCCGGGGCTCGGTTTCGTGCTGGCGCTGCTGCTGGTGCTGGTCCTCTCCTGGCTGTTCGTGCGGTCGACACCGGCGCGGGTCGACGGCCTGTTCCGCCAGATCCAGTTCGTCTCGGCCTCGCTCTATTCGCTCGGCCATGGCGGCAACGACGCGCAGAAGACGATGGGCATCATCGCGGCGCTGCTGCTCAGCCACGGCGCCGTGAAGGGGGCGTTCCACGTGCCGTTCTGGGTGGTCCTGAGCTGCCAAGCGGCGATGGCGCTGGGGACTCTGTTCGGCGGCTGGCGCATCGTGCGTACAATGGGTTCGCGAATCACGCGGCTGACGCCGTTCCAGGGCGTCTGCGCGGAGACTGCGGGGTCCATCACCTTGTTCCTGGCGACCGGTTTGGGCATTCCTGTTTCGACGACGCACACGATCACCGGCGCCATCGTCGGGGTCGGCGCTGCCCGGCGGACCTCGGCGGTGCGCTGGAACGTGGCGCAAGACATTGTTATTGCCTGGATCGTTACAATGCCGGCAGCGGGCGCCATGGGCGCCGTGTTCTATTGGCTGTTCGGGGCCGTGGCATGAGAACGAGTGTTGCAACGCCGCACGCGGCGGCGAAGAAAACGTCGACGGGTACGCAATACGCGGCGCTGCCCTATCGCCTGACGCCCGAGGGCGTCGAAATCCTGCTCATCACCTCGCGGCGGACCCGCCGCTGGATCGTGCCCAAGGGCTGGCCGATCGAGGGCCTGACGCCGCCGGCCTCGGCCGCCCGCGAGGCGCTGGAGGAGGCCGGCATCAGCGGCGAGATGCAGAAGGCCTCCCTCGGCTTCTTCCACTACTTCAAGACGCTGCGCAACAACATCACCGTGCCATGCAAGGTCGAGGTCTTCGCCCTGAAGGTGACGCGCCAGCGCAAGACCTGGGCCGAAAAGGAGGCGCGCGAGCAACGCTGGTTCGGGGTCGCCGAGGCCGCGCGGCTGGTCGGCGAGCCGCAGCTGCGCCGGCTGATCCTGAAATTCGGCGCGCAATTCCCGGCGCCGCCCCTTGGCCAGCACTAGCCCGGTCGCCGGCATCGGTTTACGCGTCAGCCCAGGACGTCCGCCGCATCCTTGTTGCGGCGGAACCAGATCATCGCATAGGAACAGGTCGGAGTGATCTTGAAGCCTTCGGCGCGCGCCCGCTCGACGATGCCCCGCATCAGGCGTCCCGCCGTGCCCTTGCCGCGCAATTCCGGCGGCGCCTCGACATGCGGGATGACGACGTGCAGGCCGTTGCGCTGGTAGTTCGCGAACGCCGTCCGGCCCGCCTCCTCCAGTTCGAAGCGATGATAGCTCTTGTTGTCGCTGACGGGCATGGGGTGTGAACGGCTCAGGCGCTGGCGGGTTGCGTCGGGCGGGCGGCGCGAAGGCGGTCCGCCACGAAGAACGGCGCATAATAGATCACGGTCGAGGCCAGGCCCATCGCGATCAGCACGCCGATATACCACGGCCAGGGCGGCATGAGGTCGAGGATGGTGGGGAAGGGCGGCTTGGCGCGCAGCATCCCGTAATTGGCGCCGGCCAGCCAGTCGAACGCGCCCGCGACGCCGACATAGACGAAGGTCCACAAGATGGCCCGCGGCAGCGACGCCGGGTAGGGCCGCAGCTTCAGGCCGAAGGTCAGGTACAGCACGCTGGCGATGATGCCGCCGTGAAACAGGAAGAACAGCACGAACTGGATTTCGGGGAAGTCATAGACCACGTCGGGCGTCATCATGCCCTGCAGCGTGCCGGCCAGGGCCCAGAAGTAGGCGAGCTCATAGGTTCGCTGGTTCGGCCAGAACAGGGTGACGACGGTGGCGACCGTCGCCCAGTCGCACAGGTTGAGCGGAAATTCGTTGTCGACGCCGAGCCAGCCCTTGCCGTGCAGCAGCAGCATCCACGAAGCCCAGTTCAGCGTCATCGCCGCGCCCATCGTCCAGCGCAGGATCTTGTCGGCCTGCGGATGGCGCTGCGGCTTGACCAGCCAGGCGACCAGCAGCGGCAGCACGAACGGCACGATCAGCGCGACGATGTGCGAGCGCCCGAACAGCACGAACGGGACGTTGTTCACTTCAGACCCGCACCATCAGCTTGCCGCGATTGTGTCCGGCGAACATGCCGGCGAGCGCCGCCGGCATCTTGCCGAAGCCCTCCACCACGTCGACCGCGGCCTTGATCTTGCCCTGTTCGACCCAGCCTGCGAGCGCGGTCTCGGCTTCGCGGCGGCGGTGATAGAAGTCCATCACCACGAAGCCCTCCATGCGGATGCGCTTGGTGACGAGAAAGCCGGGCACGCCGGCGGGACCCGGCGTCGGCGTGCCGGTGTCGTAGTTGGAGATCGCCCCGCAGCAGGCGACGCGGCCCCACAGGTTCATCCGCGACAGCGCCGCGCCGAGCACCTCACCGCCCGTGTTGTCGAAATAGACGTCGACGCCGGCGGGGCAAGCCTCCTTGATGGCGCGGTGCAAATTGCCGGATTTGTAATCGACCGCAGCATCGAAACCGAGTTCGCCGGTCAGCCATCGGCATTTCTCGGCGCTGCTGGTGGTGCCGACGACGCGGCAGCCCATCAGCCTGGCGATCTGCCCGGCGATGGTGCCGACCGCGCCCGCCGCGCCGGAGACCAGAACCGTCTCGCCGGGGCGCGGTTTGCCGACGTCGAGAAGCCCGAAATAGGCGGTGAGCCCGGTGATGCCGAGCACGCCGAGGATATGCTCGGGCTTGTGGCGCTTGTCGTGCTTGGTGAGCTCCCGCGCCGGCAGGGCGGCGTATTGCTGCCAGCCATACTCGCCACTGACGAGGTCGCCGGGCGCGAAGCCTGGCGCGTTGGACGAGACGACTTCGCCGATGCCCCAGCCCGCCATGACGTCGCCGGGATTCAGCATCGCGCGATAGGTCTGGCCCTGCATCCAGGCGCGGCTGGCCGGATCGAGCGACAGCAGCGTCGTGCGCACCAGCACCTCGCCGTCCCTGGGCTGCGGCATCGGCGCCTCGTGGGCATCGAAATTGCCGGGGCCCACCTGCGCGTTCGGCTTGCGCGCGTAAATCCATTGTCTGTTCGTGGCCATTCGTTCCTCCAACGGTGCCGCCAGTTTGACTCAGGGGCCCGCGATTTCCGATGCTTGGACAACAATAAATATGCCCATCCGGAGAAGCCCATGAAATACCGCAAACTCGGCGCCAGCGACCTCAACGTCTCGGAGATTTCCCTGGGATCGTGGCTGACTTATGGCGTCGGCGTCGAGCAGGACAAGGCCGTCGCCTGCATCAACCGCTCGTTCGAGCTGGGCATCAATTTCATCGACACCGCCAATGTCTATGGCCGCGGCGCGGCGGAGACGGTGCTGGGCGAGGCGCTGGCCGGGCGCAAACGCGACTCCTACATTCTCGCGACCAAGGTGTTCGGCGACATGGGCGGCGGCGACCAGGGCCTGTCGCGGGTGCAGATCGAAAAGCAGCTCGATGCCTCGCTGAAGCGGCTGCGCGTCGAGTACGTCGACCTGTACCAGTGCCACCAATACGACAGCGAGACGCCGCTGGCGGAGACGATGGAAGCCCTCACCGAAGCGGTGAAGCAGGGCAAGGCCCGCTACGTCGGCTTCTCCGAATGGAACCCAGCGCAGATCCGCGCCGCGCTGGCGCTGCCCGGCGCCCGCTTCATCTCCAGCCAGCCCGAGTACTCGATGCTCCACCGCGAGCCCGAGGCCGAGGTGTTTCCG
>DATMKZ010000087.1:0-14448 GCA_035570795.1 Rhizomicrobium sp.
CGACCTGCGCGACATCCGCCGCCGGCCCAGCTGGTCGCTGCCCACCGTCGTGCATCACGAGACGCTGCCGGGCCACCTGCTGCAATTGCCGCTGCAGGAACATGCGGCGCCGCCGGCGCTGCGCCTGCGCGCCATGCCGAACGCCTTCTTCGAAGGCTGGGCGATCTATGCCGAACAGCTCGCGGACGAACTCGGCCTGCTCGCGGGCGACGAGATGGCGCAGCTCGGCTTCCTGCAATCGCTGCTGGTGCGCGCCGGACGACTCGTCGTCGACACCGGTATCCATTTCCAGCGCTGGAGCCGCGAGGCCGCGATCGCGCGCTTCTTCGCCATCGCCGGCGACGCGCCCGACAGCTTCGAGAACGAGGTCGACCGTATCATCGTGCAGCCCGGCTTCACCGCCGGCCCGGCGCTCGGCCGCGCCACGCTCCTGAACTTGCGCGAGGCGGCGCGCAAGCGCGCGGGTTTCAGCCTGATCGGATTCCATGACGCCCTGCTCAAGCGCGGCCAGCTGCGCCTGACGATGCTGGAGCGGGCGTTTTGGCGCGATCTTGGCTAATCCGCCTCACCCGCCAGCACGCGCAGGTCGGCGCGGGCTTTGTCCGCCAGCAGCGGCACAATAGTCGCCAGGCCCGCCCGCATCTCCGCAGCGAAGCCATAGGGCGGGTTGACGACGATGAGGCCGGCGCCGGTGAGCCGGGTCTTGCCGCCGATGGCCTTGCCGGCGTCGCCGATTTCGATATCGATGCGCAAAGCCTGCTTGGCGCCCGCCGCCAGCACCGCGCCGCAGAAGGCGTGCGCCTCGCCGGCCGACTTGATCGGAAACCAGAGCAGATAGACGCCCGTGGCGAAGCGTTTCAATCCCATCGCCAGCGCCCGTGCCGCGGCCGGAAATTCGTCCGGCGCCTCGAAGGGCGGGTCGATCAGCACCAGGCCGCGCCGCTCCGGCGGCGGCAGCAGCGCAGCGAGCCGCTTGTAGCCGTCGCCTTCCTCGGCATGGGCGTTGCGAAAGCGGGCCAGCGCGGCTTTCAGCGCCGCGGCCTCCTCGGGATGTTTCTCGATGGCCACCAGCCGGTCCTGCGGCCGCAGCAGCGAGGCGGCGATCAGCGGCGAGCCGGGATAGTCCGCACCCCGCGCCAGGCCGAGATAGGCGCCGAGCGCGCCGGCGGCATCGGCGATGCCGGCCAGTCTTGCGATGCCGTTCGCCGCCTCGCCGGTGCGCTGCGCCGCCGCGCCGGCGAGGTCATAGCGGCCGCGCCCCGCATGGCTGTCGATCACCGCGAACGGCGCGTCCTTCTTGCGCAGATGCAGCAGGATCGCCGTCAGCGCCAGATGCTTGACGACATCGGCGAAATTCCCGGCGTGATAGGCGTGGCGGTAGTTCATGCGCCTCCCGACGCGGCGCGCCCGGCTGACGCACCCTTCGCCTTGGTATAGCATCGGCGCGGATTTGTGGGGACGGTCATGAAACTATCGGCGACGATCCTTGCGGCGGTCGCGGCCGCTTCCCTGGCGGCGACGCCCGTCCTGGCGCGGCCGAAAATCACGCTCTACAGCGCGCCCAACTACCAGGGCCATGCGGTGGACATCGACCGGCCGGTCCGCGATCTCAGCCGCTACGGCTTCAACGACCGGGCGCAGAGCGCGCGCGTGCGCGGCCGCTGGCTGGTCTGCGCCGCCGACGATTTCGGCGGCAAATGCGTGACGCTCAACTACGACTCGCCGCGCCTCAAGGACTTCGACATGAACCGCCGCGCCAGCTCGCTGCGTCCGGACTGATCGCGCGGGCTACTCGCAGAACACCCGCACCTTGGCGCGTTCGCTGTCGACGTCGACCTGCAGCTCGCGCAGCTGCTCGACGATGTCCTCGAGGCTCTCGGGCGTCAGCTTGCCGATATCGACGTCGATGCCTTCCTTGCGCAGCGCGTCGTTGACCTCGGTGCGAGCCCTGGGCGGGATGATCGAGGTCAGCTTGACGCCGGCGCGCAGCAGCATCACCGGCACGCGCACATTCACCTTGACCGGGCCTTCGCGCTCGTCCTTGCCGTCGACCAGGACGCGCAGATATTTGATCTTGCCGTTCGGACCGGCGGGCGCGGTGGGGAGCGCCGCGGGCTCCTTCTCGAGCGCGGCCAGCAGGCGCTCGGCTTCGTCGGCGGTGATCTTGCCCTGGCCCAGCATGTCCAGGATCTGACGGCGGTTCTCGCTCATGGCGATGTCCTTCTCAGTAAACGTGCCCTGAAGCCGGAGGCCTCAGTAGACGTGGATAAAGACGGAGGCGGCGGGGCTGTCGACTTCGACATGCGTGCCATTGAGACTGCCGAGCACGGCGAAGATCGTGCCCAGCGTCCTGAACGGCGCGATGTCGACCACGGCGCAGACCACGAAATAGACCGGCAGCAGCACCAGCACGAACGGCGCCAGCAGCAGCCACACCAGGAACAGCGGCACCCACAGGCGGATGCCGCGATGCATCCTGCGCGGCAGCACATGCACGATGGCCAGCATCGGCGGCAGGAATGTCATGACTTGCCCTCCAGTTCTGCGATGGCGTCGGACGCGGTGATCTCGCCGCGCGCCAGGCGGTCCAGAATTTCGCTGCGCGGCGGCGCGGGATCGGTGTCGATGAATTGCAGCAGCCCGGCGATGCGGTTGAGGCGCGCCTTGATCGTCGGGTAGCTGACGCCGAAGACACTCTCCATCTCCTTGATCGAGCCGTGGCTCTTGACGAAGGCGGCGATGAAGATCTGGTCCTCCAGCGCCAGCCGCGCCAGCTGCGGCAGCTCGAAAGCGCCCTCGATCGCGACGTCCCGGTCCGCCAGCCGCACCCGCTCGACCACCAGAGGCGCGCCCTGGGTCAGCTGCGTCAGTTCCTGCCAGTCCTTGGGTTTGGCCATCTTAGGAGCGCCAAAGTTCCGCTGCCCCTCAGATATGGATCAATAAAATTGATTTTTCAAGCGGGAAAAATTGATTTTATTGATTTTGTCGTAAGATATTGAACTTATTCGGATTTTCTTGGAACCCGGCGATTACGGGCTCAGCGGCCAGCAGCCGCCTCCGAGGGCGCAGGAACCCAGGAGGTAGAGCACGGCGAAGCCGAGGCCGACGGCGATCGCAACCCCGTAGAGCCAGGCAAAGCCGGCAGAAGGCCTTCGTCTGTCGAGGCCATTGCTCACAGTGGTATTTTCTCAGCGCCCGGCTGCAATTTACCGCGCCTGTTGCGGGCGGCGACAGGTGTAATTCTGTACGAAAACGTACATCCGCTTCGGCGTTGCGTCGCGCCCCCACGCCGCTATTTCGAGATCGCTTCCAGCGGCAGGTTGCGGGTTCGCGGCCCGAACAGGCCGATGGCGGCAATCACCACCGCCATGCTGGCGGCGATCAGGGCGAAGACGCCGCCGACGTTGAAGCGGCCGAGGAAGAACGCGATGACGAAGGCGCTGAACACGGTCGACAGCCGGCTCCAGGAATAGACGAAGCCGACGGCGAGGGCGCGGATGCGCGTCGGGTAAAGCTCGGCCTGGTAGGCGTGGAACGAGAACGACATGATGTTGTTCGACAGAGTCACCAGGACGCCGAACACGATCAGCGGCAGCGCAAGGCGCATCTGCGCGAAGACGAGGCCGAACGCGGCGACCGAGGCCGCGGCGCCGACGATCGTCCATTTGCGTTCGATCCGGTCGGTGAACAACGCCGCCAGCAGCGGCCCGAACGGCGCGGCGATGGCGATCACGAAGGTGTAGCCGAGGCTCGCCGTCACGGCGATGCCCTGCTTGATCAGGAAACTCGGCACCCAGTTGTTGAAGCCGTAGAAGCCGACCGTCTGGAACAGGTTGAAGACGATCAGCATCACGGTGCGGGAGAGATAGGGCCTGCGCCAGATCTCGCCGAAATGGCCGCGCACGACCTCGCCTACCGGCTCGGGCAGCGGCACGGGCAGCGGCCCGCTTTCGCCGGCCGCCTCGGCTTCGAAGCGCGCCACGATGGCCTCCGCCTCGGCGAGGCGGCCGTGATGCGCCAGCCAGCGCGGACTTTCCGGCACGGCAAGGCGGATGATCCACACCGCCAGCGCACCGGCAGAGCCTGCCAGCACCACGAAGCGCCAGCCATCGAGTCCGAACGGCCGAATCGGCACCAGCAGCCAGGCGAGCAAGGCGACGGCGGGGATGGCGCTGAACTGCACCACCTGGTTGAAGGCGAAGGCGCGGCCGCGCACCCGCGCCGGCACCAGCTCGGCGATATAGGTGTCGATGGTGACGAGCTCGACGCCGATGCCGATGCCGGCGATGAAGCGCCACAGGTCGAGCCCGAAGGCCGTCGTCTGGAACGCCATGACGGCGGCGGCGGCGGTGTACCACAGCAGCGAGACGGTGAAGATGCTGCGGCGCCCGAAGCGGTCGGCGACGAAGCCGAACAGCGCCGTGCCGATGAAGAGTCCGGCGAAGAACGCGGCGACGAAGCCGGCAATGCCCGTGGTGCCGAACAGGCCGGGCGTGGTGGCGGTGAGGATGCCGCTTTTCACCAGCCCCGGCGCGACATAGGCCGACATGAACATGTCGTAGAACTCGAAGAAGCCGCCCAGCGACAGCAGCACCACGCGCGTCCACAGCGCCCGGCCAGGCGGCAGGCGCTCGAGGCGCGCGGCGATGTCCGCGCTCGTCGTGGTCATGGCTTTCCCCTTTCGCGGCAATATTCGGCCATCGCGGCGGCGGTGGAAAGCCCGCCGGCTAGTCTTCGTCGTTCAGCACGTCGCCCAGCCGGTCCAGCCGCTCATCCCAGCGCGCGCGATGCTCGCCGATCCAGCGCTCGAGCGCGTTGAAGCCCGCCGCCTCGATGTGGCAGAGGCGCACGCGGCCGCTCTTCTGCGTCTTCACAAGGCCGCTCTGCTCCAGCACCGCCAGATGCTGCGACACCGCCGTCACCGTGATGGCGAGCGGCGCGGCCAGCCGCGACACCGATGCCGGACCGGCGCTCAGGCGGTCCACGATGGCGCGGCGCGTCGGATCGCCGAGCGCATGGAACAGCCGGTCGATATCGATCCGGGCCTCCGCCATCAGCGCGCCAGCTCTTCGCCCAACCGGTCCAGCAGCGCCTGCCAGCCGCCTTCGCGCATCTGCGGCCCATCGGCGCCTTCGAAGAACGCACCCTGATGGGTGAAGACGAGATCGGTACCCGTGGCGGTCGCCGCGAACGCGAAGGTGCACAGCGACGCGGAGAAGCGCCTGCCGTCGAGCGACATCGCCGAGGCGATGACGATGCGCGCATGGGGCACGACGTCGAGATGGCGGCCGTCGCTCTCCAGCAGCGCGCCGGGAAACGGCGTCATCGCACCCATGCGGTACGCGGCGCGCTCGACGCCGCCCGGCACAAACTCCAGTTCGAAATTCGTCACCTCATGGCTGTTGCTCTCCGCGTACCAGCGCCGCTTCTTGGCGGGATCGGAAAAGGCCGCGAAGACGCGTTCCGGCGGCTTGGGATAAAAGCGTGGGATTACGAAGGTGTTGTGGATAACCGTATGTTCGGCCATGATTTTCTCCGCTTATTACTGAAGTACACACTTCACTATTGAGGCGGCGGCCAAAATTGTCAAGCGACCACTTCAGTATTTTTCATGGCATAGTCCGGCCGCCGACGGGGATGCCATGACCGAACACCATTCGCTGAGCGAAGAGCTTCGCCGGCGCTCGGCGGCGAGCCGCGCCGCCGGCACGCCCTATGTCGTCGGCATCGCGGGCAGCGTCGCCGTCGGCAAGAGCACCTTCGCCGCGTCGCTGCGCGCGGCCGTCGAAGCCTGGCCGGAGCGCCCCCGCGTCCAGAGCGTCGCCACCGACGGCTTTCTCTTTGCCAACGCGGCGCTGGCCGAGCGCGGCCTGTCGCTGCGCAAGGGTTTTCCGGAATCCTACGACGTCGCGGCGCTGCGTGCCGCGCTCGCCGCCATCCGCCGCGGCGCGCGCGTCGCGGTGCCGCGCTATAGCCATGTCGCCTACGACGTCGATCCGGAAAATCCGCAGATCGTCGAGAACCCCGCGGTCGTCATTCTCGATGGCTTGCACCTGGCGCAGGTGGAACGCGCCGGCCACGCGCGCCTGATCGATTGCCTGATCTATCTGGATGCCGCGGAAAACGCGATCGAGACCTGGTTCACCGACAGGCTGCTGCCGCTGATGCTGGCCGGCCGCGACGACGCCGGGAGTTTCTATCACGCCTTCCGCGACCTGGACGACGCCGGACGCCGCGCCTTCGCCGGCCGCGTCTGGACGACCATCAACCTGCCCAATCTGCGCGATCACATCGTCCGCGACCGCGCCGCCGCCGACATCGTCGTCACAAAAAGCGCCGACCACGCCATCGCGTCGGTCGCCTATCGCGCCGGGTGGGCGCCATGTTGAGGCGCAAGGCCGTTCACGGCCTGCTGGCCCTTGCCGGCCTTATCGTCGTCGCGGGAACAGCGGTACGGAGCGCCCAAGCGCCGCAGGGGCTTTCCGAAACGCCGCAGGCGCTTTCCGAAGGGCCGTCGCGGATCGCCTGCCCGGCACAGCCGCTTGCGTCTTCGGACTTTGCCAGCGCGCCGGCGCATTACACGCCCCGCTACGACACCATTACGCATCGCCTGCTCGACGACGAAAAAGTCCTCGGCCGCGTGACGCCGCAGATGTACCTGAACCTCGATACGGTCATCGCGAGATCGGCGACCGAGCTGGAACGCCTCGGTCCCTATCGGCCGAACGCCCGGACCGCGGAACAGGACATGGCATACGGCCGGGCGGCGCTGCACCTTATCGACTGCGTCCTGGTCGAAAGCGGCTTCGTCTATCCGGGCCATGGCCTGGTGCCGTTGCTGAGCGACGGCCTCGGCGCCACGGCCTATGCCGACCGGTCGGAACTCCTGGCACAAAGCCACAACCGGCGGCGGCGGACCTATATCGAACAGCGCGCCACGAGCAATTTCTACGTCGTGGATTGCGACATCGCCTCGTTCCTCTACCTCGCCGTGGCGCAGGTCATGCACTATCCGCTCCACCTGGTGGAGATTCCGGGCCACGATTTCGTGCGCTGGACGGTGGACGAGCGCCACCGCTTCGATTTCGACACGATGGACGGCGTCGACGAGACGGTCGCCGGCGACCTCGACGTCGATTCCTTCTACAAGACGCATGGCGTGCCGGCGTCGTCGCTGTCGCGCGGACACACCTTCGCCGACATGACAGAGAACCAGATCGTGTCCTACTACTACGACGCGATGGGCCTGGAGTTCCTGCATGCACCGGCGGTCGATCCGGACTATGCGCACATGCTCGCCGCGTTCGAGCAAGCCATCCGCTACGATCGCGACAATCCCGCGCCCTACAACCGTGTGGCGTGGTTCCTGGCCGCCGTCCGGCCGGACGCGGCGCTGAACCCAAAGGCGCTGGCCTACAGCACGCGGGCGACGGCGCTCTGGCCGCAGGCGAGCTTCTGGGACACCAAGGCCTGCGTCGAGGCGCGGCGCGGCGATTTCGATGCCGCCACGGCAACGCAAAGGATCGCGCTGAACGCGCCCGACCCGAGCTTCAGCCGCACGCTGCAAGAGGACATGCAGACCCATCTGGCCGCTTTCGCGAACCGTCAGCCCTGCGCGGAAGACCTGGTCCGCTATCGCCAGGACGTCTGCCCGTTCCGCCCCGGCACCAAGGCGAGCGGACCATGCTGAGCCGCCGCGCCATATGGATCGTCCTGCTCGCCGCTGCGCTCGGGCCGGCGGGCGCTTGCGTGGCGGGGGAGCGGACGCCCGACATCGTGCTCAAAGGCAGCCTTGCCGGCGCCGACAACCAGACTTACCGCACCCTGCCCTTTACCGTGCCCGCCGGCATCGGCCGCCTGACGATCCGCTTCGCCTTTACCGGCCATGAGCAGCACACCACCATCGATCTGGGCCTGTTCGATCCGGAGCGCTTTCGCGGCTGGAGCGGCGGCAACAAGGCGAGCTTCACCCTGTCGGCGACCGACGCGACGCCGTCCTACCTGCCGGGCCCCATTGTGCCGGGCGCGTGGAAGCTGATCCTCGGCATCCCCAACATCCGCAAGGACGCCCATGCCGACTACGAGGCGCGCATCCATCTCGACCCGCCGGGCACGCCGTTCGCGGTCTCCGCCTTCTCCGATGCGCCGCTGCGCGCCGGACCGGCCTGGTTTCGCGGCGACCTGCACATGCACAGCGCCCACAGCGACGGCGAATGCCTCAGCCAGGGCGGCGCCAAGGTGCCGTGCCCGCTCTACAAGACCGTCGAGGCCGCCGCCGCCCGCGGCCTCGATTTCATCGCCGTCACCGACCACAACGCGGATTCGCAGTTCGCGGCGGAGCGCGAGCTGCAGCCGCTGTTCGACCGCCTGCTGCTGCTGCCGGGGCGCGAGATCACGACCTTCCACGGCCACGCCAACGTCTTCGGTCCGACGGACTTCATCGATTTCCGCCTCGGCGGCGCCGAAGTGCCGACCTTCGCCAGGCTGCAGGACCAGGTCGCGGCGCTGCACGGCCTGCTCTCCATCAACCATCCGCTGCTGCCGAGCGGCGAGATCTGCATGGGCTGCGGCTGGATGGTGCCGGACACCGACTATGCCCGCGTCCAGGCGATCGAGATCGTCAATGGCGGCGCCACGGCGCTGTTCGGCAATGCCGAAAACCCGGTCTCGGGCATCCCGTTCTGGGAGGCGCTGCTGAACCGCGGCTATCGCCTCACCGCCATCGGCGGCAGCGACAATCACAGCGGCCCGGCGCCGCAGGATGCCGTCGGCTATCCGACGACCGTCGTCTACGCCGACAACCTTTCCGATGCCGCGATCCTGGACGCCATCCGCAAGGGCCATGTCTTCGTCGATGTCGACGGCGGCAAGGACCGCCTGCTGGAGTTCACGGCGCGGGGCGGCGAGGTCATGATGGGCGATGCGCTGAAGGTGGACGCGCGGCAGCGGGTAACCTTCGCCGTCCATGCCGCCGGCGTCGCAGGCGATACGCTGAGCTTCGTCGAGGACGGCCACAACATCGCGCCGCTCGCGGATCCGGCGCTGGCGGGCGCCGACGAAACGAAACGCTTCACGCTCGCCTTCGACGGCAGGCGCCACTGGCTGCGCGCCGATATCCGCGACGCCAAGGGACGGCTGCTGCTGGTCGGCAATCCGATCTACCTGAACGCGCGCGCCGGCGCCTCTGCCGCACCGTAGAGCTGCTCGCGGATGTCTTGCAGCGGCGCCGCGGCGGCCAGCGCGGGGCGCCCCAGCGCATGACCGGCGACGAAGCGGACACCGGCGGCGCGCGTGATCTCCAGCTCGCCGTCCGAGCCGATATGGTCCATGCAGGCCAGCGCAGATTGCAGCGCCGCGGTGCGGACCAGCCATCGCGCCTCGGTCTGCATGCCGTGCTGCGGTAGCCGCGCCGGCATCGACAGCACCAACCCCGCCGCATGCAGCGGCTCATGCCCGCCCAGCGGCACGTGGCTGCCGGGAAGGTGCACAAAGACGCGCGGCGCCAGCGCCCGCACGCAGGACACGATCTCGCCGATGCGCTGGCCGCCCGTCGTCTCGGGAATGGCCTCGATCTTGATCACCAGATAGCTCTCGTCGCGCGCATGGGCGGTGCGCAGCGCCTCGCGATAGGCGACGCGGCCGCTCGGGTCGCACAGCGTTGCGAAGCTGACCGAGGCGCCGACCGCCGCGACGACGCCATGCCGCCGCAGCCGCCCGGCGAAGGCGAGCGCATGCTCGAGGATGGCGCAATCGACCGCCGCGCCCTCGCCCGGTGCCAGGCCGTGCAGCGCCTGGTGACCGTAGATCGCTTCGGCGCCGGCGCGCGCATACATCGGGGTGCAGAACAGCGCCGCCACGACACCGCGCTGGAAATCGAACACCGGAAAGAAGCGCAGCACGAAATCGCGGTCGGGCAGGACGCCCGTGCGCGCAAGTTCGAGGATGGCCGGATCGGTCGGCGCGCGGGACGCCGCTGCCGGCAGCGGCGCATGCAAGGACGGCAGAAATGCCAAGCGAGCCCCCTCATCGTGGTTGCAGAGGGACTACGCATGGGCGGCGTATTCGTTTAAAAATCCGCCCGAACGATCGCCGAACTGGTGAACAAGCGGTTACGCGGCGGGAACCTGGGCGCCGGCCGGGCCGTGGCGCGCGGCGTACGGACGCCTTCTCCCGCTTCGCGAGCGAAGGCTGGTGCGGGCGGTCGGAATCGAACCGACACACCTTGCGGTACTGGATTTTGAGTCCAGCGCGTCTACCAGTTCCACCACGCCCGCGATCCGCCGTCCTGTTAGCCTTTTGGCCGGCCGGCGTCTAGCATTTCGCATCCGCCAACGAGGGAAACCGCCATGAAGCTCTACACCGAGAACTACCCCGCGCCGAACCCGCGCAAGGTCCACATCTACCTTGCCGAAAAAAGCATCGCCAATGTCGAGCGCGTGCATACCAAAATGGCCGAGCGCATGCACAAGGCGCCCGACTTCGTCGCCAAGAACACGCTCGGCCAGGTGCCGGTGCTGGAGACCGACGACGGCCGCTTCCTCTCGGAATCGGTCGCCATCTGCCGCTATTTCGAGGCGCTGCATCCGACGCCGCCGCTGTTCGGCCGCAGTCCCTTCGAGATGGCCGAGGTCGAGATGTGGATCCGGCGCAGCGAATTTCGCCTGTGGACGCCGATGGGCCAGGTCTGGATCAACGACGACCCGCGCACCGCCGTCGTCAATCCCAACCAGTTCAAGGAATACGGCGCCCATATGCGCCGCGCCGTCGGCGGCGCCATGAAGTGGCTCGACAAGGAGCTTTCCGGCGGCGGCCAGTTCCTGGTCGGCGACTATTATTCGATGGCCGACATCGTGCTGCTCTGCGGCCTCGACTTCGCCAAATTCGTCAACATGCCGATCCCGGAGGACTTCACGCATCTGAGCGCCTGGCACAAACGCGTCTCAGCCCGTCCGAGCGCGAAAGCGAACGGGGTGACGGTCTGAACCGATTTCATCTCAGAGCAGCGCTGCCAGCCGCGCGAACTCGGCGCGCGCCGCCACCGGCGCCTTGACGCGCGGGATGGTGACGATCGGCACGCCGACGAAGCGGCGCAGCGTCGACACCGTCTCGTCCAGCGGCACGGCGCCGTCGCCGCTGTCGTTGACGACCAGTGCCGCGACTTTCAGCTTGGCGCGCGCCGCAACCTCCAGCGCCGTCAGCGTGTGGCTGATCGTGCCGAGATACGAGCCGGCGACGACGATCAGCGGGATGTTGAGGGCGCGCGTCCAGTCGAGCACCGTGTAGCGGGCACTGAGCGGCACCATGATGCCGCCGACGCCTTCGATGAACAGCGTACCCTTGCCCGCCGCGGCGACGGCGCTCTGGCACAGCGCGACCAATTCCTCGAAATCGATGCTGCGCTCCTCGCGCGCCGCCGCCATGTCGGGCGACAGGGGCGCCGCAAACTGCCAGGGCGACAGGCGCAGCAGTGCCTCCTGCGTGACCGGTTCGTCCAGCGCCGCCAGCAGCACGGCCGGATCGCTGAGCGCCGAGGTCGCGACGTCGAAGCCGCTGACGATCGGCTTGAGCGCGCTCACGTTCTTTCCCGCGCCGCGCAGGTGGCGGATCAGGCCCGCGGTGACGAAGGTCTTGCCGATGTCGGTGCCGGTCGAGGTGACGAAATACGCGCTCATGCGAGGATGCTTTCCTGTACGACGCGCATCAGGCGCGCGATCTCTGCGTCGGGATGACCGGCGGTGAAGGCGAAACGCAGCCGCGCCGTGCCGGGCGGCACGGTCGGCGGGCGGATGGCGGCGACGAGGAAGCCCTCGCGCTCCAGGCGCTGCGACGCCGCCAGTGCCGCCGCCGCATCGCCGAGCACCAGCGGCACGATCGGGCTTTGCGCAGGCGCGAGATCGAGCGCGCGCGCGAAACGCTGCGCCTTGGCCAGCGGCCGCGCCGCCAGCGCCGGCGCGTCCGCGATCACGGCGAGCGCCGCCAGCGCCGCCGCCACGCTCGCCGGCGGCAGGCCGGTCGAATAGATCAGCGTACGCGCCCGCGTCGCGATCAGGTCGATGACCGGCCGCGACGCGCAGACATAGCCGCCATAAGAGCCCAGCGCTTTGGACAACGTGCCCATCTGGATATCGGCGGGATTGCCTCCCGGTACGACCGCGAGGCCGTGCGCGTCGTCACTCATCAGCCAGGCGTCATGCGCGTGTGCCAGCGCCGACAACTCGGCCAGCGGTGCCAGGTCGCCGTCCATCGAGAACACGCGGTCGGTCACGATCAGCGCATGGCGATGCGCGCCGCGCTGCGCCGCCAGGAGCTCGGCCGCATGCGCCACGTCGTTATGCCGGAAGGTCGACACCGTCGCACGCGAAAGCCGCGCGCCGGCCCACAGGCAGGCATGCGACAGCGCGTCGACCAGCAGCAGGTCGCCCTCGCCCACCAGCACCGGCACGATCCCCGCATTGGCGAGATAGCCCGAGCCGAAGACGCAGGCCGCCTCGGTTCCCTTCAGCGCGGCGAGGCGCGCTTCGAGTTCCGCGTAGAGCGGATGATTGCCGCTCACCAGCCGCGAGGCGCCCGCGCCGGCGCCATAGGTCTCCACCGCCGCGACGGCCGCCGCCTTGACGCGCGGATGATGCGTCAGGTTCAGGTAATCGTTGCACGAGAACGACAGCAGCCGCCGTTGCCCCCGCGTCACCCACAGCCCGTCATGGCGCGCGGTTTCCACAAGCGAACGGCGTAAATGCACCGCCTCCAGCGCCGCCAGCTTGGTCTTTGCGAAATGATCGAGCGACGGCATGCGGCCAACTTGCGCGTTTCTGCCCGCCCCTATAATGGCTGGGCGCCCACTCTACAAATCAGCACGACAAATCGGTGATCGATGAACGCTCCTGCTCCTGAACTCCGTGACGGATCGGTTCGCCACGACTGGACGCGCGCGCAGATCGCCGCGCTGTTCGCAGCGCCCTTCGCCGACCTGATCTTCCGTGCCCAAAGCGTGCACCGGCAGAATTTTCGCGCCAACGAGGTGCAGATCTCGACGCTGCTGTCGATCAAGACCGGCGGCTGCCCCGAGGATTGCGGCTATTGCTCGCAAAGCGCCAGCCACGAGACCGGCCTTAAGGCCTCCAAGCTGATGGACATCGCCGCGGTGCTCGCAGACGCCAAGGCCGCGAAGGATGCCGGCGCGACACGCTTCTGCATGGGCGCCGCCTGGCGCTCGCCCAAGGACAAGGACCTCGACGCGGTATGCGCCATGGTCGAGGGCGTCAAGGCGCTCGGCATGGAGACCTGCGTCACGCTCGGCATGCTGACGGGGCCGCAGGCCGAGCGGCTGAAAGGCGCCGGCCTCGACTATTACAACCACAACATCGACACCTCGCCGGAGTACTACAAAGAGATCATCACGACACGGAGCTATGAAGACCGGCTCGACACGCTGGCACATGTCCGCGAGGCGGGCATCGCCGTGTGCTGCGGCGGCATCGTCGGCATGGGCGAGGCGGAACAGGACCGCGTCGGCATGATCCATGCCCTCGCCACGCTGCCCGAGCATCCGCAGAGCGTGCCGATCAACGCACTGGTGCAGGTCAAAGGCACGCGGCTCGGCGACAGCACGCCGATCGACGCCATCGACTTCGTGCGCACCATCGCGGTGGCGCGCATCGCGATGCCCAAATCCATGGTCCGCCTCTCCGCCGGCCGCGACGCGATGAGCGACGAGACCCAGGCGCTGTGTTTCCTCGCCGGCGCCAACTCGATCTTTTACGGCACCAGGCTGCTGACGACGCCCAACCCTGAGGAAAGCCACGACCACAGACTGTTCGAAAAGCTGGGCGTGACGGCGATGCCTCTCGCACCGTGAGTAGCGATCCCGCCTGGTACACCACCGGCCTGCCGCATATCTGGCTGCCCTACACCCAGATGAAGACCGCGAACCCGCCGCTGGCGGTCGAGCGCACAAGCGGCACGCGCATCGTGCTGGCGGACGGGCGCGAGCTGGTCGACGGTATCGCCAGCTGGTGGACCGCCGTGCACGGCTACAACCACCCGCACATCGTCGGCGCCATGAGGGCGCAGGCCGCCCGGATGCCCCATGTCATGCTGGGCGGGCTGGTGCATGAGCAAGCCCTCACTTTGGCGGCGCGGCTCTGCGCGCTGGCGCCCGGCGACCTCGACCGCGTCTTCTTCTCGGATTCCGGCTCGGTCGCCGTCGAGGTCGCGATGAAGATGGCGACGCAATACTGGCTCAACAAGAATATCCGCGGACGGACGAAGTTCCTCGCCTTCCGCGGCGGCTATCATGGCGACACGCTCGGCACCATGGCGGTGTGCGATCCCGAGGAGGGCATGCACGCCCTGTTCGCCGGCCTGCTGCCGATGCAGCATGTCATCGCCCTGCCGCGCGACGAGACCTCCATCGCCGCCTTCGACGCACTCCTTGAGGCGCATGCTCAC
>DATMKZ010000088.1:0-3026 GCA_035570795.1 Rhizomicrobium sp.
CGCCTCACGCAGTCTCGCGCTGGAGTCGATCGATGAAGAAGTTTTTAGCCACCACGGTGGCGATTGCGGTGCTCGGCGCCGCATCAGTCGCGCATGCCGCCGACCTCGGCTACGGCGCGCCCTACAAGGCAGCCCCCTACGCCGCACCACTCTACAACTGGACCGGCTTCTACCTCGGCGCCCATGCCGGCGGCGCGTTCTCCAGCAGCGACAATTTCACCGGGCTCGGCACCGGCAACAACGGCAACGGCCGTTTCGTCGGCGGTCTGCAGGCCGGCGGCGACTGGCAGTTCGCGCCGAACTGGGTGGTCGGCGCCGAAGCGCAATACAGCTGGCTGTCCGGCAATGTCGGCGCGATCTTCCCCGGCGGTTTTGCCTACACCAACGACCAGCGCGGGCTCGGCTCGATCACCGGCCGCGTCGGCTACACCTGGGGTCCGGGCCTCGTCTATGTGAAGGGCGGCTACGCTTATTCCGACAACAACGAGACGGTGACCGCGTTCGGCGTGCCGGTGGCGTTCGCGACCGATGCCGACCACAAGAACGGCTACACCATCGGCCTCGGCGTCGAATACATGTTCGCCCCGAACTGGTCGGCCAAGGCCGAGTACATGTACTACAATTTCGGCGACGCCCGCTTCACCGCGCCGCTCGCGCTGGTGCCGACCGGCAGCTTCACCACCGACGACCACGTCATCAAGGCCGGCGTGAACTATCGCTTCAATCTGGGGGGGCCGGTGGTCGCGCGGTACTAATCCGCCCGCCACAAGCCAAGGGGCGTGAAGAGGCCGGCGCGAGCCGGCCTTTTTGCTGCGCTAAAATTACGGCGATGCCGCCAATTTTCCCGATTTTGTTAACCCCGTACCGCGATACTGCCGGCGCACATCTTGAGGTCGTCTTTTGGGGGCGGGCATGGCGGTTCGATCGGGTCTGGGCAGGGTTTTCGGCTTCTTGCGGCTGCGCCTGGGGGTGAGGGGCAGCCTGTTTGCCGCCTTCGCCGTGATCGCCGCCATGACGATCGCGATTTCCGGCTGTGCCGGTTTCGTGCTGCGCAACCTCGGCAGCACCATGGAAGACCTGAGCGGGCGGAACATTCCCCGTCTTGCCACAAGCCTGCAATTGTCGGCGCAGGCGGCAAGCCTCGCAGCCCAGGGCCCGGCGCTGCTTGCCGCGCCGAGCGAGGAGGCGCTCAATGAACGCATCAAGAAGCTGAAGGAGATTCAGCAGGAAACGCAGTTGACGCTCGGCGAGGTCATCGAGCTCAGCACAAACAGGGCTGCTGTCTCCGCCCTCTCCGAGACCATCAAGAACATCGGCGACGCCACCGAAAGCCTGATCAAGGCCGCCCGCGAGCGGCTTGGCGCCGCCGCCCAGCACGACCAGCAATTCGACGCGATGCGCGCCGCGCAGGCGGCGTTCGTCGCCGCCGCAAGCCCGGCCATGCTCGACGCGCAGACCAGGGTCAACGCCATTCTCGGAACGGCCAACCTGACCGCGAGCGACGCCACCGAAGCAGCCCAGACCATCGGCCAGCTCGGCAACGTCGTCGCCAGCGGCAATCTCGCCGTCGCCGACCTGATTGCGACGCTGTCCGCCAACGCGACCGACAAGCTCGACGACATCGAAAAGGAATTCAAGGCGGCGCAGGGGCGGCTCCGCTCCAACCTCGACCTGTTGCCGGAGAACGCCGGCACCAGGACGCTGCGCGCAGCCGCCGAGAAGCTGCTCGCCTTCGGCGTCGGCAAGACCAGCGTATTCCAGCTGCGCCAGAAGGAGCTCGACGCCTTCGACTACGGCCAGACCGTGCTCGATGAGGCGCGCAAGCTCAATGTCGGCCTCGACATCAGCGTACAGGAACTGGTCGAGGGCGTGCAGAAGGAGACCAACGCGGCGACCTACCGCGCGCGCCAGGAGATTTCGTTCGCGACCACGATCATGCTGGCGATGGGCGCCGCGACCCTGGTCGGTTCGATCTTGTTCGTCTGGCTCTATGTCGGCCGCAGCATCCTGCGCCGCCTCGGCGCCCTGCAGAGCTCGATGCAGCTGCTCTCCGACGGCGATCTCGAAAGCGGGATCTACCATTCCCACCAGAGCGACGAGATCGCTGCGATGTCGAACACGCTGCCGGTGTTTCGCGACAGCATGATCCGGGCGCGCGCGCTTTCCACCGACCAGGACAAGGACCGCGCCACGAAGAGCGAACGCGCCGCGCGCATGGAAGCCCGGATCGCCGAGTTCGAGGCGGCGGTGCGCAATGCGCTCGACAATCTCTCGCACTCGGCCAACTCGATGCAGTCGACGGCGCAGAGCATGGCGACGACCGCCGATCAGTCGAACGCGCTGGTCAACGCGGTGGCTTCCGCCGCGGAGGAAACCTCCGTCAACGTGCAGACGGTTTCCGCCGGCACCGAACAACTGTCGTCCTCGATCTCGGAGATCGGCCGTCAGGTCGTCACCTCGGCCGAGATCGCCAAGAAGGCCGTGGAAGAAGCCGGCGCCACCGACGCCACCATGGCGGGCCTTGCCGACAATGCGAGCCGCATCTCGGTCGTGGTCGACCTGATCCAGGTGATCGCCTCGCAGACCAACCTGCTCGCGCTCAACGCCACCATCGAGGCGGCGCGCGCGGGCGAGGCCGGCCGCGGCTTCGCAGTGGTCGCCCAGGAGGTGAAGAGCCTAGCCAGCCAGACCGCGAAAGCGACCGACGAAATCCGTAGCCAGATCGCCAGCATGCAGTCGGTGACGACCTCGGCCGTCAATGCGATCAGGAACATCGGCCAGACCATCGGCGAGATCAACGACGTGACCACGGCGATTGCGGCTGCGGTCGAGGAGCAAGGCGCGGCGACGCGCGAGATCGCGCGCAACATCCAGCACGCGGCCGGCGGCACCAGCGAGGTCTCCAGCAACATCGTCGGCGTCTCCACCGCCTCGGGCGAGGCCGGAGCCGCCGCGACAAAGGTGCTGGATGCATCGGCGGCGCTGCGCCGCGAGGCCGATGGCCTGCGCGCGGAAATCGACGCGTT
>DATMKZ010000089.1:0-4553 GCA_035570795.1 Rhizomicrobium sp.
ATGCGGCGTGGACGGCCTACAAGGCCAGGCACGCCGCGGTGGCCGGGCTCTCGACCGACGTCAAGCAGGTCGATCTCGGCGCCAAGGGCACCTGGTATCGCCTCAGGATCGTCGCCGGCAGCAAATCGGAGGCGGCTGCGCTATGCGACAAGCTGAAGGCCGAAGGCGGCGCCTGCATTCCGGCGAAATAGCGTAGGGGACATGCGCACGCGCGCGATCTATGGCTGCGCCGGGTTCGTGCTGGGCGCCGAAGAGCGGGATTTTTTCCGCGCCGCGGCGCCATGGGGGTTCATCCTGTTCGCGCGCAACATCCAGGACCGGGCGCAGATCCGCGCGCTGGTGGCGGCCTTGCGCGACAGCGTCGGCGATGCGCAAGCACCCGTCTTCATCGACCAGGAGGGCGGCCGTGTCGCGCGGCTGAAGCCGCCGGGCTGGAAAGAGCGGCCGTGCGCGGCGCGCTTCGGCGCGCTTTATGCCATGCATCATGAGGCGGCGCTGGAGGCGGTCTATCTCAACGCCCGGCTGATCGCGCACGATCTCAGCGAGGTCGGCATCAATGCCGATTGCGCCCCGGTCTTGGACGTGCCGGTGGCGGGCGCCGACGCCGTGATCGGCGACCGCGCCTTCGCCTTCGATCCGGCGGCGATCATCGATCTCGGCCGGGCCCAGATCGAGGGCCTGATGGAGGGCGGCGTCCTGCCGGTCATGAAGCACATGCCGGGGCACGGCCGCGCCACGGCCGATTCGCACCATGCCCTGCCGCGGGTGGCGACCGAGGCCGAGGAACTCAGCGCCAGCGATTTCGTGACCTTCCGCAGCCTCAACACCTGCCCGATGGCGATGACGGCGCATGTGATCTATGAGGCCATCGACCCGCAGCGGCCCGCGACAACCAGTCCCAAGGTGATTCGCGACGTCATCCGCGGCGAAATCGGCTTCGACGGCCTGTTGATATCGGACGATCTTTCGATGAACGCGCTGGACGGGCCCTTGTCGGTGCGTACAAAGGCGGCTCTGTTTGCAGGCTGCGATATCGTGCTTCACTGCAACGGCAAGATGGACGAGATGCAAGACGTGGCTTCTGAGGTGAAAGAGCTGGAGGGCCAGGCGCAGCGCCGCGCCGAGCACGCGCTTTCGCATCTGAGCGTGCCCGATGCGTTCGATCCCGCCGCCGCCGAGACCCGGCTCGCCGAGCTGATGAGTTCGCCGGCATGAGCGACGCGGGCGAGAATTTCGGCGATTTCGACGCCATCGTCACGCCCGGCGACGAGGCCTTGATGATCCATGTCGACGGCTTCGAGGGGCCGCTCGACCTGCTCCTGACCTTGGCGCGCAACCAGAAGGTCGACATTGCCAAGATCTCGATCCTCAAGCTCGCCGACCAGTATCTGGAGTTCATCGAATCCGCCAAGACGATGAACCTGGAACTGGCGGCGGATTACCTCGTCATGGCGGCGTGGCTCGCCTATCTCAAATCGCGCCTGATCCTGCCGCAGCCGCCGAGCGTGGACGGCGAGCCCACGGCCGACGAAATGGCGACGCGGCTGCGCTGGCGACTGCAGCGGCTGGAGGCGATGCGCCAGGCGGCGGCGCGGCTGATGGGCGGCGACCGGCTGGATCGCGACGTCTTTGCGCGCGGCGACCCCGAGCCCGTCAACGTGGTCAAGCTGCGCACCTACAAGGATTCGCTCTACGATCTGTTGACGTCCTATGCGACGCAGCGGGTCAAGAAACTCGGCGGCAAGGCCTATGCGCCCAAGCACGCCCCGGTGTTGCTGATCGAGGAGGCGCGGGCGCGGCTGGAGCGGATGCTGGGCCGCATCGCCGACTGGAGCGGGCTCGAGCGGCTGCTGCCGTTCGAATGGTCGGGCGGCCAGAGGCGGCGCTCGGCGCTGGCCAGCACGCTGCTCGCCTGCCTGGAACTCGCCCGCGACGGCAAGATCGAAATCCGCCAGATGGCGCCGTTCGAAGAGGTCTATATCCGCGACCGGATCGCACCAACATCGGAGGTCCTGACATGAGTGGCGTTGCACGGCTGGTCGCCAAAATCGGAACGGAAATGGGAGTGGACGTGGAACAGGACGGGGCCGAAGCGACAGGCGAGGCGGAGGCGCAGGCCGTGGGCGTCAACCCCGAGCATCTGCGCATGACCGAGGCGCTGCTGTTCGCCGCGGCCGAACCGCTGGACTTGAAAGCGCTGTCTACATCGCTGCCCGAGGGCGCCGATGTGGCCGGGCTCGTGGCCGAGCTTCAACGGCAATATGAGCATCGCGGCGTAAACCTTTCCTGCGTCGCAGGAAAATGGCAGTTCCGCACCGCGTCGGACCTTGCCTTCCTGCTGCGCAAGGAACAGCCCGAGCAGCGCCGGCTGAGCCGGGCCGCGATCGAGACGCTGGCCATCATAGCCTACCACCAGCCGGTGACGCGGGCCGAGATCGAGGACATCCGCGGCGTCATGCTGTCCAAGGGCACGATCGACGTGCTGATGGAGATCGGCTGGGTCAAGATCCGCGGCCGCAAGCGCACGCCGGGAAGACCGGTGACCTTCGGCACCACGGAGGCCTTCCTGGTCCAGTTCGGGCTGGAGAGCGTCAATCATCTGCCGGGCACCGACGAGCTCAAGGCGGCCGGCTTCCTGGAAGCCATCCCGCCGGCCGGCTTCGATGTGCCCAATCCGACCGACGAACTGGGCCCCGATGAGGATCCCTATACCGGTGAGGAAGAGGCCGATCTGGCGACCGGCGGGCCGGAGCTGTCATAGGCGGGGACAGCTAAATCTGGTACGATGCCCGTTATGACCAAGATGGATTTGGCGATTAAGAAGCTTCGTGCCTTGCCGCTGAAGCGGCAAGCCGAATTGGCTGACTATCTGATCGATTTGGCCGAGGAAGAGCGGCGACCATCCTATCGTCTTACCGACGAACAGCTTGCCGAGGTGCGTCTCGCACAGCAGGAAGTAGCTGAAGGCAAAGTTGCGTCTAAAGAAGAAATGGACGCATTTTGGCGACGCGCGGGCCTCTCGACCTAGTCGTCTCAAGGCGCGCTCTCGGGCAGCTTGAAGCGATCAGGGCATATATCGCAGAACGCAATGCTGAAGCGGCCGTGCGGGTGATTGGGTCCATTCGTGATGCGTTCGAGCGATTGAAAAGTCGGCCGGATATGGGTCGGCCCGGCGATGCGCCCAAGACGCGGGAATGGAGCGTCACGCGATATCCCTATGTGATCGTTTATGAGGTTTCCCGGCGGACGAGAACCTTGACGGTCATGGGCGTTTTTCATACCGCGCTGGGAGAGCGAAAGCTCCAACGCAACGATAGCATCGGATTGCCGAATTTTCGATCCGGTGAGTGAATAATCGCTCCTGTATTCGCCATTGAGATCGCGCGAATACTTGTGCAACACTTATGCGCTGCGTTCGTGGCAAGGCGTCTTCGCCTGCGTGGCGGAGAATGTGGGGATTTTCCAAATGAGATTTGAACGGAAGGCTGCGCTGGCGGCCTGCTTCATCCTGCTGTCCGGCGCGCTGGCGGCCGGCGCGGCGCAAGGCGCGACCGCGAAGCGCAATTTCTTCACCCCGCCGGCGCAGAACGCGGCGCATGGCGCCAAGCCCAAGCCGCACGCCGACCAGACGGCCTTCAACTGCACGGGGCCGGTGAGCCAGGCGGTCGATGTCGGCGACGAAAGCCTGCGCAGCACCACGGCGGTGTTCGGCAGCACGCCGGGCGGCGGCGTCGGCGGCCAGTTCGACCCCAACCCGCTGCTCGACGTCTTCGTCGACATCCCGCCGGGTTCTTGCCTCGACGCGCATTTCAGCGGCCTGGTCGGCAGCGCGCTCTACGGCAAGTCGCCGCTGGCGCTGTTCGAGGTCACGGTCGAGGCGGCCTCACCGGTGTTCGCGCCGGGCACGCCGCTGATCGGGCATTTTCCGACGCCCTACGGCATCCCCAGCCCCGCCGTGGCGCTGCAGGCCGAGCAGGACGTCGACGAGATCGGCGCCAATTTCTTCATCCAGGCCGGTGACGGACCGCGCCAGATCCTGCCCGGGCATAATCGCGTCGTCGTGTGGTGGGCCGGCGGCCCGCCGGGCTCGACCGGTGGCGCCATCGGCTCGGCCTTCGTGCTGAAGCTGTATGTGAGAGGCCAGTAAGACGCAGCGCGCGGCGGGCACGTCCGCCGCGCGTTCAGTCCTCCAGCTCCACCACCACCGCTTCGCCGCCTTCCAGGGCGATGGCGAGGTCGCCTTTGCGCAGGGCGAGGGCGTCGTTGCCGAACACCTTGGCGCGCCAACCCTGGAGCGCGGGGACGCCTTCGTCCTCCTGGGCGGCGAGGCGCTCGATGTCGTCGGCATTGGCGATCAGGCGCGGCGCGACGCCGACGGCCTCGGCCCGCAGGCGCAGCAGCGTCTTGAGGAGATCGACGGCGGCCTGGCTGGGCTCGCGGCGGCGGCGCGGCCGGTCGTGCTCGATGGGCTCGGGCGGCTGGGCGGTCTTGCCTTCCTCGACGGCGTCCATCAGGCCCTTGCCGAGACGCGAATTGGCGAACCCCTTGGGCAC
>DATMKZ010000090.1:0-47916 GCA_035570795.1 Rhizomicrobium sp.
GCGTGCCAGCTCATGTTCATGCCGAGCGGAATTTCCGGCAGGCGCATATGCGCGCCCTGCGCCAGGATGCGGAAGTCGCAGGCCGCCGCCAGCGCGCCGCCACCGCCGATGCAGTATTTCTCGATGGCGCAGAGCGTGACCTGCTCGACCTTCTCCCAGGCGTCGCAGAGATCCGGCCCGATCCGCGTCATGTGGCGCCGTTCCAGCAGGCCCGCGGCGCGGCGGCGATCCATCGCGGGATCTTTGAGGTCGGCACCCGCGGTGAAGGCACCGTGGCCGGTGACGATGACAGCCTGGGTCTGCAGATCGTCGGCGAAGCTGCGCGCCGCCTCGGTCATCTCCAGGATGAGCTGCCGCGACAGCGCATTGCGGCCGTCGCCGCGATCCATGGTGACGGTCGCGACGGCGCCCTCGCGCGCAATGGAGACGAAGTCGCCGATCCTGGTAGTTGCCATGCCCAAAGCCCTGCGAAGCGCCGCCGGTTATCGCATTAAGGCGGGTCGGCCGGAATGGGGCGCACGCCCTGACCATCCACCGAAAAGCGGCGGACATAGTCCCGCGCGGCGTCCTCGCCCCCGTTGCGGTTGTGGAAGCGGATTTCGAAATAGCCCGGTCCCACGGAGAGCTGCCCGAAATCGGTGCCACCGGCAAAAATCGTATCGCTGGCGGCGAACACGGTCCTGGCTCGCATGGCGTCGGGTCCCGGCTGCAGCACCGAATAGGAGATGCCGGCGAAGAACGACACACAGGAGGCCGGGGCATGCTTTTCGACCAGGAACCAGCCGCCGTCCGACGACGACACGGCATAGTCGAAGGCGTTGTAGGCGTGCGTGACGTCGCGGTAGGGCCTGGCGCCCAGCCGCATGATCTCGGCCCAGCCGCCGTCGCGATGCTCGAAGACCATCAGGAGGGTGTCGCTGCCGCAGGGGATGGCGAAGGTCGCCGTGATGCCGAGCAGGCCTTCGGGCAAGGCCCGGACATCGAACGTCAACTCCCGGCCCGGACGCGCGGGCGACGGCCGTGGGCTCGCGCCATCGCCGCCGTCCGGCGCCGGGGCGCGCGCCCAGCCCAGCCGCGACAGGTCGAGCGCGATGCCCGTGGCGTCGGCGTTCTGGGGCTGGCAGCGCATATAGGCGAGGACGAAGGCGGCCAGTCGGGTCTTCAGGTCGGCGACGGCGCGCGCGGTATCGCGCGGGATCGCCGTCTGCAGCTCCGCATTGGGCGGCAGCGCCATCAGCGTGTAGCGGGCATCCTGAACGGCGGACGCGGCGCTGCCGATCTCGGCTTGCGGGCAGTCTGCCGCGCGGGCGGCCGGCATCGCCGCAAGCATGGCGATCGCAAAAACCGAAAAGCAGACACCGCGCACAGCTTCTCCCCCCGTGACGCGCGAACGATCCTTGGAGCGATTTGCGGCGGATTTAAGCCGGGCGTGGACGTTTGTCGCGATCCATGGTGATGGTCGCAACAGCGCTCGCGCGCGCGATGGAGACGAAGTCGCCTATTTTGGTTATGCCCATGGGGCGGTATTGGTACGGCAAACTAGGCCCGCTTCAATCGGCTCGTCTGTCGGACCGTATCCATGAACCCCAAAGACCTTCCGCTTGCGCAGGATCCCCGTTGGAAACGGATATACGGCCGCGACTGGACCTGCCCGAATTGCCGCGCCATCCATAACGGCTTGTTCGACATGGCGTGTGCCAAGCCCGATGCCTGGCCGGGCCCGGAGGATGGCAAGCAGCCGAATTCGGCGGTGCTCGATTCGACCCATTTCCTGTCCGAGGATTTTTGCGTTCTGAACGACGAACATTTCTTCGTTCGCGCGGTTCTTGAAATCCCGGTCTTGGGAGCACCGGCGGGTGTGCGTTTCGCCTATGGCGTCTGGTCGACGCTGTCGCGAAAGAATTTCGAGATCTACGAAAATCGCTTCAACACGGGAGATTACGACGGCGAAGGCCCGTGGTTCGGCTGGCTATCGAACGCACTGGCGAACTATCCGAACACGTTCAACCTGAAATGCCAGGTTCATCCGCGATCGGGCCGTCAGCGCCCCTGGATCGAGCTGGAGAGCACGGACCATCCCCTGGCCGTCGAGCAGCGCGAAGGCATCAGCCTTGATCGCCTGCTCGAAATCTATGCCTTTTTCGGTCACGACATTCGGCCGGCGTTGTTCGACTGACGCTTCACACCGGGCTTTGCATGTTGTGCACGATGCCCAGCAGCGTGCGGCGCGGCAGGAACGGGACGAGCTTGGCCAGGATCCGGTTGCGGGCGCCGGTGATTACGACGCGGCGGTTCTTGCGCCAGCCACGATAGCCCATCTGCGCCACCGGCGCGGACGCCATCGCGTTGCCGAGATTGCTGGCGAGCCTGGTCTTGCCGGTGCCGGCGCGTTCGCGGAACTGGCTGACGGTCGGGCCGGGACACAGACAGGTGACGTGCACGCCGGTGCCTTCGGCCTCTTTCCACAGCGCTTCGGAGAACGACAGCACGAAGGCTTTCGACGCATAGTAGATCGCCATCAGCGGGCCGGGCTGGAACGATGCCGTCGAGGCGACGTTGAGCACGCCGCCGCGCTTGTTGGCCAGCATGCGCGGCCAGTAGATGTGCGTCAGCTCGACCAGGGCGCGGTCGTTGAGATCGATCATGCCGAGCTGGACGGCACGCTCGGAGCCGTTGAAGGCGCCGGCGGTGCCGTAGCCCGCGTTGTTGACCAGCACGTCGACGCCGAGACCCTGCGCCGCGATGGCGGCAGCCAGCTTCTCGCCGCCGCCCGGCGTGCCCAGATCGAGCGCGATGGGCGTCGCCTTGACCTTGTGCTTGGCGGACAGGCGGTCCGCGACGTCCTTGAGCTGCGGCGCCGAGCGTGCCGTCAGGATCAGGTCGTAGCCGTCCCTGGCGAAGCATTCGGCGAGATCGACCCCGATTCCCATGCTGGCGCCGGTGACCAGCGCCGTCTGTCCTTCACCCTTGCGTTTGCGAGCCATGTCGATGTCTCCCTCTAGTCGTTGGCGATGGCGCGCCACAGCGCCTCTTCCAGTTGCACGGCGGTGGCGGCGCCGAAGGCGAGCGCGCCCTGGCCGGCGAATTTGGTCAGTCCGACGGCTGCGCCCCACATCAGGGCGACCGCCAAGATGGGATCGATATCGCGGATGGCGCCCGCTTCGCGCGCGGCGGCGATGAAGGCCTCGGCCGCTTCGCGATAAAGCCGGCCGGCGGCGAGCGACTCGGCGTCGAGATAGGGCGCGTGGTGGTGCAGGTCCATGAACCGCGCGGCGCGCGGATGGCTCTGCGCGAACTGCATCATGCGCTGCCAATAGGTCGTGAACTGATCGCGCACTTCGAGTCCCGGCGGCAGGGGCGCCAGCACCAGCGCGTTGTAGACGCCCTTCCAATGCCGGTAGAGCGCATTGACCAGCGCCTCCTTGCCGGGGAAGTAGCGATAGACCGAGCCGACCGCGACGCCGGCTTTGGCCGCGATCTCGGGCACCGCGACACCGTCGAAACCGCGCGTCTCGAACAGGTCTAGCGCAGCGTCGAGCAGCCGGGTCCGCTTGTCGTCCGACACCGATTTTTCTTTGCTGACAAAAGTTCGAACGGACGACACGTAGTAAGACTCGAATATGAATGAACGTTCATTCGTATCAATAGAATCGGGGTTGCGAAAGCCCGGACTGAAGTTTTTTCAACCCCGGCGGTAAGCTGGCCAAGGGACAGTGTGTTGGGGTTGCATGAAGCGCGGATGGATCGGCTTGGCTGCGGCATTTGCCGCGTGGCTTGCGCAACCGGCAGCGCAGGCGGACGGCGCGCCTGATCTTAAATCCCGTGGGCGGAGCGTCGCGATCATCTCGGCGATGGGCAACCGGATTTATTTCCAACCGGAAAACGTCTCGCTCTTCTATGCCGATGGCGTACCGAGCCGGGTTTTGAGTGGCGGCGACCTCGACGGCGCTGCCATACAAGCCGCGACTGAAACTCTGCGGGCCGACATGCCGGAGGCCGGTGTCGTGACAGCCGCCATACCGCGCGACCAGCTGCTCAGCGCCGCAAATGAAGTCTATCGGACAGATCCGGGGGCCGTAGAGGCCGTGATGGCCACCGTGAAAGCCTGGCGCGAGGCCAACACAGCCGATCTGGTGATCGTTTTGATGCCGATCGAAAGTTCGCTCGCCGATCGTCCGAACACGCGCAGGTTCTTCGGCATGGGCGTGACCTGGAACGAGGGTGCCGTGCTGATGCAGGCGATCGTCCTGGACGGCAAAACCGGCGAAGTTCTGGCGGGAGCGACGGCGCGAGCGCTGAGCCCGCTTGGCGCCCACATCACAACGGCAGCGTTTCTGGATACTTCGCCCGAGAGCACGAAAGGACTGACCGATTACATAAGGGGCATGCTCGCCAACACCGTGCCGGGGCTCTTGCGCAACGCCGGACTGTGAAAATGAAAAGGGCAGGCCGTTTCCGGCCTGCCCTTTGTAACCAGCGTGCGTTGCCGGCGGCTATTCGGCCGCAAGCAGCGACTGGCCCAGGCGCGTGCCGCCGTTGAGCTGGATGAGATATTTGATGCCTTCCTCGGCGATGTCGTCGCCGACCATGCGGTCGCCTTCGGCATAGAGTTCGGCCATGTCGATATAGGCGGCGTAGACCGGCTTGGTGCGCTCGGTGATGATGCCCGCCTTGAGCAGCGTCTTGATCAGGACCCGGAAGATGTTCGTCGCGTCCTGCATGTCGGCGCGGATCGCGGCATCGGTGATGGCTTCCATGAAGGCCTGCTGGCACCAGGCGGGGTCGAGGCCGACCGCCTCGTAGATCCAGGCCTTCTGGTCCGGCGAGCCAAGATTGTAGAGCAGCACCTGGAACACCTGCGCCGCCCAGTCCTCGATCAGTTCGTGCTCGCCCTTGGACAGGAACGGGATGGTGCGATCGGCCCAGATCTTTCCGAATTTGTGGTGGAACGCCTCGTCGGTCATGACGAGCTGCATGAGATGGCGCATCAAGGGATCGCGCGCTTCCTTGAAGAAGGTGGCAAAAGCGCCCATGGCGAGGCCTTCGACCAGCATCTGCATGCCGACGATCTTCTTCCACACCAAGGGCGAGGAGACCATGTCGTTGAGCAGATTGCCGAGCGCCGGACCGACCTGGCAGGGCGCGCCCCAGCGGGCCTGGATGTATTTGGAGAAGCCGGTGACATGACGCGCTTCCTCGCGCGTCTGGTTGGCGGCGTATTCCTGGGCCCCGGGATCGCGCAGGATATGGCACAGCGAGGCGGACAGCGACAGCGCCCCCTGCTCGCCATGCAGGATCGAGGACAGCGACCACAGCGTATCGAGATTGGCGAGCTTGATCTTCTGGCCTTCGTCGAGCTTGTCGCCGATCGCGGTCTTGAGGTCTCCGTTGAGCTGCGGGTTGACGAGATATTCCTTCGTCATGTCGAAAGGCTGCGTGAAGTCGATGTATTTCTTGTCCAGCGGATCCCAGAAGTGGTCGTGCGTCGCGCTGATGATCTTGTCGAAGGCCGTGGAGCGCTCGCCATAGCGGCCCGGATTGAGCATCGCGGGAAAATCGCTCGGATCGACCGCGTTGTAGGCGGGGTCCTTGGTGATGTTGTCCATTGCTTCACTCCCTCATACGCGCTGGCCTTGAGATAAGGATACGCCGCTCAAGTTCCAGAGCAAGTGAAAATGACGGCTCCGTCAAGAAAGTGATACACAGAACAAAATATAATATATTCAATAGGTTAAATATATTTCCGGCCGCGAAATTCACTTCGGGTCGCGGTTCGCCCTGGGGCGCGACGAATGCCGGCCGAAGAAACCCGCCGCAGCGGACAAAAACGCGCGACGGGATTGTCCGCAGCCGGCCCCGGTTGCGGCGGCACCTATCTTCCGCGATGACACAGCGAGCGTGTTAGGATTCGGTTTTCGCCCCATGGACCCAAGATGAGCTTTCAGGGCAGACCGATCGCCATCTGGGCGTTTCCCGGCCTCATGCTCGCGGCCATGCTGTTCGTGCTGGGCAGCGACGCCGGCGGCATCGCGGCGCGGCTGCGCAGCGTGTTGTTCGATTCCTATCAGACCTCGCAGCCGCGCCCCTACCAGGACACGCTGGCGCATGCCGGATACGCCGTCCGCACCCTCGACGCCGACATGGCCAGCCTGAAGCGGTTCGGCCCCTGGCCGTGGCCGCATGCGGTGCTGGCGCGGCTGGCGCGCGAATTGAAGACGCAGGGCGCGGCGCTGGCGGTGTTCGCCTTCCCGCTCGATGCGCCGGACGCCGCGTCGCCCAGGAGTCTCCTGGCGCAGCTGCCGTCGGGACCTGAAAACGATCCGCTGCGCACGGCGCTGACGCAGATGACCTCGCCCGACGACGGCCTCGCCGCCGCCATGTCGCAGCTCGCCAGCGTGACCGGCTTTACGCTGGGCGCGAGCGAAGTGGTGCAGGCGCCGCAGATTCGCGCGCCGCTGCGTTTCATCGGCAGCAAAAATCCCTTCGGCCACGTTCCCGCCTTCACGACGGCGGAGGGCGCCATCCCCGCCGTCGAACGCACCAGTCTCGGCATCGGCGCGCTCAACCTGCCGGGCGATGCCGACGGACGGCTCCGGCGCATGCCGCTGGCCTTCCGGCTGAACGGTGTGGCGGTGCCGTCGCTGACGGCAGAGATGCTTCGCGTGATCCAGAACAAGCGGCACCTCGACCTGCGCAGCGACGAAGGCGATATCGGCCTGATCGGCGCCGAGCCCGGCATCGCCTCTGTCGAGGCGCAGAACATCGACATCCCGACCGCGCCGGACGGCGCGATCTGGATCGCCTTCGCCGGCGACAATCCGCAGCGCGCGATCTCCGCCGCGGCCCTGGACGACGGCACGCTGCCGCATGCGCGTCTTGCCAACGCCATCGTCATCCTGGGCCCGCCGGACGCCACGATCGCGACGCCGGACGGCCTGCGCAGCGTGGCGGCGGTCTATGCCGAAGCCATGGAAAATATCCTGACCGGCACGCCGCTGCGCCGGCCGGCGTCGGCCACCGAGGCCGAACTCATCTGCCTGGCGATCTTCGGGCTGGCGACGATCATCCTGTTCGCGCGTTTCGGCGTTCTGTGGTCGGGCCTGTTCACCATCGCGAGCATCGCCGGCGCCTTGTTCGTATCGTGGCGGCTTTACACCGCCGACCGCGTCCTGTTCGACGCGCTCGGACCGGGATTGGCGCTGGCCCTCACCTTCATGACCGGGGCGATCGTCCGCGCCGTCGGCGTCACCAATGCGCGGGCGCGGGTGCGCGCCGCGTTCGCCGATTCGCTGCCCGCCGGCGTCATCGAGCAGATCGCGCGGCGGCCCGAGCTGCTCAAGCTCGACGGCGTCAGCCGCACCGTCAGCTATCTGCATTGCGGCGTGCGCGAGTTCTCCGGCCTCGCCGAATCCTTCAAGGACGATCCGGCCGCCTTCACCCGGCTGATGCAGCGCGTCCTGGTGCCGCTGATGGACGTGGCGCTGGCGCGCGGCGGCACCATCGACCGGCTGACGGCCGACGGCTTCAGCGCCTTCTGGAACGCGCCGCTCGACGATCCCGAGCACGCCATCCACGCCTGCGAAGCCGCCAATGCGATGATGGAAACCATCGCCCGCAGCAACGAGGTCATCACCCATGAGCGCCGCAATGACGGCGTCGCCTTCTCGGCGATCGAGATCGGCATCGGCATCTCGACCAGCCAGGCCATCGCCGGCGGCTTCTCGGCGCATGGCCGCACCGCCTATTCGGTGACCGGCGACTGCGCCGTCGAGGCGGAGCGCATCCAGGAATTGTCGGCGCAATACGGCCCCGCCGTGATCGTTGCCGAGGACACCCGCAAGGCCGCCGAGCGCGGCTTCGCCTTCCTGGAAGTCGACTATATCGCGGCCGGCGCTCACGACGCGCCGATGAAGCTCTACGCCATGCTGGGCAGTCCGGTGATGCGCGCCAGCCCGAAATTCCGCGCCCTGCTGACCTTCCACGACCACATCTTCCAGTCGCTGCGCACCCAGCAATGGGACAAGGCGCGCGACCTGATCGAACAATGCCGCAAGCTCTCCGGCGCCAGTCAAAGACTCTACGACCTGCACCTGGCGCGCATCGCCTATTTCCAGGACAACCCGCCCGGCGAGAACTGGGACGGCGCGTTCCGGCCGATCCTCAAATAGGCTCCGGCGCCAAACTATAATGCGCGTTCGGTTCGCCGGTCAGCTTCGCCCAGAGCTGGTCGCCCCAGGAGAAGTGCCACCATTCGTCGGGATGGCCGGCGAAGCCCTCCGCCGCCATGATCCAGTGCAGCAGCCGGCGGTTGGCGCGGGCTTCCTCGTCGGAGAACGACAGCACGTCATCGCTCAGGCTTTCGAACCGATCGCGATGCGCCAGCGCCGTCGCGTCGTCGAAGATCGAGCCCATCCACAGCGGATCGCTGCCGGCCCAGCGAATCGTGAGATCGACCGCCGCGCCGGTGGCGTGCGGCGCCGGCGAAGCCCCGTCGATGCTGGGGGCCGCCCAATAGCGCTCGATTTCCTCGCGCAGCGCAGCGCCGCGGAGCGCCGGTTGGCGCCGCAGGATCTCCGCCGGCATCCAGACGTCGTGGAAATAGGTCTGCACGGCCCTTGGCCGCCAGGCATCGAACAGGAACAGTTCCAGCCCCGCCTCGCCCAGCCGCGCATTGATGCGTACCAGCTTCTCGCCCACCGAAGCGCGCACCAAAAGATCCGGCACCGCACCCGCAATGCGCCGCCAATAGGGCGGGTTGCGCACCGAATGGTAGTAGTTCTCGCCGGCGATCCCGAGGTCGCGGACGTCGACCATCTCTTCCAGGTAATACGTGTTCGAGCGCGCGATGGGCACGGTGCGAAAGCCGGCCTTGGCGGCGCGCAGGGACGCCTGTTCGCCAATCGGCCGCGACCTTAGATCGCTCAAGGCGCCGAAGAGTGTCATTCCGAATTCCGCGAGCCGCGTTAGACTATAGGTCATGAGCGCCGATCCCGCCGAGCATTTTCCCGCCGATTACCGCCAGGCGCGCCATGCCTTCATCGCGGCCTGCGAACAGGCCGGCGTCGACGTGGTGGCGCGGGTTCATCCGCAGGCCCAGGGACGCGACGGCAAGCCGCTGTTCCTCGACACCGCAGTGATCGGGCCGCGCGATGCCAAAAAGGCGCTGCTGCTGATTTCCGCGACGCATGGCGTCGAAGGCTATTTCGGTTCCGGCGTGCAGACCGGCCTGATGCGCGAGGGCCTGGCGCAGCGCCTGCCCAAGGGCGCCAAGATCGTGCTGCTGCATGCGCTCAATCCCTACGGCTTTTCCTGGGACCGCCGCGTCAACGAGGACAATGCCGACATCAACCGCAACAGCGTCGACTTCGCGGCGCCGCCGGCAAACGAGCCCTATGACAGGCTTGCCGCCGCGATCTCGCCGCGCGACATCTCGGCCGAGGCGATGAAAGCGGCCAATGCCAGGCTGATCGAATTCCTCAAGGATCACGGTGCCTTCGCGCTGCAGGAGGCGATCTCCAAGGGCCAGTACAAATATCCCGACGGCGTCTATTACGGCGGCGCGCGCGAAAGCTGGTCGCTGAAGATGCTGAAGGACGTCTTCGTCGAGACCCTGGCGGCGGTGAAGCAACTGACCGTGATCGACTTCCACACCGGGCTCGGCGAATTCGGCGCCGGCGAGATGATCACCGAGGACCTGCCCGGCAGCGCGCCCTATCGGCGCGCCAAGGCGATGTGGGGCGGCCGCGTCGCCTCGAGCGAGGCGGGCGAGTCCGTTTCGGCGCCGCTCTCCGGCACCATCGACAAGGCGGTCGCCACCTGGCTGGACAAGGTCGAGCTGACCTTCGCGGCGCTGGAAGTCGGCACGCGCGACACGCGCAGCGTGTTCAACGCGCTGCGCAAGGACAACTGGCTGCATTGCTTCGCGCCCGGCCGGCACAAACACAAGGACGCCAAGGCCATCCGGCTGGAACTGCGCGACGCCTTCTATCCCGACACGCCGCAATGGAAGCGCCTGGTGTGGGGCCATGCCGCCGAGGTGGTAGACGCGGCGCTCGGCGCGCTATGAGCGACGGCGCCCCGCCGCAACGAACGCCATCCGTCAATTCCGGCTTCAGCGTGTCCGGCCGCCTCAAAAGCATTCGCCACGCACTCGCCGGCCTCGGCTTCATGCTGCGCACCCAGCACAATGCCTGGCTCCATCTCGCGGCCACGATCCTGGCAGCAGCCGCCGGCCTGGCGCTGCGCATCGGCGCGAATGACTGGCGCTGGCTGGTCGTCGCCATCGTGATGGTTTGGGTCGCCGAAGCCATGAACACGGCGTTCGAGCATCTGTGCGACGTCGTCGCGCCGCAATTCCACGCCTCGGTGAAGCTGTCGAAGGACATCGCGGCCGGCGCGGTGCTGATCACGGCCCTCGGCGCCGCGGTCCTGGGCGTGCTGGTCTTCCTTCCCTATCTCGGTCTCTAAAGCCGCAGTTTGCGGCGCCCCCGGCGCCTGCGCTATAGAAGCCGCCACGCACCCGTAGCTCAGCTGGATAGAGTGCCGCCCTCCGAAGGCGAAGGTCGCAGGTTCGAATCCTGCCGGGTGCGCCATTTTTGATGGCGGGCGGGCAAAGTAGCCGCCACGCCAACCCTACTTTGCCCACCCGCTGAGTTCGCAGTTTCATCCTGTCCGGTGCGCCACTTTTGTGGGCGGCGTTGCGCAGTGCCGCCCGCCAACCCACTGCGCAACGCCGCATAGTTCGCAGTTTCATCCTGTCCGGTGCGCCAGCTTCCAGCCAATTGATTTTGCTCGCGGCGGCATCAACCAAGCAGGATGAAAATGAGAACCCGCCGCTTTGGGTGGAAACCGGTCTTTGCCCCTTGCGGGCCAGGGTCTAATCTCTTTCCAAGGGTAATGGATGGAAGCTATGAGCGACGCTGTCGGACCTGGCGATCTCGTTCTATGCGTCAACGCCGCGCCGAACCATGCCACGGGCAGGCCAGTGCCCCTGCAAGTCGGGGAGACCTACCGTGTTGTCGCGGTCATGGAATTTGGCTGCCCATGCGGGCGTTCCGATGCTCTGTTGGATGTAGGCGTCGATTTCGCGTGGTGCCAGACACGCTTCCGCCTCCTGCCCAAGCCCAAAGCCGAGACAAAGACCCGCCGCGCTTCGGTGCCCAAAGAGAAGGAGAGGGTTCGATGAATAGGCGGCTTTGGATTCGGCCGACCTCGTGACACCTGACCGAGGGCGAAGGTCCGCTTTGGGTCGAAAGCGGACCTTCAAGCCCGATAGGAACCGTCCGCATTGGGAGGTGTCCGGAAAGCCTCAACCACATTCGCGTCGGAAAGGTCCGTCCCTGCGCGCTACGGCGCCGCCATCGGCACGCCGCAGCGCGCGAGTACGGCACGAAGATCGCGGATCGGTGGGAACACCTCGTTGTTCCAGTCGCAGCCTTGCGCGTCATGCGCCTTCTGCTCCTGCTCCACGATGTGTTTGTCCTGGGTGAAGATTCCTTCGGTAAACCAGGTGATGAACGGCCACGCGGCGTGGATAAGGCCGGGGATTTTCGGTTTCTTCACCGAGAGATAGCCGAAGGTTCGGTTGGTGCGCTGCTGCGCGTCGAGCGGCGTGTAGCCGAGCCAGACGTCGAGCACGGGATCGCCGCCGTTCACCCAGACTTTGAGGTTCTGGTACGGATAGCCGGTGCGGATGGTCATCAAGTCGGCGTTCACGCCCTCGTCCGGCGCCCGCATGACGTTCAGGATTGCGGCTTCGCCGATGGATTGCGATCCCGCGGTGCGTGTGAAGGTGTAGTCGACCTCGCACCAGTCGTCGCCGTGGCGGCGGCCCAGGCACGTCGCCTTGATCGTGCCCATCAGGCTGCGGTGCAGGAATTGATGGTTCATGTCGAAAAGATTCTCGTGCATGAACGTATAATGGCAGGCGACTTCACGGTTGAGCTGGCGCGTCTTGTAGCGGGGGTTGGACTTGGAGCCTAGCATCGCGGGCGCGCGTTCCGAGGCCAATGCCGCGTTGCCGGGAAAAATGAAAATCAACCCGTCTATCTCCCGCGCCGGATAGGAGCGCACGCCGTTCGGCAAACGCTCCCGTCCAAGGTACGGCACGTCGATGCATGCGCCGGCGCAGTTGTAACGCCAGCCGTGATAGCCGCATTTGAGCGTTTCGCCTTCGACCACGCCGAGCGACAGCGGCACCTGGCGGTGGGCGCAACGATCTTCGAGCGCGAAGATTCTTCCGGCTTGCGTCCGGAACAGAACGACGGGCTCGCCGGCGAAACGGCGCGCCAGCGTCTTGCCCGGTTTCACCTCCCCGGACCACGCCAGCGGATACCAGTAATCGGGGTGCGCTGCGGTGCGGCGAAGATCGGAGCCGCGCAAGGCAGCGGTCGGTATAATGGTCACGAGAACCCCCTTCACGCCTTTTCGCGGACGCCCGTCACCCTAATACCGATTCACAGGTTGGCGAAATCGGCCCGGCTTCCTTTGAAATAACGGTTCGCCTTGGGTGGAAAGTCCCCTATCATAGAGCAATCGAGGGATAAGATCGCTGCCATCCAATCCCGGTTCGACCGCATTCGACCCAATGGATTTCCATTAAAATGTATTCAGGGGGGCTCGGCGCGGCTCGGCCAAATTGAACTTGTGAGACACTCGGGATGCATGCAATCACTCTTGCATGGGAATGACTCATTCCCTGGGGAAATTCAAAGCGCGGTCTTCTATCTCGGTAACGTCGCTTCCAATTGCTTCGCGACAGATTCAAGATGGCGCGCGCGCCGTCTCGCGTCTGGGTTGCGGCCGATCGCTCGCGCATTTATCGCCAGAACCGAAAGGTGAGCATTCATGAACTACTATGTTCTTATGGGAATATTGTGTTTCGTCGGATCGATTGCATTCGCTTTCGCCGGCGTCCTCGGTGTTCGCAAATTTATCCATGGACATGTCGCGGAAGGTCACAATGACGTCTTGGTGCCCATGTTCCTGACGGCGGGCGTGATCTATGCCGTGCTGCTGGCCTTTATCGTCATTGCAATGTGGGAATCCTACGACAACGCAAAAGCGAACACGGCACAGGAAGCATCGCTTCTGGTACCGCTTTATCGAGACTCCCTGAACATGGCCCCCGAGAAGGGCGTGGTGATGCGCAGCTTGCTTCGGGAATACGCGGAAGGCGTTATCGCAGGGTGGGGGCACTTTCGGGTAACCGCGCAGGGCGCTCCCGCCGCCCGCCTGACCGTCGACAAGATTATTCTTTTCTACGGCAACCTCACGCCGGCGACGAGGGTCCGGGAATTCATTGCTCAGCAATATCTTGAGACGCTCAACCAGCTGCTGCTTGCGCGAAATACGCGACTTCTGCAAGCCGCCGAGACTTTGTCGTGGGTCATGTGGGTTGCCTCGGTGGGGGGCGGAATCGTCACGGTCGGCATGAGTTTCTTCCTCTACATGGATCGGCCAAAATTTCAGGTCGGCATAACGAGCGTGCTTTCGCTGCTCATCGGCATGCTCCTGTTCATCATGGTGATTCTTGAGCGTCCTTTTCTGGGACCGCTGGGGATCGAGCCCGAGCCCTTTGAGGCGTCATTGAAGCTGTTCAATGCGATTGACGCAGACGTGAAACAGATCGGCGATCCAAAACTCCTCGGAAGTGAACCCAGCCGGCCCAATCCGGCCGCCGATCACAAATAGGGAGATCCCATGCGCGTCAGCACATTAAGCGGTCTGGCTCCGGGCGATATCGAGCTCGGTGTCATCTATGCGAGCGTCGAGGGCGTCAACGAAGAGTCCTATGACGAGTGCCTGCACGAACTTGGGCACAAGGCGAAGGCGCTGGGAGCCACCGCCATCATCGGCCTCAAGCTTGTCCAGAGCCAGTTCCAGTGGAATCAGCGGACCAGCCTCATCGCAACCGCGATCAAGGCCAAGCAGCAATAACGGCAATGGGTCGAAAAACTGCCATTCAGGCCCTCCCGGCGACCAGTGGCCAGTTCGCAGTTTCATCCTTGTCCGGAGTGGAGCAGACCACATGATGCGTCTTTTTCGGCTCGTATCGCGCTGTCCTTCGAAGCTGCTCGTGGTGGTCGGCGCGAGCGCCCTTCTCGCGACGAGCGCACCTGCGACCGCGCAGACAAGCAGCCCTGCCGTCACGTACTTCAATAGCTGCGCGCTGTTGTACAATGCCGGCAAGACGGGCGAGGCCATAGCGGCCTGCGATCAGGCGATCGCATTGGATCCCGGCAAAGCCGACGCCTACTTCATCAAGGCCTCGGCGCTGTTCGGCAACGGCAAGATCGGCAGTGACGGCAAATATGTGGTGCCACAGGGCACGGTGAAGGCCCTCAATAAATACCTCGAACTTGCGCCCGACGGCCCGCACGCGCCGGACGTTCACGCCATGCTCGACAGCTTGAAATAGAGGCCTGTGAAACAACGACCGGCGCGATTTGCGTCACGGGAAATCTCTCTACTGTGGCCCCAAGTGAGCTGGGTTAAGAAATTCTTTACCATGCCGCTCAACTTGCGATAGGCGCTCCGCGATACCTCAAATTAACGGCGCATTCGCCAAATTATGCCGTTCACAACATCCGCGCCGCGGCCGGCGGTGGTGGAGGCCGTTTTGCGCACGTCCATTCGGGGACCTTTGTCGGGAGCGACGGCGAACGTGGCGCGCGCGCAATTGCGCAGCTACGTCGTCATGGTCGGAATGTTCCTGTCGCTCCTGGTCGTCGCGCTGACGACAAGCTGGGCGGCGATCGACCTCGTCAACGACACGCGCGCCTATGCCACCGGCGAAGGGCGCTATTCCAAGGCAGAGAAGATGGCGGTGCTGGACCTCTACCGTTATGCCGATTCGCGAAACCAGGCCGACTACGACGCCTTCGAGCGCGATATCGCCGTGCCGCGCGGCGATCGCGCCGCCCGCCTCGCGCTGACGCGGACGCCGGCGGACCTCGGCGCCGCCGCCGACGGCTTCCTGCGCGGCCAAAACCATCCCAGCGACGTCGGCGGCCTGATCCGGCTGTTCCGCTGGTTTTCCTGGTGGCAGCCCTTTGTCGCGGCGATCGGCGACTGGCGCGTCGCCGACGAGCAGGTCGGCACCCTGATCGACGAAGCGGAGCAGCTGCACCGACGCATCGTGAGCGGAAGACGTGACAGCAAGGCGCGCGCCGTCACATTGGCGCGGATCGAGGCGGTCGACCGCGACGTGACCGATCGCGAGAATACCTTCTCCACCCATATGGGCGAGGCGGCGCGCGCCGCGACGACGCTGGTCGTCGCCGGACTCGGCGTCACCACGGTCCTGCTTTGGGCCATCGGCATCGTCTTCGCGACGCGCCTCTTTCGCCGCCAGGTCGCGCTCGACCACCAGCTGGCGATGAGCGAGAGCCGCTTCCGCGACTATGCCGAGGTCGCGTCGGACTGGTACTGGGAGATGAACCGCGACAACCGCATCACCTACATGTCCGAGCGCATCTACGACATCATGAACGTCTCCGCCGGCACGGTGATCGATTTCGACGGCGTCACCATGATCCGCGAAAGCGCGACCGATCCCGAGCACCGCGACGCCTGTATCGCGGCGATGGCGGAACGGCGGCCGTTCCGCGCCCTGTGCCTGCGCTTCATCGCGCGCGACGGCGCCGACGGCTTCGCCGCGATCTCGGGCAAGCCGACCTTCGACGCGACCGGCGCATTCCTCGGCTATCGCGGCATCGGCGCCGACATCACCGCCCAGGTGCGCGACGCCCAGACGCTGCGCGATGCCAAGACCCGCGCCGAAGTCGCCAACCGCGCCAAGTCGGAATTCCTCGCCAATATGAGCCACGAGCTGCGCACGCCGCTCAACGCCATCCTCGGCTTCTCCGACATCATCAGCCGGCGGCTGTTCGGCGAGGACGCGATGGACCGCTATGCCGGCTATGCCGGCGACATCCACGACTCCGGCGCGCACCTGCTGGCGATCATCAACGACATCCTGGATCTCTCGAAGATCGAGGCCGGCCATACCGAGCTCGACGAAACGCACGTGCCGCTCGACGCCGTGTTCGACGAGGCGCGCCGGCTGCTCGGCGACCGGCCGGACGGCCTCGACTTCCGCGTTCGGATGCCGGCGCCGCCGCCGGTCTTGCGGGCCGACGAACGCAAGCTCGTGCAGATCCTGGTCAATCTTCTGTCGAACGCCTGCAAGTTCACACCGGCGGGCGGCAGCGTGACGCTGGCGGCCGAGCGGTCGCGCGACGGCAGCCTCGCGCTCAGCGTGCGCGACACCGGCATCGGCATAGCGCCGGAGGACATCGACAAAGTGCTGTCGCCGTTCGGCCAGGTCGAGTCGGCGTTCAGCCGCAGTCATCACGGCACAGGCCTCGGCCTACCTCTGGCGAAATCGCTGGCCGAACTGCATGGCGGTGCGCTCGTGCTTGAAAGCGTGCAGGGCAGCGGCACGACGGTCACCGTCACCCTGCCCCGCGCGCGCGTCGTCGCCGCGCCGCCGGCCGAGGCCCTGCGCGCCTGATTGCTGCCCTGCGCGGCAGCCGATAGATTTGCCGCGCACCCCATTGGAGGCGTCCATGCGTATCGCTGCGCTCGCACTCGCATTCGCGCTTTTTTCGGCCACAGCTATGGCGGCCGACGTTCCCGCCGGCCCCAAAGTCCTCATCGAGACCTCGATGGGCGACATCACGCTGCAGCTCGATCCGGTGCATGCGCCGTTGACCACCGCCAATTTCCTGCGCTACGTCAAGGAAGCCCATTTCGACGGCACCGTGATCTATCGCGTCGTCGCGGGCTTCGTCATCCAGGCCGGAAGCTGGGATGCCGACATCCAGCCCAGACCCGTGCACGATCCTATTCCGCTGGAAGCCAATAACGGCCTCAGCAATGTGCGCGGCAGCGTCGCGATGGCGCGCGCCGCCGATCCGGCCAGCGCCACGGCGGAGTTCTTCGTCAACCTGGCGGACAATTCGGCGCTCGATCACCAGGCCAACGACCCCGGCAACAACACCGGCTACGCGGTGTTCGCCCATGTCGTGGACGGCATGGATGTGATCGACAAGATCGCCGCCGTCCCGGTCGGCGACAACGGACCGATGAAGGGCGCAGCGCCGGTCGAGCCGATCGTGATCACGAAGGTCTCGCTCCTGCCGGACGCCGCACCGTGACGCCTGCCGGCTACAAGGCGGTTTCACGGCTCTACAACGCGCTGATGACCGGCCTGGTGCTGACGCTGGTATCGCAAAAAGGCGCCGAGGCGGCGTGCCGTTTCGTCTTCGCGCATTTCCGCCGCCAGCACCTGGAGAAATTCCTGCCCGGCTTGGAGAAGCTGGGGCTCGACACGCTGCCGCATGCGGTGGCCTGCGCGCAGTACCATTATTTCTCCAACGCGCTCGGCGGCGTGAAGACGGAATACATGCCGCAGACAGATCGCAAGGCCTGGGTACGCTACCCGCCGCCGCGCTGGATCTGGCAGGGCGCCGCGATCTGCGGGGTCCCGCGCGCGGTCAACGAAGCGATGCTGCATGGCTGGCACGGCCATAACGGCGTCAGCCTGGGCAATCCGCGGCTCGGCTTCGTCTGCACCGGCCAGACGGTCGCCGGCGATCCCGGCCTGGAAGGCTATTACTGCGAGTACGACCACGACCTGGCGCCGGACGAGCGCGTGCGGTTCGTGACCGACGAACAGGCGCCGCGCTTCGATCCGGCGCGTGCGCCGAAGCTCGATTCCGCCGACTGGCCGGCGGAGCGCCTGCTGAAAGTCGAGCGCTCCTACGCCATGGAATATGTCCGCTCCCTGCTGCCGACGATGCGCGAATTGTTCGGCGCGGCCGAGGCCTCGGCGCTGGTCGGCCGCTCGGCGCGGCTGATCGGCCTGCAGTATTACGACGAGGTCGCCGCCTTGCTCGGCGTCGGCGGCGATGACGCGAGCGAATTCGCCACGCTGCTTGCCGCGCTCGCGGCGGCACAGGGCGAGAGCGTCGAAATCCGGCGCGACGGCGACGCCGCGCTGGTGATCCAGACCGGCTGGCGCCTCATGTACAACGTCACGGACGGCGCCGCGCTGTTTGCCGCCTGGAACGCGCTTTGGGAGGGCGCGCTTGCCGTGCATAATCGCCACTTGCACCTGGCGACCGAGCGCCGCGGCGAGACCATCGTCTGGCGGATCGCGCCGCGCGGCTAAGGCGGAGGGAACGATGCGGCAAATGCTTTGGGTGGCCCTGGCAGCGCTGGCTTTCGGCACGGCGGCGCAGGCACAAGACGCGCATCCCGCCTTCTGGGCGGTGCATGGCGCGAAGGGCACCGTCTATCTCGTCAGCTCGCTGCACCTGTTGCCACCGCAGATCGCCTGGCATCGTCCTGAGATCGACCGCGCCATGGCGAGCGCCGACAGCTTCGTCTTCGAAGTGCCGATCGGCGCCAGCGAACGCAGCGAGGAGACGCAATTCATTTTCGACAACGGACTGCTGCCCGCCGGCGAGAAGCTGAGTGCCAAGCTCGACGAGGACGGCAAGCGCGACCTGCGCCGCGCGCTGCACCTGGCCGGCATGGAGCAGGTCAATCTCGACCAGAAGCAGCCTTGGCTCGCCGAAGTCGTGCTGACGGTCCAATCGATGTATCGGCGCAACTATACGGCCCTGCACACGCCCGAAGGCGAAGCCCATGCCTTCGCGGAGATGAACGGCAAGGACGTCCGCTATCTCGATACCACGCGCCAGCAGCTGGAATTCCTGCAAGGCGCCGACCGCAGCGCCGGCGTCGACCAGTTCCGCAGCGTCCTCGCCGACTTTCCCAACCAGGCGGCGCGCGAGCAGCGCTTCATAGAAGCCTGGGCCGCCGGCGATACGAGCCTTTCGGCCGCGCTGGTGAGCGCCGGATTGCACGACATGCCGGGCGAGCAGAAACTGCTCGACGAACGCAATCGCGACTGGGTGCGGCAGATCCGCAGCATGCTCGGCGAAGACCGGACCTTCTTCGTCGCCGTCGGCCTGGCGCATCTGGTGGGACCGGACGGCGTGCCGGCCCTGCTGCGGGCGCAGGGCGTCGCGGTCGAGGGACCTTGAGGACGACACGATGAGCGAACAGCATGGCGGCACCCGCCTGGTCGGCCGCGCCAGGGCCAGTCTCGCGGCAGCACGTTACGCGGTGAATATCCGCGCCGGCCATCACGACCTGGTCGCCGACGAATCCGTCGCCGCCGGCGGCGCCGATGCCGGCGCCTCGCCATTCACGCTGGTGCTGGCGGGGCTGGGCGCCTGCACCGCGATCACGCTGCGCATGTATGCCGAGCACAAGACCTGGCCGCTGACCGGGCTGGGCGTCGACCTGGAATATTTTCGCGACGACAAGACGTTCCGCATCGAGCGCGTGCTCCATATCGAGGGCCCGCTCGACGACGCGCAGCGCGCCCGCCTCGCCGACATCGCCGAGCGCACGCCGGTGACGCTGGCCCTGCGTGCCGGCACCACGATCAACACCAAGCTCGCCTGATGGGCGAGGTCGGACTTGGCGAACCTTACGCGACGCTGACGCTGAAGGACGGCCGCAAGCTCTCCTATCTCGAGGTCGGCCCGCCAAGCGGTGCGGCGGTGTTTCATTTTCACGGCCATGGCTCGTCGCGGCTCGAGGCCTTGATGCTCGAAGACGCAGCCAACACGCTCGGCCTGCGCGTCCTTGCCTTCGACCGCCCCGGCATCGGCTTTTCGGACCCCAAGGACGGCGACCGTCTGCTGGGTTGGCCGGACGACATGGCGGAGGCCGCGGACCTGCTCGGCATCGCGCGTTTCGCGGTGCAGGGCATGTCGGCCGGCGGACCTTATGCGCTTGCCTGCGCCCATAAGCTGGCGCCGCGCATCGCCGCCTGCTCGCTGGTCAGCGCCGTGCCGCCGCCGGAAATCTCGCGCCGCGCCGGACCGCGCGCCCGGCGGCTGGCCTGGTGGATCGCGGCCCGTTTTCCCAACTATCTGCGCCGCCGCTTGCAGCAATTTCGTCCCGACGGCGTGCCGCAGGAAGAGATGGTGCGCAGCCGCATGCTGCGCGTCGCCCACTGGCTCGGCGGCGAGGACGAACGGCTGATGCAGGTGGCCGCGCTGCGCAACGTGCTGGCGCGCACCATGATGGAGACCGCGCGCCAGGGCGGCGCCGGCAATCGCAGCGAGATCGAGCGCCTGGTGCGTCCCTGGGGCTTCGACATCGCCGCCATCGCAGTGCCCCGGATGTTCGTCTGGCATGGCGACGAGGACCGCATCATGCCGGTCGGCCCGGCGCGGCTGATGGCGCGCGTGCTCGCCGACTGCACCGCGACGTTCTACCGGCGCGAGGGCCACTTCTCGATCCTGGTTAACCGCCCGCACGATCTTCTGGGCGCGCTCCGGCCCGCCGCAGATTGACTTTTGCCGAGGCGCACCGATGCTGCCCCCACAACCAGGGGGATGGCTATGAAAGCAGCAGCGGTCGCGACGGCACTTGTGATGCTCCTATGCGCCGCAGCCGGCAGCGCCGCGCCGCCGCCTTCCACCGACATCGACCTGACCGCCTATGCCAACGGCGCCTTGCTGGAGAGTTCCACCTCCGATTATGGCGGCGGCTGGCAGGCGCGCTGGCTGACCGATGAGAGCCCGACATCGGGCTGGGCGACGCAAAAGGACGCCAAGGGCCCGTTCAGCATCGTGATCTCCCTGCCCGAGCGCTCCGAGATTCATGCGCTCGAATTCGACAACGCCTCGGTCGACGGCGACGGCGGCACGCGCGGCGCCAAGGATATCGACGTGCTGGTCTCCGACGTCTCTGCGACCGCCGGCTTTGCGCCGCTGACCAGCGTCGCGCTCAAGCCCGGTCTCGACAAGCAGCATTTTGGCCTCGCCAAGCCGGGCGCCGGCCGCTGGCTCAAGCTCGTGTTCCGGAGCAACAACGGCGATCCGGACTACACTGAGCTGATGGAATTTCGCGCCTTCGGCAAGCCGCTGACGACGACGCCACTGCCGGCCGGTCTTTCGGGCACCTACCGCAGCAGCACCTATGGCGATTTCCACCTGCAGCAGAACGGCGCGCAGCTCTCCGGCTGCTACGAGCACAATGGCGGCCTCGTCCAGGGCGGCCTCGAAGCCCATCTGATGCGGCTGACCTGGCAGGAACATGACCGCAAGGGTCCCGCCATCATGGTGCTGAAGCGTGACGGCAAGAGCTTCGAGGGTTGGTGGGCCGACGAGGGCAGCACGGCCTGGAACGCAAACTGGGACCTGAAAAAGATCAGCGACAAGGTCGGCGCCTGCCCCAACTGGAATCCCAAGGACGCCAGCGGCAACATCATGGCGAGCCAGCTTGCCGCCGAAGGCCGCGTTCGCATCTACGGCATCAATTTCGACGTCGACAGCGATCATCTGCGCCCCGACGCCAAGCCGGCCCTCGACGAGCTTCTGGCCGCGTTGAAAACAAACCCCGCCTGGACCGTCTCGATCGAAGGCCACACCGACGCCACCGGCGGCGCAGCCCACAATCTCGACCTCAGCCAGCGACGCGCCAATGCGGTGAAGGCCGCCCTGGTCGCGGCCGGCATCGGCGCCGAGCGGCTGACCACCCAAGGCTTCGGCCAGACGGTGCCGCTCGTCCCGAACGACACGGCACTCGGCCGGGCGCAGAACCGCCGCGTCGAGATTGTCCGCAAGTAGCCGGCGCGGCCCCAACCATGAGCCACCCGGCGCAGCATCGGGTTCGGGACGCGGTGGGGCCGGACCTGCCGTTGCCGGAAGCCGCCGCCGCACTGGCGCTGGGCGTCGTCGCGCTGCTGCTGGCGGGCGTCCTGCCGGCGCTCCTGGGCGCGCTGGCCGACGAACATCGCCTGTCGGCCGCGGGCATCGGACTGTCGGCGACCTTCGAGGGCCTCTCGATGGGCCTCGCCACGGCGGCGGCCAGCATCGCCTTGCCGCCCCGGCGCCTGAAATTCATCGCCGCGTCCGCCGCCATCGTCCTGGCTCTGGCCGACTTCGCCACGCTGCATGCGCACGGCGTCTCCGTCATGGCGGTTCGCACCGTCGCCGGCATGCCCGAAGGCGTCCTGCTGTGGATCGCCACCAGCATGATCGCGCGGACCGCGACGCCCGAGCGCTGGGCCGGCATCTACTTTACCGCCCTGACCGCCAGCCAGCTCGCGCTGGCGCTGCTGTTCGCGCAGTGGGTGCTGCCCACCTACGGTGCCGATGGCGGTTTTGCGGCGCTGGGCATCGCCAGTCTTGCGGGCATCGGCCTCGCCTTCTTCGTCTCGCCGAGCTTCGCGCCACTGGCCAAGGCCGAGAACGAGAGCGGCGCGCCGCCGCCGCGCGGCTGGTTCGCGCTGTTCGCGACGCTGATCTATGTCGGCGCGGTGAGCACGGTCGGCGTCTATCTCCAGCCGCTGGCGCACGAAGCCGGCCTCGACGCCGACGTCGCGCGCCGGGCAATCTGGATCTCGCTGGCGGCGCAGATCGCCGGCGGCGCGGCGTCCACCGTGCTGGCCGGTCACATCCGCTGGCTCGCCGTGTTCGTCGGCGCGACGGTCGTGATCGTCGGGACCTGGGCCGTTTTTCTCCTGCATCCGCCGGCCTGGGCGTTCATTGCGGCCAACGCGCTGGGCGGTTTCGTCGGCATCGTGATCGCCGCCTTCATCGTGCCCATGACCATCCAGGCCGATCCGTCGCGCCGCGCCGCGGTGCTGGGCGGCAGCACGCAGGTCCTGGCCAGTGCGCTCGGCCCCTTTGCCGCCTCCTTCGTGGTCGCCGACAACGACGTGCATGGCGCGATCACCCTGGGGACGATCGCGTTGTTCGCCGGTCTGGCGCTGGTCGCAGGTCTTCACTTCGCTTCTGCGCGGAACAATCGCATGGTCTGACCGTTCAATCGATTCGCGCGAGCCGCGCGGGGAAAAACGGAGAGGGACATGGCAGCGAAGAAGAAGAAGGCAGCCAAGACGGCGAAGAAGGTCGTGAAGCAGGCCAAGGCAGCCGCGAAGAAGACCACGCGCAAGGCCAAGAAGGCCGCGGTGAAGATCAAGAAGAAGGCGTCTTCGGCCGTGAAGGGCGCCCGCAAGGCTGGCGCCGCGATCAAGGCCAAGGCCAAGAAGAAGACAAAGGCCGCGGCGAAGAAGGGCGGCATGTTCGCCCGCGCCATCAGCGACATGGCCGACATCATCACCGGCGACGCGCCGGCCGAAGCCGGCAAGAGCTGACCGGCCCGCACACAGGAGAGCCTTAATGGCTGCAAAGACGAAAAAGAAAGCCGCCCGCAAGGCGGCGACGGCCTACAAACGTCCGGCGAAGGCGGCCGCGCGCAAGACCGCGACCCGCAAGAAGCCCGCCGCCAAGGCCGCGCCCAAGGCGAAAGCCAGGAAAAAGTCCTGGATCGCCAGAGCCGTCAGCGACATGGGCGGCCTGCTCACCGGCAGGAAGGCCAAGGCGAAGAAGCAACCTGCAAGCGGCGAGTTCGGCGAGGGCAATTATAAGGCGTCCAAGCGCTTTCGTGACCGCGAAGAAGCCTTCGTGAAGACGAACAGGAAGAAGATTCCGGCGCTCGGCAAGGCCGCCGAGGCCGCGCTCGAAGGGCCTGAGGGCGACGACCTGCGCGCCGCGGAAGCGGCCGCCGGCCGTCACGCCGCCGGCGCCAAGCCGCGTTAGACCCGATCGCTCGCCGCGCTCCAGAGCGCGGCGAGCGCCTCGACCCCCGCCGCATCGTCCGAATCGAAGCGCCCGGCCAGCGGGCTGTCGAGGTCGAGGACGCCGATGAGGCGCCCGGCCGCCAGCAGCGGTACCACCAATTCCGAACGCGAAGCCGCATCGCAGGCGATGTGGCCGGGAAACTGCGCCACGTCCGGCACGATGATCGTCCGGCGCTGCTCGGCCGCCGTGCCGCAGACGCCGCGCCCCAGCTCGATGCGCACACAGGCCGGCTTGCCCTGGAAGGGTCCCAGCACAAGCCCCGCGCCACGCAGGAAATAGAACCCGGCCCAGTTGAGGTCGGCGAGGCCCAGCCACAGCAGCGCCGAGAGGTTCGCGGCGTTGGCGACGGCATCGCGCTCGCCGCGGAACAGGCCTTCCGCCATCAGCGCCAGCTCGCGATAGACCTCGGTCTTGCTGCCGACCGGCCGTTCCGCAGCGAACGTCGTCATTTCGGCGTGAACTTCAGCGCCGCGCCATTCATGCAGTAGCGCAGCCCCGTCGGCCGCGGCCCGTCGGGAAAGACATGGCCGAGATGGCCGCCGCATTTGGCGCAATGCACCTCGTCGCGCCGCATGCCCAGGCTGGTATCGGCCGAAGATGCCACCGCGCCGTCCTTGGGCGCGTAGAAGCTCGGCCAACCGCTGCCGCTTTCATATTTGGTGGCCGAATCGAACAGCGCCTCGCCGCAACCGGCACAGAAGAATTGGCCGTCGCGCTTCTCATCGTTGAGCGGGCTGCTGCCAGGCCGCTCGGTGCCGTGCTCGCGCAGCACGCGATATTGCTCGGGCGTCAGTTCCTGCTTCCAGTCCTTCTCGATCTTCGTCATGGCGGTTCTCCTGCGTCTGCAACGTCTATTCGTCCGGCCGGGCGCTCCGGTTACGGGAAGCCGGCGACCTGTCTCAGCGTATCGCTCAATTTGCCCTTGTTGCCAAAGGCCCAGCTGCCGCCGAAGCCGATATCGTCGACCCGCCAGCCCAGCGGCGTGTTCACCAGATACACCGTGTCGGTCCAGCTGGTCGGCTTGTCGCCCGGATCGGCATAGGTGAGGTTGACGGCGCACTGGCCGTTGCGGTCGTCGCCGCTGCAGGCGCCGAGCGCGACGCCGGTGGCGCCCTCGAACAGCGAGGAGAACAGGTCGCCCTCGACCAGCGGCGGCGAATCCTTGTTGGCCCTGGCGAAGCGCGCCTCGGCATCGCCGGCCTGCTTCAGGAGCGCGTCGAGCGCCGGGGAGACATACGGCCGGTATCTGGCGCGGTCCGCATCGCCGGGAATGCCGCTGGAGGGGTGGAAGGTCTCATAGACGCCGTAGAACCCTTGCGCCGCAGCGCGCAGCGCGCCCGGCTCGTCGCCGGCCGCCGGGGTCGCGAGCGACACCAGGATCGCCAAAGCCGTGAGCCAGGGGCGCATCAGGGCCGCGCCTTCAGGGCATCGCGGATTTCGCGCAGCAGCTGGATATCCTCGGGCGTCTGGGCGGGCGGCGAATCTTTCGCCGGCGTCTTCAGCTTGTTGATCTGATGCAGCAGCAGAAACAGCACGAAGGCGACGATCAAAAAGCTCAAAACGGCATTGATGAACAGGCCGTAATTGAGCGTCACCGCGCCGGCCTCCGTCGCCGCCTTCAGCGTCGGGAAGCCGTGCCCGCCCTTCAAGGTGATGAACAGGTTGGCGAAGTCGATGCCGCCCAGCAGCAGCCCGATCGGCGGCGTCAGCACGTCTTTGACCAGCGAGGTGACGATACCGGTGAAGGCCGCACCGATGATGACGCCGACCGCCAGGTCGATGACGTTGCCGCGCATCACGAAGGTGCGAAATTCCTGGAACATCACGTTGTCCTTCTCATCGAGGCCGTGCTGGCGGAGCCCACAATCCTTGATTGTGCCTGTTTGTTTCGAAGGTTAACCTTCGGCATACTGCCTGTGTCGCGCGGCGTTGGTTTTCGCGTCTTTGTAGCATTCCGCTCAACTTCATGGGCAAGCGTTTGGACGTTCGTCCGGCGCGGCGTGGGGCAATAATGTTGCGAACAACGCTCATAGTCGCCGCGTGCGCCGCGCTCGGCGCCTGCACGACGATCGACGCCGGCAAGGACCATGTCAGCGCCACCTATTTCGGCATCGTGCGGGTGGTGACGCCGGTCACGGACGCCAATGCCGCCGCGGCCGGCGCGACGATGACGGCGCTCGATACCCATGTCGTCGGCTTGCAGATCCAGGGCGGCGTCGGCCTCGGCTATATCCACGACCAGCGCTATGCGATGCCGACCGATTGCCGGGTGGTGATCTTCGTCCAGAACCAGGCGCAGCTCGACCAGCTGGCGCATCAATTCGCCGACTTCAAGGAGGGAATATGCAGCACCATAAAGCCGTCCTAGCCGCGCTGGCCTGCGCCGCGCTCGGCGGATGCACGCAGGACAGCAACGTGCTGTTCGTGACCGACACCTCGCTCGGCATCAATGTCGATTCCAAGCCGCCGTCGGTGAGCGTCGCCTACGACCGCATCGAGGGCTATATCGCGCCGCGCTATGACAACGGCGCCCTGCCGCCGGTCGTCGCCTCGATCCAGACGGGCGGCAATGTCTTCAATCCGTCGATCCGTCAGGTCTACGCCACCGGCGCCGCCGCGGTGATCGTCACCGGCACGCCGAACGCGCCGAACAGCCCGGCGAACCTGGTGGGCGGAAGACGGCTCGCCTTCTTCGGGACCTCGACCTCGGTCGGCCTCAAGGTCGGCTTCGACGCGCCGGCCTCGGTGCCCGATTCCTTCCTCTTCGGCTATCGCCGCAAGGAGTTTTCCTTCATCCCGCTGGGCACGGTCACCGACGCCGCCGGGCCGCACGACACCTATGCCTCGGCGCTCGCCTCGGTCGATTCCAACACTTCCACCTCGGGCGGCGGCGTCACGGGCCTCGGCGGCGTCGGCCTGACGCATTCGCAGTTCATCGCGACGGGACTCGCGGCGGACACGCTGGCGACGAATTCGCGGGTGCGCTCGGCGTTCGGCCAACTCGCGGAAGCCTCGCTGGCGCCGTCGGTCACCGTGTTCCAGGGCGCGCTGCAGAAGATCTCCGACCTGCTGCCGGCCGACCCCACCGCGTTCAAGGCGGCGCTGCCCGGCTTTGTCAGCAAGGCCTATCCCGATCCCACCAACGTCATGGCGCAGAAGCTGGACAGCTTCACGTCCAAGGACGACCTGATGGCGTATCTCAAGGGCGAGCCCGACACGGCGGAGTTGCTGGCGTCTCGGAACAGCTAGGCGAAAGGACTGCAAAATGGCCGTGAATATCGTGTTCTGCGCCAGTGACGACGAGCGCAAGGCGGCGATCGCCGTGTTGCAGGCGGCCGGCAAGACGCCCGTCAGCTTCCCCGCGAGCGACACCATCGCCACGACCGCCACCGTCTCGGGCAATGCGTTGACCCAGACGGGCGCGCTCAAGGCGGCGTTCGTCGTCGTGGGCTAAAGCGCAACCGGGTGGAGCGTGCTTCAGCTTCACCCGAAAATTGCGCGTCAATAGAGGATCTAGCGCACGATCCGATTCAACGTCATGCGATCATGCTCTGGCGCCCGGCCGTCACGCCGCTTCGTCGTCGATGATCTTGCGCGCTTTCAGCAGGGTGATCGCCGACCAGGCGAGGGCAAGACCCGTCAGCACGCCCAGCGTATTGGCGAGCTCGTCGAAGATGTCGGCGTCGCGGCCGGTCATGCCCTGGACGATCTCAAGCGTGCCGCCGAGAAGAACAAGACCGAAAGCCCACCATAGGGCGCGGCGATCGGCGCGCACCGCGATCGTCGTCATGAGGCAGAGGCCGAAATAGGCCGTGAAATGCAGCGCCTTGTCCCAGATATCGAACTCCAGGAACGCAATGAGCCGCGAATGGCCGAGTTCGCCCCAGATCACGACCGCCAGCGCCGGCGCGATCAGCCAGGAGTCGAACTGGCGAAACCAATGCAATAGCCGTCTGAGGTTCACGCGCCGATCCTGAGCGAAGCGCGACCCTTCTAGCCCAAATCGGCGACGGGTAAATTAACGCGCTGCAATCCCGACGGCTTGCACGGCGGCCGGCAGCGTGATCAGGAACGTCAGGCCGAGCGAATCGGATTCGATCCGCAAATCCGCCGTCAGCGCCTGCGCCAGGGCGCGGATCAGCTTGAAGCCGACGCCGCCCTTGATCGTAGCCTCGCTGCCTTCGGGCAGGCCGACGCCGTCGTCGCCGATCTCGATGGTGAGCCTGCCGTCGGTCTCGCGCCGGCAGGCCAGCGCGATCTGCACCGGGATGCCGGTGGGATGGGCATGCTTGACGGCGTTCATGATGATCTCGCTGACCATCAGGCCGATCTGCTGCGCCTGCTCGGGTGCCACAAGGCAATTGGCGCTCAGGCGCTGCACGAGGCTGACGCGCTCGCCCAGCGACAGCGACGACACCAGCGTGGCGCAGGCCTCGACCAGGTAGTCGCAAAGATTGATCTCGCCGCGATGCGGCTGCTCGGACAGGCGGCGGTGCAGATGGCCGACGCTGACGATCTTGCCCGCGGTTTCCTGCAGCATGGCCCGTGCTGCGTCCCGCGAAATCGACTCCGGCCCGCGGCCGACGGCACCGGCCTGGGTCTGCACCATGCCGGCCAGCAGCGTCAGGTGGTTGGAGATGCGGTGGTTCGCCTCCCGCAGCATGTCGATGTTCGGCGGCGGAGCCTTGTTTCCCAACTGCACTTCATTGACGGACATGGGCGCCTCCCGAAAGGGTTCGACAGTGACAATGCGGCTTCGAAACCCGAGTTGCAAGAAAAATATAATAAAATCAATATGTTACTTGCTAATTCGGCATCAAGTTCTGCTCTGTGGCAGAAGGCGCAGGGAACTCCTCTTGCCAGATTGACGTTTATGGCTTATTCGTCTCTTTATTAGTCGAATGAGTAAGTACAGTATCGTACAATTCGGCGCATGGAGGGAGCTATGGCTGCTGAACTCACCCGCGGCGAACGCCTGCAAATCATGCTGACGAAAGAAGAGGTTGAGGCCCTGGACAATTGGCGCTTCTCGCGCCGCATGCCGAGCCGGGCCGCCGCCGTTCGCGAGCTTTTGAAGCGCGGTCTGGCCGCCGAAGGCTTCATGCAGGCCGATGGCGGCCTGCATTCGCGCGACTATGGCGTCACCGCGGACCAGCCGAATTCCAAGGACAGCGCCGCGGAGTAGCGCGCCCTTGCAATAAAAAGCGCTCCCCTTTAATACGCCCGCTCTTTCGTGAGCCGCCCGGCTGGGCATGCCGTGGCGACTCGTAAAGCGACCATGGCCGGATCTGATCCGGCCAACCAAGACAGGAGACCGCAAAATGCCCAAGATGAAGACCAAGTCGGGCGCCAAGAAGCGCTTCAAGTTCACCGCCAACGGCAAGATCAAGACCCATCAGGTCGGCAAGCGCCACCGGCTGATCTCCAATTCGCCGGCCCGCACCCGCGACCTGCGCGGCACGGCGTTGCTGTCGAAGTCCGAGACCCAGCGCGTCAAGCGCTGGATGCCGTATGGCGGAGGGATCTGAGCCATGTCACGCGCTCCCCGCTCCGTCGCCAGCCACGCCCGCCGCAAGAAGGTCCTCAAGGCCGCCAAGGGCTTCTATGGCCGCCGCAAGAACACGATCACCTCGGCCAACGCCGCGGTCGACCGCTCGCTGCAGCACAACTATATCGGCCGCAAGGAGAAGAAGCGTAACTTCCGCGCGCTTTGGATCCAGCGCATCAACGCCGGCTGCCGCATGCACGGCATCACCTACAGCCGATTTATCAGCGGGCTCGCCAAGGCGGGTATCGAGATCGACCGCAAGGTCCTCTCCGATCTCGCCACGCACGAGCCCGATGCCTTCAAGGCTCTGGTGGATCAGGCCGGCAGCGCGAGCGCGTAAGTCGATAACCCATCGGAGCTGACGGGACCTTGGCAACGGCCGGGGTCCGTGATTCAAGCCATTCCGACGAAGGGTTATGCGATGAGCGATATCCAGACACTCGAACGCGACATACTCGCGAACGTCTCGGCGGCGGCCGACGAGGCCGCGCTGGAGGCCGTCCGCGTCGCCGCGCTCGGCAAGAAAGGCACGATCAGCGAACTCCTGAAAACGCTCGGCGCCATGACGCCGGAGGCGCGCAAGCTGAACGGCCCGCTGTTCAACGGCCTGCGCGACACGGTCGGGCAGGCGATCGCGGCGCGCAAGGCGGCGCTCGGCGACGCGGCGCTGAACGCGCGCCTCGGCAACGAGACGGTCGACGTCACGCTGCCCCCCCGGCCCGAGCCGCAGGGCACGATCCATCCCGTTTCCCAGGTGTTCGACGAGATCACGACCATCCTCGGCGATCTCGGCTTCGCGATTGGAGAAGGCCCCGACGTCGAATATGACGACTACAATTTCACCCGGCTGAACATGCCGCCCGATCATCCGGCGCGGCAGATGCAGGACACGTTCTATCTTGCCAGGCAGGCGGACGGCTCGCGCCACATCCTGCGCACCCACACCTCGCCGGTGCAGGTGCGCACCATGCTGAGGCAGAAGCCGCCGATCCGCATCGTGGCGCCGGGGCGCACCTATCGCGTCGACAGCGACGCCACCCATTCGCCGATGTTCCACCAGTTCGAGCTCCTGGTGATCGACGAAGGCATTCACCTCGGCCATCTCAAATGGACCATCGAGGAATTCTGCAAGGCGTTCTTCGAGGTCGACAAGGTCGAGCTCAGGGCGCGGCCGAGTTTCTTTCCGTTCACCGAGCCGTCGGTGGAATGGGACCTGCGCTGCGACCGTTCGGTGCCGAACCAGATCAAGTTCGGCCAGGGCAATGACTGGCTGGAGCTCGGCGGCTCCGGCATGGTCAATCCCAAGGTGCTGCAGATGTGCGGCCTCGATCCCGACGTCTACCAGGGCTTCGCCTTCGGCGGCGGCATCGACCGGCTCGGCATGCTGAAATACGGCATCCCCGATATCCGCTCGTTCTTCGAGTCCGACCTGCGCTGGCTGCGCCATTACGGCTTCGCGGCGCTCGACCTGCCGTCGCTCGACGGAGGGCTCAGCCGATGAAGTTCACGCTCTCCTGGCTCAAGGCGCCGCTCGACACCGACGCCGACGTCGCCGCCATCGCCGACAAGCTGACCTCCATCGGCCTCGAAGTGGAGGCGGTGGAAGATGCCGGCGCGCGGCTGAAGGATTTCGTCGTCGCGCATGTGATCTCCGCCGAGAAGCATCCCAATGCCGACAAGCTGAAGCTGTGTTCGGTCGACGACGGCTCGGGCAAGCCCATACAAGTCGTCTGTGGCGCGCCCAACGCCCATAGCGGCATGAAAGCGGTGTTCGCACGTCCCGGCGTGGTGATCCCCGTGACCGGTGAAGCGCTCAAGATCGGCACCATCCGCGGCCTGGAATCGCGCGGCATGCTGTGCTCGAGCCGCGAACTGCTGCTCGGCGACGACCATGACGGCATCATCGAGCTTGCCGCCGATGCCAGGGTCGGCGAGCCCGCCGCCGGGGCGCTCGGCCTCACCGATCCCGTCATCGATGTGAACCTGACGCCCAACCGCGGCGACGCGGCCAGCGTCTACGGCATCGCGCGCGACCTCGCCGCGTCCGGCCTCGGCCGCCTGCGCGAAGGCGACCTCACGCCGGTGCCCGGCAAGTTCGCCTCGCCGATCGCGACCGTGCTCGATTTTCCCAAAGGCACTGAGGACGCGGCCCCGATGTTCGCCGGCCGCCTGGTTCGCGGCGTCAAGAACGGCCCGAGCCCCAAATGGCTGCAGGACTGGCTGAAAGCGGTCGGCCTGCGTCCGATCTCGGCACTGGTCGACGTCACGAACTTCATCGCTCTGGACCGCGGCCGGCCGCTGCATGTCTTCGACGCCGCCAAGCTGAAAGGCAACCTGCGCGCCCGCTTCGCAGCCGACGGCGAGCAAGTGCTGGCGCTCGACGGCAAAACCTATGTGCTCGATTCCGAGATGGTGGTGATCGCCGACGACGCCGGCGCGCGCGGCATCGCCGGCATCATGGGCGGCGAGGATTCGTCCTGCACCGAGGCCACCACCGACGTCTTCATCGAGTCCGCGCTGTTCGATCCCATCCGCGTCAGCCGCGCCGGGCGCAAGCTCGGCATCGTCTCGGACGCGCGCTACCGCTTCGAGCGCGGTGTCGATCCGGAGTTCGTCGTAACGGGCCTCGAGCTTGCGACCAGGATGATCCTGGAGTTCTGCGGCGGCGAACCCAGTGCGGTCGTCGTCGCCGGCGCGCCGCCCGCCTGGCGGCGCCGCATCGATTTCGATCCGCACTATGTCGCACAGCTCGGCGGCCTCGACGTGCCGAAGGGCGAAACGATCTCGATCCTGAAGCGCCTTGGCTTCGGAGTCGAAGACGGCGCGACGCTCAAGGTTTCGCCGCCGTCCTGGCGCGGCGACGTCGTCGGCAAGGCCGACCTGGTCGAGGAAGTCATCCGCATCCATGGCCTCAACCGCGTGCCGTCGGCGCCGCTGACGCGGAGCAACGCCGTCGCCAAGCCAACACTGACACCGGGCCAGCGCCGTACCCGCGCCGTGCGCCGGGCACTCGCTGGGCGCGGCTTCAACGAGACGATCAGCTTCTCCTTCATCGCCCGCGCCGACGCCGCCCTGTTCGGCGGCGGCGATGACGCACGCCAGGTGGAGAACCCGATTGCCGCCGATCTCGACGCGCTGCGACCCAGCCTGCTGCCGTCGCTTCTTGCCGCGGCGAAGCGCAACGTCGCGCGCGGCTTTCACGACCTGATGCTGTTCGAGATCGGCGCCCAGTTCGACAGCGCCATGCCCGAGGCGCAGGCGACCGTCGCCGCCGGCATCCGCATCGGCGAGGGCGCACGCAGTTGGACGAAAGCGAGCCATCCCGCCGACCTCTTCGACGCCAAGGCCGATATGCTGGCCGTGCTCGAGACCGCGATGGGCGCCGCCATGACCGCGCCGGTCAAGGCGGGCGCGCCGGCCTGGTATCATCCCGGCCGCTCCGGCACGCTGGCGCTGGGGCCGCCGGCCGCAAGCAGCGCAGCGGTAGGCCGCAACAAAAACACGCTCGCCTGGTTCGGCGAGCTCCACCCCCGTGTCCTGGCAGCCTTCGACCTTAAGGGTCCGGTGGCCGCCTTCGAGGTGATCCTCGACGCCATTCCGGACGCCAAGGCCAGGGGCAAGGCCCGTTCGACCTTCACCCCGTCGCCCTATCAGGCCATCGAGCGCGACTTCGCCTTCGTGACGGACGCCAGGGTGACCGCCGACGACGTATTGCGCGCCGCCAGGAGCGCCGACCGCAATCTCATCGAGGCGGCCGGCCTGTTCGACGTCTATGAGGGCAAGGGCGTGCCGGAGGGCAGGAAATCGCTGGCGATCGCGGTCCGCATCCAGCCCCGCGACCGCACGCTGACCGAGCCGGAAATCGAGGCCGTGATGCAGAAGATCGTCGCCGCGGTGACCAAGGCGACCGGCGCGATCCTGCGCAGCTAGAGCATGATCGCATGACGTTGAATCGGATCATGCTCTAGATTCTTCGATTGACGCGCAATTTTCGGGTAAGCTGACGTACGCTTCACCCGATTGCGCTTTAGCGTCACAATCCCGCCAAACGGGCATATAACTCTCCCGGCTCCGCGGGAGGGAAAACATGATCCAGCGCTACGATCTCATCATTGTCGGCGGCAGCTTTGCCGGACTGGCCTGCGCCCGCACGGCGGCGCTTCGGGGGCTGAAGGTCGCCGTCATCGACGGCAAGTCCGAGCCCGGCGCGCGCCTGCGCACCACCGGCATCGTGGTCAAGGAAGCCAGCGACGATTTCGACCTGCCGGCGCATCTGATGCGAAAAGTGCGCGGCGTGCGCCTCTACGCGCCCAACGACAAGTCCGTCGACCTCTCCGCGCCCGGCTATTTCTTCCAGGCGACCGACACGCCCGGCGTGCTGCGCTGGATGGCGAGCGAGGCCGAACGCGCCGGTGCGGCGCTGCTCTACGGCCGCAAGTTCGAAAGCGCCGTCGAGCACGCGCGCGGCGTGGCGCTGACGGCGCTCGGCCTGCACGCCAATTTCCTGATCGGCGCCGACGGCGCGCGCTCCAAGGTCGCCGAGACCTTCGGCCTCAGCCGCAACAGCCATTTCCTGGCGGGCCTGGAGATCGAGTGTGAGCCGCTGGCCGATCTCGACCCGCGCTTCCTGCATTGCTTCGCCGACAGCCGCATCGCGCCGGGCTATATCGCCTGGGTGGTGCCGGGCGTCGACAACACACAGATCGGCGTCGCGGCGCGGCGGCCGGCGCGGCCCGATCTGGGCGAGCTTTTGCTGCGGCTCAAATCGGTCTGCGACATCCGCGCCATTCGCGTCATCAACCGCCGTAGCGGCCTGATCCCCTCCGGCGGCACGCTGCGCCATCTCGGCACCAACCGCGTCATGCTGGTCGGCGACGCCGCCGGCATGGTGTCGCCGGTCACCGGCGGCGGCATCCACACCGCACTGCATTTCGGCCGCCGCGCGGCGCAGCTGGTCTCCGACTATCTGGGCGACCGCGGGCCGCATCCCGTGGCGCAGCTGGCGCGCGAGGCGCCGCGCTATCGCGCCAAGCTCTTGCTGCGCCGCCTGCTCGACACCGCGCCGTCCAACGCGCTGATCAACGCGCTATTGATGACCTCGCCGGCACAGGCGCTGGCGCAACGGCTGTATTTCCACAGCCGCGCCGGCGGCACCGAATCCTTCGAATCCTGGGCCGCCGAGTTCGAGCGCGGCGAATTGGGCAAATCGCCGCCCGAGCTGCAGGGCCCCAGGCTGCGCCTGATCTGAGCTTGCAGCCGGGCGGGGACGCGCGCCATGCTCACCGTCATGCATCGCAGACACCTGCTCGCCGGTCTCATGGCTTCGACGCTTCCCTTTCCCACCGCCGCGGCACCAGCGGACGGCGCCGCCAACGCCGCGGATGTCGCCTGGCTGATCGACCAGTTCGCGGCGCATTACGCCTACCTGCCCGATCGCCATGTCGATCTCGGCAGACTGCGCGCGATCTATGGGCCCGAGGCGCGTGCCGCCGGCGATGCGCACGCCTTCCTCGGCGTGCTGGAACGCCTGTTGGCCGAATTCCACGATCATCACATCGAAGCCGGCGTGAACAATGCCGCGTCGCCGCAATTGGTGCCGACCGGTGCCGAGGCCTGGGCCACTTTTCGCGGCGGCCGTGCGCTGATCGAAGAGGTGCGTCCCGGCAGCAGCCTCGAAAAAGCCGGCCTTCGCGCCGGCGACGAGGTGATCGCCATCGCCGGCGTGCCGGTCAAGCAGGCCGTCGCCGCGCACGCGCCGCGCGCCCTTTCGGCGCCCGATCCCGAGGCCGACGACTATACGTTGCGCGTCCTGCTTGCCGGCACGCACAGTGCCCGGCGCGTTTTCACCGTGCGCGGCACAGCGCCGCTCGCCATCGATCTGCCGCCGCATCAGGGCGCGCCGCAAGGCCCGCTGCTGACCGTGCGCCGGATCGATGACGAGATCGCCTGCCTGCGCATCGAGAACAGCCTGGGCGATCCCGGCCTGGTCGCCGCCTTCGACGCGGCGCTCGTGCCGCTCAAGACCGTGCGCGGACTGATCCTAGACCTGCGCAACACGCCGAGCGGCGGCAACACCGACGTCGCCGAGCCGATCCTGGGCCGCTTCGTGACCGGCCGGCCGGGCTATCAGCGCGTCTTCGATCCGGGACCGGGAAAAGCGTTCCCGAAAGATTCCTATGTCCGCTGGGTACGGGCGCGTGGGCCGTTTCGCGTCGCCGCCAATCTCGTCGTCCTGTGCGACCGCTGGACCGGCAGCATGGGCGAAGGCATGACCATCGGGCTAGACGCGCTTGGCCGCGCCCAGATCGTCGGCACGCGCATGGCGGGCCTGTGCGGCGCGACCAGCGGATTCCAGCTGCCGAACAGCGGCATCGGCGTGAATTTCCCCACCGAACGGCTGTATCACCTCAACGGAACGCCGCGCGAAAAATGGCTCCCGCCTGTGCGCGTCGACCTCGCGCGCGAGACCGGCGCCGATCCGATCCTGGCCCGCGGCGTCGCGGCCCTGCGCGCAATGCCGCGCTGATGGACCGGCAATTCGACAAGCGTAGCGCCTTCGCCTTCATCGTCGCCTTCGGCATCGTCAGCCTGTTCGCCGACATGGCGTATGAAGGCATGCGCGGCCTGAACGGGCCGTTCCTCGCCACGCTCGGCGCCAGCGGGGCTGCGGTCGGCGTCATCGCCGGCGGCGGCGAGCTGGCCGGCTATCTCATCCGCCTGGTCTCGGGCCGCGTCGCGCAGCGCACCGGCGCCTATTGGCCGCTCGCCATCGGCGGCTATGCCCTGACGATGGCCGCCGTGCCGGCGATGGCGTTCGCATTCAACTGGCAGACCGCCGCCGTTTTCGTCGTGCTGGAGCGCACCGGCAAGGCGATCCGCAGTCCCGCCACCAACACGATGCAAAGTCGCGCCGGCGACCTGATCGGCCAGGGCTGGGCCTTCGGCCTGCAGGAAGCGCTCGACCAGACCGGCGCCATCATCGGGCCGCTCCTGACGGCCTATATCCTGGCGCGGCACGGCGACTATCACGCCGCCTATGCCTGGCTCGGCGTGCCTGCGATTTTGACGCTGGTCACGGTCGCGGTCATCGCGGTTCGCTATCGCTTCGCCGGACGCATTTCGCCAGGCGCCGCGCCCGCCACGGCGCGGGCGCTGTCGCGCGCCTTCTGGCTCTACACGGCGAGCGCCGCCCTGCTCGGCTTCGGCTTTGCCGATTTCTCGCTGATCGCGTTCCACTTCACACGCAGCGCCATCGTCGCGCCGGCTCTGGTGCCGACCTTCTACGCCGCCGCCATGGGCGCCTCGGCGCTGGGCGCATTGCTGTTCGGGCTATTGTTCGACCGCCGCGGCCTCGTCGTGCTCGTTCCGACGGTCCTGATCGGCGCCTGCACCACGCCGCTGGTGTTCTTCGGCCACGCCACCGCAGCGCTGATCGGCACCATCCTGTGGGGTTTCGCCATCGGCACGCAGAACGCGCTGATGTCGGCCTCGGTCGCCAAGCTGGTGCCCGAAAGCATGCGCGCCCGCGCCTATGGCCTGTTCTCGGCGCTCTACGGCATCGCCTGGTTCATCGGCAGCGCCCTGCTCGGCGCGCTCTACGACCGCTCGCTGACGGCCCTCGCCGCCGTCGCCATCGCGTCCCAGCTCCTGGCGCTGCTGCCGCTCGGGTTGGCGATCCGATCGGCTAGAGCCGCATTCACGTAATTTGAATCGGAATACGGCTCTAGCTTTTTGAATTGGCGCGCAATTTTACGGAAAACCGTCCATACGCTGCCGCTATGGACCCACTTTTCCGAATTGCGCTTAATCAGCGAGCTTGAGCAGGCCCGGTGCGGCGCCGAATTGCTCGGCCATGCGGCGGAATTCGGCGGCCGCGACCGGATTGGCGCGCTGGTGCCGCTCGGCGAAGATGAACTCGTTCTTCAGCGAATGCTCGAGGCCGGTCAGTTCCGTCACCCGCACCTTGTAGCCATGCGCCTCCAGGAACAGGCCGCGCAGCACGTTGGTCAGGTGGGCGCCGAATTCGCGCCGCTGGATCGGATGACGCCAGAGCTGGCGCAGCGGCCCCGCCGCATCCTCCAGCGCCGCGGCGACCTCGGCCTGGCAGCACGGCACCAACGCCACGAAACGCGCCTGGTTGCGGATCGCGAACAGAATCGCCTCATCCGTCGCCGTGTCGCAGGCATGCAGCGCGGTGACGACGTCGGCCTGCCCGCCGGGCAGTTCGGCCTGGGCAATCGCCGATTCGAGGAATGCCATGCGCTCGAAGCCGCTCTCGGCCGCGATCCGCCGCGCCGTGGCGACGAGATCGGCCCGTGCCTCCACGCCGTAGACAAGGCCCTTGCCCTGCGCCGCGAAGAACAGGTCGTAGAGGATGAAGCCGAGATAGGATTTGCCGGCGCCGAGATCGGCCAGCACCGGCTGCTCCTTCTCGGCGAAAGCCCAGTCGAGCGCCGGCCTGATCAGCTGCGCCAGGTGCAGCACCTGCTTGAGCTTGCGCCGCGAATCCGCGTTCATCGCGCCTTCGCGCGTCAGGATGTGCAGCGCTTTCAGCAGCGCCACCGACTGTCCCGGCCACAATTCGCCGATCGCCTGCCTCGGATTGCCGCCGCGTCGCGCCTGGGCGCCCTGTGCCATGTGTCTTGCCATGGGGCGAACCTAGCGAGCCGCGGGCCGGGCCGCCAGTTCGCCGCTATTGCGACAGCCAGTATTGCGCCTTCGGATTGCCGCGCGCGAAAAAGCATTGCCGGTTGAGCCTGTATGTCCTGATCACCGAAACGGCGCGCGCCGCAGCGTCCTTGTCGTCGTCGAAGTCGAACAGCGTCCGGCCGCCGGCGACGACCTTCCAGTCGCCGTCCGTCTCCACCGCCCGCACCGACGCCGGGTCCAGCGCGTCGCAATCATCGCCAGGCATGTCGTCCTTCGGCACGATACCGGCGCGTTTCCAATACAGCATCCTGACGCTGTCCCGGCTCACGAAGCACTCTTCGTCGAAATGATAGAAGTTGAGGATCGCCAGAGCCTTCTGCGACGCGTCGCGCGACGAGCCCAGGCTGAGCAGACGGTGCGAGAAATCCGCAACCTGCCAGCCGCCATCGACATTGGCGACGCGCGCCTGATCCAGATTGAAGGGCGTGCATTCTTCCCACTTGCTGGGTACATAGCCCGGCGGCAGCGCCGCGCCTGCGCCGATGAAGGACGACGACGAATCGCCGGCCAGGCTGCTGAGCCAGCCGCCGCTCGTCGGCGGCGGCGGTGCGGGCGCCGGCACACTGACAACGCCGGCGACCGCGGGCGCCGTGGCGGCTGGTGGCGGCGCGGCGGCGGCGACTTGCACGGCGGCGCGCCAGTCCCCGGTCCGCACCAGATTGCCGCTGGTGGCGAAATTGTTGCGTCCGGCATTGGCCGCGAAGTCCGTCCGTTCGTCGAAGCGCAAGGCGCCGCCGACCGCCAGACGCAGGACGAGATAGCGATGCATCCCGCCCGCGTCGAAATCGGCGGCAATGGTGCGGATATCCAGCGAGCCGGGGTCGTCGGAATAGAGCCGCGCCGGCCGCGTACCCCCGTCGCAGTCCCTTTGGCATTTGACGAACAGCTGGACGTTCAGCTGGCCCGGCCCCGCCGGCGAAATGACCAGCCGGGCAACGCCGCTGTTGTCGGCATCGGCATTGTTCCAGATGCCGAGGAAATCCACCGTCGCCGCGGCGGCTGGCCCGCCGGCTGTCAAGGCCGCCAGCAGTGTCCAAGCCCGCCAAAATGCCCTCAGCCGCATGAAATCCTCCCTTTCGGAGCGATGTTAGCGTTATCGCGAAATCCGCAACAGGGTGTGGACCCGGGCCGGGCGCATCGGTATAGGACGCCCCTCCATGACCGACCTGTCGAAAATCCGCAATTTCTCCATCGTCGCCCATATCGACCATGGCAAGTCCACGCTGGCCGACCGGCTGATCCAGTTCACCGGCGGGCTGACGACACGCGAGATGAAGGACCAGGTGCTCGATTCGATGGATATCGAGCGCGAACGCGGCATCACCATCAAGGCGCAGACCGTGCGCCTCGCCTACAAGGCCAGGGACGGCGAGACCTACACGCTCAATCTCATGGACACGCCGGGGCATGTCGACTTCGCCTATGAGGTGAGCCGCTGTCTCGCCGCCTGCGAGGGTGCGCTGCTGGTGGTCGATGCCAGCCAGGGCGTCGAGGCCCAGACGCTGGCCAATGTCTACCAGGCGATGGACGCCAATCTCGAGATCGTGCCGGTGCTCAACAAGGTGGACCTTCCCGCCGCCGAGCCAGAGCGCGTGCGCCAGCAGATCGAGGACGTGATCGGCCTCGACGCCTCCGAGGCGGTTTCCATCTCCGCCAAGACCGGCCTCAACATCGACCTCGTTCTCGAGGCCATCGTCACCCGCCTGCCGGCGCCGAAAGGCGACGCAACCGCGCCGCTGAAGGCCCTGCTGGTCGACAGCTGGTACGACGCCTATCTCGGCGTCGTCGTGCTGGTGCGCGTCATCGACGGCGAACTGAGAAAGGGCCAGAAGATCCGCATGATGAATGCGGACGCCTACTATCAGGTCGAGCAGGTCGGCGTCTTCACGCCCAAGAAGGTCAATGTCGACGTGCTGGGCCCGGGCGAAGTGGGCTTCCTCACCGCCCAGATCAAGCAGGTGGCCGACACCCAGGTCGGCGACACCATCACCGACGAGAAGAAAGGCACGGCGACGCCGCTCGCGGGTTTCAAGCCGGCGCAGCAGGTGGTGTTCTGCGGCCTGTTCCCCGCCGACGCGGCACAGTTCGAGGAATTGCGCAGCGGCCTCGGCCGCCTGCATCTCAACGACGCCAGCTTCACCTATGAGATGGAAACCTCCGCCGCGCTCGGCTTCGGCTTTCGCTGCGGCTTCCTCGGCCTGTTGCACCTGGAGATCGTGCAGGAGCGGCTGGAGCGCGAGTTCAACCTCGACCTCATCGCCACCGCGCCGAGCGTGATCTATCACATCCATCTGACCGACGGTTCGCAGATCGAGCTGCACAATCCCGCCGACATGCCCGACGTGGTGCGCATCGACCGCATCGAGGAGCCGTGGATCAAGGCGACGATCCTGGTGCCCGACGATTATCTCGGCGCCGTGCTGAAGCTGTGCGAGGACCGCCGCGGCCGCCAGGTCGAGCTGACCTATGCCGGCAACCGCGCCATGGTGGTCTATCACCTGCCGCTCAACGAGGTGGTGTTCGACTTCTACGACCGGCTGAAATCGGTGAGCCGCGGCTATGCCTCGTTCGACTATCACGTCGAAGGCTATGAAGAGGGCGACCTCGTCAAGCTGTCGATCCTGGTCAACGGCGATCCGGTCGACGCGCTGTCGATGATCGTCAACAAGCAGCGCGCCGAGGGCCGCGGCCGCGTCATGTGCGAGAAGCTCAAGGACCTGATCCCGCGCCACATGTTCGTGATCCCGATCCAGGCGGCGATCGGCGGCAAGATCATCGCCCGCGAAACCCTGTCCGCCTTGAGAAAAGACGTGACCGCGAAATGCTATGGCGGCGACATCTCCCGCAAGCGCAAGCTCCTCGACAAGCAGAAAGAGGGCAAGAAGAAGATGCGCCAGTTCGGCAAGGTCGACATCCCGCAGGAAGCGTTCATCGCCGCGCTGAAGATGGATCAGGATTAGACGGTCTACCGACTAGAGACCAAGTTGCTCCGCTGTTAGTGCGATGCGAACATGACGTCCACGCTTCTGCGCGAGTGTTGGATCCTTCAATTCGAACAAAGAACGCAGCCGACCATCGCGCAAGACATGCCAATCTCGCCATGCACTATGGGAGATTAGTTCTCCTTTTTCGTTCAGATGCCCCTTTGCCTTCTGGACAGATTTCATGGCTGGATCGAGGGCGCGTCTTGGCGACTCGTGAATCCTTTTGCCACCGAGGTAAAATCCGTCGGCCCTGATTTCGGCAATTCCATCGGGTTTCATTGATTGTTTGGCGTCTTTCGACAAAAAGAGCATCGGCTTTTCACCGATGCGCAGCCAAACGCCCTGGCCAAGATCAAATTTTTCATCGTTTAGTTCATCGCCTGCTCGTGGTCTCAAGGCGATTGGGGCCAAGACCCGCTGCAATATTTCAGATTTGGTTTCTTCTGGCGATTTGCGTAGTCGCTCAATGAGAACAATGGCTTCAGTCGTTAGCCCCACGAATTCCGCATACATACCGTCCTCGCCGCTTGCTTGCGCACAAAATAAGCAGCTAGTAAGATTCATGTCAACACATTTAGCAGCTAACAGATATTTTAGCTGCTAGTATCCCTCTTATGCTGCCTTGCGCTTCGGCAGTTTCCTGATCTCCGCGCCGACCTCGTTCTCGGCCAAGCGAAGCTCATAAAGCTTTTGCAGATTCAGCCAGAAATCCGCGCTCATGCCGAACCAATGGCTAAGGCGCAGCGCGGTGTCGGCGGTGACCGCGCGCTCACCGTTCAAAATTCCGGTTATCCGGTTGGTGGGCACCTTCAGTTGCCGCGCCAACTCCGCCGCCGACATGTCGATTTCGTTCAATGCGTCCGCGAGATGCTCGCCGGGATGTATGGGGGTACGGGCCATGGTCAACCTCAATGATAATCCACGATTTCGACACGAGCCGGACCCAAAGCGCCGTCCGACCAGACAAAGCAGATGCGCCACTGATCGTTGATCCGAACGCTCCACTGATTCTGGCGGTCGCCTCTTAACTTTTCCAGCCTATGACCCGGAAAATTAGCGATGTCCGTCAGGTTTGCGGCCAGATCAAGCCGATCCAAAACCTTCTCCGCCTGACGACGAAAGGGCTCGAACTGTTTGACCCGTTCGCCTTTGACGAAACGTTCTGTCCTAGCGTCGCCATAGCTCAGGATCATATCTTGACAATGCCAGGAAGTATGCGTTACGTCAAGCGTAATGACCGAGCTCGATCTTCTCAATCTCTCGCGCGCCACGACGGCGAACGAGATCGCCTATTTCGGGCAGATGATCACGATCAATTTCGCGATGATCGTGGCGATCTATTATTTCCTCAATCAGGCGCGTCTGGCGATGAAGCTGTTTTCCTTCATCGCCTACATGGTCGGCATGATGCTGTTTCTCGGCGAGATGCTGCTTGAGACCAATATGAAGATCGCCGTGCTGGATTCGCTGCGGGCACTGCCGCACGCTTCGCCGGTGACGCTGCGCTATCTCGACCTGTACGGCACCTGGCTCAACGTCACGACCTCCATCCTGTTCAACGGCGCGGTCTGGATATTCTGCATCGGCGTCTTCTACCTGCTGTTCTTCTGGAAGAAGATGCCCGAAGAGCGCGACGTGACGATCCGGCCAAATCGATGAAGTCCCTGCTTGCCAACTGGCAGTTCTGGGCGGTGCTGTCGGCGAGTTTCGCGGCGCTGACCGCGATCTTCGCCAAGGTCGGCGTGGAGAACGTCAATTCCGACTTCGCCACCTTCGTGCGCACCATTGTCATCCTGGTGACGCTCGCCTTCATGCTGACGCTGCTGGGCGAGTGGCAGGGCCTGCGCTCGGTCAGCCCGCGCTCCTACCTGTTCCTGCTGCTGTCCGGCCTCGCCACCGGCGCCTCCTGGCTGTGCTATTTCCGCGCCCTCAAACTCGGCGACGCGGCCCGCGTCGCCCCGATCGACAAGCTCAGCGTCGTGCTGGTCGCCATCTTCGGCGTCGTTTTCCTGGGCGAGCGCCTGAACGGCGCCAACTGGCTGGGCGTCGCGCTGATCGGCGCCGGCGCCATCCTGGTGGCATACCGGGTCTGACGCAGATCAGCCGCAATCTCGCGCCAGAGTTCCGCGCCGTCCGGGGGAATGCCATGTCGAGCGAAGCCATCAGCGTCGAAACCGTCGTCCTTCCGCCGCCCGATCCGGCGCGTCCCGACGCCTCGGCGCTGGCGTTCAGCCGGCTGCTGGTCGGCGCGGGACAGGGCATCGCGCTCTACCTGCTCTACCTCGCCGGCGACAACCACGCCTGGCCGTCGACCGACCCCTACTGGATGGCGCCGCTCCTGATGGTGTTCGTGTTCGTGCCGCTGCTGTTCACCCAGGCGGTCGGCACCATGCGGCCGCGCACGCTGATGCTGTGGACCGTGGGCGCCGCGATGCTGCTGGCGCTGCTCGCCTGGTACGACGTCTGGCGGCAGTGGGAGCCGAGGGGCATCGGCAGCACGAACGGCGACGGCGCCATGACCTTCGCCCTGATCGCTTTCTCGGTCGTCGGACTCTTCATCGCCCAGGCACTGATTGCAGCCGGCGACGCCGAAAAGAGATATTTCGCGTCCTATGCCGCTTATTTCGACGCCGCCTGGAAGCTCGGCGTCCAGCTCGCCCTGGCGCTGGCCTTCGTCGCGGTGTTCTGGGGCGTGTTGTGGCTGGGCGCGGTGCTGTTCAACCTGATCAACCTCAAATTCGTCGAGACCGTGATCGAAAAATCGTGGTTCGCCATTCCGGCGACGACTCTGGCGACGGCGGCGGCGATCCACGTCACCGACGTGCGGTCGCGACTGGTGGCCGGCATCCGCACCGTGGCGCTAACGCTGCTGTCCTGGCTGCTGCCGCTGATGACGCTGATCGCAATCGGCTTCACGCTCAGTCTGCCGTTCACGGGCCTGACGCCGCTATGGGCGACGCGCGAGGCGGCCAGCCTGTTGCTGGTGGCGGCGGCGACCCTGGTTATCCTGATCAATGCCGCGTTCCAGGACGGCGACCCGGCGCACAACCGCCCGCTCTTCCTGCGCTATGCCGAGTTCGCCGCCGCCATCGTGCTGCTGCCCCTCGTGCTGATCGCGACCTATGCGGTGTGGCTGCGCGTCGCGCAATATGGCTGGACGGTCGAGCGTATCGCCACGGCGGCGACCCTCGTCGTGGCGCTGTGCTACGCCTTCGGCTATGCGGCCGCGGCGCTGCTGTCGCTGGCGGGCGGCGGCTGGATGCGATTGCTGGCGCGGGTCAACATCGTGGCCGCGTTCGTCGTGCTGGCCCTCCTGCTGGCGCTGTTCACGCCGCTCGGCGATCCGGCGCGGTTGGCGGTGAACAGCCAGGTGGCGCGGCTGCGGGCGGGCGCGGTGTCCGCCCAGGCCTTCGACTACGACTATCTCAAATCCGAGGGCGGCCGTTACGGCCGCGCCGCGTTGCACGACCTGGCGACGGCAAATTTCGGCGGCAACACGATAGCGATCAACAAGCTGGCCCAGGCGGCACTGGACGGCATCAGCGTCACGCCCGGCAGGCCGACCAAAGCCGACATCGCGCGCAACGTCACGGTCTATCCCGACAGCCGGGCCTTGCCGCGCACATTGATGGAGCAGGATTGGAACAAGACCGGCGGCGCGCCCGCCTGCCTGACCCAGCCGGCATCGGTTTGCGACGCGTTCTTTGCCGACCTCGACGGCGACGGCAATGACGAGGTCGTCCTGGTGACCGGCAACGACCTGTATTGGAGCGGCACCGTCCTCAAGGAAGGTCCCGACAAGCTGTGGAAGGCCGTTGCCAGCATCAACGGCCGCTGCCCGGGGACGCTGGACGCCCTCAAGAAGGGCCAGGCCACGCTGGCACCGCCCGCGGTCAGCTGGCGCGACTGGGTGATCCGGGGCGTCCGCATCCGCCCCGAGCCCTTCAACACGGATCTGATCGCGCCCTGCCCCGGCTAGTTCGGGTATCCCGGCCAGTTCAAATGCGCGGGCATTTGCTTTAAGAGGATCGCCCTTCGCGGAATGGTCCGCCAAGAACGGTCATTATACGGACGATTTGCTTGCGCTCTGTCGTCGCCCTGATCGATTACGGCTCCGGCAATCTGCGCTCGGCGGAGAAGGCGCTGGCACGCGTGGCGGCCGAGCGCGGCACCGGTCAGGACATCGTCGTGACCGCCGATGCCGCCGCGGTGGCGGCCGCCGAACGCATCGTGCTGCCGGGCGTCGGGGCTTTTGCCGATTGCATGGCCGGGCTCGCCGCCCTTCCCGGCATGATCGAAGCGCTGAACGACGCGGTGATCGCGCGCGGCGTGCCGTTTCTCGGTATCTGCGTCGGCATGCAACTGATGGCAGGCGTCGGCCGTGAATTCGGCAACACGCCGGGATTGGGCTGGATCGCGGGCGAGGTCGTCAGGCTGCGGCCGTCCGATCCGGCGCTCAAAATCCCCCAGATCGGCTGGAACGAACTTTCTTTGGCGCGTCCACATCCGGTTTTTGCCGGCCTGCCCGACGGCGCGCACGCCTATTTCGTGCATTCCTACGAACTCGCCGCCGAACGCGCCGGCGACACGCTGGCGCGCACCGACTATGGCGGTCCGGTCACCGCAGCGGTCGGCCGCAACAATCTCGTCGGCGTGCAATTCCATCCCGAGAAGAGCCAGGCCGTCGGCCTGACCCTGTTGGGAAATTTCCTGCAGTGGCGGCCATGATCCTCTATCCCGCAATCGACCTGAAAGACGGCGCCTGCGTCCGCCTCAAGCGCGGCCGGATGGATCAGGCGACGGTGTTCAACCACGATCCGGCGGCCCAGGCGCGGGCGTTCCGCGACGCCGGCTTTCGCTGGTTGCACTGCGTCGATCTCAACGGCGCCTTTGCCGGCGCGTCGGCCAACGGCGACGCTGTCCGCGCCATCCGCGGTGCCGTCGACCTGCCGATCCAGCTCGGTGGCGGCATCCGCGACATGGCGGCGGTCGAGGCCTGGCTGGCGGCCGGCATCACCCGCGTCATCCTCGGCACGGCGGCGCTGACTAACCCCGCTTTCGTGAAAGAGGCGGCACGCGCCTTCCCCGGACGAATCGTGGTCGGGGCGGACGCCAAGGGCGGCAAGGTCGCGACCGACGGCTGGGCCACCGTTTCGGAGCTGACGCCAGAAGATCTCGGCCGCCGGTTCCAGGATGCGGGCGTCGCCGCCATCCTGTTCACCGACATCGACGGCGACGGGCTGCTCCAGGGCGTCAACGTCAAGGCGACGGCGGCGCTGGCGCAGGCGGTCGAGATTCCGGTCATCGCCTCGGGCGGCGTCGGCAGCATCGCCGACATCGCGGCCCTCATGGCAGCCAAGGAGCCCAATATCGAAGGCGTTGTTATCGGCCGCGCGCTTTACGATGGCAGGATCGACGCACATGTTGCATTGACCATGGCGAACGCCGTTTAGACGTTTACCAAAACTTCATATTGTCGTTAATATTCAATCGGATAAGGAATTTATCGGGCTCTGCTGAGACGCCGGTTGATCTCGTCGAGCTGCTCCAACGTTTTATAGGAGATCCGGACTTCCCCGCCTTTGGAGCCTTTGTGTATAACTTTAACTGACAGGCCTAAGGCATTGGAAACACGGGCTTCAAGCTCACTCAGGTTCGGATCGACCGGCGCCTTCTGCCCTTTGGATGTTTTTTTGGTATTTGAACGCTGTTCGGCCTGACGAACATTGAGCATTCCGGCGATGATTTCGTGCGCCCGCTTCTCGGCGTCCGGCAGGCCGATCAGGGTACGGGCATGGCCGGCCGTCAGCCGCTCCTCGCGCACCAAGGCGCGCACCGCTTCCGGCAGCGTCAGCAGCCGCAGCGTGTTGGCGATGTGGCTGCGGCTCTTGCCGACCTCTTTCGCCACCGTCTCCTGGGTGTAGCTGAAGCGCTCCATCAGTTCGTAGTAGGCCGCGGCCTCCTCGATCGCGTTGAGGTCGGCGCGCTGCACGTTTTCGATGATAGCGATCTCGAGCGATTCGGAATCGCCCATCTCGCGCACCACCACCGGCACGTCGTGCAGCTTGGCCATCTGGGCGGCCCGCCAGCGCCGTTCGCCGGCGACGATCTCATAGGCGTTGGCCTCGCCCTTGACCGGCCGCACCAGGATCGGCTGCAGCACGCCCTTCTCGCGCACCGAATCGGCAAGGTCGTTCAAATCCTCCGGCGCGAAGCGCTTGCGCGGCTGCAGCCGGTTGGGCCGCAGGAAGGCGACCGGCAGCTTGTGCGTGGCGCGCGCCGCCTCGCCGCGCGTCGGTGCCGCTTCCTCGCCGATCAACGCCGACAGGCCGCGGCCGAGGCCGCGATGACGCTCTTCGGCCGCCATCACGCCGCCGCCAGGAGGCGTTCGCGTTCGCGCGCGATCAGCTCGCCGGCGAGCTTGATGTAGGCCTGGCTGCCGGGACAGCGCAGGTCGTAGACCAGCGCCGGCAGACCGTGGCTCGGGGCCTCGGAAATCCGCACGTTCCGGGGGATCATGGTGCGATAGACCTTGTCGCCCATGTTGTCGCGCACATCGGCCTCGACCTGCTCCGACAGCTTGTTGCGCTTGTCGAACATGGTCAGCACGATGCCCTGGATCTCGAGAAGCGGATTGAGATTGGCGCGCACCAGCTCGATCGTCTTGAGCAGCTGGGAGAGGCCTTCCAGCGCGAAGAACTCGCATTGCAGCGGCACCACCACCGCATCGGCCGCGACCATCGCGTTGACGGTGAGGAGGGTCAGCGACGGCGGGCAATCGATCAGCACATAGGAGAATTGCGATTCTCCGTGTACGGAATATTCCTCGATGGCGTCCTTGAGCCGCGCGTTGCGCCGCTCCATCCCGATCATCTCAAGCTCGGCGCCGGAGAGGTCGACCGTCGAGGCGACGAGGGAGAGGCGCGGGATGCGCGTCGGCATGATGGCGTCGGCGATGCTGGCCTGACCCATCAGCACGTCATAGGTGGTGAGC
>DATMKZ010000091.1:0-9042 GCA_035570795.1 Rhizomicrobium sp.
GCGATGCTGATCGAGCCGACGGAGTCGGAATCGAAGGAGTCGCTCGATCGCTTCATCCACGTCCTGCGCGAGCTCGCGCTGGAAGCCAAGGCCGGCAAGACCGCCCGCTTCCAGGGTGCCCCGCACTACGCCCCGCGCCACCGCCTCGATGAGACCGCCGCCGCCCGCAAGCCGGTGCTGCGCTGGAAGAAGAAAGACCTGCCGCAGGCCGCGGAGTAGTCATGACGGACAATTCCGCCATGTTTCATCAGCTTCGCGACGCGGCCTTGGCCATGCGCGCGGATCAGCTGGCGCCCTCCGAAACGGAGCCGGCCATCGGCGCGGTGATGGATCTCAGTGTCGGGGATGGGAAATTTGCCTGCGTCGTCGGCTTTCTGACCGGCGAAGCCAGCATTTATCTCAGTCCCGGCGGTGGCTCCATCGGCGGTGGAGCGCACGAATCCGTGCAAAAGGCCGCCAAGGCATTCGTCACGGCGGCGGTGCAGGCATTGCCGCTGCTGCGGCCCGCAACAGCGACGCCTTTGCCGTCATCGGGCATGACGGATTTCTATGTGATCACACCGCGCGGATTGTTCACAGCGAGCGAAAACGAGGACGTTCTGGGCAACGGACGCTCCAATTTGTCGCCGCTGTTTTACGCCGGCCAGAATATCATTGCGGCCTATCGCGAATGGGAAGCCGCGCGCCGGGCCGAAGAAAAATAACCCCCGTCCTTTCGGACGAGGGTCAAGGTGTGTCCCTAGGAGGAGACGAAAGAGGTCAGGTGCAGATGTGCACCGTGAGGCCGGCCGATACCTTGGTATCGGCATCGCCGCAGGCGGCATCGAGCTGTTTCTGGGTCAGGCCCTTGACGCGCGTCAGGTCCGTGCCCTTGAGAGACGTGATCTGCATCACCGCGCCGGTCAGGTCGGCGCCGTCGAGGATCGCGTGCGCCAGGTTCGCGCCGGAAAGATCGGTGCCGCGGAATGTCGCATTGGTGAAGTTCGCATAGGACATGCACATCAGGACGGCGTTGGCGCCGTCGAAATTCGCGCCCGCCAGGTTCATGTGCTTGACGCAGGTGTTGCTGAGATCGGAGCCGGCGAGGTTGCAGCCCGGGCAATCGACGATGCCGCCATGGATCCGCGCCACCGCCGCCGCGTCATAGAGCGGCGCCGACATGGCCTGGGAGATACTCACGGCGAGCAGCGCCAGGACGAAGGCCAGAAGCTTGGACATGGGGCAAATGTCTCGTTTCGGTACAGGCACAGTATCCGTCGCAAACCGCGTGCCGTGCAAACGCTCCGGCGGGGGCGACGGTTTCGCGCAAGAAACGGGTCGAACGGGAGCGCTGTCGGGGCCAGAAAGGGTCGACCGTTCCAGATGGAGACCCCGATGTCCTTTCGCATCCGCGGCCTTGCCGCCACCCAGTTCGAGCCGCTGTTCGCGCTCGACGATGCCGCGCTCGCCGGGCGCAGCATGCGTCGGGTCGCCATCGACGCGCCGCACAGCGCGCCCTGCCGCGTCACGCTCGCAGACGCCGAGCCTGGCGAGCAGGTCCTGCTGATCCCCTTCGCGCATCATATGGCGCCTTCGCCCTATCGCGCCGCGGGACCGATCTACATCCGCGGCGGCGGCCGGCCAGCCTTCGACCGCATCGACGCACTGCCGCCCGTGTTCGCCGGACGCCTGCTGTCGGTGCGGGCCTATGACGCGCAAGGCATGATGTGCGATGCCGATGTCGTGGACAGCGACCCGCGGGCCCTGTTCGACGCGTATTTCGCCGATCCGGCGACGGACTACCTGCACGTCCACTATGCGCGGCGCGGTTGCTACAGTTGTCGGGTGGACCGCGTGTAGTGTTCTTGCTCCCGCCGTGGCGCGCACTAAGATGCGCCTGACAGGGGAGGCAAGCATGGCTCTGAACAGGATCGCCGCGGCGCTGTTGGGCGTCGGCATCGTCGTCGCGCCGGCCCTGGCGCAGATAACGCCCGTCCCGCCGCCGGCGGCGCCCGCCGCTCCGGCGCCGGCCAACACCACCGCCACGGGCCGGGTCTATGTCTCCTATCCGCCGCAAACGCACGCCGATCCCAGCCTGCTGGCGGTCGACGATGCCTGGCTGTCCGACACCGTCGGGGCCGGCGCCTGCCTGTATTTCGACCTGCCGCCCGGCAGTCATTCCCTGCGAACCACGGCGCCCACCAAGCTGGAAATCGCGCTGGCCGCAGGCGATGTGAAATATGTCGAGCTTCAGGTCAGGCACGTCTATGTCGACGGCCGCCCGCTCGATACGATCTATGTGAGGCCGGTCCCAAGCATTGCCGACACCAGCACCTGCAAGGCCACCAGCGCGCCGGCCCTATAGGGCGCGAAGACGATTACAAGCGCGTCGTGAGGGCGATCCCCGTAGCGCACAAACGCAAACGGAGGCCCCTCGCGATGGCCTCCGTCCACGGTCAGTCACTGGTTTTTCCATTCGCGTCCGCCGATGCCTCGCCGGCCGCCTCAGAAGTCCCGTGCCATCTGGTTTCGATCCTTCCGGCCCTTCTTTTTATCGTCAGGCCTTCCGCATCACGCTCGCGCGGTCATGTTCCGCCTCTCGCGCCCAGCTTATCCGGTTTCCCCGCCGGTCCCTGGATTCTCGGTCCTCCCTGGCGCTCTAGAGCGCTTCCGGTGGCCCTTGCCGCACTCCTCGGCTTCGGGCTCGCGCCCTTCGGCCTCGGTGCAAGGTGTGCGCCGGCAACCCTTTCAGGTCCCTTGAGCGTTTCCTGTGTGCACAGGTGCCCTAGGCGCGAGGAAATATTTGCGCAGAACGTTGCGTCTGTCGAGCGCCGCGAATCACTTGTCCACAGAAACGAATCAGTCGGCGCTAATGGTCGATTTTCACCGGGAACGACGCGTCGGGATGGCCCGGCTCGCGGATCGTGACCTGCGCGGTCTCCGCGCCGTCGCGCGTCAGCACCGCGCTCGCGTGATCCCAGGTGATGGTCAGCGTCTTGCCGTCCGTCGACACCGCCGAATGAAGATCGTCGGGCAGGTAATCGCCGCGCCAGAAAATCCCGGCGGCCTCATTGCCCGCCATCATGATCTGCACGCCGTCACCGCCTCGCCAATTGCCGACCCAGGTGCCGTTCCAGTCGGGCGCGGCGAGGGCGGGCGTGATGAGAACAAGGAGGGCGAAAGCGGCAGCGAGCATTTTCATGTCCGCACCATAGCATGCGTCAGGTTTGGCGCGGCGTCGCGCCATGCATTTTGGCAGCAGGCGACAAGCCGGTGGCGCGCCAGTCCAATTCCACGGATGCCAGGGGGGCAAAAAGCGGAAGGGGTGGGAGCGCGAGCCGCCCACCCCTTCCCACCCATCGCGAGGTGTTTGGTCTAGCTGCAGCCGCTCGTGCTGCCGCAGGTGTTGCATTTCATGCAGGTCCCGTTGCGCACCAGGGTGAAATTCCCGCAGCCGCCGCAGGCGTCGCCTTCGTAGCCTTTCATGCGGGCCTCGGCGGCGCGCTTGGCGGCGAGTTCGCGCGCCTTGCCGGCTTTCTCCGCGGCGCTCTCGGCGCGCTCCCTGAGCCGTGTGCCCAGCGCGTCGACCAGGTCGCCGACCGGGTTGGCGGCATCCAGCACGCCGGCGCGGATCTGGCTCAGCGCCTCGCCGACCGAGGCGTCCTCGACCGACAGGAACGCCTCGACCTCGTCGTGGATCTCCTCGACATGGACATGTGCGTGGGCGTGCGCGCTGTGGTCGTGTTCCTCCATCAGCTTGGGTGCCGCACCGCCGCGCACCACCGGGATGGAGCGCAGCCGGCCGCGCACGAAGCCCGGCGACACCACCCGCCGCACCGCTTCGCGGCTGCGATCGTCCGGAGCGCTCTCATCGACGCCGTTGCCGACGTCTTCGTCGTCCGCCGGCTGGACATGGGCGAGATCGTTGCGCCCCAGATACGACACCGCCAGTTCGCGGAAGATGTAGTCCAGGATCGAAGTGGCGTTCTTGATCGAGTCGTTGCCGATCACCATGCCGGCCGGCTCGAATTTCGTGAACGTGAAGGCGTCGACGAATTCCTCCAGCGGCACGCCATATTGCAGGCCGACCGAGATGGCGATGGCAAAGCCGTCCATCAGCGAGCGGAATGCGGCGCCGTCCTTGTGCATGTCGATGAAGATCTCGCCGATGCGGCCGTCCTCGTATTCGCCGGTGCGCAGATAGACCTTGTGGCCGCCGACGATCGCCTTCTGGGTGTAGCCCTTGCGGCGCTGCGGCAGCTTCTCGCGCTCATGTGCTCGCACCTTTTCGATCACCCGCTCGACGATGCGCTCGGTGACGATCGTGGTGCGCGCGGCGGGCGTCAGCTCCTCGCCGTCCTCGTCCTCGTCGTCGATCTGCAGCACCTGGCTGGCCAGCGGCTGGCTCAGCTTGGAGCCGTCGCGGTAGAGCGCGTTGGCCTTCAAGCCCAGGCGCCAGGATTGCAGGTAGCTCTCGCCGCATTCCTTCACGGTGGCGTTGTTGGGCATGTTGATGGTCTTGGAGATCGCGCCGGAGATGAAAGGCTGCACCGCCGCCATCATCAGGATGTGCGATTCCACGCTCAGCGCCCGCTTGCCGATACGGCCGCAGGGATTGGCGCAGTCGAACACCGAAAGGTGCTTGTCCTTGAGGTGCGGCGCGCCCTCCAGCGTCATCGCTCCGCAGACATGCAGGTTGGCGGTGTCGATATCGGCGCGGGAAAAGCCCAGCGTCTTCAGCATGTCGAAGTCCGGCGCGTCCAGCGCCGCGGCGTCGAGCTTCAGCACGCTGTTGCAGAATTCCGCGCCCAGCGTCCATTTGTTGAACACGAAGCGGATGTCGAACGCGGATTCGAGCGCCCCCTCGACGGCGTTGATCTGGTCCTCGCCGAAGCCCCTGGCGCGTAGCACGTCGTAGTTGAGCGCACCGCTGTAGCCTTCCAGCGTGCCGTGGCCGACCGCGTAGGCAACGATGTCGTCGATCTGCGTTTGCGTGTATTGCAGCGTCTGCAGCGCCTCGGGCACGCAGCGGTTGATGATCTTGAAATAGCCGCCGCCGGCCAGCTTCTTGAACTTGACCAGCGCGAAGTCCGGCTCCACGCCTGTCGTATCGCAGTCCATCACCAGGCCGATCGTGCCGGTCGGCGCGATCACCGTCGCCTGCGCGTTGCGATAGCCGAAGCCTTCGCCGAGCGACACCGCGTCGTCCCAGGCGCGCTGCGCCGCGAACGCCAGATCCTTGTTGGCGACGGCGGCGAGGTCGAGCGGCACCGGATTGGTCGACAGGCCTTCATAGCCCGCCGCCTCGCCATGCGCGGCGCGGCGGTGGTTGCGCATCACGCGCAGCATCGCGTCCTTGTTGGCGGCATATTCCGCGAACGGCCCGAGTTCGCCGGCCATCTCGGCCGAGGTGGCATAGGAGACGCCCGTCATGACCGCCGAAATCGCCCCGGCGATCGCACGGCCCTCGCGGCTATCGTAGGAAATGCCCGCCGCCATCAGCAACCCGCCGATATTGGCGAAGCCGAGGCCCAGCGTGCGGTAGTCGTAGGACAGCTGCGCGATTTCCTTGGACGGGAACTGCGCCATCAGCACCGAGATTTCCAGCACCACGGTCCACAGGCGGACGGCATGCTCCAGCGCCGCGACGTCGATCACCTTGGCGCCGCCGTCATGCTCCTTGCGGAACGCCATAAGGTTCAGCGAGGCGAGGTTGCACGCCGTGTCGTCCAGGAACATGTACTCCGAGCACGGGTTGGAGGCGCGGATCGGACCGCCCGCCGGGCAGGTGTGCCAGTCGTTGATGGTCGAGTGGAACTGGATCCCCGGATCGGCGCAGGCCCATGCCGAATAGGAGATTTTCTCCCACAGGTCGCGGGCCCGGATCGTGCTCGCGATCTTGCCCGAGCCGCGATAGGTGAGGTTCCAGTCTTTATCCTGCAGCACGGCATTCAGGAATTCGTCCGTCACGCGCACCGAATTGTTCGAATTCTGGCCCGAGACCGTGAGATAGGCTTCCGAATCCCAGTCCGTGTCGTAGGACTTGAACTCCATCTCCTTGTAGCCCTGCTTGGCGAAGGAGATGACGCGCTCGATGTAGTTGTCCGGGATCATCGCCTTGCGTGCGGCCTTGACCTCGCGGCGCAGCGCCGGGTTCTTCTTGACGTCGAAGCAGTCGTCGTTCGAGCCCTCGCAATTGATGCAGGCCTTCATGACGAGCTTGAGATGTTTTTCGGCGAGCTTGGAACCGGCCACCATGGCGGCGACCTTCTGCTCTTCCATCACCTTCCAGTCGATGAAGGTCTCGATGTCGGGATGGTCGACGTCGACGATCACCATCTTGGCGGCTCGGCGCGTGGTGCCGCCCGACTTGATGGCGCCGGCGGCACGGTCGCCGATCTTCAGGAAGCTCATCAGGCCGGACGACTTGCCGCCGCCCGACAGTTTCTCATTCTCGCCGCGGAGCGAAGAAAAGTTCGTGCCCGTGCCCGAGCCGTATTTGAACAGGCGCGCCTCGCGCGTCCACAAATCCATGATGCCGCCTTCGTTCACCAGGTCGTCGGCGACCGACTGGATGAAGCAGGCATGCGGCTGCGGGTGCTCGTAGGACGAAGTCGACTTGGTCAGCCGGCCGCTCTGGTGATCGACATAGAAATGACCCTGGCTGGGCCCGTCGATGCCATAGGCCCAGTGCAGGCCGGTGTTGAACCATTGCGGGCTGTTGGGCGCCGCCATCTGCGTCGCCAGCATGTAGGAAAGCTCGTCCTTGAATGCCGCGGCGTCGGCCTCGCCGTCGAAATAGCCGCCCTTCCAGCCCCAATAGGTCCAGGTGCCGGCCAGGCGGTCGAACACCTGCTTGGCCGAACGTTCGCCGGCCGTGTCCTTGCCGTCGGCGGTCTTGCGCCACAGGAATTCCGGCACGCCGTCCTCGGGCACCGGCTTCAGCGCGGTTGGGATGCCCGCCTTGCGGAAATATTTTTGCGCCAGCACGTCGCACGCGACCTGGCTCCAGGCCTGCGGCACTTCGATATCGGCATGGGAGAACACTACCGAGCCGTCGGGGTTTCGGATTTCGCTCGTCGCCGAACGGAACGCGATGCCGTCGTAGGCGGAACGACCCTCAACCGTGAACTGCCGGCGAATGCGCATGGAGAAATCCCCGAACTTTGTTAGTGGCGGCCCCTTAGGCCGCTGTCGGGCACCATTTCGGGGACAGTTTTCCTAGCGCCGGGCAGCCTGTCGAAGGAACAGGGGCCGCGGCGGCGAGGTGGATTGGTGTCCGCCAGATTTGGTGTCGCGAGCAGCGACAGGCCCCAAGTATGGGCACCCTTCGAAAACGCTCGCAAGCGAAAAGTAGTAAACGAAACCTTACCTACCACATCTGGTATTGTGTCAACCGCGCATTTTGCTGGGGAAAAGCCCCTGTCAAGCGGTTAACCGGAATCGCGCAGAAAATTTTTTTCGCCTGTGTGACAGTCGCAAACTTCACAGCCATTTTGGATCGATTGTGGATAACGCCGGATACGGATTCGTACCTAGGCCGGTCACCGTGTCGCCATCGTCTCAATGGCATCCTGGCGCCGCGCCTTCTATATTCGCGGCGCGATTCCAGCAGGTTCCGGCAAAACCGAATGTCCTTGATCCGCTTCATTTTCGGCTGGTGGCACAACGCCACGCTTGGAACCCTGACAACCACCTGGTTCTCCGGCACGCTGGTCGGCTCGGACAAATACGGCAATCGCTATTACGAGGCGAAAAAGAGCGGCCGGCGCTGGGTCGTCTATTCCGGCACCGTGGAGGCGAGCCGCGTGCCGCCCGATTGGCATGGCTGGCTGCATCACACCTTCAAGGAGCCGCCGACCACCGCCCCGTTCAAGCAGCGGGCATGGGAAAAGGACCACCAGCCCAATCTCACCGGCACCGCCGAGGCCTACCGCCCCGACGGCAGCCTGCTGGCGGGTGGCGTCCGGCCGCGCGCCACCGGCGACTATCAAGCCTGGAAGCCGGAGTAGGTCATGGGCAACAACAACACCGTCGAAACCATCATGGGCGCGATCGTCGTCGCGGTGGCGGCGGCGTTTCTCTACTTCGCCTACACCAGCACCAGTTCGGGGAGCCTCGGCGGCTATGAGCTGACCGCCAAGATGCCGCGCGTCGACGGCCTCGCCACCGGCACCGATGTGCGACTCTCGGGAATCAAGATCGGCGCCGTCGACGCGCTGACGCTCGATCCCAAGACCTATCTCGTCACTTTGCACATGAACATCCGCAACGACATCCAGGTCCCCGTCGATTCGTCGCTGATGGTGACCTCGTCGGGCCTGCTCGGCGGCTCGTATCTTTCGATCTCGCCGGGCGGCGACGACAAGATGATCGCGCCCGGCGGAGCCATCACCAACGTCCAGGGCTCGGTCGACCTGATGGGCCTGGTCGGCCGCTTCATCGGCGGCGGCAACAATGGCGGCAACGCGCCGCCCAAGCCGGCGGGCAAATAGTGAGCGTCTTGCGCACAGTCTTGATCGCCGGCACGGTGCTCGCGCTCTTCACCGGCGGCGCCGCGACCGCAAAGCCGGCCAGGCCGATCAACACCGAACGGGCCTGGAAGGCGCCGGTCCTTCCCAAGGCGGCCATCGGTCCGATGACGCTCGTGATGCGCGGCCTCGACAAGATCACCGGCCGGCCGATCACGCTTCTGGTGCCGATCGGCAAGTCGGTCCAGTTCGCCACGCTGACGATCAGTGCGCGCTACTGCTATTCGACGCCCGCTTCGGAGACGCCAGAGACCGCGGCTTTCGTGCAGATCGTCGATCACCGCCCCGACCAGCCCGAGCGCCGCGTCTTCTCCGGCTGGATGTACGCCTCGAGCCCCGGCCTCAACGGCATGGAGCACCCGCTCTACGACGTCTGGGTGATGACCTGCAAAGCCATCGCGCCGGGCGAGACCGTCGCCATCGAACCGGTCAAGCCGGTCAAGCCGGTGTCCCCGGACGCGCCCGACACCGAGAAGCCGACCGAGCTGCCGGCCGACGCCGGCCAATAACCCTGCCGCGATAGCGCCTCGCG
>DATMKZ010000092.1:0-11375 GCA_035570795.1 Rhizomicrobium sp.
CCCGATGCAGTGCAACTCGCCGCGTGCGAGGAGCGGCTTGAGCAGGTTGCCCGCGTCCATCGCGCCTTCGGACTTACCCGCGCCGACGATGGTGTGCATCTCGTCGATGAACAGGATGATGCCGCCATTCGACGACGTCACCTCCTGCAGCACGGCCTTGAGCCGCTCCTCGAATTCGCCGCGGTATTTCGCGCCGGCGATCAGCGAACCCATGTCGAGCGCGAGCAGCTTCTTGTCCTTGAGGGATTCCGGCACGTCGCCGTTGACGATGCGCAGCGCCAGGCCTTCGGCGATGGCGGTCTTGCCGACGCCGGGCTCGCCGATCAGCACGGGGTTGTTCTTGGTGCGGCGGGCGAGAACCTGGATGGTGCGGCGGATCTCCTCGTCGCGGCCGATCACGGGGTCGAGCTTGCCATTGCGCGCCAGCTCGGTGAGGTCGCGGGCGTATTTCTTGAGCGCGTCGTACTGGTTCTCGGCGGTGGCGCTGTCGGCATGGCGGCCCTGGCGCAGGTCGGCGATCGCCTTGTTGAGACCGAGCGCGGTGACGCCGGCGTCCTTCAGGATGCGCGCGGCTTCGCTGCCGCTGGCCAGCACCAGCGCCAGCAGCAGGTATTCGGCGGTGACGAAGCTGTCGCCGGCCTTCTTGGCGAGCTGCTCGGCGTTGTCGAACAGCTTGGCGGCGTCCTGCGAGAGGTAGACCTGGGCCGATTGGCCCTGGACCTGGGGCAGCTTGGCGAGCGCTTTTTCGACGCCGTCGCGGACCTGCTCCGGCTTGCCGCCGGCGGCCGCGATGAGCCGGGCGGCGAGGCCCTCCTCGTCGTCGATCAGCACCTTCAGCAGGTGTTCGGGCGTGAAATACTGGTGGTTCGAGCGCTGCGCCAGCCCTTGCGCGGATTGCATGAAGCCGCGCGCCCGCTCGGTGAATTTCTCGACGTCCATTTTGCCTCTCAAGCCCTTGCTACGGGCGCCCCCTTGGGGCCGTCCCGCGCGAGTCTCATGTTCTAGAGTAAGGCCCCAGACGGGCGCCTGTTCCACAAGGTTATCTGGGTTCCCGTTCCGTGCTTTTCAAGGGCGGATTTTCCGGGTTTTGCGGGATTTCGGCCAGTCGCCACAGCGGCGTCGTCATGGCGAACAGCGGGGCCGCGAGGATACCGGCGACGGCGACGAAGAGACCTGCCCGGGGGCCCAGCAGCGAGCCGAGGACACCGCCGCCGATCGCGCCCAGCACGGCCGGGGCGCCGGCCGAGACGGTGAGGGCGGCAGCGGCGCGGCCGAGCAGGTCGCGCGGGATGACGCTCTGGCGCAGGCTGGCGGTCGGGATCATCGCGGCGACGGCGAAGGAATCGCCGACGATCTGCGCGATCATCATGCAGGTCAGCTTAAGCCAGAGCGGGCCGGCGGCGAGCGGGATGAACAGCGTCGCGAACGCCGAGACCAGGAAGCCGAGCACGATGGCGCGGCCGATGCCGACGCGGCGGACGAGCGGCGCCGACATCGCGGTGCCGAGCAGCGAGCCGATGCCGCCGACGGCGACGGTGATGCCCATCAGCAGCGGGGTCAGGCCCAGCGTCCGGATGAAGAAGATCACATAGAGCGCGCTGAAGATGCCGCCGAACAGCGCGGACAGCGCGGACATGATCGGCAGCGGCCAGATCAGCGGACTGCGCGAAAAGGCGCGGAAGCCGATCCTGAGGTCGGCGACCAGCGTCAGGCGTTCGGCGGGCGCCCCGGGCACGGTTTCACGTTCGCGGATCGCGCCGATGAAGAGCGCGGAGACGGCATAGGTCACGGCGTTGACCGCGATGGCGAGCGGTGCGGTCAGGGTCTGCACCAGGACGCCGGCCAGGGCCGGACCGCCGATCTCGGCCAGCGAATCGGTGGTGGAGAGCCTGGTATTGCCCTCGAGCAGATGCTCGCGCGCCACCAGATGCGGGAGATAAGCGTGGTCGGCGATGTCGAACAGCACGCCGAGCCCGCCCATGGCGAGCGCGACGAGATAAAGCTGGTTCATCGCCAGAAGGTGGAACCAGGCCGCCAGCGGCACGGTGAACAAAATCGCGGCGCGCGCCAGATCGGACGCGATCATGATGCGGCGTTTGCGCGAACGGTCGACGAAGCCGCCGCCCACCAGGCCGACCAGGACGCTGGGGCCGGTGCTCAGCGCGGCCAGGATGCCGAGCTGGAGCGGCGTCGCGTCGATGGTGAGGACGGAGGCGAGCGCCAAGCCCTCGCGCGTGATCCGGGCGCCGAAGGCGGAGACGGTCTGCGCCGCCCACAGACGCAGGAAGCCGGTATGGCGCCACAACGTGGCGGGTGGGGAGGTCGGCAAGGGAAAATCCTTCAAGGTGTTGAAGCCACGCATCCTCCCATCCGTCCTGGCCGGCTAAAGCGGGATTGGTTTGAATTGAATCACCCCAGAAGCCGTCATCGCCCGCTTCATGCGGGCGACCCAATTTGTTTCTGGCCGAACAAAATGGGTTGCCCGGACAAGCCGGGCAATGACGGTATTGGGTTGGATAGATTCAAACCAAAACGACATTAAAGGCCGCCCATGACGGGGGGTGGGGTCGCGGGTCCTTCGAGATTTGGAAAAGCAAAACAGGGCCGCCTCCGCTTGCGCGAGGGCGTTCGTGCCTCGACCGTCCTGCGCTTGGCGCAGACGCGAGGAGCTAACGGGTAGCGAGGTCCTTCATGGCACTGCCTGTCTGCCGGCGCGGCCGGCTTCGGTGAGGCGGCAAAGCTATCGTGGACGGGCCACAAGCGCAAACGCGCGCCACACGGGCGCGCGCTGCGTCGAAAGGATTGGACGGACGCGGATTACTCCGCCGGTTCCTCTTCGCCTTCTTCTTCGTTCTCGGTGAGGGAGAAGGACGGACCGCTCTGGTTCGGCTGCTGGCCGGCGAAAGGCTGCTGGCCGTCGCCGCCCTGTCCGTTGCCGCGGTTCTGGCCGTTGTTCTGCTGCTGCAGCGCCTGCTGCTGCTGGTATTGCGCCTGGGCCTGCGCCTGCGCCGCCATGATGCGGTAGTAGTGTTCGGCATGCTGCAGGTAGCTTTCCGCCATGACGCGGTCACCATTGGCGTTGGCGTCGCGCGCCAGCTGCAGGTATTTCTCGTAGACGTTGGCGGCCGAGCCGCGGATTTTCACCTCGGGGCCGGACGAGTCGAAGGTGCGGTTGGGGTTGTGACCGCCGCCGCCATTGTTGTTATTGTTGTTGTTGTGGCCGCCACCGCCGCCGCCACCTGCGTGTTGCGGCCTGCGGCCGCCTCTGCGTGAACGTTTCAAACTTTGCCCCTATCAAGGACGAGCATCGCAATTGCTGCGCGCGATGGATGCGCATTCGGCCCCACGGGCCAAGCCCCGCGTAAATCCGGCTGCCGCAGCAATGCAGGGCTCGTCTTTCGCTTGCACAAGAACCGCGGCGTCGGCCGCTCCGGCTCCCCCCGATCCCTTGGATCGATTGCCGGCAGGGTCCCTATGTCCCCACGGGCCGGGAAACTAACGGCTCGGGCCTGACTTTCCAACTGTTTTCTCAGGTTCCCGCGGGCGGGCGCCGGACGGCGATGGAGCGCGGAATCCCGGCCAAATCGGCCGCGATCCGCTCGATTTGGAGGCCCTCAGCGCCCAAGAGCGCCGCCACCGCCTCGGCTTGGCCGGCGCCGAGCTCCAGGATGGCCCGTCCCGCGGGCTTCAGGAGGCGCCCGATTCGGGGCGCCAGGGCCCGGTAGGCGGCGAGCCCGTCGGGGCCGCCGTCGAGCGCCGATAGCGGCTCGTGGCGCGCGACCTCGGGCTCGAGGCCGGCGATGTCGGCGGTGGCAATGTAGGGCGGATTGCACAGGACGGCGTCGAAGCCGGGGCTCGCCTCCTCCAGCCAGCCGCTTTCGATGAGGGTGGCGCGGTGTTCCAGCCGGTGCGCGGCGACATTGCGGCGCGCCCAGCCAAGCGCCTCCGGCGACAAGTCGATGCCGACGCCATGGGCATTGGGATATTCGCCGAGCGCGGCAACCAGCAGCGCGCCCGAGCCGGTGCCGAGATCGAGGATGGCGAGCGGCGCCGTGTGGTCGGCAAAGGTGCGGCGCAATTCCCCGATCAGGGTCTCGCTGTCGGGGCGCGGGATCAGGACGCCGGGGCCGACGGCGAAGTCGAGGCTCCAGAACTCCTTGTGGCCGACGATGTAGGCGAGCGGCTCGCGCGCGGCGCGGCGGGCGACGAGGGATTCGAAGAGCGCAAGGGATTTCTGCGCGAACGCCCACAGCAACCGCGCATCGAGACGCGGATTGCCGACACCCGCTTGGCGCAGGCGCTGCGCGGCGTCCGCGACGACGTCGCTCACCCTTCGGATTCCATCGCCGCGAGGCGGTCGGCCTGGTCGGCCTGCACCAGCGCGTCGACGATCTCGCCGAGATCGTCGCCCGAGACGATCTTGTCGAGCTTGTAGAGCGTCAGGTTGATGCGGTGGTCGGTGACGCGGCCTTGCGGGAAATTGTAGGTGCGGATGCGCTCGGAGCGGTCGCCGGAGCCGACCAGCGATTTGCGCTCGCTGGCGCGGGCGCTGTCGACGCGGGCGCGCTCCATGTCGTAGAGCTTGGCCTTCAGCAATTTCATCGCATGCGCCTTGTTCTTGTGCTGCGACTTCTCGGTCTGCTGCGCCACCGCGATGCCGGTCGGAAGGTGGGTGATGCGCACCGCGCTCTCGGTCTTGTTGACGTGCTGGCCGCCGGCGCCCTGGGCCCGGTAGACATCGATGCGCAGGTCCTTGTCGTTGATGACGATGTCGACGTCCTCGGCCTCGGGCAGCACGGCGACGGTGGCGGCGCTGGTGTGGATGCGGCCCTGCGCCTCGGTCACCGGCACGCGCTGCACCCGATGCACGCCGCTTTCGAATTTGAGCTTGGCGTAGACGCCCTGCCCGCTCACCTCGAGCACCGCATCCTTGATGCCGCCGAGGTCGCTGTCGGTGCGCGACATGATCTCGGTCTTCCAGCCCTGCAGCGAACAATAGCGCGTGTACATGGCCAGGAGATCGTCGGCGAACAGCGCCGCCTCGTCGCCGCCGGTGCCGGCGCGGATTTCGAGGATGGCGGAGGAGGCGTCGGCCGCGTCCCTCGGCAGCAGCTGGATCTGCAGCGCGCGCTCGAGCTCGGCGAAACGCCGCTTGAGGTCGGCACGCTCTTCCTCGGCCAGGGCGCGCATGTCGGCGTCGGTGGCGGGATCGGCGATCAGCGCCTCGGCGCCGGCGAGCTGGTCCTGCACCGAGCGATAGGCGCGCACCACCGCGATCACCGGCGCCAGTTCGGCGTGCTCCTTGGACAGCTTGACGAAGCCCGCGCCGCCCTGGCCGGAGGCAAGCTCCGCCTCGATCGCGTGAAAGCGGTCCAGCAGGCGCTCGAGCTTGTTGGTGGGGATCATGGTGGCGGTCCTGGCCGTTCCTGTGTCACAACGGCGGCGCTACGCCAAGATATTTCGGGGGGCTGGACATGGCCAGGCAGGCATCCTTGTGGCGCGCGGCGCGCGCCGTTCTCGGTGGGCTCATCGCCTTCGTGCCGCTGGCCGCCGCGGCCGGCGACATGAGCGATGCGCAGAGGTTCCCGGATTTCCTGCGCTCCGAACCCTATCGCACGCTGGTCACGCGCTATTTCAACGAGGAGGAGCCCGGGCCGCTGCGCGCCAAATGCGCCACGCTGAGCGTGACGTCCTGGGGCGACCCGATCGTGGTGGTGCCGGCGACATTCACGAAAAACGGCGGCAGCTATGCGCTGGCCGCCGGGCGCTGGGTGCAGCCGGCGACGCTGAACCGCTGCGGCGCCAAGGCGCTGCGCCGCACGCTGCTGTCGGAGGAAGGCGGCATCCTGCATGGCGGCGCGCTCCTGCCCGGCGAATTCCCCGGCAATCTCCAGCTCGAGACCGACGCGACGCATATCGTGCTGCCGGCGGCGATGGGCATCGCCAAGTGCAACGACTGGAAATCGCTGTGGGTGCTCGACACCAAGCTGACGAAACCGGCGGCGCCGCAGGGCTGGTCCGAGACCTGGACGATGCAGGCCTGCGGCCGCGCGATGACGGCGGACGTGGTCTACACCGCGGATGCCACGGGGATGAACATCACGGCGAAGAACGTGAAGGTGCGTTAAGCGATAACCGCTCTTTTAATCGTCATCGCTCGGACAAGCCGGGCGATGACGATCTCCTATTTAAAATTGCGCAATGTAATTGTTGCTACTGCGCCGGCTCCAGCGCGGCTTCGGATTTGCCGCGGGCGGTTTCGATTTCGGCCGCTTTCTTCTCGCAGAGCTCGACGACGTGCTCGAGCAGCTTGTCGTTGTCGAGGCGGTAGGCCGGCTTGCCGTTGAGATAGATCATGCCGTGGCCCTTGCCGGCGCCGCCGCCGGTGAAGGCCATGTCGGTCTCCCTGGCTTCGCCCGGGCCGTTGACGACGCAGCCGATGATCGACAGCGACATCGGCGTGGCGATGTGCTTGAGGCGGTCCTCGAGCTGCTTGACCGTCTCGATGACGTTGAAGCCCTGGCGGGCGCAGGACGGGCACGAAACGATGTTGACGCCGCGATGGCGCAGGTTCAGCGATTTGAGGATGTCGAAGCCGACGCGGACTTCCTCGACCGGATCGGCGCTCAGCGAGACGCGGATGGTGTCGCCGATGCCGCTCCACAGCAGCATGCCCATGCCGATGGAGGACTTCACCGTGCCCGAGATCATGCCGCCGGCCTCGGTGATGCCGACATGGATGGGGCAATCGACGGCGTCGGCGAGCTGCTGGTAGGCGGCGACGGCGAGGAACGCGTCCGAGGCCTTCACCGAGATCTTGTATTCGCGGAAGTCGAGGTCGTCCAAAATCTTGGCGTGGTTCAGCGCGCTCTCGACCATCGCCTCGGGGCACGGCTCGCCGTATTTCTCGAGCAGCTCCTTTTCAAGGCTGCCGGCGTTGACGCCGATGCGCATCGAGCAGCCATGGTCCTTGGCGGCCTTGACGACTTCGCGGACGCGCTGCTCCGAGCCGATATTGCCCGGGTTGATGCGCAGGCAGGCGGCGCCGTTCACGGCCGCCTCGATGGCGCGCTTGTAGTGGAAGTGGATGTCGGCGACGACCGGGATGTTCGCGGCCCGCGTGATGGCCTTCATCGCCCTGGTCGCGTCCTCGTCGGGGCACGAGACGCGCACGATATCGCAGCCCGCTTCCTCGATGCCGCGGATCTGGTCGATGGTGGCGCGGGCGTCGCCGGTGACCGTGTTGGTCATGGTCTGGACGCTGATCGGCGCGTCGCCGCCGACCGGCACCTTGCCGACCATGATCTGGCGCGACTTGCGCCGGTGGATATCGCGGTAAGCGCGTACGCTCATTGGCCCGAACCTCCGTTGGAACGGTCGACGATGGATTGCGGATCGAGCGACAGGGCCTCGACCATGGCCGGCTCCTTGCCGGCATAGCCCATCGACTGGCCGTCGAGATCGACTTCCACCGCCTTGGCGTTGGTCGTCGTCAGCGTCAGGCCGACGATATTGGGCAGCTGATAGGTGTCGCCGGGCTGCAAGGTGCGGTTGATGTAGACCATGCCGTCGACGCCCTGGACCAGGATGCGCGCCGGCTGGTGCACGCGCAGCACGACGCGGGCGCTGTGATTGGCGGAGCCATAGACCTGGCCCTGCGGCAGCGGCGCCTCGACGGCGGGGGCGACAGGTGCCGTCGCGGGCGCCGTGGCCGGCGCAGTGCCGCCGGGGAGCGGCAGTGGAGCCGCGCCCGGTGTCGCGGCCGGCGGGCTCGTCAGCGCGGCCGGCGGCGGCGCGATCTGCGGCGTTGTCGGTGCCGGTAGCGCTGCCGGCGCCGCGGCGACGGGCTTGGGCACCAGTTGCGGCGGCGGCGCGGCGACCGGCTGCGACGTCATCGTGTTGGTCGAGGTCAGGACGTAATAGGCGGCGTAGAGCATCGCCAGGACGACGACGCCGGCGACGATCTTCCAGCCCTGCGGCAGGCGGCGATGCTCGTCCTCGTCGATGACGGTGACGGGCGGCGTGGTGTCCGAATCGGAGCGGCCGGCGATCTCGGCCTTGAAGCGCTCGACGGTCTGGGCGGCGTCGAGGCCGAGATAATCGGCATAGGTGCGCACGAAGCCGACGGCATAGGTGCGGCCGGGAAGTTGTTCCAGGCGGTCTTCCTCGATCGCCTCCAGATGGTCCTTGCGGATCTTCAGCGCCTTGGAAACGGTCGCCAGGTCGTCGCCGCGGCGCAGCCGCGCGGCACGCAGGTCCTGCCCCACCGTCTCCAGCGGGGTGTCGCTATCGCCGGAAATCTCGCGCAAATGGATGCGGCGGCTCTTCATATTGCCGTCGTCGTCCAGCGTCAGGCGGGTCACCTTGGTCATCGGCAAAGCAATATCCGCTGCGCCCGACGCCTGCCAGCCAATTCTTCGAAAGCGCGCCAGAAACCCGCCTTTTGCGTGAGTTCACAGCCACGCGCCGCGGCAGCGCACCCTGCCCCAAAACGGCATTCGCTCCCCACCGGCTGGCCGGGGGGGAGCGAGAGCACGCCAAGGCTGGAATTCGGCTACGAACCGCCGCTGCTGGCGTTTTCGTCGACCTGATGGCTGCCGCGGAACCCGAAGCCCATGAATTCCTTGGCGTCGGCCTGCATGAGCTTCCACGCCCGCAAGGTGCGGCAGACCCGCGTGATCAGCAGCGAGCCGGTCTCGCGCTGGTAGTTGCAGACGATCGTGTTGTCGCCGTTGGGCGCGCTGGGCGGATTGGTCGGATTGTATTCGCGGTAGTCCGTATTGGCCGGCAGGGTCGGCGTCACCGAGGTCTGCGCCAGCGCGCTCCCCGTCATGGCCACAAGACCGATCGCAAGAACGGCTGTCAAAGCAGTGCTACGCATGACGTTATCCCTCCAAGGTTGGACCAGTGAAACAGACGTGCGCAGCGCCAAATCCCGTCGGCGCCGAACGCAGTATCAGTTGCCGCCGCCCGGAATGCCACTGACATGCGAGTGGGCGTCGAGGTTGTCCATCAGATTGCGGGAGTCCGTGGTCATCTGGTGCCACTCGCGCTGCGTATGGCAGACGCGCTTGGCGAACAGCGAGCCGATGGTCTTCTCGTAGCGACAGGACACGACATCGTCGTTGTCGGTCGGCGCCGCGGCGACAGGCGCGGGTGCGACCGGCGCCGGCGGCGTGGCAGGCGCGGTTTGCGCCGAGGCGGCGGCGACGAACGCCGCGAAGCTCGCGGCGAAGGCAACAGAAGACACAAGGCGGCGCATGGCAAAGACCCTTCAACAGGTGACGACCGTCAATTTCTCGCAATCTTGGCAAATAAAATCAAGCATTTGTGAACGTTCCCGGTTTTCCGGGGCGTTCACTTTAAAGCGATGCCGCGTTCGGCGGCAAAAGCGGCCAGCCTTGTGCGCAGGCTGTGGTCGGTCCGGCCGCACAATTTGGTCACGAAAGGCGTGACTTCGGCCAGATTCATGCTGCGAATCATCAGCTTGATCGGGCCGATATTGGCCGGATGCATCGACAGGGTGCGCAGCCCCAGGCCGAGCAGCGCCATGGCGTCCAGCGGCTTGCCGGCCATTTCGCCGCACAGCGACAGTTCGCCATGGGCCTCGGCGGAACTCTTCACGATGAGCTGGATCAGCGTCAGCGAGGCGGGGTTGAGCGTGTCGTAGCGCCGCGCGACGCGCGGATTGGTGCGGTCGACGGCGAAGGCGAAGGACAGCAGGTCGTTGGAACCGATGGAGACGAAATCCGCCGAGCGCATCAGCTGAGGCAGCATGAAAGCGAGCGCGGGAACCTCGAGCATGGCGCCGACCAGCACCTGGCGCGGCCGGCCGAGGCCGAGCAGCCGGGCGCGCTCGGTCTCCTTGTCGACCAGGGCGCGGGCGCGGTTGAACTCGTCGACGTTGGAGACCATCGGCAACAGGATGCGCAGCGTCTTGCCGGCCGACGCCATCAGCAGGGCGCGGACCTGGTAGCGCAGCAGAGCGGGGCGATCGAGCGCGATGCGGATGGCGCGCCAGCCCAGCGCCGGATTGGCCTCGCGCTCCCAGCGCGCATAGGGGAGAACCTTGTCGCCGCCGAGATCGAGGGTGCGGAAGACCACGGGCTTGTCGCCGGCGGCATCGACGATCTCGCGGTAGAACTGCGCCTGGTCCTGCAGCCTGGGCATGGTCTCGCCGATCATGAACTGCAGTTCGGTGCGGAACAGCCCGATGCCGTCGGCGCCCGACGCCGCCAGATGCGGCATGTCGAGCTTGAGACCGGCGTTCATCATCAGCTGGATGGCGACGCCGTCGCGCGTGATCGCCGGCAGGTCGCGCAGCGCGGCGAAGCGGGCCTGGACCTGCTCGCGCAGGGTGCGCTTGACCTCGAAGGCGGCGACGATCTCGGACTGTGGCCGCAAATGCGCCTCGCCGGATTCGCCGTCGACGACGATGGCATCGCCGGCCCGCGCCGAATCGGTGATGCCCTCGGCCGAGCCGATCAGCGGCAGGCCCATGGAGCGCGCCACGATGGCGACGTGGCTGGTGGAGGCGGCGTCCTCCAGCACCAGCCCGACCAGGCGCTCGCGGCCGTAATCGAGCAGCTCGGCGGGACCCATGGCGCGCGCCACGATGACGGCGTTGAGCGGCAGCTCCTCCTCGACGGCGCCGTCGCCGGTGAGATGGCGCAGCAGCCGCCGCGCCAGGTCGTCGAGATCGTGCAGCCGCTCGCGCAGCACCGGATCGTCGAGGCGCTGGACGCGCACGCGCATCTCGTCCTGGACGCGCTCGACGGCGGCCTCGGCGGTGAGCCCGGTGCGCACCGCATCGCGCATGCGCTGGCGCCAGCCCTGGTCGTGGGCGAACAGGCGGTAGGCCTCGATGACCTCGCGGCCCTCGCCGGTGAGGTCGAGCTCGCTGGAATCCAGCATCTCGTCGACCGCCTCGCGCAGCAGCCCGATGGCGTCCTCGAGGCGGATGAGTTCGGCGGCCGGATCGTCGGCGATCATGCGCTCGACCTTGACGCGCGGCTCGTGCAGCACGACGCGGCCGACGCCGACGCCGTCCGAGAGGCCCTCGCCCTGGAAGGTGCGCGGCCGGTCGGCGCGCAGCTCCGGCTCGTCGAGCTCGGAGATGCGGAACAGGCCGCCCTGCGCCACGACCTCGGCCATCACCATGGCGACGGTCTGCAGCGCCTCGACTTCTTCCTCGGAGTACAGCACCGCGGCGCGGTTCTGCACCGTCAGCACGCCGAACACCTGGCCGCCGCGCACGATCGGCACGCCGAGGAAGGATTTGTACGGGTCCTCGCCCGTCTCCGGGCGATAGGAGAAGTGCGGATCGGCCGGCGCGTCGGAGAGATTGACGGGCTCGGCGGTCTCGGCGACCAGGC
>DATMKZ010000093.1:0-99354 GCA_035570795.1 Rhizomicrobium sp.
AGAATGGGTTGGAGAACGCCCTTCTCGCGAATCGAGTTGGTGAGATCAGCCAGCTCATCTTCCGCAAAAGTTTTGCGCGGCTGAAAACGGTTTGGCCGCAGAAACGCGACCGGCAATGTGCGCGAGGATTTCGTATCGCGCGAAGATGTGGTGGCAACTTCGTCGCCGATCAGCGCCGAAAGCCCACGGCCGAGCCCGCGTCCCTCCGCCATCATGCCGCCGCCCGTTCGCGTTGAATGAGTTCGCCGGCAAGCTTGATGTAAGCCTGGCTGCCGGAACAGCGCAGATCGTAAACCAGCGCGGGCAATCCGTGGCTCGGCGCTTCGGAGATGCGCACATTGCGCGGGATCATGGTGTGATAGACCATTTCGCCCATATTCTGCCGCACATCCGCGGCCACCTGGTCCGACAGCTTGTTGCGCTTGTCGAACATGGTCAGCACGATGCCCTGGATCTCCAGCGTCGGATTCAAATTCGCCTTCACCAGGTCGATGGTCTTGAGCAGCTGCGACAGGCCTTCGAGCGCAAAGAACTCGCATTGCAGCGGCACGATCACCGCGTCGGCCGCGGCCATGGCGTTGACCGTGAGCAGCGTCAGCGACGGCGGACAATCGATCAGCACATAGGAAAACCGCGATGATCCGTGTGCGGAATATTCCTCCAGCGCGTCCTTGAGGATGAAATTGCGCCGCGTCCGATCGATCAGTTCGAGCTCGGCGCCGGAGAGGTCCACCGTCGACGGCACGATCGACAGTTTGGGAATCCGCGTCGCCGCGATGGCGTCGGCGATGCCGGCCTCGCCCATCAGCACGTCATAGGTCGTCAGCTTGCGCTGCGCGCGCGCAATGCCGAGCCCGGTCGAGGCATTGCCCTGGGGGTCGAGATCGATCACCAGTGTCGGCTCGCCGACCGCCGCCAGCGCCGTGCCCAGATTGATCGCGGTCGTGGTCTTGCCGACGCCGCCCTTCTGGTTGGCGATGACCAGGACCCTGGGCCTAGCGTGGCTTGGCGTGGACATGGCGAAGCTCCCGGACCTCCAGAATTACACCAGAAGGATCGGTGGCGCTGGGATGCTGGAGGACCTTCATCCTCCAAGATTTACGGGCTTCGGTCAATTCGGACGCTAGGGATTGACCCTTGAGAAACAGGCAGACCGTGCGCCTGTCGGCCATTTGCTGTGCATAGCCGAGCAATTTGTCCAGTGGCGCCAGGGCGCGCGCGGTGACCACATCTACCGGCGCCTGGCGCTCGGCCTCGATCCGGATGTTGCGGATGCGGACGCTGAGGCCCATGCGCGCGGCAGCCGCGTCCAGGAAATCCGCCTTTTTCTTCGTCGCCTCGAACAGCACGACGGATACCCGGTCGCGCAAAAGTTCCGCCAGCACCAGGCCGGGGAACCCTGCCCCGCTACCCAGATCGGCGAGCGTCCTGGCCTCGGGCGGAATATGGGCGACGAGCTGTGCCGAATCCCAGACGTGCCGGCGCCAGACGTCCGCGAGCGACTTCGCGGAGACCAAGTTGTGGCGGGAATTCCAGTCTTCCAGCAGGCCGACATAGGCCTTCAGCCGGGCCAATGTTTCACGTGAAACACCGGTCTTGGCGGCGAATTCCTCGGGCCCGAAAGCTTCAGGAGGCGCGTCGGACATGCGCCAGGACAATGGTGAGAGCGGCCGGCGTCACGCCGTCGATGCGGGCCGCCTGGCCCAGGGTTGCCGGCCGGATGCGGCCGAGCTTGCTCACCACCTCGTTCGAAAGACCGTGGATGGCGCGATAATCGAGCTCGGACGGCAGGCTGAGTGCCTCGTCCTTGCGAAACGCCAGGATGTCGGCGTCCTGGCGGTCGAAGTAGCCGGCATATTGGCTGTCGATCTCGAGCTGCTCGACGATGTCGGCGCCGAAGCCGCCGATCTGCGGCCAGATCCGCGCCAGCGCGGCGAGGTCGATGCCCGGCAGGCTGAGCAGGTCCAGGGCGCTGCGCCGCACGCCGTCGAGCCGCACGCTCATGCCGTGCGCCTGAGCCTCGTTAGGCGTCAGCGAAAGCCCGCGCATCGTCGCCCGCGCCGCGTCCAGGCGCGTCATTTTTGCTGCGAATACGACGTTTCGCGCCGTCCCGACGCAGCCGGCGCTGAGGCCGATCGGCGTCAGGCGCTGGTCGGCATTGTCGGCCCGCAGCGTCAGCCGGTACTCGGCCCGCGAGGTGAACATGCGGTAGGGTTCGCTGACCCCCTTGGTCACCAGGTCGTCGATCAGGACGCCGATATAGGCCGAAGCCCGGTCCAGGACGATCGGCGCCGCGCCGGAAACCGCCCGCGCCGCGTTGAGCCCGGCCATCAGGCCCTGGGCCGCCGCTTCTTCGTAGCCCGTCGTGCCGTTGATCTGGCCGGCCAGGTAAAGGCCCGGCGCCTTCTTGACCTCCAGCGACGGCTTCAGCTCGCGCGGATCGACAAAGTCATACTCGATGGCATAGCCGGGCCGCCGCACCGTGACGTTCTCGAGCCCCGGAATGGTCTTGAGCAGGGCGAGTTGCACGTCCTCGGGCAGGGAGGTCGAAATCCCATTGGGGTAGATCGTGTCGTCGTCCAGCCCTTCCGGTTCCAGGAAGATCTGGTGGCTGTCGCGCCCGGCGAACCGCACGACCTTGTCCTCGATGGACGGGCAATAGCGCGGCCCGGTGCTCGCGATCTGGCCGGAATACATCGGCGCGCGATGCAGATTGGCGCGGATGATGTCGTGGGTTGCCGGCGTTGTCCGGGTGATGTGGCAGACGGTCTGCGGCGTCGTGATCGCGGTGGTCAGGAACGAGAACGGCACGGGCGGTTCGTCGCCCTGCTGCACCTCGAGCTCAGCCCAGTCGATGGTCGTCCTGTCCAGCCGTGGCGGCGTGCCGGTCTTGAGCCGGCCCATCGCCAAGCCCATGGCGTACAGCTTGTCCGAAAGGCCGATGCTGGGTTCGTCGATGTTGCCTTGGCTTATCGCCGCGCCATTCGAAGCCGCCCGTCCCGCCGGAATCGTCTTCTCGCCGATGTGAATCAAGCCCTTGAGGAAAGTGCCCGTCGTCAGCACCGCCGCACCACAACGTATTGTTTTCGAGTTCGCGGTGATGACTCCCGCCACGCGGCCATTTTCGATCAAAAGATCCTCGGCCGCGGCGGCCAGCACGGTCAGGTTCGCGGTCTCCGCCAAAGCCGCCTGCATGCCGAGGCGGTAGAGCTTGCGGTCGGCCTGGGCCCGCGGCCCGCGCACCGCCGCGCCCTTGCGGCGGTTGAGCAGGCGGAACTGGATGCCGGCCCGGTCGGCGACGCGGCCCATCAGCCCGTCCAGCGCATCGATCTCGCGGACCAGGTGCCCCTTACCGACACCACCGATGGCCGGATTGCACGACATCTCGCCGATGGTTTCGCGCTTATGCGTCAGCAGCAGCGTGCGGGCGCCAAAGCGTGCCGCGGCGGCCGCAGCCTCGCAGCCGGCATGCCCGCCGCCGATGACAATGACATCGAACCGATCCATGGCGCGGTCTTAGGGGAGGGTGACCTCGGCCTCAAGTCGCGAAGTGATCGGCCAGCGAAGAATCGGCAGGCGCCCGGAATGTTTCACGTGAAACATTCGGGGCCAGGCGTCACTTCCCGATGCAAAAATCCCGGAACACCACGTCCAGCAGCTCCTCGACGTCGACGCGCCCGGTGATGCGGCCGATGGCGCGGACGGCGAGGCGGAGGTCCTCGGCGAAGAGTTCGGTCTTGTCGGCGGCCTGGGCGCGGGTCAGCGCCGCCACCGCCTGCGCCAGGGCGTGGCGGTGGCGGGCACGGCTGATAACGGGCGCCTCGCGGGCCAGGTCGAGGCGCTTCGCGACCAGTTCTTCGAGCCTTGCGAGCAGGATGTCGATGCCGTCGCCGCTCTTGAGGGACAGGCGAAGGCCGGTGCGCGGCGCGGGTGCGGGCAGGTCGGCCTTGTTCCAGACCACCAGGTCGGCCTTGTCTGCTGCGCCGGCCGGCAGGCCTGCCAGCGGATCCTGCGCACTGCCGTCGAGCAGCAGCAGCACCAGGTCGGATTGTGCCGCCCGCGCCAGCGCACGGCGCACGCCTTCGCTTTCGACGGCGTCGGCGGCCTCGCGCAGGCCTGCCGTGTCGGCCACGATCACGGCGTAACCGCCGATGTCGAGCCGGACTTCGATGATGTCCCGCGTGGTGCCGGCGGTCTCGGCGACGATGGCGACGTCGCGCCGCGCCAGGGCGTTAATCATGGAACTCTTACCGGCGTTCGGTGGTCCGATCACTGTCAGGAACAAGCCGTCCCGAATGATTTCTCCGCATCGAGAATCCATACTATGTGTTTGAATTTCTTCTATTATTTCAACAATTTCCGCACGTGACCGCGCCGTTACGTCGCCTGGCAGATCTTCGTCCGAAAAATCGATTGCCGCTTCCGCCCAGGCCAGCGCCTTGATCAAGCGCGCCCGCCAGCCTTCGTACAGATCCGCCAGTGCGCCGCCATATTGCCGTAGTGCCTGGCGGCGCTGCGCGTCGGTCTCCGCGTCGATTAAATCGCCGATGGCTTCGGCCTGGGTGAGGTCGAGCTTGCCGTTCAGGACCGCGCGGCGGGTGAACTCGCCGGGCTCGGCCGGCCGTGTCCCCGGCACGCCGGCAATGGCCGCCAGCAGGCTCCCGGTGACCGCGCGGCCGCCGTGAACATGAAATTCGGCCATGTCTTCGCCGCTGAAACTGGCGGGGGCCGCGAACCACAGGAGCAGGCCCTGGTCGATCGGCGCGCCCGTCCGGTCCACGAACGCGCGCAAAGCCGCCTGGCGCGGCGGCGGCAGCGGCGCCGACGTCAAAGCCGTGGCAACCGCCCGCGCCGCCGGCCCGCAAACGCGGATCACCGCCACCCCGGCGCGCCCCGGCGCCGACGACAGCGCGAAGATGGTGCCCGTCTGCCCTGGCTGCGTCATTCCCTTAGGATTTGTCCGCGTCTTTCCGGCCCGGGCCGCCCGCAGCGCGCCGCGCACTGTCGAACAGGAAGCGCTGGAACTGCTCGAAACCCTGGCCGCCCAGCGGCATCCAGGCCTTCATCATGGCCTCGGGATCGTTCAGATCGACCGCCGCCTTCATGCGCTTTTCGACTTCGGCCATCATCCGCTCCTGGGCCTTGGAGACATCCGGCAGGCCCAGAAACTTGCGCGCCTCCTCGGGCGTCATGTCGATCTGGATATTCAGCTTCATCGCGCTAACCCACTCTTTCGCTGGCGCTTGTGAGCCGCGCCGGGCACCGCTAGAAGCTTCCCCCGATCCCGCCTCCCAATGCAACGCCGCCACTTCACGGAAAAGAAGCCATGAACCGCCTTGCCAACGAAACCAGCCCTTACCTGCAGCTCCATAAGGACAATCCGGTCGACTGGTATCCCTGGGGGCCGGAGGCGCTGGCCGCGGCCGAGGCGCAGAACAAGCCGATCCTGCTGTCGATCGGCTACACCGCCTGTCACTGGTGCCACGTCATGGAGCAGGAGAGCTTCGCCGATCCCGCGACCGCGGCGCTGATGAACGAGAACTTCATCAACATCAAGGTCGACCGCGAAGAGCGTCCCGACATCGACCAGGTCTACCAGGCGGCAGGCAATCTGATGGGCCATCCGGGCGGCTGGCCGCTGACCGCGTTCCTGACGCCGCAGCGCGTGCCGTTCGTGGTCGGCACCTACTTTCCCAAGGAAGAGCGCGCCGGCATGGCGACGCCGTTCCAAAAAGTCATCGAGGACGTGCTGCGCGTCCAGCGCGAGCAGGGCGAGGCCTATACGCAGACCATCGACAGCGTGCAGCGCGAGCTCAACAATCTGTGGCACCGCGACATGCGCGGGCCGCTCGACGCCGGCACGCTCGACAGCGCGGCGATCCGCATCGGCCAGCGCTTCGACCTGTTCTTCGGCGGCATCAGCGGCCAGCAGCTGAAATTTCCCTCCGTCACGCAGCTTGAAGTGATGTGGCGCGCCTTCCTGCGCACCGGCATGTCGCAATTCATCCAGCTGACCTCGACCGCGCTCGACAACATGCTGCTGGGCGGCCTGTGGGATCACATCGGCGGCGGCTTCTCGCGCTATTGCACCGACGAGCGCTGGCTGGTGCCGCATTTCGAGAAGACGCTGTCCGACAATGCCATGCTGCTCGAGCTGATGACCAGCGTGTGGCAGTTCAACCGCAACAAGCTGTGCGAACAACGCGTCGCCGAGACCGTCCTGTTCCTGGTGCGCGACATGAAAAGCGGCGCCGCCTTCGCCTCCAGCATCGATTCCGATTCCGAAGGCGTCGAAGGCAAATACTATCTGTGGAGCGAGGCCGAAGTCGACGCCACGCTGATGGGCACCTTCGTCGCCAAGTTCAAGACCGCCTACAATGTCAGCCGCGACGGCAGCCTCGGCGAGGGCCGCAACGTGCTGCAGCGCCTGGGCAGTCCGGCGCCGTTCCCACAGTCGGACGCCGACGAAGCCCTGCTCGCCCGGCAGCGCGGCCTGCTGCTCAAGGCGCGGCAGAATCGCGTCGCGCCGCTGCGCGACGACAAGATCCTCGCCGACTGGAACGGCCTCGCCATCGCCGCTCTCGCCAATGCCGGCGCCGCCTTCCAGAACAACGAATGGACCACCATCGCCATCCAGGCCTTCGACTTCGTCGTCAAGGCGCTGGGCGACGGCGACCGCCTCGCGCATTCCTGGCGCGACGGCAAGCGCGGCGCCCCGGGCTTCGCCGACGACTACGCCCATATGGCGCGCGCCGCCCTGATCCTGTTCGAGGTGGTCGGCGAGAAGCGCTATCTCGACTATGCCCAGCGCTGGACCCGCACCCTGAACGAGCATTTCTGGGACGCCGCCCAGAACGGCTACTGCTTCACCGCTGACGACGCCGACACCATGATCGTCCGTACGAGGATGATATTCGACCAGCCGGTGCCGTCCGCCAACGCGACGATGATCCAGGTCCTGTCGCGCCTGATGATGGTGACGGGCGACGCGCAATATGCCGACCGCATCAACGGCCTGGTCGGCGCCTTCGCCGGCGAGGGCCAGCGCGTCTTCATGTCGATGGCCTCGTACTTCTCGGGCCTCGAATATGCCCTGACCGCGCTGCACCTCGTCGTGGTGGGACCGCTGGGCCATCCCAAGACCCATGAGCTGACCCAGGCCATCCTCGGCCGCGCCCTGCCCAACCGCTTCCTCACCGTCATCGCGCCGGAGGACGGTTTCCCCGAAGGCCATCCGATGTTCGGCAAGACGATGCAGAACGGCCAGCCGACCGCCTATGTCTGCCAGCGCGGCACCTGCTCGGCGCCGCTGACCAACCCGGTGACGCTGTCGCAGATGCTGCAGCTGCCGCCGTCGCGGCCGCAGCCCGGCAGCCGGCCGCAGTAGTTGGTCTTCCCCTCCGCCCTTCGCACCTGACGGTGCTACGGGCACCTCCCCCGTCGGCGTGCTGCGCACGCACGGGGGAGTGGTTTGTCTCCCCCTCCGCCCTTCGCACCTAACGGTGCTACGGGCACCTCCCCCGTCGGCGTGCTGCGCACGCACGGGGGAGGAGGGGGTGTGCTGCTTCTACAAAAATCCCAAACCCGCTAACCTCCCCGGCAAAATTCGGGGAAGCGGACATGGCCGGTCAGGACGTCAGGATCAAGAGCAGCCCCGATGGGGATTTCAGCGCCTATCTCGCCGCGCCAGCCTCGGGGCGGGGTCCCGGTCTCGTCGTCATCCAGGAGATTTTCGGCGTCAACAAGGTGATGCGCGCCATCGCCGACGAGTTTGCGGCGCGCGGCTATTTCGCGCTCTGCCCGGACCTGTTCTGGCGGCTGGAGCCCGACGTGCAGCTCACCGACCGCACCGACGACGAATGGAAACGCGCCTTCGACCTGATGGGCCGCTTCGACCAGGATGCCGGCGTCAAGGATATCCAGAATGCGATCAACTATCTGAGGCATTCGGTCGCCGGCTGCACCGGCAAGGTCGGCGCGGTGGGCTATTGCCTGGGCGGCCTGCTCGCCTATCTGAGCGCCGCGCGCACCGACGCCGACGCGTCGGTCGGCTATTACGGCGTGAACATCCAGGACAAGCTCGGCGAAGCCCCGCGGATCAAAAAGCCGCTGCTGCTGCACATCGCCGCCAAGGACGAATATGTCCCGCCCACAGCGCAGAAGACCATCGTCGACGGCCTCAAGGGCAACGGCCTCGTCACCATCCATAGCTATCCCGAGATGAACCACGCCTTCGCTCGCGCCGGCGGCGCCCATTACGACAAGGCCTGCGCCGACCTCGCCAACGGCAGGACCTCGACGTTCCTGCGCCAGCATCTCAGCTGAGGCTCAGAGGGCGCCGGCGATCTCGCGCTTGAGGGCGCGGATATGGGCTTCGTCGCGGCGGTAGAAGGTCCATTGCTTGATGCGCCTGGGTTTGAGGACGCCGGCGCGGACCAGGATGCGCAGATGCTCGCTGGCGGTCGGCTGGCTGACCTTCAGCTTCTGCGCGATACGCAGGCCGCAGACGCCGTCACGGACGAGGTCGCCGTCGCGCTGCGGCGCGAAATGCGCCACCGGGTCCTTGAGCCAGGCGAGGATCGCCAGCCGCCGCTCGCTCGCCAGTGCATGGAGGCTATCGTGTATCGGCATATTGCCAATTAGCCAATCGACTAAGTACAGTCAAGCCGTTTCCGGGAGAGCAGTGCCATGGCCATCGACCGCGACGCGATAGAGGCGACCTATGCGTTGATCCGCGCCCATGTCCGGCGCACCCCGGTGCTGGACTGGCGGGACGGGATCGCGCTCAAGCTCGAGCAGACGCAGCACGCCGGCTCGTTCAAGACCCGCGGCGCCTTCGCCAACCTCCTGACCCGCGCCATCCCGGCCGCCGGCGTGGTGGCGGCTTCCGGCGGCAATCACGGCGCCGCGGTCGCCTATGCCGCCAGGGCGCGCGGCGTGCGCGCCAAGATCTTCGTGCCCACCATCTCCTCGCCGGCCAAGATCGCGCGCATCCGCGCCTATGGCGCCGATCTCGAAGTCGGCGGCGCGGCTTACGGCGATGCGCTGGCGGCGAGCCAGGCCTGGATCGCGCAATCGGGGGCGCTCGCCGTCCACGCCTTCGACCAGGAGGAGACCATGCTGGGGCAGGGCAGCGTGGCGCTCGAATTCGCCGGGCAGGTCCAGGGTCTCGACACCATCCTGGTCGCGGTTGGCGGCGGCGGGTTAATCGGCGGCATCGCCGCCTGGTGCGCCGGACGCATCAAGGTGGTCGGCGTCGAGCCCGAGGCCTCCCCGACGCTGGCGCATGCCCTGGCGGCGGGCCGGCCGGTCGACGCGCCGGTCGGCGGCCTCGCCGCGGATTCGCTTGCGCCGCTGCGCATCGGCGAGAGGGTGTTTCCCATCGCGCAAGCCTATGTCGACCGCGTCGTGCTGGTCGGCGACGACGAAATCCGCGCCGCCCAAAAAGCGTTGTGGGACGGCGCCCGTCTCGTCGCCGAACCGGGTGGCGCCACCGCGTTCGCGGCGCTCCATGCCGGCCGCTATGTGCCCCGGCCCGGCGAGCGCGTCGGCATCGTCATCAGCGGCGGCAACACGACAGCCGTGGACTTCGACCATTGAATCCGCACGAAGAAACCATGCGCCCGCGAGTCCTGGTCCGGCCCATCGCGTCCGGCGATCACGCGCAATGGCTGAAGCTGTGGGACGGCTACAACGCTTTCTACGGCCGCGCCGGCGCCACCGCGCTGCCGGCCGAGATCACCGCGACGACCTGGTCGCGCTTTTTCGACCCGGCCGAGCCGATGCATGCGCTGGTCGCCGATCGGGACGGCGCCATCGTCGGCATCGTGCATTACCTGTTCCATCGCAGCACCATCGCCCTCGCGCCAACCTGCTACCTGCAGGACCTGTTCACGCTGGCGGCGGCGCGCGGCGGCGGCATCGGCCGCGCCCTGATCGAAGCGGTCTGCGACAAGGCCCGCGCCGCCGGTGCCGGCCGCGTCTATTGGCAGACCCATGGGAGCAACCTGGCGGCCATGGCGCTTTACGATAAAGTCGCGGTCAAATCCGGCTTCCTGGTCTATCGTCGCGAGATCTGAGACGCCGCCGGAATGGCGGCGCAGCGCCGTTGAACGCCGGTCAGGCAGGAGCCCTTCATGCACCGTTGGATCGTCCGATCACTCGCCCTCGCGGCGCTGCTCGCAGCGCCGGCCTTTGCCGCCGACGCGCCCAAGGCCGTCATCGACAGCGGCGCGCTCACCGGCAGCAGCGACGGCGCCGTCGATGTCTTCAAAGGCATTCCCTATGCCGCGCCGCCGGTCGGGCCCTTGCGCTGGATGCCGCCGGCGTCACCGGCGAAATGGACCGGTGCGCGCGACGCCACCGCCTTCGGTCCGATCTGTCCGCAACCATCGCGCGGCGACGGCGGCGCGGCGATGGGCGCCAATGCGCCGCAGAGCGAGGATTGCCTCAGCCTCAACGTCTTCGTCCCGCACGGCGCCCGCAACGCGCCGGTGATGGTGTGGATCCATGGCGGCGCGCACCGTTTCGGCTCCGGCTCGTCGGTGCTCTATGACGGCAGCCATTTCGCGCAGGACGGCGTCATCCTGGTCTCGATCAACTACCGCCTCGGCCTGCTCGGCTATTTCGCGCATCCGGCGCTGACGAGGGCCGCAAGCGCCATCGCGCCGCTCGGCAATTACGGCGCCATGGACCAGATCGCGGCGCTCGCCTGGGTCAAGCGCAACATCGCGGCGTTCGGCGGCGATCCCGGCAACGTCACCGTGTTCGGCGAGTCCGCCGGCGGTTCCAGCATCCTCTACCTGCTGGCGACGCCGTCGGCCAAAGGCCTGTTCGCCAAAGCCGTCGTCGAGTCCGGCGGCGGCTGGACGGCGCCGACGACGCTGGCGCAGAAGGAATCCGAAGGCGCCGATTTCGCCACCAAGGCGGGCCTCCCCGGCGCGAGCGCGACGCTCGAACAGCTGCGCGCCATTCCGGCGGCCGCGACGCTCGACATGCCGCCGGCGCTCGGCTTCGGGCCCTTCGTCGACGGGCGCCTGGTGACGCAGACACCGACGCAGGCCTTCGCCACCGGCAGCGCCATCGACGTGCCGCTGATCATCGGCTCCAACAGCTTCGAAGCCTCGCTGATGCAGTCCTTCGGCATTCCGCCCGAGCGCATCACCGGCCGCCTGACGCCGGCGGCGCGCGCCGTCTATGCGAGCGACGCCGCTTCGGACCAGGCGCTCGCGCAAGCGGTGTTCACCGATTCGGTGATGGGTGCGCCGGCACATTGGATCGCGGCTAAAGCGGCCGGCGGCGCGCCGTCCTGGCTGTATCATTTCTCCTATGTCGTCTCGATGCAGCGCGCCACCGCACCCGGCGCGCGCCACGGCTCGGAGATTCCCTACGTCTTCGCGACCGGCTCGGCGCTCGCCGGCCGCTTCGGCATCGCGTTGACCGACGAGGACCGCGCCATGGAGCATCTGATGCATGCCTGCTGGGTCGGTTTCGCCAAGACGGGCAAACCCGCCTGCGACGGACAGGACTGGCCGGCGTTCTCGCCGGGTAGCGACCAGCTCCTGGAGTTCGGTCCGCATGTCGGCGTGGTCGAAGATTTCCGCAAGGCGCAGTACGATGCGCTCGAGACTGTGATGCGGCCGGGCCGCTGATCAGCGCAGGCCGTCCGACAGCAATCCGTGCAGCGGCCGGCCGCGCTGCGAATAGTGGTCCAGAGCGCTGAAGATAAACGCCTCGATCTCCTTGTAGAGGAGCTTGGGGCCGAGCGGGCAGCGCAGGTCGTTGGGCGGCACCACGGCGGGCGGCGCCGGCTCGCCCTCGTGCCGGCCGTGGAATTCGATCACCGGCTTGCCGGCGCCGGCTAGCGCGCCCCATTCCATAATGACGTTCGGAAGATAGCCGGTCGAGACCACCACGCCGAAATGCGAGGCGCGTATCTGCTCGATGATGCCGGCGCCGATATTGCCGGCCTTGGGTCCCTTCAGGTAGCGCACGCCGCGCTTCCTAAGTGCCCGCTCGATCATGCCGGTCAGGCGCTCGCTGTCGGTGTGACTCATCGGACGCGAGATAAAAGCGGTTGGAATCGGTCCCGGCTCCAGCTCGAACGCCGGTGCCAGCGCGCGCAGTTCGTTCAACGCGATTTCCGTATAGGCGTGCGACATGTCGATGCCGTGCAGAAGGCACTGCAGATAGTTGAGAATTGCCGAGGCGTTCTCGATGTAGCGGATCGCGACATCGCTGGGATGAAAAACGTCTTCCAGTTCGATGTTCAGCACACCCGCGGCGCGAAGGCCGCCGCCGCGGCGCGCCACCCGCAAGGGATAACAGATTTCGGTTCGCATCGGCTTGTGTTCGACGTAACGCATGATGGTCTTCGACGGGATGATTTCCGTCCCTTTGCCGTGCGACCAGGAGTTCGTGTAGTCCTTTTTCGGCGAGATGCCGTCCTTGTCCACGATCCACACCGGCTTGTCGTGCTCATAGACCCAGCGGATCAGCGAGGGCTCGGCCGGACGCTTGCGGCCCGGATAGTTCACCTCTATCGCCTTGAAATTGTGCGCCTCGCCCTCACTGGTCTTGACGACGGTGAGTTCCGTCGCCGGCTCCTGGTTTTCCCACATCAGGTCGAGCAGAAACGTGTCGAGATTGGCGCGAATGAGATCCCAGACGATGTCGCCCAAATCCGATATCGTGCCCCTGTCGTTGGGCATCCGCGCCGCAAGCATATGCATGATCGTGAACAGACTCGGCTTCGGCATGGAGTACCTCTTCTAGCGCCAGTGCGCCGCGGCCTGCGCGTAGTAGTCGATCAGCGCGCCGCCGAGATCGCCGCGCTCGATATCCCATAGCAGGTCGGGCGGCGGGATGAAGGGCGGCTCGAAGCGCGCATAGATCGCCGCCACGCGCCGCTCGATGACGGCGCGGAATTCATCCTCCCAGGCGCCCGCCGAAGGCAGGTTGGCGCCGCGCTCGAATGCGGCCGCGACATAGTTCTCGACGCCTTCGGCGATGGCGGATTTGAGATCGGGCACCGCAGCCAGCGGCGGCCGCTCCGGCCGAAACAGCGCCGCGCCGCGCAGCACCGCCTCGTCCGCCGCCAACGCGTCGGCAAGACTCCGCGCGATCAGCGGCGCCAGCAGGAAGCCGTCGCGATAGGTGCCCGTCGCCAGCCAGATGCCGCGCCACGAGGTCTCGCCCAGCAGCGGAAACGTGTCCGCCGGCACAGGGCGATTGCCGACCAGCGTCGCCAGCAGCGCGCTGGACGGCAGGTTGCGGTCGATCTGCTGCATGGCGCATTCGGCGATGAAGGCGACGTCGCCCAGCGATGCCGCTCGGATCGGATCGACCTGGACATTGTTGGTCGCGCCCAGATACAGACCGCCGCGGACATGCGGCAATGCGTGCAGGCCGCAGGCGAAGGCTCGGTTCGGCGTCCGCACCGCGATGTCCAGCGCGGGGCCGGCCTGCGGCGTCGCGCATAGCAGCGCCGCGCCAGCGCCGCAGAAAATCCGCGGCACGCGATTGGCGCCCAGTCCTCGCACCAGACCGTCGCACGCCGCGCCGGCCGCCAGCACGATCCGCCCGGCGCCGATGCTGCCGCCCGCCGTCACCACTTCGTGTGCCGCGCCATGCCGGCGCGCCGCCCGGATTTGCGTGCAGGGCTCGTCCACCAGCATGACCCGCGGATGACGCAGCAATTGCTCTTCGAGCGCAACGAGGACCGTGGCGCCGTCGACATAGCGTTCCTCGGGCAGGAAGACGGCGCGCTGCGGCCGCGACGGCGCTTTGGGCCGAAGCCCCTCGACCTGCGCCGGCGCGACGAATTCGAAGCGCGCCTCGCGTGCGCGCAACAGTTCGACCATCGCCTCCAGGTTTTGCTCGTCGAGCGGGCCGGAAACCGCGTTGGTGATCGTCAGCGTACCGTCGCGCAGCGCGACCCGCGGGCCGTCGCCGGCATCGTTCAGCCGCTCGATCCATGCCGGCCAATAGGCGGCGGCCTGCAGCCGCAATTCGGATTTCAGCCGCGCGCCTTCGGTTGCGAAACTGAGCGTCGTCGTCTCGCCATAGCCGCTCAGCATGGCGCCGGCGGCTTCCGAGGCGCCGCCGCTCCGGTCGCGAGGCGCGATCAGTGCGATGCTGAGATCCCTGGCGCGGCCAGCGATCTCATGAGCGATGCACAGGCCGAGGATTCCCCCGCCGACGATCGCGATGTCGCAGTGGCGCGGAAATTCATTCTCCCGAACGGCCGTCATGCCAACCCTCATCCGGGCCGAAGGCGCTCGGCGCTGCGTCGGCCACAACGCCATTTAAAGACGGTCTGGGGCCGAACCACAACCGGGCGACGGACCGCTAAACCCGCGCCAGCGCGTCCAGATGCGCCGCGAATTCGGCGGGGGCGCAGAGGAACGGCGAATGGTCGGTGTCCATCACGATCACCGGATCGCAGGGCAGCGCCGCGCACATCGCCGCCTGCGCGTCGATTGGCACGGCATTGTCGAAGCGCGTCTGGATGAAAGCGCGCCGCACGCGGCCATAGCGTTCGGGCGTGACACGCACCGGATGCGTCATCGGCGGAATCGGCTCGGCGCAAAGCTGCGACAACGCCCAGGCAGCTTCTTCGTCGCTGCTGGTGTTGTAGAAGCGGCGGCGGGCGAGGCTGTCCTCCGATTTGCAGGCGCTGGCGCCGACCACCGCGATCGCCGGATCGGCCGGCGACTTGGCGATGATGGCGGAGAAGATGGATTCGCCGTCCGGCAGCAGCGTCGCCGCGACATAGACGAGGCGCGCGATGCGCTCGGGCATGCGTTCGGCGAGCTCGCTCAGCACCGTGCCGCCGGCGCTGTGGCCGACGAGGACGACGGGTTCGCCTTGCGCCCGCACGACGTCTTCGGCGGCCTTGACGAATTGCTCGAGCGTGGCGGTCTCGTGCGCCGAGGTATCGGCGCCGCGCGACGGCAGGTCGAACGCGACCACGCGATGACCCTTGGCCTTCAGCAGCGGCACGACCTTTTCCCAGCACCAGGCGCCGTGCATATGTCCATGGATCAGAACGATGGTCGCCATGCTGTCCCCCCGGAACCCGCAGAGCGGCGCAAGTTAGGGATCAAGTCTTGACGAAACCTGAAGTTGCCGCGATCTGTCTACATTCACCGTCTTCGGTCCGAACCTGCCGCGCGACGGGCGGGACGCTGGCGAAGAAACGCGAAAACGGCGATCATCATCTGGTGGGCCCTGAGCCAAGATAAACGAGATATTGGGGAGTTCGATGAAAGCCATCCGTTTCAGCCAACCCGGCGGGCCTGAGGTGCTCGACTATGTCGACGTGGACCTTCCACAACCTGAGCCCGGCCAGGCGCGTGTGAAGCACACCGTCATCGGGGTGAACTTCATCGACACCTATCATCGCTCCGGTCTCTACAAGCTGCCGCTGCCTTCGGGCCTCGGCAGCGAGGCGGCAGGCGTGGTCGAGGCCGTCGGTGCCGGCGTCGCGACGCTGAAAGTCGGCGATCGTGTCGCCTATGCCGGGGCCATGGGCGCTTATGCCGAGGCCAACAACATCGCCGCCGACCGCCTGGTGAAGATCCCCGCCGGCGTCAGCGATGAGACCGCCGCCGCGGCGATGCTCAAGGGCATGACGGTGCAATACCTGCTCACGCGCACCTATGCGGTCAAAGCCGGCCAGACGATCCTGTTCCATGCCGCCGCCGGCGGCGTCGGCCTCATCGCCGGGCAATGGGCGAAGCATCTGGGCGTCACGGCGATCGGCACGGTGGGATCGGACGACAAGCGCGAACTCGCAGCGGCCAACGGCTACGCCCATGTACTCAATTCGCGCGCGGCCGATTGGCCGAAAAAGGTGCGCGAACTGAGCGGCGGCGCCGGCGTGCCGGTGGTCTATGATTCCATCGGCAAGGACACGTTCGCGGGCTCGCTCGACAGCCTCGCGGTGCGCGGCCTGCTGGTGAGCTTCGGCAATTCCTCCGGCGCGGTGCCGCCGTTCGAGCCCGGCATCCTCAGCGCTAAGGGCTCGCTGTACCTGACGCGGCCCACGCTCGCCAGCTACACGCGCAAAGCCCGCGAGCTGCAGGAGACCGCCGACGACCTGTTCGCGGTCATCGCCTCGGGCGCGGTCAAGATCGCGGTGCATCAGCGCTTCAAATTGTCGGAGGCGCGAAAGGCGCATGAAGCGCTGCACAGCCGCGCCACCACCGGCGCGACGGTGCTGATCCCCTGACGCGGATTTCCGCGCAGGCCAAAATATTGCGCTGTACAACCGCGTTGTGAATTCTGGCTTATATTTCAAGAAGTCAACTTAATCGAAGTATTTCAAATAAAGGTCGTGTTGACCTTTGAGATTTAATGGCCTTAATCTTGCCCCTGGCGGCATGCTTGTGGGGGCAATCGCGCGCGCACCTTTCCCTTCACACCCTTGCGTCGCCCGCACGCGCGGCAGTGCGGACAAAAATTGTTCCGATTCATGGAGGGAGATACGCATGCTGAAAAGAAACTTGTACCGCGCCGCTTTGCTTGTCGGCGCCGCCGTGGTGTTCGCAGCCTCCATATCGCCGGCTTCCGCAGCCGATCTGCTCGTTCGCCGGAACATCGATACGCTGTCGGCCGGCGATCTCGGCCGCTACATCCATGCGGTGCAGGTGCTGGAGGGTCGCTCGACGAAGGACCCCACGGTTCTGAACAGCTACGCCTGGTACGCGGCGCTGCACAACAAGACGCAACCGCCGAGTAAAGCATTTGGCGGCCCATGCGAGCATAAGAACGATCTCTTCTTTCCCTGGCACCGCGCCATGCTCTGGTACTTTGAGCAGGCGCTGCACGAAGTCGATCCGACGGTGACGCTGCCGTATTGGGATTGGTCTCGCAAACCTTCCGGCAACCGCTTCCCCAAGGCGTTCGAGGACACGACCTCCATACTTTCCAAGTCCATTGACGGCAGAGCGCGTGACGGCACAGCCCCAGCGCCGGGCTGGAATCTCATTCACGACCTGACGCTTACCGCTCACTATTCGGATTTTGCCGGCGCATCCGGCGAAGGTTTGTTCGAGGACCAGCTGCACGATTACATGCACGGTTCCTATGTCGGCGGCGCCCTTTCCTTCAACACCACGGCCGGCAACGATCCTGTCTTCTGGTCGTTCCATGCCTTCATCGACGCGTTGTGGTGGTTTCGTCAGCACCAGCCTGGCAACACCGACCAGATCACCTGCACCAACAAGCCGGATTGTCTGCTCAAAGGCATGCCGGGCAAGACCGGGGCCGGCCTTCCGGGGCCGACAACTGCGAAGGATGTCGCCGATACGGCCACTCTGGGATACACCTACGATTGGCAGGCGCCGGACTCGCCGCTCATAGCGCACGCCACGATGAGCAACCAGGCACCCGAAGTGGCGGCGCTGGCAGTGAGAACGGCAAGCCATATCGCGACAGTCCCGATCGTTCTGCCCAATGGTGGCCCGGACGATCCGCTGAAGATCAATCTGCACGGTGTGACGACGCCGCAGAAGGCGGGTTATGTCGCGCTGATCTACCTGCACCCCAAGTCGGTCGCCTTCGCTCCCAAGAACAAGGCGTTTCGCGAAAAATATCTCGTCAGCCGGCTCGCCGATTGGGCTTTTCCGGACATGATGGGCATGAACATGACGAGCGATCGCGAGTTCGTGCTCGATCGCAGAGCCTATCGGAGTCTGTTTGCCCATGCCGGAACGAATATGGTGCTGACCATCGCCACCTATTTGAGCGCAGCACCCAAACCCGCCGGCGCCATGGCAATGCAAGCCGCAACTGCGCCTATCTCGGAAATCACAATCGCGGGCGCCGATGCGGTGAACGAGTAAGGGAACGGGAAATGGTCGACAAACCGCCGAATTTCGAAATGCACATTCTTCCGATGATCCGGGCGGTGGACCGCGCGCACATGCTCGGCGATCTGGACCTCTACGACTACGATGTCGTGAAAGCCTACGCCCAAAGGATCCTGGCCCATCTCCAGGGCACGCCTGATTCAGCCGGCGTAGGAGCCGGTGGTCAGGCCATGATGCCGCCCCAAGCTTATGGCGGTCCCTGGCCTCGCGGATGGATTCAAACGTTCAGCGATTGGGCGAGCGGGAGCTTCCCGCGGCGGGCCTATACCAAGGGAAGCTATACCGCTCAACGCTTCGGCGACGGAACTGTACAAGTCGAAGCGATCGTGACTGTACCGAACGACGACGACGGCGCCTGGCTCGAACCGCTGTCCACTTCCGGCGGGGAGGCGAAATTCGCCCTCTACTACCGGCCGGGGACGTCGGGAAAGCCCGCCAGCCTCACTTCGGACGAGATGGCGGCCAAAGACACAAAGACCGTGGTAATCGTCGATTCCAACGGCCCGCAATCGGTGCCGATCTCCTGAGGCGATGCGCACTTGCCCGATGTTTACTCGGCCGCGGCGCTGTGGCTGGGGCGCATGTAGATCGTGTTCTTCGGTCGCGCCAGCACCCGCTGCACCATGGGTTCGAACGCCGCCAGCGGCATCGTGTCGTAGTTGGGGTCGAAGGCGTTCTGGTCGTGACGGGCGCAGAACCTGGCGGTGTACTCGAAATGGGGATGGCCGCGGAACTGGTCGCGCATATTCCGGTCGAGGCCAAGATGGTGGAAAAAGTAATAGCCCTGGAAGATGCCGTGATTGTGCATCATCCAGTGGTTCGCCTCCGACACGTAGGGCCGCATAATCGTGGCGCCGAGTTCGGCATGGCTGGCCGAGGCCAGGATGTCGCCGATATCGTGGATCAGGGCGCAAACGACGTATTCCTCGTCCATGCCGTCGCGGTGCGCCAGTGTGGCCGATTGCAGCGAATGCTCCAGCCGGTCGACGGCGAAGCCGCCGCAATCGCCCGCCAGCATCTGCAAATGCGCGAGCACGCGGTTGGGCAAGTCGCGGTTGAAGGCCACCGAGGCGGCGGCGATCTTCATCCAGTCGTCCTGCGTGCCCTCGGCCATCGCCTTGAACTGGGCGCGGTCGCTTTGGTGCTCGGTCATCGGCAAGATCCTCTCGGCAGGGCTGGACCCAGTTTCCGGCAGCGCCGGGCAGGGGTCAACCGCCGGCGGGAACCCCGGGACATTTTTGCCCCGCCAGCTTCATTCACAGGCCAATGTCGCGTTTACTGGCCTTCGTCGAATCACTGTGAAGGGGGCCCGCCATGGGCGGCAAGAGTTTCGAAGAAATCTTTGAGCAATCGCTGTTCCGCAGCCGCTGGTTCATGGCGCCGTTCTATGTCGGCCTGATCATCGCGCTGATCGTCCTGATGATCACCTTCGGCAAGGAGGTCTTCGAGGAGACCTCCAAGGTCGTCACCTTCGAGCTGGAGGAGAACACCGTCGTCCTGTGGCTGCTGACGCTGATCGACATGTCGCTGGCCGGTAATCTGACGCTGATGGTGGTTTTCGCAGGCTATGAGAATTTCGTCTCCAAGCTCGACCTCGAAGGCAACCCGGACAAGCCGGTGTGGATGGGCAAGGTCGACTTCTCCAACATGAAGTTGAAGCTGATCGCCTCGATCATCGCGATCTCGGTCATCCACCTGCTGCGCGCCTTCATGTCGATCGAGACCGTCGACAAGGGCAACCTCGAATGGCTGATGATGCTGCACGGCGTCTTCCTGGTCTCCGGCATCGTCCTCGCCGCCATGGATTATCTCGGCGAAAAGGGCGCCGAGAACGAGGAGATCGAGGAAGTCGAGCATCACGAACACGCCGAGGCGCACGAGCACTGAGCCGCCGCGACAACCGCTTAGAGCAAAAGGCCGCGGGCGAACCCGTGGCCTTTTCGTTGGGCTGGCCTGACGATCACAATCCGGCGGCAAGCTGCTCGATCGCGTCCGTCACGGCGCCGGGATGGGTAAGCATGGCCAGATGATGCAGATCGAGGCGCGCGACCGGCCAGCCGCGCGCGGCGCAGGCTTCGGCTTCCATGTCATAGCCGCTGCTCAGCTGCAGATACGCGGCTGGCGCCTCAAAACCGACGCCGGGTGCGGCTTCCTCGAAATACGCCAGCGGCAATTCGCGCAAACCGGCGGCAAACCGCGCACACATCGCCGCATCGGGCAGCAGCTTCTCGATCGCACCTTTCGGCCACCAGCGCTGCCAGGGCGGCAGGCGCCCGTCACACGCCAATCCGCGAAGCTGGGCTGCGAGCGCCGCCGGCGCCGTCTCGAACCAGCTGCGCCCCGGATGCGGCAACAGGGCATCGAGAAAAATCGCACCTCGCAGGTTTGCCGCGGCCGCGATGGCGGGCACCAGCGCGCCGGCGCCGCTATGCGCGACCACGATCGCTTCATCGCCCACGGCTTGGCAAGCCGCTGCCGCAAGCCTGGCGTAGTATGGCGCCACACCCTGCATCGTGGCGGTGAAATCGGGGATGGCGACGTCGTGGTCGTGGTCGCGCAATGTCGGCGCCAGCGCATCCCACGTGCCGGGCGTAACGAGCGGGCTGTGCAGCAGAACCAGCTTCACAGTCCCGCTCCGCCGCGCCTTACGTGTTCATGCTGTCGAAGAAGTCCGAATTGTTCTTGGCCGAACGCAGCTTGTCGAGCAGGAACTCGATGGCGTCGATCGTGCCCATCGGCGACAGGATACGGCGCAGGACATAGGTCTTGGCCAGCGTTCCCTTGTCGAGCAACAGCTCGTCCTTGCGGGTACCGGATTTGAGGATGTCGATCGCCGGATAGATGCGCTTGTCGGCAACCTTGCGGTCCAGGATGATTTCCGAATTGCCGGTGCCCTTGAACTCCTCGAAGATGACCTCGTCCATGCGGCTGCCGGTATCGATCAATGCGGTGGCGATGATGGTCAGCGAGCCGCCTTCCTCGATGTTGCGCGCCGCGCCGAAGAAGCGCTTGGGGCGCTGCAGGGCATTGGCGTCGACGCCGCCGGTCAGGACCTTGCCCGAGCTCGGCACCACGGTGTTGTAGGCGCGGCCGAGGCGGGTGATCGAATCCAGCAGGATCACGACGTCGCGCTTATGCTCGACCAGGCGCTTGGCCTTTTCGATCACCATTTCGGCGACCTGAACGTGGCGTGAGGCGGGTTCGTCGAAGGTCGACGAAATCACCTCGCCCTTTACCGAGCGCTGCATGTCGGTGACTTCCTCGGGCCGCTCGTCGATCAACAGCACGATCAGGAAACATTCGGGATGGTTGGCGCTGATGGCGCGCGCGATGTTCTGCAGGATGACGGTCTTGCCGGTGCGCGGCTGAGCGGTGATCAGGGCGCGCTGGCCCATGCCCTGCGGCGCCACGATGTCGATGACGCGGCCGGTCTTGTCCTTGATCGTCGGGTCCTTGAGCTCCATGTCGAGCCAGCGCGTCGGATAGAGCGGCGTCAGGTTGTCGAAATGGACTTTGTGCTTGATCTTCTCAGGGTCCTCGAAATTGATGGTGGTGACTTTGAGCAGCGCGAAATAGCGCTCGCCGTCCTTGGGACCGCGGATCGGGCCCTCGACCGTGTCGCCGGTGCGAAGGCCGAAGCGGCGGATTTGCGACGGGCTGACATAGATGTCGTCGGGACCGGCGAGATAGTTGGATTCGGGACTGCGCAGGAAGCCGAAGCCGTCCTGCAGCGTCTCGACGACGCCCTGGCCCATGATCTCGACATTGCGCTCGGCGAGTTCCTTGAGGATCGCGAACAGCATGTCCTGCTTGCGCATGGATGAGGCGTTCTCGATCTCGAGTTCCTCGGCGAAGGCCAGAAGGTCGGTGGGGGATTTGGATTTGAGATCCTGCAGCTTCATCGTCTGCAGGCCTTCTTGAACGGTCATTGTGAATTGCACCTGAGAAACATTGGGGGAGGTATGTCCGGCTGGCCGAGGGCGGACTGCACCGCAAAGCCAGGTCATGGTCGGAGTTTGCCGGCCCGCGCCGGTCTTTACCGGCTTCGGCGCCGCGTAACGATGCGCGGGTGCCGATGCGTGCCAAGGGGAACGCAAGCCTTATAGCGCGATTTGGCCGCGATGCAAACACCCGCCAAGGCCGGCCTGCGTGAAACTTTAGTCAAACGGCTTAACCACAACCAGGATGACGATGAAGATCACCAGCACGAACGGCGCCTCGTTGACGATCCGCCAGAAGCGCGTGGAATGGCTGTTCGCATCCTCGGCAAAGCGCCGGACGCTGGCGGCGAAAAAGCCGTTCAGGCCGCTCAGCGCGAGCACCAGAACGAATTTCAGCTGCAGCCAGAGATCGTGATAGGCACCGGTGACATAGGCCAGGGTGAGACCGAGAACCCACACCGCGATCGATGACGGCGTGATGATGCCGTGGAGAAGCTTGCGCTCCATCGTCTTGAGCATAGCCGATTGCGGCGAGCCGGCCGGAACTTCGCTGTGATAGACGAACAGCCGCGGCAGATACATCAGACCGGCGATCCAGGCGATCACCGCGATGACATGCAAGGCGATGATCCAGTCGACATGATTGGACAGGAACATCAACATTCAAATTCTCCCGCACGGGCACGCGCCGAAGGAATCCAGGCAAAGCCGCACGCCGCCGGCGCTGATCGTACCCTGGACGGTGCTGCCCCGCAGCACCAGATCCGCCAGTGCGGCCACAAAGTCCGGATGGATGCCGACGGTCGGTACCCGCAGATAGTCGGCCACGCCGGCCAGCTTCGCCAGATGCGCATACTCGATATCGAGTTCGACCAGGGTCTCGGAATGTTCCGAGACAAACGCGATCGGCGCCACGATCACGCCTTTGCCGTCGGCGCCGGCGCGGCGGATTTCGCTGTCGGTGGCGGGCCCGATCCATTCGAGCGGTCCGACCCGGCTCTGGTAGCAGACCTTCCAGTCGAGGCCGTCCATCCCCAATGCATCCACAATCGCCGCGGCAGTGCGTTCGACCTGCCATTGATAGGGATCGCCCCTGGCAATCGTCCGTTTCGGCAGGCCATGGGCCGACAGCAACAGCCGATAGCCTAATCCCGGCCGCGTTTTGGCCAGCACCTCACGGATAAGCGCAGCCGATGCCGCGACAAAACCACGACTGTCCGGATAACAGCAGATGCGCGCTGTCGGCAGTTCGAGGCCGGCACGCCGCGCCGCACGATCCCAGTCTGCGAAGGACGATGCCGTGGTTGTCGTCGAGAATTGCGGGTAAAGCGGCAGCAATACGACGCGTTCCGCCCCCCAGGCCTTTGCTGCTCGCACTGCTTCATCGCTGAACGGATGCCAGCAGCGCATCGCGATGAAACACTTCGCTTCGATACCGTGTTGCGCCAACAATCCATCCAAAGCCGCCGATTGTCTTTGAGTCTCGGCCACGATTGGCGAGGCATCGCCAAGCCTGGCGTAGATGGCGCGCGCCACCGGCGCCCGGCGCCGGGCGATGAACCAAGCCAGGGGTTTGCGCACAACACCGGGAACGGCCAGGATCGCAGGATCGCTGAACAGATTGCGCAGGAACGGCTCCACCGCCGCGAGCGAATCCGGTCCTCCGAGGTTGAACAGGACGACGGCAAGCTTCACGATCTTCTCCGGCATCGAGCGTTCGTTCGCCACTCTACTTACTTCACTACAAGACTCTTAAAAGTAGATTCTGTAGTTGTTGTTAGGCCTGTTAGGTGTGGACGAAGCGGTGTGCGGATCGTGCTCTAGGCCGCAAAGGCTTTCGACTCAAGCACCTAGCAGCGGCGCGCGGAAGAGCGGTTGGCGCGGTCTTGGTGGTGAAGCCGGTATGGGCGGCGAGATGTGCACCATGATCGTTGCAATGTCGGGGTCCTTGCACCTATCAACAGCACAGGTGCACGAAAAAGGCATGGTTCTGTGAGCAAGACGTTTCACGTTCATCTGGTCTCAGACGCGACCGGCGAAACCCTGAATGCCATCGCCAAGGCCGCACTGGCGCAGTTTGAAGGCAGCGCGGTGGAGGAACACTCCTACGTCCTGGTGCGCAGCTCGCGCCAACTCGAACGCGTGTTCGAGCATCTGCAGGCTGCGCCCGGCCTGGTATTCTTCACGCTGGTGAACCAGGAACTGCGCCGCGAGCTGATCGCACGCTGCGCCCAGACGAACGTGCCTTGCCTCGACGTGATGGAGGGGCCCATCGCCATGATGCGCCAGTTCCTCGGCACCGCCGAGACCCATCGCCCCGGTGCCCAGCATGACGTCGACCAACGCTATCTGCAGCGCATCGAGGCGCTCAACTTCACCATCCAGCACGACGACGGCCAGGCGCTCGACACGATCGATGGCGCCGAGGTCGTGCTGGTGGGTGCCAGCCGCACCTCCAAGACGCCGACCTGCGTGTATTTGTCGATTCGCGGCGTCCGCGCCGCCAACGTGCCGCTGGTGCCCGGCCTGCCGCTGCCGCCGCAACTCCTGAACGCCAAAGGCCCCCTGATCGTGGGCCTCTGGGCTTCGCCGGACCGGCTGGTGCAGGTGCGGCGCAACCGCCTGACGACGATGGGCGAGGCGCGCGACACCGATTACGTCGATCTCGAAAGCGTCCGCGCCGAGATCGCAGGCACCCGCAAGCTGTTCGAGCAGCAAGACTGGCCGGTCATCGACGTCTCGCGGCGCTCGGTCGAGGAAACCGCCGCCGCCGTGATCAACATGTTGGGCGAGCGCCGGGAGCGGCGCTTGTGAGGTTCATCCTCGCTTCGGCCAGCGCCTCGCGCCAACGGGTGTTGACCGCCGCCGGCATCGCGTTCACCGCGGTACCGGCCGCCATCGACGAGGCCGGGCTCAAAAATGCGCTGCTCGGCGCCGGCGCGGCGGCGAAAGACGTCGCCGCGGCGTTGGCCGAAGCCAAAGCGCTGCATGTTTCCCGGGCTCAGCCCGCGGCGCTGGTGCTGGGCGCGGACCAGACTTTGCTGCTCGGCGACGAATTGGTGAGCAAATGCCCGGATCTGGATGCCGCCCGCGCGCTGTTGTCGCGCCTGCGCGGCCGGCCGCACCAGTTGGTCGGCGCCTTGGTTCTCGCCCGTGCCGGCGCGGTGGTCTGGCGCCATGGCGAGACCTCGAACCTGATGGTACGTGACTTCAGCAACACCTTCCTCGACGCCTATCTGGCTGCGCAAGGCGAGGGAATCCTCGAAGCCATCGGTTGCTACAAACTCGAAGGCCTGGGCGCACAGCTTTTCGAAACCGTCGAAGGCGACTATTTTTCCATCCTCGGATTGCCGCTCTTCGCCCTCCTGGCGGAGCTGCGCCGGCAAGGTGTGGTCGCGACATGAGTCTCACGGGAGCCGCCAGGATCGCCGGCATCATGGGCTGGCCGGTGGCGCAGGCCTTTTCGCCGCGGCTGCACGGGTTCTGGCTCCAGGAGATGGGCATCGATGGCGCCCTGGTGCCGCTGGCGGTGCGGCCGGAGGATTTCGCCGTCGTCGTGCGCGGCCTGATGAAGGCCGGCTTCCGCGGCTCCAGCGTCACCATTCCGCACAAGGAGGCCGCCTTCGCGCTGGCCCATGACTGCGACCTGGCGGCGCGCGCCGCCGGCGCCGTGAACCTGCTGATCTTCCACGAAAATGGCCGCATCGAAGGGCGCAACACCGACGCCACGGGCCTCGCCGAGTCGCTGCGCGAAAAACTCGGGCCGGACTGCGTACGCGGCAAACCAGCGGTCCTGCTCGGCGCCGGCGGCGCAGCCCGGGCCGCGGTCGTGGCGCTGCACGATCTGGGCGCCGCCGAGGTGCGCATCCTCAACCGCACCAAGAGCCGGGCCGAGCAACTCGCCGCAGCCTTGCAGGGCCAGGTTGCACCGAAACTCTGCGTCCACGACGACACGAACTGGCGTGCCGCGGCGGCCGGCGCGGCGCTGGTCGTCCACACCACCAGTGCCGGCATGAAAGGCGCGCCGTCGCTCGATCTCGCGCTCGACGCCTTGCCGAAAGACGCCGCGGTCTGCGACATCGTCTACAATCCACTGGAGACCCCGCTGCTGAAACGCGCCCGCGAGGCTGGCCTCGCCACCGTCGACGGCCTCGGCATGCTGATGCATCAGGGCGTGCCGGCGTTCGCCGCCTTCTTCGGGGTCGAGCCCAAGGTCACGCCGGCCCTGCGCCGCCATCTGGAGGCCGCGCTCGGTGCCCGCTAGGCGACCCCTCCATGTCGGCCTCACCGGCTCCATCGGCATGGGCAAGTCCGAGACCGCCAGGATGTTCGCCAGCCTCGGCGTCCCGGTCTACGACGCGGACGCGGCGGTGCACCGGCTCTATGCCGTCGGCGGCGCGGCGGTGGCGCCGATCGGGGCTGCGTTCCCGGGCACGGTGACGGATGGCGCCGTCGACCGCGCCGAACTTTCCCGCCACGTCACCGGCAATCCCGAGGCGACGCAGCGCCTGCAGGCCATCGTCTATCCGCTGATGGCCGGCGAGCGGCGCAAATTCCTCGAAGACGCGGAAGCCGCCGACGCCGACATCGTGGTCTTCGACATCCCGCTGCTGTTCGAGACCAAGGGCGAGGCCAATATGGACGCGGTCGTCGTGGCCAGCGCCCCTGCCCATATCCAGCGCGAGCGCGTCCTGACGCGGCCCGGCATGACGGAAGAAAAGTTCGCTTACCTCCATTCGCGCCAGACGCCGGATGCAGAAAAGCGTGCAAAAGCCCATTTCGTGGTTGTGACGGACAAGGGTCTGGCGCATGCATTCGACCAGGTGAAAATGATCGTGGCGACGCTTCGCGACCGCCGCGCCGAGGAAAAATAGCGCCATGCGCGAAGTGGTCCTGGATACCGAAACCACCGGCTTCGAGCCGGCCGACGGCCATCGCATCGTCGAGATCGGCTGCGTCGAACTCTTCGACCACCTGCCGACGGGGCGGACCTGGCGCTGCTATCTCAATCCCGAGCGGCTGGTGCCGCCGGAGACCACGCGCATCCACGGCCTGACCGACGAGTTCCTCGCCGACAAGCCGAAATTCCCCGCCGTGGTCGAGGAATTTCTCGAATTCATCGGCGACGCGGCCCTCGTCATCCACAATGCCGGCTTCGATCTCAAATTCGTCAATTCCGAACTGCACCGCGTCGGCAAGCCGGCCATCCCGCACGCCCGCGCCATCGACACCATAGAGATCGCCAAGAGCAAGATACCCGGCGCGCGCTATTCGCTCGACGAATTGTGCAAGCGTTTCAGCATCGATCTGTCGGCCCGCACCAAGCATGGCGCGCTGCTCGATGCCGAGCTGACGGCGCAGGTCTATCTCGAGCTGGTCGGCGGACGGCAGCGCAGGCTGTCGCTGGGACCGGTCGAGGCGGCAAGCGCGGCAAGTGCCGTCGATTTCCGCGCCGCGCGCCAGCGGCCCGAACCTCTGCCATCCCGCCTCAGCCCGGCCGAAGCCGCGGCCCATGCCGCCTTCGTGGCGCAAGAACTGGGCCGGGATCCGATGTGGGTTTTGCTGGCGCCTTAGGCCGTTCCGGTCGGCGGCTGGTTGCGCAATTGCTGCATCTGCTCGGTGCGCGAACGGTAAAGGCTGGCGAAATCGATCGGCTCGATCATCAGGGGCGGCATGCCGCCATCGCGCACCGCGTCGGCGATGATCCGGCGGGCGAATGGGAACAGCAGGTGCGGACCCTCGATCAGAAGGACCTGCTGCAGCACGTCCTCCGGCACGTTGACGATCTGCAGCACGCCGGCATAGGCCAGCTCGATCAGGAATACCGGCTTGTCCTCGGCCGTCTTGGCGCTGACGCGCAATTTGAGCTCGACCTCGAACAGCGTCGGCTCCAGGCGCTTGGCCTGCAGGTCGACGCCGAGCTCGATCTGCGGCCTGGTCGTCATCAGGGTGGGTGCGCCGGGATTTTCGAACGACAGGTCCTTGATGTACTGCGCAACGATCTGGATGCGCGGCGCGCCGCCCGCTGCATTGTCGCCGCCCACAGGGGCCCCGGTTCCGCTCATCGCCGCAATCCTTGAAATATCGCGCGGCGCGGGTACCACGGATCGCGCCGATGTGACAAGGCAAGGGGACAAAAGGCCGGTTAACGCGTTTACAGCCTGCCCGGGTTGCGCAAGCTGGACCCGCGATAGCCCGGGGTTTAGTCTGACAAGGAGCGGAAGGCGGGGCCGCGCAAGGTTTACGGACGATGCCAAACTTACAATATGTCGAAATCCTGTTTTTTGCCGTGGTCGCGGGCGTGATCCTGTTTCGGCTGTACACGGTGCTGGGCCGCCGCACCGGCAATGAGCGGCCGCCGCAGCAGAGCTTCCGGCTGTCCGGCAACCCGCCGGCCGATGCGCCGCCGGCCAAGGACAACGTCATCGCGCTGCCGAGCCGCGCCGAGCAGATCGCCGAGCGTCCCGCCGATCCGGTCGCCAGCGGCCTGTTCGACATCAAGCTCGCCGACCGCAGTTTCGAGACCGAGCATTTCCTCGCCGGCGCCCGCTCGGCCTATGAGCTGATCGTGACCGCCTTCGCGCGCGGCGACCGCGGCGCGCTGCGTCCGCTCCTGGGGCCCGAAGTGTTCGCCGCCTTCGACCAGGTCATCGCCGGCCGCGAGCAGCGCAAGGAGAAGGTCGAGTTCACCTTCGTCGGCTTCAAGGACGTCAAGATCGTCCACGCCGCGCTCAAGGGCCGCGCCGCCGAGATCACCGTCGCGGTCGGCGCGCAGTTCATCTCCGCGACGCTGGGTGGCGACGGCCAGCTCCTCGAGGGCGACGCCAAATCGGTGCGCGACGTCACCGACGTGTGGACCTTCTCGCGCGACATCAAGGCGCGCGATCCCAACTGGCTCCTGGTCGCGACCTCCGGCGGCGCTTAGGTCGGCGCGCTCTCTTTTCAGCGGCGCTTGCGGCAGACCACGATGATGCTGCGGCTGGCTGCCGATAGTGGCTCCAGATTCCAGCCGCCATATTGCCGAACGATCTCCAAGCCGTTGTCGTGCAGCAACCTCGCCAGTTCCTGCGCAGAGGTGAAGCGCACGGCGATGCGCGTGACCTTGGTCTGAAGGACGCCATCCTCGTGCCAGCGCCGGAACGTCGTCCAGTGCAGGAGCTGCGCGCCTGGATCCCAGATTTGCGTCTTGGAAAGGCGCACCGTGCGGCCCCGGGCGTCGGTATAGGTCTGCCACAGCTGCTCGGTTTCGCGGCTCTCCAGATAGGCGAACAGGCCCGCTTGCGGCGTGCCTTGCGCTTCGGCCGCCGCCGCGATGCGCTGGCGTGGATTGCGGGTCTCGAACGCGAACAGGCCGTCATCGTGCAGATGCGCGCGCACACGCCCCAGCAGCGCCTCCTGGTCGGCGCGTGTCAGGAAGGCCTGAAAGGCGTTGCCGGTGAGGAAGATCAGGCGGAACGTCTCGCCGAGGTCGAAGTCGCGCGCGTCGCCCTCGAGCCAGCGCGTCGGCAGGCCGGCCGATTTGGCGCGCGCCCGCGCCAGCATGCCCGGCACGACGTCGAGGCCGGTGACGGCGAAGCCTTGCCGCGCGATCGGAATGGCGACGCGGCCGGTGCCGCAGGCGATCTCGAGCACCGGGCCGCCGCTCTCGTGCGCCAGCGCCGCATAGAATGCTATGCCGACGTCCGAATCGTCCTCGAGATCATAGACGTCCGCGTCGGCGAACTCCTCCAGATTGCCGTGGTCGATCAACGCCGGGCCTTTCGCCGATTCAAACGTGCGCGACAATAGCCTATCATGCGCCTCATGCGGTCTCGTCTTCTTCTTGCTCTCGGCCTTATAGCGCTCGTCGCCGCCGGCTTCGCCGCCTGGTGGTTCTATCGCCCCGCGGTGCCGACGCCGTTGACGCTGACGGCGGTGTCGTTCGCCAATTTGCCGGGCTGGGACGCCGCCGACCCGTCGGGCGCGCTGCAGGCCTTTCGCCGTTCCTGCGTGAAGCTGCTGGCCGCACCGCCGCAAACGGCGATGGCCTATGCCGGCACCGCCGCCGACTGGCGCGGGCCTTGCGCGGATGCCGGCCCGGCGCGCGACGCCCGCGCCTTCTTCGAAAGCGCCTTCCAGCCCTATGTCATCGGTGACGGCCTCGTCACCGGTTACTACGAGCCTCTGCTGAACGGCAGCCGCACGCGGCATGGCGCCTATCAGACGCCGGTCTATGGCTTGCCGCAGGATCTCGTCAGCGTCGATCTCGGCCTGTTCCGCCCCGAATGGAAGGGGACACGGATCGCCGGCCGGCTCGCGGGCGGGCGCTTGGTGCCCTATGCCTCGCGCGCCGAGATCGACGCCCATCCGCCCGCCAAAACGCGCGTGCTGTTCTATGGCGACGATCCCATCTCGGTGTTCTTCCTGCACATCCAGGGCTCGGGCCGCGTCTGGCTCGATGACGGCAGCCTGCTGCGCGTCAATTATGCCGGGCAGAACGGCCATCCCTACACGGCGGTCGGCCGCACATTGATCGCTCGCGGCGTGCCGCGCGAAGGCATGTCGATGCAAGTCATACGAGCCTGGCTCAAAGCCAATCCGTCCGCGGCGCGCAGCGTGATGGAGACCGACGCCTCGTTCGTCTTCTTCCAGGAAGAGCCCGTCGGCGATGCCAGGCTCGGCCCGCAAGGCAGCGAAGGCGTGGCGCTGACGCCGCGCGCCAGCATCGCGGTCGACATGAGCGTTCATCCCCTGGGCGTGCCGTTCTTCATCGCGGGCGACGGCATCGCCGGTCTCTTCATCGCCCAGGACACCGGCGGCGCGATCCGCGGGGCGGCGCGCGCCGACATCTTTTTCGGCTTCGGCGCCAGCGCGGAAAACACGGCGGGCGGCATGAAGGCGCGGCCACGCTTCTATGTCCTGCTCCCCAAAGGCGTGGCGCCGAGGCTCTCGCCGTGAGAAGCCGCAAGACCACCGACGCGGAACGCGAACTGTTCGTGCAGAGCTTCGCCGAGACGCGTCCGCTCAAGGCGGTGCTGCCGTCCGCCGCCGTCAAAGCGCGCAAGCCTGCGCCCGTCGGCGAAACCGGTCTCGACGGCCGCACCGACGAGCGCCTGCGCCGCGGCGCGCTCGCGCCCGACGCCAGGCTCGACCTGCACGGCCTGACGGAGGCCGGCGCCCACCGCACGCTGCTGCTGTTCCTGCGCACCGCGCAGATGCGCGGCTGCAAGCTGGTCCTCGTCGTCACCGGCAAGGGCGCCCGAGTCGCCCCCGACGCGCCGTTCGACATGGAGCTGCAGCAGCGCACCCGCGGGGTGCTCAAAAGCGCCGTGCCGCGCTGGCTGGGCGAGCGCGAATTCGCCGGCCTCGTCGCCGGCAGCCGCGCCGCGCACCGCCGCCATGGCGGCGAGGGCGCACTCTACGTCTATCTGCGCAAGGAACGATGAAACAGCACAGCAACACGCTCACGATCGCGACGCATGGACCCGGACTCGTCGACATCACCGATTCCGTCGAAGCCGTGGTGCGAAAATCCGGCATCCGCGAAGGCCTGCTGACGCTGTTCATCCGCCACACCTCCGCCTCGCTGCTGGTGCAGGAGAACGCCGATCCCGACGTGCTGAGCGACCTGGAAAATTTCATGCGCCGCACGGTGTCGCGCGACAGCGCACTCTACCGCCACACCACCGAGGGCCCCGACGACATGCCGGCGCATATCCGCAGCGCCCTGACCCAGACCTCGCTCTCCATTCCGTTGCGCGACGGCACGATGGCGCTCGGCACCTGGCAGGCGATCTACGTCTTCGAGCACCGCGACCGCGGCCACAGCCGCGAAATCGCGGCCCATCTCATCGGCAGCTGATCAGATCAGCCCGTCATCCACCGCGAGCTTGCGCAGCGAGACTTCCGGGCGGGCGCCGTAATGCGAGATCACCTCGGCGGCGGCGAGACCGGCGAGCTTGCCGCAATCGGCGAGGCCCCGGCCATGGGTCAGCGCGTAGAGAAAGCCGGCCGCGAACTGGTCTCCGGCGCCGGTGGTGTCGAGCACGCGCTTGACCGGCCAGGCGTCGATGACATGCACGTCGTCGCCGCGCGCGATGACGCAGCCTTTCTCGGACCGCGTCAGCGCCGCGATGCCCTTGTGGCGGCGGGTCTTCTGCAGCACGTCGTCGAAGGCGTCGACTTCGAACAGTGCCTTGGCCTCGTCCTCGTTAGCGAACAGGATGTCGAAGCTGTCCAGCATGGCGCGGAACTCGGCGCCGTAGCGGCCGATCAGGAACGGATCGGAGACCGCGAACGCGACCTTGGTGCCGACGCGGTGCGCGATGTCCATCGCCTTGATGCAGGCGGCCTTGGCCGACGGCGCGTCCCACAGATAGCCTTCGATGTAGAGAATCGCCGAGGCCGCAATTTCTTCCTCGTTCAGGTCGGCGGCCGAGAATTCCCGCGCGGCGCCCAGATAGGTGCTCATGCTGCGCTGCTCGTCCGGCGTCACCGCCACGATGCACATCGCGGTCGCCGGGCCGTCCGCGGCGGGCGCCGTCGTGAAGTGCACGCCGGTGTCCTTCATGCTGGCGCGGAACGCCGCACCGAGGCGGTCCTGCCGGACCTTGCCCTGGTAGACGCCGTTTCCGCCCAGCGAGGCGAAACCCGCCATGGTGTTGGCGCCCGAGCCGCCGGCGATCTCGCGCGTGGCGCCGAGCGCGGCGTGCAACTGCAGCGCGCGATGCTCGTCGACCAGCGTCATGACGCCCTTGGCAATGCTGTGGTCGAGCAGGAACTTCTCGTCGACCGGCGCCAGCACGTCCACGATGGCATTGCCCAGGCCGGCCACGTCGAATTTGTGGGCCATTGTGAAATTCCCCGCTCTTTCGCCTATAACAGGGCCTGAGTTAGAGGACCCACGGGATGTTCGCAAGCGTCCGCAAGGCACTCGCCACGCTGCTGGATCGCGACTTCGCGGGCCTCATCCTGTGGACGCTGGTGCTCACCGCCGTGCTCTTCGTCCTGCTGTTCGTCGGCATCGAATACGGCCTGGCGCTGCTGCCGGAACTGGGCTCGATCTGGGTCAATCGCTTCCTCGAGCTGGCGACGCCCATCGTCCTGATCCTGGCGATCTTCCTGCTCGGCGCGCCGGTCGCCGCCATGGTCGGCTCGCTGTTCCTGGAGCGCATCGCCGCTAAGGTCGACGCCCATTTCTACCCGAACGATCCCAAGGCTCCCGGCACGCCGGTCCTGACCGGCATCGGCGAAAGCTTCCGGCTGATCGGCCTGGCGCTGCTGCTCAACGTCGCCCTGCTGCCGGTCGATGTCGGCGTCCCCGGCGTCGCCGAGATCGCCACCGTGCTCGCCAATGGCTGGCTCCTGGGCCGCGAATTCTTCGAGATGGCGGCCTTGCGCCACCTGTCGCGGCCGGAGAGCGACGCGCTGCGCCGCCGCCATGGCGGCAAGATCTATGCGGCGGGCTTGCTGATCTCGATTTTGACCGTGATCCCCGCCCTCGACCTGATTGCGCCTTTTTTTGGCTCCGCTTTGATGGCACATCTTTTCAAGCGGCTCACCCGGCCCGACGCAGCACAGCGTTAGGCCATCGGATTTTCGGGAAATTTCAGCATGAAACGTCAGCTTGCGATGATTTCGGTTTGCGCCGCGCTCGGCGCCTGCGCCGGCACGACGCCCACCGCGACGCATGTGCGCCTGCCCGATGCGCCGCCGGCCGGCGAGCCCTCCGGCACCACCGGTCTCAGCGAAGCCAGCCTGAAGTCGCTCTACGGCCAGCCCGCCTTCGTGCGCCATGACGGCACGGCGCAGATCTGGCGGTTCGACGGCGCCGCCTGCAAGGCATTTTTCTTCCTCTATTCGAAGGAGGGCGTCACGGCGGTCTGGCATGTCGAGACCACGCCGCGCGGCGTCAGCATCGCCGCCGACGAGACCTGTCTCAGCGCGTTGCGCGCGCGGATCGCTTCGCGGCCGGTTTCCTGACCGGCTCAAGCTCTTTGGTCTTGTCCTTGTAGCGGCACAGATCGCGCACCACGCAGGTCGGGCATAGCGGCTTTCTCGCGATGCAGGTGTAGCGGCCGTGCAGGATCAGCCAATGATGCGCGTGCAGCTTGTATTTGTCCGGGACTTTCTTCTCGAGGCCGAGTTCGACCGCCAGCACGTCCTTGCCGGGTGCCAGCCCCGTGCGATTGCTGACGCGGAAGATGTGGGTGTCGACCGCGATGGTCTTCTCGCCGAAGGCGACGTTGAGGACGACGTTCGCCGTCTTGCGCCCGGCGCCGGGCAGCGCCTGCAATTCCTCGCGCGTCCTGGGCACGATGCCGCCATGGCGTTCGATCAGGAGTTTCGACAGCGCGATGACGTTCTTGGCTTTGGTGCGATAGAGCCCGATGGTCTTGATGTAGTCGGTGAGCCGCGCCTCGCCCAGCGCCACCATCTTCCCCGGCGTGTCGGCGATCTTGAACAGCGGCGCGGTCGCCTTGTTGACGCCTTTGTCGGTCGCCTGCGCCGACAGCACCACCGCCACCAGCAGCGTGTAGGGATTGACCGAGTTGAGCTCGGTCCTGGGCTCGGGAATCGTTTTCTTCAGCCGGGCGAAGAAGTCGTCGATTTCTGCTGCCGAAAATGCGCGCGCCATGCCGCCACAGTGTTGCGGTAACCGCGCCTGCGCAAGTATTCTCTTGCCATGGCGACCCAGAACGACGTGTTGCTGGACCAGGTGCTGCGGCCGAGCCCGCCGCTTGCGCCGCGCGTGCTGCGCGCCATCCTGGCCGTCGTCGCGCTCGTCAATCTCGTCTTCGCGCTGAGCTTCGTGCTGCGCGGCGCCTGGCCGATCGCGCCGTTCCTCGGCCTCGACGTGGCGCTGCTGGCCTGGGCCTTCCGCGCCAGCACGATCGCGGCCAGGCGCGAGGAGCGCGTCACGCTGACGCCGACCTGCCTTAGCGTCGCCCGCATGCTGCCGAAAAAGCCGCGCCGCGAATGGACCTTCAATCCCTATTGGGTGCGGGTCGAGATGGACACGCCGCACGAACATGCCAGCTCTCTGAAACTGTGGAGCCACGGCAAGTTCCTGCAGATCGGCGCGTTCCTGGCGCCCGACGAACGCGCCGCCTTCGCGCAAAGGCTGAAAGCCGCGCTCCGCAATGCCCGCGACACGGCGGCGTGACGTGCGCAAGAAACGGGTCGAAAAGCCTCGGCCGGCGTCCCATATTCCGTCCATGACCAACGTGATCTTCTTCGACGAAAACGACGCCAATTGGCGCCGCATGGGCCGCGCGATCCGGTTCCTCTGCGCCAACTATCTCGATCAGCCGACGCTGGAGGACGCGGCCTCGGCCGTCGGCCTGTCGCCGTTCCACTTCCAGCGCCTGTTCACGCGCTATGTCGGCGTCAGTCCGAAGAATTTCGTCGGCCACCTGACGCTCGGCCACGCCAAGGGCGACCTTGCCGAAGGCCGCAGCCTGCTGGACACCGCGCTCGACGCCGGCCTGTCGGGCCCATCGCGGCTGCACGATCTCTGCCTCAAGATCGAGGCGATGACGCCCGGCGAATACGCCCGCGGCGGCGCCGGCATCGTCATCGACTACGGCTTTCATCCGTGCCCGTTCGGCGTCGCGCTGCTCATGGCGACGGCCAAGGGCGTCTGCGGCCTCGCCTTCGGCGACGAAGGCCAAGAGGCTGGGTTGCTCGCCGACATGCAGGCGCGCTGGCCCAGGGCGGCCTATGCGCTGGCGCCTGAGCGCACCGCGAAATTCGCCAGCGCGATCTTTCGCCCGAAGAAGAATCCGGCGGATCTGCACCTGCACCTGCTCGGTACGCCGTGGCAGATCAAGGTCTGGGAAGCGCTGCTGGCGATCCCGGACGGCAGGATGGCAACCTACGGCGCCGTCGCGGCGCATGTCGGCAACAGCCAGGCCTCGCGCGCTGTCGGCGCCGCCGTGGGGCGCAATCCGATCTCGTGGATCATTCCCTGCCACCGCGTGCTCGGCGGCAACGGTGCGCTCACCGGCTATCACTGGGGCATCGCGCGCAAGCGCGCGATGCTGGCGGTCGAGGCGGCCCGAGCGCACGCCGCCGAAGCCACTTCGGCTTCGGCGTAAGCGAGCGCGACAAAAAACTCAGTGCGCATGCCGCCGGAGCCACTTCGGCTTCGGCGTAAGCGTGCGCGACAAAAAATAACTCAGTCCGCCAGGACGTCCGCCATCGCATAGAGGCCGGGCTTCCTGCCCTGGCCCCAGAGTGCGGCGCGCACCGCGCCGGCCGCGAACATGCCGCGATCCTCGGCGCTATGGCTCAGCACGATGCGCTCCATCGGCCCCGCCAGGATCACCTGGTGCTCGCCGATCACCGTGCCGCCGCGCAGCGCCGCGAAGCCGATGGCGCCGTCGGGCCGCGCGCCGGTCTGGCCGTCGCGGCCGCGTACGGAATTCTCGGCGAGCGAAATCCCGCGCCCCGCCGCCGCCGCCGCGCCCAGCATCAGGGCGGTGCCGCTCGGCGCGTCGACCTTCATGCGGTGATGCATCTCGACGATCTCGATGTCGTAACCGGGCAGCGCCTTCGCCGCCTCGCGCACCAGCTTGGCCAGAAGGTTGATGCCGAGACTCATATTGCCCGACTTCACGATCGCCGCGTGGCGCGCCGCGGCGCGGATCTTGGCGTCATCCTCGGCCGACAGCCCCGTGGTGCCGAGCACGTGGACGATACGCGCCTGGGCGCTGAGCGCCGCGAGCTCGACCGAGACACGCGGCACGGTGAAATCGAGCAGCGCCTCGGCCGCCGCCAGCAGCGGCAGCGGATCGTCGCTCAGCGCGACGCCGAGCGGCTTCAAGCCCGCCAGCACGCCGGCGTCCTGGCCGAGATCGGGATGGCCGCGCGCCTCCAACGCCCCGCTCAGCACACAGCCCGGCGTCTCCGAGACGGCACGCACCAGCGTGCGGCCCATGCGGCCGCCGGCGCCTGCCACGACAATGCGAATATCGTTCATGGGGTCACTCTAGCCATGGAGCTCAACCGCCGATATGGCTGAGATGGTCGACCACGTATGCGGCGATGGCCTGGCCGAACCACGGTACGGTGACGATGAAGGCCGAGGCCGCGACGCGCACCGCCGTGGTCTGGTCGAACGGCCACTCGGGCGCCTCCGAAATGCGTTTCTCATAGGCCAGCATGCCCGAGAGGCGCGCCCCGGCGTGGTCGTCCTCGACCATGCGCGTCCGCATGGTGTCGATCTGGCAGCGTATATGCTCCAGCTCGGCCGCTTTGGCGGCGACGATCTGCTTGTGGATGCGGCTCATGGTGCTGACGAACAGGCCGATGCCCATGGCGGCGCAGGACGCGATCAGGAGCGAGGTCAGCCAGTTGAGATCGCCGCCGACGAAGAACAGGCAAGCGATGGCGCTGATCACGAACCAGATGAGCGAGGAACGCGCCGCCGAGCGGCCGAGGACGGCGAGCATGTCGATGCGTAGCAGGTCGATTTTGAGCTCGGCATCGAGCGTGCGACCGTAGCCGCGGTCGCCGGCGCGCGTCTGCTCGACGCCGCGCGCGAACAGCACGACCATGAAGATCGTCACGGCCGCGTACCAGGCCATCGCCAGCGGCGGGATGGGATGGCCTTCGCGGATCTCGCTCATCCGGATCGCGATGCTGATGACGCCGCCGATGGCGGCGCCGATCAGCGTGGCGCGCAGGAAGCGCGCTTCGCTGGGCGCGATCGCGGTGACGCCGAGCGCGCTGGCCATGCCGCCGGTCAGGATTTTCGCATAGGCGGACGCCTCCCCCGCCTCGGCCACGCGCGCATAGCGCTGCATCGCCAGCGCGGCGCAGCACAGCAGCGACAGCACCACGGCCGGCCACGCCGCGCCGGAAAAGGCATAGTTGTCGCGGAAGATCGCGATATGCTCGACGGCCGCGATGACGAGAAAGCTGCCGAACTCGAGGATGAAGACCAACAGCGTCGTCGGCACGAGCCCGAAGGGCGAGCGCAGATAGAGCTGCTGCTCGAACGGCAGGGTCGAGATCTTCGGCAGCGGCGCGATCGCAGCTTCGCTCATGGCGCGAGCTTTGCGCGGAGCCGCGGGGTTGTCGAGGGTCGGCGTCGGCCGGAAAGCCTAAGCCGTCGTGTCCACGGCCCCGCCGGGCGCCGCGGCGCCGTTGCCGCTTTCCTTGCGCGCCACGGTCACCATGGCCGGCCTGAGCAGCCTGCCGGCGATGGTGTAGCCGGCCTGCACGACGTTGACGATCGTGCCGCCCGGCCGGCCTTCGCCCGGCACTTCGGCGATCGCCTGGTGCAGGTTGGGGTCGAACTTGGCGCCGTCGGTCTCGATCTGCTTGACGCCGTGATTGGCGAGCGTCGCCATCAGCTGCCGCTCCGTCGCCTCGACGCCGTCGATCACCGCCTTGACCTGGGGATCGGCAGCCTCGCGCACCTCGGCCGGCAGATGCGCCAGGGCGCGCGCGAAATTGTCGGCGATGCCCAGCATGTCGCGGGCGAACCTGGTCACCGCGAACTGCTTGGTGTCCTCGCGCTCGCGCTCGCCGCGGCGGCGGACATTCTCGGTCTCGGCCAGGGCGCGCAGCAGCCGGTCTTTCAGCTCGACATTCTCGGCGTTCAGCGCCTGGATGACGTCGGCCGGGTGCGGCTGGTTGGGGTCGATCTGCGGGATTTCGTCGTCTGCTTCGCTCATGTCTCTTCCTAACGCATCAGCCCAGCAATCGGCCAACGACTTTTGCCGTGTGGTCGACCATGGGAATGATGCGGCCATAGTTAAGGCGGGTGGGGCCCAGGACGCCGATGACGCCGACGATCTTGCCGGCCGCATTGGCATAGGGCGCGGCCACGATCGAGGAGCCGGAGAGGCTGAACAGCCGGTTCTCCGAGCCGATGAAGATGCGCACGCCGTCGCCCTCCTTGGCCAGTTCCAGGAGCCGGATCAGGTCGTTCTTGCGCTCGATGTCCTCGAACAGGGTGCGCACCCGCTCGATGTCGGCCTGGGCTTCGACGCTGTCCAGCAGGTGCGAGGTGCCGCGCACGATCAGCACTTTCTCCGCCGTGTTGCGATTTTCGCCTGCCGGAACAGAAAGCGTTGCCAGCCCGTCCGAGACGATCTTGGCGGTCAGCGTGTCGAGCTCGGCGCGCTCGCCGTCGAGTTCGGCCAGCACTTCGGCGCGCGCCGAGTCCAGCGTCCGCCCGCGCAGCCGCGCATTGAGGAAGTTCGAGGCCTCCGACATCGCCGAGGCCGGCAGGCCGGGCGGCGTGTCGATCAGCCGGTTCTCGACCTGGCCGTCCTCGCTGACCATCACCACCAGCGCCTTGCCCGGCGCGATGGAGGTGAATTCGATATGCTTGAGCAGCGCGTCCTGCTTGGAGGAAACCACCAGCCCGGCGCAGTTCGAAAGCCCCGACAACAGGCTCGTCGCCTGGGTCAGAACCTCTTCCAGGCCGCGGCCCGAGCCGCTCATCCGCGCCTCGATCGAGGCGCGTTCGTCCGGCGCCAGCTCGCCGACTTCCAAAAGGCCGTCGACAAAGAGCCTCAGCCCCTTCTCGGTCGGCGCCCGCCCGGCGCTGGTGTGCGGCGCATAGAGCAGGCCCATGCTCTCCAAATCGGCCATGACGTTGCGGATCGAGGCCGGCGACAGGGCCAGTGGCAGGCGCTGCGACAGGGTGCGCGAGCCCACGGGATCGCCCGAGGACAGGAACGCCTCGACCAGATGGCGGAACACCTCCCTTGGCCGTTCGCCAAGAAGCGTGTTCATCGCGCGCTGCGCTGCTGGATCCACGAACCACAAACCTTTGAGTTGTTAGGACTTTTCATCCGCCGGACGGTTTTGCTTGGACGCCCGGCGGCAAAGCCGCTAGGTAACGGCCCGTGCTCCAAACTTCAAGGCAAACCACCATGCGCCCTTCCGCTCGCGCAAACGACCAGATGCGCACCGTGACCCTGGAACCGGGGGTTGCCAAGCATGCCGAGGGCTCCTGCCTGGTGAAGTTCGGCGATACCCATGTCCTGTGCACCGCCAGCCTGGAGGATTCGACCCCCGGCTTCCTGCGCGGCACCGGCAAGGGCTGGGTGACGGCGGAATACGGCATGCTGCCGCGCTCGACCCATGAGCGCATGCGGCGCGAGGCCGCCCAGGGCAAGCAATCGGGCCGCACCCAGGAGATCCAGCGCCTGGTCGGCCGCTCGCTCCGCGCCGTGGTCGACATGGCGGCCTTGGGCGAACGCCAGATCGCCATCGACTGCGACGTGCTGCAGGCCGATGGCGGCACCCGCACCGCTGCGATCACCGGCGGCTTCATCGCGCTGCACCAGTGCATCGCGTTCATGAAAAAGACCGGCATGGTGACCAGGCCCGCGATCAAGGATCACGTCGCGGCGGTATCGTGCGGCATCTGGAAGGGCACGCCGGTGCTCGATCTCGATTATGCCGAAGACTCCACCGCCGAGACCGACGCGAATTTCGTGCTCACCGGTTCGGGCGGCCTCGTCGAGCTGCAGGGCACCGCCGAAGGCGCGCCGTTCTCGGACGCGGAGTTCGGCGAATTGCTGCGCCTGGCGCGCAAAGGCATCGGCGAGCTCGTCGTGCTGCAGAAGAGCGTGCTCGGCGCATGAAGCTGGCGCGCGGCGACACGCTGGTGGTGGCGAGCCACAATGCGGGCAAGCTGCGCGAGATCCGCGAACTCCTGGCGCCGTTCGCGCTGCATGTCGTCGGCGCCGGCGAGCTCGAACTGCCCGAACCGGAAGAGACCGAGGACAGTTTCGCCGGCAACGCCGCGCTGAAGGCGCGCGCCGCCGCCGCCGCCACGGGGCATCTGGCGCTGTCGGACGATTCCGGCCTCGCGGTCGCGGCGCTGAACGGGGCACCCGGCATCTATTCGGCACGCTGGGCCGGTCCCGACAAGGATTTCGCCGTCGCCATGGCGCGTGTCGAGCGCGAGCTTGCGGGCAAGACGGAGCGCAGCGCCAAATTCGTCTGCGCCCTGGCGCTCGCCGCTCCGCATGGCGCGGCGCAGATCTTCGAAGGCGAGGTCCACGGCCATCTCGTCTTCCCGGCGCGGGGCACGCGCGGCTTCGGCTACGATCCGATCTTCGTCGCGGACGGCATGACGGAAACCTTCGGCGAGATGGAACCGGCGAAGAAGCACGCCATGAGTCATCGCGCCCACGCCTTCGCAAAACTCGTGAAGAGCGAAATCTTTCCGTCATGAGCGGCTTCGGCATCTATGTCCATTGGCCGTTCTGCGCGGCCAAATGCCCCTATTGCGATTTCAACAGCCACGTCCGCACCCGGATCGACGAAGCCGGCTGGATCGACGCCATCGTCCGCGAGCTCGAATGGGTCGCGGCGCGGCAAGGCACGGATCGTCCCATCGTCGAGACGATCTTCTTCGGCGGCGGCACGCCGTCGCTGATGCAAGGCGCCAGTGTCGGGCGCGTACTTGATACGATTGCGCGTCTGTGGCGCGCGGCCAACGACGTCGAGGTCACGCTCGAAGCCAATCCGGCCAGCGCCGACGCCACGCGCTTCGCCGACTATCGCACTGCCGGGGTCGACCGGCTGTCGCTGGGCGTCCAGGCGCTGAACGACAAAGACCTGAAAATGCTGGGCCGTTTGCACAACGTCGCCGAGGCGAAAACCGCGCTGGCGCTCGCGATGAAGAATTTCGAGCGCGTCTCGCTCGACCTGATCTATGCGCGCCCCGATCAGACGGTGGCGCAATGGCGCGCCGAACTGGCCGAGGCCCTTTCCTTCGGCACCGATCATCTGTCGCTCTACCAGCTCACCATCGAGCCGGCGACGCCGTTCTTCACCCTGCACCAGGCCGGCACGCTGAAGATCCCCGACGAAGACCGCGCCGCCGAACTCTACGAGACGACGCAGGAGATGACTGAGGCCGCCGGACGCCCCGCCTACGAGATCTCCAACCATGCGCGCCCCGGATCGCAAGCGCGGCACAATCTTCTCTACTGGCGTTACGGCGCCTATGCTGGCGTCGGCCCCGGCGCCCATGGCCGCCTCGATCTCGGCGGCAAGCGCGTCGCGACGCAGACCGAGCGCCTGCCGGAACGCTGGCGCGAGGCCGTGGCGCGGAACGGCCATGGCATGATCGAACAATCGGAAATCTCGAACCCCGACGCCGCGCGCGAGCATCTGCTGATGAACCTGCGTCTCAGCGAGGGCCTCGATCTCGCCGCCTATCGCGCCCGCTGGGGCACGGCGCCGGATCCGGTGCGCATCGCGGTCTTGGCCGAACACGGTCTCGTCACGCAGGCCGGCGACCGCCTCACCGCGACGCCCCGTGGCCGCCTCCTGCTCAACAGCGTGATCGCGGCGCTGGCGGATTAGCTGCCCGGCTTCACGAAGGTGGTCGGCGCGGGGTCGACGACGTGGAAACCGTCCGGCGCCACGCTCAGCACGGCGAGGCCGCGCTCGGCGGTGCCGTCCGGCGCGAAACGAAACAGGCCATCGGCGCCGGCAAAGCCGTTGGGATCGGCGAGCGCGGCGCGCGTGAAGCGCTTGTAGGGCTCGCCCTTGGCCAGCACCGCGATCAGCGACATCGCATCATAGGACAGCGCTGCCAACGGCGGCGGCGTACTGCCGAACATCTCGCGGTACTTGGCGTTGAAGGCGATCTCGTCCTTGGGATCGGGCGCGGCGAACCAGGCGCCGTTCAGCATCGGCTCGGCGGCGTTGGCCGGATCGTTCCACACGCCGGTGCCGAGCAGCTTGACCTTGGTGGGATCGAAGCCGCTCGTCCCCAGGACCGGCGCGGCGGCGCGCAGCACGGGGCCGCCTTGCGGAATGAACACCGCGTCGGCATCGGTCCTGGCGATGGTCGCCGCCGGCGCCAGCACGCCGTCGACCGTGGCCGAGAAATGCTGCACGTCGCCAAGCTCGCCCTTGCCGTCGGTGACCACCGCTTTCATCGCGTCGAGCGTGACGTCGCCATAGGGCGTGCTGGGGACGAGCGCGGCGAATTTGTGATGGCCTTGCGCCAGGGCATAGGCGACGACGCGGTCGGTATCGTTCTGCGGCAGGAAACCCATCAGGTAGACGCCGTCGCCGGCGACGCTGCGATCGGTGGAGAATGCCAGCACCGGCACGCCGCGGTCGCGCGCCTCGTGGCGGATCGCACGCACCGACGGCGCATAGAGCGGCCCGACGATGATCTCGGCGCCCTGATCGAGCAACCTGACCGCCGCGCCGGCGGCGCTTTCGGGCGTCGTGCCCTCGTCGGCCGTCATCAGCAGGATGTCCTTGTTGCCCGAATCGTAGACCGCCATCTCGGCGGCCTTCATCATCGCCGCCGACAGCGCCTTGACCGCCGGTGTGCCGCTGGCGAAGGGCAGGATCACGCCGACCCGCACCGGCGTATGATCGGCCGCCATGTTGGGCAGGGTGAAGAAGCTTGGCTTGTTCTCGGTCAGGGGATTGCCGGGCGCCGTGCCCATGTCGACCATCGGCGCGACGGTCACCGAGGTGATGGGCTTGGTGACGCAGCCGCCCAGCGCTATCGCTGTCAGGCCGGCGATGGCAGAAAGACGCAGAGCTTGCGCCGAGACGACAAAACGGGATGCAACGGGCATTGAGACCTCCACAGGGCGACGACCCTAAGGCTTTGGGCGTATTCCGTAAATCGGGCGCCGAACGGGAACTGGCGGCCGGGCTTTACGTCACCGCCACCCCGATCGGCAATGCCCGTGACATCACCTTGCGGGCGCTGGATGTACTGGCCGGCTGTGACCTGATTGCGGCGGAGGACACGCGGGTGACCGCCAAGCTGCTCGCCATCCATGGCATTTCGCGGCCCCTGACGGCCTATAACGACCACAACGGCGCCCGCGAGCGGCCTAAACTCTTGGCCCGGCTGCGCCATGGTGCCCGCGTCGCTCTGGTCAGCGATGCCGGCACGCCGCTGGTCTCCGATCCCGGCTTCAAGCTGGTGCGCGAGGCGCTGGCCGAGGGCGTGCCGGTGCAGGCGGTTCCCGGCGCCTCGGCGACGCTGACGGCGCTGGCGCTGGCCGGCCTGCCGACCGACCGTTTCCTGTTCGCGGGGTTTTTGCCCTCCCGGGCGGGCGAACGCGGCGCGACGCTCGGCGAGCTCAAAGCCGTCCGCGCCACGCTGATCTTCTTCGAATCGGCGCAGCGCCTGGCCGCCAGCCTGGCCCAGATGCACGAAGTCCTCGGCGATCGCGCCGTGGTGGTGACGCGCGAGCTGACCAAGCTGCATGAGGAAGTCCGCCGCGGCACGCTGCAATTCCTGGCCGGGCAATATGCCTGCGAGGCGCCGCCGCGCGGCGAGGTGACGATCCTGGTCGGCCCGCCGGCCGAAGCGGTGGCCGATATCGCGCGCATCGATGCGCTGCTCGACGGGGCGCTGCCCTTCATGCCGGTGCGGGCGGCCTCGGAGCTGATCGCGCTGGCGCTGGATATGCCGCGCAAGGAAATCTACGAACGGGCGCTGGCGAAGAAGAGCGATGAAGGCTGATCGCGTCACGGCAAAGCGCGTGGACGCGGAAAAGCGCGGCCGCAGCAGCGAGACGCTGGCCGCGCTGCTGCTGCGGCTCAAGGGCTACCGCATCCTCGGCCGCCGCGTGCGCACCCGCGCCGGCGAGATCGATCTCGTCGCCCGTTCGCCGCAGGGCGTGTTGTGCTTCGTCGAGGTCAAGGCACGCGGCGCGGCGCGCGATGCCGCGCTCTCGGTGGCGCCGCGCCAGCAGGCCCGCATCGCACGCGCTGCGTCGCTGTTCGTCGCCGGCAAGCCCGGCCTGGCGCGCGCCGCCATGCGCTTCGACATCGTCACCGTCTCGCCGCGCACCCTGCCGCGCCACATCCGCGACGCGTGGCGGCCATGAGCGCCGATCCCCGCGCCTGGCTCGAGGCCCTCGGCGCCGGCGGCGACGGGCCGCACGACATCGCCGGCGCGGCGCTGATGCTGAGCGCGCTGGATCATCCCGGCAAGCCGCTCGCGCCGTTCGTCGCGCATCTGCGCGAGATCGCCGAAGCCATGCGCGCCGCTCCGCCCGGCGATGTCGGCGACGGCGCGCGGCGTCTTTCCGATCTGTTGTCGCTGCATCTGGGCTATGACGGCGACCGGCTGACCTATGACGACGCCAGGAACGCCGACCTGATCGCGGTGATCGAGCGGCGGCGCGGCATCCCGGTGGCGCTGGGCATCCTGTACATGCACGCGGCACGCGCGGCGGGGCTGGCGGCGCAGGGACTCAACACCAGAGGCCATTTCCTGATCCGCATCGGCCTTTCCGGCCATGCCCTGGCGCTCGATCCCTTCAACGCCGGCGCCGTCATCGCGGCGGAGAATCTGCCCGCCGAGCTCGGCGGCGGCCTTGCGCGGACGGTCGGCGATACCGATGTCTTGCTGAGGCTGCTGAACAATCTGAAGCTGCGGGCCCTGGAGCAGGGCGGCCAGGAGCGCGGTCTGGAGATTGCCGGCCGCATGGCGTTGATCGCGCCGCGCCGGCCGGACGTCTGGTTCGACCTGGCGCGGCTCAATGAGGCGATGGGCATCCTGGGCGCGTCGCGCAAGGCTTATGAACGGTGCCTGGCGTTCGCGCCGGCCGGCGAGATGCTGCACAATGAGGCCGTCCTGGCGCTCGGCCACCTGAAGCATCGTTTGAACTAGGAAGACACGTCATGCTCACTGTCGCGATCCAGATGGACCCGATCGAGAAGATCGACATCGGCGGCGATTCGACGTTCGCGCTGGCGCTCGAGGCGCAGCGCCGCGGCCACGCGCTGCTCTATTACGGCCCCCGCGACCTGACGTTTCGCGACGGCAAGGTGACGGCGCGGGTGCGCACACTCGCCGTCAGGCCCAATAGGGGCGATCACTTCACGCTCGGCGACAGCCACGTCTACGACCTCGCCAAGGCCGATGTCGTCCTGATGCGGCAGGACCCGCCGTTCGACATGGCCTACATCACCGCGACGCACATCCTGGAGAACATCCATCCCAGGACGCTGGTGGTGAACGATCCCGGCCATGTCCGCAACGCGCCCGAAAAGCTGTTCGTGACGCAATTCGAAGGCCTGATGCCGCCGACGCTGATCACCGCCGACCGCGCCGAGATCGACGCCTTCCGCGCCGAGCACCAGGACATCATCGTCAAGCCGCTCTACGGCAATGGCGGCGCCGGCGTCTTCCGCATCCGGCCGGGCGACGAGAATCTGGGCTCGCTGCTGGAGATGTTCACGCTGTTCTACCGCGAGCCGGTGATCGTGCAGCGCTACGTGCCCGAGGTGCGCCAGGGCGACAAGCGCATCATCCTGGTCGACGGCGAATTCGCCGGCGCCGTCAACCGCGTCCCCGCCGCGGGCGAAGCGCGCTCCAACATGCATGTCGGCGGCCGTCCCGAGGCCACGACGCTGACGCAGCGCGAGCGGGACATCTGCGCCGCCATCGGGCCCGAACTGAAGCGGCGCGGCCTGATCTTCACCGGCATCGACGTGATCGGCGACTACCTGACCGAGATCAACGTCACCTCGCCGACCGGCATCCACGAGGTCAAGCGCTTCGGCGGCCCCGATATCGCGGCCCTGATCTGGGACGCGATCGAGCGGCGCAAGACGGGTTAGTTTCGCCCGGCGCGCCGCCCGCCCGCGAAATATTTTGGGCTGTCCTAGGGCTGGTGGGTGTCAACTTAGGACACCCTCTCGTCAAAACTAGGACACTTCGAGAAGCGATGGATCGCTCCAGACATCTTCGTGGTCGGGCGCGAATTGAAATCGCCAACCGGGAGGCAACCCGAGATACTTCAAGATTTGCGGGCAACAATCGCCAATGTGCATGACGTGCAACGGCCCAAAGAAGTCATCGGCACTCGAAAGCTTCGCGCCGCTCCATAGATACCAGCCACACGTGTCGCCATGTGGCGGATGTCGCAATCCATTGATCGGGTAGTTGGCCGGGTTAAAATCCCGAGCAATTCCTAGTTTGAGTGCATCCGCCGACGGCGCGAAAGGTGTGCCGTATTTCTTGCAGATCGCCCGCTGCTGCTCGATAAAGTTCAAGCGCGGGTGCCCCCGTCAATTGACCGTGAACTGCGTGAACCGGCGTTGCGACAAACGCCGCGCGCCGGACTGCGTCTACGTCTCGCTGTGCCCGAAGCGGCTCATATAGCGCGCGTTCATTTCCTTCACCGGCAGGTAGATGAAGACGTCGGTGGTGCCGAACTGGCGGTCGATCACGGCGCCTTCGCCGATGGCGCAGCCGGTGCGGACATAACCCTTGATCAGCGGCGGCAGCGCGCGCAGCGCTTCCTTGGGATCGATCGCGTCCTTGGGGATGCGGTTCATGTCGACGAACAACTCGGGCCGCGCCCGGACATAGACCTCGGGCGGCATGGGATGGAAATGATGCAGGTACGACAAAGGCAGGGCCAGCGCGTCGATGTCGGCGCCGGCGATGGAGGCGCAGCCGAACATCAGGTCGACCGAGAAGCGCGCGACATAGGCCATCAGGCCCTTCCACAGCAGCTGCATCGTCGTGGTGCGGTTGCGATAGCCCTTGAGCACGCAGGACCGGCCCAGCTCCATCAGCCGCTCGCCGGCGTGCCCCGCCAGCATCCTGCTGATGTCGAATTCGCCCGCGGTGTAGAAGCCGCCGGCGCGCGCGGCGTCGACGTCGCGGGTGATGCGATAGGTGCCGACGACCAGGGGCTGGCCGTCCTCGCCCATGGTGCCGCGGTCGATGACCAGCAGGTGGTCGCAGACCTCGTCGAATTTGTCGAAGTCGCGCCGCTCGGCCAGCATCTGCGGCGAGGGCACGGCCGCCATCTCTTCGTAGAAGATGTGGAAGCGCAGCTTCTGCGCCTGCTCGACCTCGGCGTCGGTCTCGGCCAGCCGCACTTCCAGCGCGCCGGCCGCGGCCAGCACGGGCCACTGCGCAAAGCGCCCCGCAAGGGAGCCCGTCTCGTGGATATTGACCAAGCAGCCGATCCTTTGGGGTGGCGCCGGCATGCGATGCCGGCTGGCCGTGTCCCCGCGAATGGGCGGCATTTTACCGGAGCGCAGGGGCACAGGCAAACACGCAACTGCATCGAGGCGTTTGCTCAGGCGGTTGCCGCCGCCGGCCGCCGGAAGCCATCCAGCCGGGCAAGGACCAGGAACAGGACAAGCGCCGGCAGGGCCGCCAGGGCGGTCGTGACGAAGAACGGCACAAAGCCCACCACCTTGTCGGGAAGGGCTGCGAGCGACGGAACCGCGGCGTCGAACAGGTGGCGATGGCCGGCGAACCAGTCGACCAGCAGGCCGGAGAGCCCGCCGAGCACCTTTCCGGGCAGCGCATAGAATGAGCTGAAAAGGGCATATTGCGTAGCGGTGAATGCCTTGTTTGTCAGGCTCGACATGTAGGCAAGCAGCGCCGTGCCGGCGAAGCCCGCGGCGATGTTCTCGATCCCGATCGCAACCGCGAACATGACGATGTTGTGACCGCTGGCGGCCAGCAGGGCGTAGCAGAGGTTGCCGGCGATGACCGCCACCAAGCCCGCCAGCAGCGCTCGCATGATGCCGAAGCGGAAGACGACGAAGCCTCCGATCAGGGCGCCGGCAATCGTCACCCACACGCCGATCAGGCCGGACATGGTGCCGATCTCGACCAGCGAGAAACTCTGCCGGTACATCGGCCGCGCCACGGTTCCCATGACGAAATCGGGCAGCCGATAGGCACCGATCATCGCCAGGATGAGCAGTCCCATCCAGCGGTGGGTGCGGAAGAAATCGACAAAAGGCGCGATCACGGCACCGTAGAACCAGCCGATCGCAGCACCGATCCTGCCAAACACATGAAGCCGGGTTTCCGCGGCACGAACTTCGTCGCTGGCGTCGCGTTCCGGTGGCCGGCCCGCGAGCAGCGCGGCCGCCATGCCGAGAAAGACAAGGCATCCCAGAAAGATCAGGCTGGCATGCCAGGAAACAAGCTGGGCGATGTATGGCGCGAGCGCCGCCGTAGCGAGCGCCGTCAGGCGATAGCCGAGCTGATAGGCGCCGAGCATCGTACCCTGCTCTTCCGCCGGCGCGATCTCGATGCGCCAGGCATCCACGGAGATGTCTTGGCTGGCGCCGCAAAATCCCAGCAGCAGCGCGAACAGCGCGACCTGCATGAGCTGCGTGTGCGGGTCGCTCAACCACAGCCCGATGAACGCGGTGAGGATGCCGAACTGGGCTACCAGCATCCACGAGCGCCGCTTGCCCAAGAGGCGGTGGAGAACCGGCAAGCGCACCTGGTCCAAGAGCGGTGCCCAGGCGAATTTGAACGAGTAGGGCAGCAGCGTAAAGGCGAACAACCCGATCTCGGTCATCGAAACGCCGCCGTCGGTCAGCCATAGGCCCAGCGCGTTGGAGATCGTGAGAAGCGGCAATCCGCAGGACGCGCCGAGCACCAGCATCGTGGCGGAGCGGGGCTTGAGATAAGATGCAATGGCGGCCTGAGTCCGGTTCGTCGTGGTGGCGCGGGTCCCGTCCGGGGCGTTACTCATGCGGCTTCGGTGCGAACCGGCACGCTGTGAGGAAAGAAGATCGCGAACATTTCATCCAGCTGGGCGGGGTCGACGGGCTTGGTGAGGAAACCATCCATGCCGGCATCTTTGCAAGCCCGCTTGCCGGTTTCCAGCGCGTCGGCGGTCAGGGCGACGATCGGCGTGCGGCGGCGGCCGCTGACGGTCTCGTTGGCCCGGATCGCCCGCGTCGCCTCGATGCCGTCCATGCCCGGCATGTGGATGTCGGTCAGGACGATGTCGAAGCTGTCGCGTTCCATCGCCTGCACCGCCGCCTCGCCGGAGGTGACTTCGACGACGGTGTGGCCGCGCCGGCGCAGCAGCTCGCGGGTCAGCAGCAGGTTGATCGGATTGTCTTCGGCCAGCAGGATCTTGATCGCGCCGCTTTGCGGATCCAACGGCGCCGCCGGCTCGTAGGCGGAAGGCGGCTGCGGCTGCGCCGCGGGGGCCACGGCGGCGTAAGGGAGTTGCGGCGCGTCGGGCGGGGTCCTCAGCCGCTCGATCAGCGTCGCGCGGCGCACCGGCTTGACCAGATAGCCGGCGAAGCCCAGTTCGCGCATCGCCGCCAGCTGCGAGCGCGCCGTCGGCGTCAGCAGCACCAGGGCCGGCACGTCGCCGGCCGGCGCGTGCGGCGGGTTGGGCTCGGAATCGGTGCCGGCATCGACCAGCAGCAGGTCGGGGCGGCGGTCGAATTCGTCGGTCGCAGAGACGACGGTGCCGCCGGCGCCGCGGATCAGGGCGCTCAGGCCCTCGCGCAGGATGGCGTTGCGGCTGACGATGGCGATGTGCCGGCCGGCGAGGCGTGCTTCGCCGTGCTCGTCCGCCGGCTTGACGATGACGGCGGGCAGGGCGAACCAGAACTGGCTGCCGCCGCCGGCCGCGTCCTCGATGCCAATCTCGCCGCCCATGGCCTCGACCAGCTTGCGCGAGATGGCCAGGCCGAGACCCGAGCCGCCGAATTTGCGCGCATGGCTGGAATCGGCCTGGACGAATTCGTGGAAGATCTCGTCGCGCTTTTCCTTTGGCACGCCGACGCCGGTGTCGCGTACGTCGAAGCGCACATAGTGCCGGTCATGCGCCGCCACCAGGCGGGCGTTGAGCTCGACGCCGCCGCGCTCGGTGAATTTCACCGCGTTGCCGACGAGATTGATGAGCACCTGGCGCAGCCGGACGCTGTCGCTGCGGATCACCCTGGGCACGGCGTCGTCGACGATCGCGACGAGCTCTATGTCCTTGTCGTGGGCGCGGGGGCAGCACAGCTCGACGACGCCCTCGATCAGCGGGCGCAGTTCGACTTCGTCTTCCTCGGGCGTGAAGGTGCCCGATTCGATCTTGGAGAAATCCAGGATATCGCCGATCAGCGTCAGCAGGGCTTCGCCGGACTGGCTGATGGCCTCGACATAGGTGCGCTGCTCGGGACGAAGCTCGGTCTCCAGCAGCAGCCGGGCCATGCCGAGCACGCCGTTCATCGGCGTGCGGATCTCGTGGCTCATGGTGGCGAGGAAGCCCGATTTGGCGCGGCTGCCGGCTTCGGCCTTGTCGCGCGCATCGGTGATGGCGTCTTCGAGTGCCTTGCGCTCGGTGATGTCGCGGCCGACGCTTTGCACCTCGACCAGCCGGCCGGCGGCGTCGCGCACGGCGTAGTCTTCCCAGGCGATCCAGCGCCAGCCATAGGCGGTGCGGACATGCTGGTCGTAGCGCACCCGGCCGCGGCCCGATTCGAGGCCGGCATAGCTGCCGAACAGCGGTGCGCGGCTGTCGGGATGCAGTTCCGGCGCGAAGGCGCGGCCGAGATCGCGCTGCGGATTGAGGCCGAACAGCTTGAAGAAGGCTTCGTTGCCGTAGGTCAGCCGGCTGTCCGGGGCGCGGCGGAAGATGGCGTCGCCCTGGGCGTCGACGAGGCCCTTGTAGCGCGCTTCGCTCTGATTGAGGCGGGCGTTGAACGCCGCGGCCGCCGCCAGCGATTGCTCGAGGCGGGCGCCGGCCGATTTGAGCTGCACCGCCTGGCGATCGAGGACCTCAGTGCGCTGCCGCGCCACGAAGAATTCGTGCAGCAGGAAGCCGATCATGATGGCGACCAGCACGGCGAAAATGCCGGGCGAAATCAGCGTAAAGCGGTTGTGCAGCACGACGTCGCCGAACGCGATCACCAGCAAGGCGAACGCGATCAGTCCCAGAAGTGTACGAAGCGCGCGCAAGCCGCCAACCGTCCAAGAAGCCCCAGCCAAGCTAGCCATGGCGCGTCTTCAGAAACCTTTAAAGCGCCGGGTTTCGGCAAGGTTCAGAAAAGGTTAATGTCGCGCCGCCCGACCGCAGCAGCGGCGGCTTGTTCAGGGGTAAATTTCAAGGAGGATTTCATGCGTTTTGCGATGCTGGCCATGGCCGGCGCCTTTGTGCTTGCCACGACCGCGGCCTATGCCGCCGACCCCATGGCCACGACCTACGGCAACACCGTCACGACCAAGAACGCCAAGACCGGCGCGGTCGGCACGCTGCTGTTCAATGCCGACGGCAGCTATACCGCGAACGGCACCGGGCCGGACGGCAAGGCGATCACCTATCCGGGCAAATGGGCCACCAAGGACGGCGGCGCCACGCTGTGCCTGACGCCGACCCTGCCGCCGAACACGCCCAACGCGCCGGGCGAGAGCTGCTCCCCGCTCGCCATGCATGCGGTCGGCGAGCACTGGACCGTCACCAACACCGCCGGCGACAGCTTCGACGTGGTGGTCACCACGGGTCGTTGAACGGCGTTCGGGTTGTTTTGCCACGCGGGCCCCGGTCCGCGTGGTTTTTCTTTTCTATCAAAGGGTTATGCCGGGTGTGCCGGACGTGCAGGCGGCTGTCACAAAAGCTTTGCAAAACTGTGATGGTCCTTGCGCGCAACGCCGGTGGGATGGGTTTTCCGTGTTTTATCTCGCGCAGCCGCTTCGCTGCCAACCCAGACTGTCCAACCCCGGCGCCCGCGCATGTCCGACATCGCCCTGTCCGAACAGATGATCAGTATCCCCGAACGCGCCATTGCCGTGCGCAAGGGCGGGGCGCGCGACACGCGCTTCCACCTGCTGACCCTGGCGGCGGCCCTCGTCGTGCTCGGCATCTTCTTCGGCGTGCTGGCCGCGCTGGTCGTCGGCTCGCTGCCTGCGATCCATCAGTTCGGCCTGGGCTTCGCCTATAGCGAGGTCTGGAAGCCGGTGACGGAGAAATTCGGTGCCCTGGCGCCGATCTACGGCACGCTGGTGACATCGGTCATCGCCATGCTGGTGGCGGTACCGGTCGGCATCGGCATCGCGATCTTCCTGACGGAGATCTGTCCGCGCTCACTGCGTCGCCCGGTCGGCATCGCGATCGAATTGCTCGCAGGCATCCCGTCGATCATCTACGGCCTCGTCGGGTTCTTCGTTTTTGCGCCCTGGTTCCAGGAGCATGTGCAAACCTGGATCGTCGACAGCCTGGTCGACGTTCCCTATCTGCAGGATCTGTTTGCCGGCCCGCCCTACGGCATCGGCATGTTCACCGCCTCACTCATCCTGTCGATCATGATACTGCCCTTCATCGCCGCGGTGACGCGCGACGTGTTCGAGACCGTGCCGTCGATGCTGAAGGAAGCGGCCTATGGCCTTGGCTGCACCACCTGGGAAGTGATGTGGCGCGTGGTGCTGCCGTTTGCGCGCACCGGGGTGGTCGGCGGTGCAATGCTGGCGCTGGGCCGCGCGCTGGGCGAGACCATGGCGGTGACCTTCGTGATCGGCAACGATCATCATATCCATGAATCGCTATTCGCACCGGCGACGACGATCTCGGCGAGCATCGCCAACGAGTTCACCGAAGCGACGGGCGATCTCTATCGCGCCTCGCTGGTGGAATTGGGCCTGATCCTGTTCTTCATCACCTTCCTGGTCCTGGCCGCCGCGCTGCTCATGCTGCGGATGCTCGAACGCCGCGCCGGTCGCGCCGCATGAAGAAGAACAACGGGCTCATCCGGCGCCGGAAAGTCTGGAACGTCTTCTTCCTGCTGATGTCGGTGGCGGCGGCGCTGTTTGGCATCGGCTGGCTCGGCTTCATTCTCGGCGAGTTGCTCGTCAAGGGCGTTGCGGGCCTGTCGCCCGACGTCTTCACCAAAGTCACGATGGCGCCGAACGAAAATGGCGGCCTCGCCAACGCCATCCTGGGCAGCGCGATCATGAGCGGGCTCGCCGTCGCGGTGGGCACGCCGATCGGCCTGCTTGCCGGAACCTATCTCGCCGAATATGGCCGCCATTCGCGGCTCGCCGGCCTGATACGCTTCGTCAACGACATCCTGCTCAGCACGCCGTCGATCCTGACCGGCCTCTTCATCTACGTCGCGATCGTGGTTCCGATGGGCGGGTTCTCGGGCTGGGCCGGCGCCGCGGTGCTCGCGGTGATCGTGATTCCGGTCGTGGTGCGCACGACGGAGAACATGCTGCTGCTGGTACCCAACGGCCTGCGCGAAGCCGCCGCCGCGCTGGGCGCACCGCGCAGCAGCGTGATCCGCGCCGTCACCTGGCGCGCCGCCCGCGCCGGCATCGTCACCGGCGTGCTGCTTGCCGTGGCGCGCATCTCCGGCGAGACCGCGCCGCTGCTGTTCACGGCCTTCGGCAACTGGAACATGAGCCACGATCTCGGCCAGCCGATGGAGAGCCTGCCGCACATCATCTACAGCTTCGCCAACTCGGCCTATGACGACTGGCATGCCCTGGCCTGGGCTGGCGCGCTGCTCATCACCGCGGCGGTGCTGACGCTCAGCATCGTCGCGCGCCTTCTGCAACCGAAGCGGAGTTAGGTATGGACGCGAATCCCGCGCCGAAGAACGTCAAGGTCGATATCAAGGACCTCAGCTTCTACTATGGCGCCAACAAGGCGCTGAAGAACGTGACGCTGCCGCTCTACGACCGCCAGGTGACGGCCTTCATCGGCCCCTCGGGCTGCGGCAAGTCGACCCTGCTGCGCATCCTCAACCGCATCTATGAGCTCTATCCCAACCAGCGCGCCGAAGGCAAAGTGGTGATGGACGGCGAAGACATTTTGAGCTCGCGCCTCGACACCAACCTGCTGCGCAGCCGCGTCGGCATGGTGTTCCAGAAGCCGACGCCGTTTCCGATGACGATCTACGACAACGTCGCGTTCGGCATCAAGCTCTACGAGCGAATGCCGCGCTCCGAACTCGACGGCCGCATCGAAAGCGCGTTGCAGCGTGCCGCCCTGTGGGGCGAGGTCAAGGACAAGCTGAAGGAATCCGGCCTCTCGCTGTCCGGCGGCCAGCAGCAACGCCTGTGCATCGCGCGTACCGTGGCGACGCGGCCCGAGGTCATCCTGCTGGACGAGCCGTGCTCGGCGCTCGATCCGATCTCGACCGCCAGGATCGAGGAGCTGATCGACGAGCTTTCGGCCGACTACACCATCGTCATCGTGACGCACAACATGCAGCAGGCGTCCCGTGCCTCCGACCACACGGCTTTTATGTATCTGGGCGAATTGATCGAGTTCGGGCCGACCGAGAAAATCTTCACCGCGCCCGACAAGAAGCAGACCGAGCAATACATCACCGGACGGTTCGGCTGAGCGGCCGGATCAGGGAAGCGTCTGCGCCACGATCCGGCCTGTCGGGGTCGGCATCAATCCGCCCATGCCGGCCGATACCAGCCCCATCGCCAGCAGTCGCTCGCGGCGCAGGCGCGGCACGGTCCCGGCGCTGACGAAGCTGCGCGCGATGATGTCGCGCAAGACGCGCATCTCGCCGGCGGTCAGTTCCGATGCCCTGGGAATCTCTGCCATGGCTGGCTGTAGGCCTTATCCGGCGGCATTGCAAAACGGCGCCTCAGGCGTAGTCGGCTTCCACCGTGGCGTCGCTCGGCGGTGTGCGCAGCACGGCGTTGAACAGCCAGCTGAGCGCAAAGCTGACCGCGATATTGAGCACCAGCGACGATAACGCGGCATAGCAGGGGACCGTGTAGCCGAACAGCGTGAGCGGATAGATCGAGATCTTGAAGGCGTTGGCATAAGCCATCGCGGTGCCGCTGCCGATGCCGGCGCCCCAGCCGATCAACAGCGCCCAGGGATTGAGCTTGTTCGTATAGAGACCGAACAGCACGGCGGGCAGGGTCTGGATGATCAATATGCCGCCCAGCAATTGCAGCTGGATGGCGTAGGAGGTCGGCAGTTCGATGACGAAGAACAGGGCGCCGAGCTTGACGACGAGCGACACGATCTTGGCGACCTGCGCCTCGCGCGCCGGCGGCGCATGGGGATCGAGATATTCGCGGTAGATGTTGCGCGTGAACAGGTTGGCGCAGGCGATCGACATGATCGCGGCCGGCACCAGCGCGCCGATCGCGATGGCGGCGAACGCCACGCCGACGAACCAGCTCGGGAACATGTGCAGGAACAGCGCCGGCACCGCGAAATTGTTGCCGAAGGCTTTGAAGCCGGCGGCATATTGCGGCATCGACTGGACGCCGGAGGCCACCGCCATGGTGCCCAGCAGCGCGATCAACCCGAGCGCGACGGAATAGGCCGGCAGCACCACGGCGTTGCGCCGCACGACATGCCGGCTCGAAGAACTGAGGAGGCCGGTCACCGCATGCGGATAGAGGAACAGCGCCAGCGTCGAGCCGAGCGCCAGCGTGGCATAGGCCGATTGCGGTCCCAGGCTTGCGGCCGTGGCCGGCGCCAGCAGCAGCGTCTTGGGGTTGGCGGCGGCGAAGATGTGGCCGAAGCCGCCGAGTTCCGCCGGAATGACGATGACCGCCGCGATCACCGTGGCGTAGAGCAGGAAATCCTTGACCACGGCGATCAGGGCGGGGGCGCGCAGGCCGCTGGAATAGGTGTAGAGCGCCAGCACCGCGAACGCGATCAGCAGCGGAAAATCGTGGATCACGCCGAGACCCGGCACGGTGAGATTGGGATTGATGCCGAGCGCCGCGAGCACCACCTCCATGCCGACCAGCTGCAACGCGATATAGGGCATGGTCGCGACGATGCCGGTGACGGCTACGGCAAGCGCCAGCGTGCCATTGCCGAAACGGCCGCGCACGAAGTCCGCCGCCGTGACATAGCCCTTGGCGCGCGCCACCGACCACAGCCGCGGAAACACCGCGAACAGCAGCGGATAGACGAGGATGGTGTAGGGCACGGCGAAGAAACCGGTGGCGCCGGCGCCGAACAGGACCGCCGGCACGGCGATGAAGGTGTAAGCGGTATAAAGGTCGCCGCCGAGCAGGAACCAGGTGACCACGGTGCCGAAGCGTCGCCCGCCCAGGCCCCATTCGTGCAGCTGGTTGAGGTCGCCGCGGCGCCAGCGCGCCGCGAAGAAGCCGATGATCGTGACGAAAGCGAACAGCGCGACGAAGACGACGATGGCGAGGGTGTCGGGCCTCATCGCGGCGCATCCTTGTCGGCGCGCTCCTCGACGAGATAGACCGGAATCATCACCGCCGCGCCGAGCACGATCCACAGCATCTGGTACCAGTAGAAGAACGGGATCCCTGCGAGCATGGGATCGATGCGGTTGTAGGACGGCACCCACAGCACCGCCGCATAGGGAATCAGGAGCAGCAGATGAATGGCGCGAAAGCCCCTGCGCTTGCGTTTGTCCACCATGCCCGCCCCCGATTGCCGCCGGCAAATCCATACGGCATTGGCCGAAATCCGCCAAGGCGTGCATTTCGCACTGCACAAACGCTGACGGCGCGCCGCCTTGCGCTATACTGCGTGCGCCGCATCTTGGGGGAACAGCATGCGCATTCTTCTCGCCGGTCTTGCCGCCGGCATCGCCATGTATGTCTGGACGTCCATCGCCCATGTCGCCACGCCGCTCGGCATGATCGGCGTGGGCACGCTGCCGGACGAAAGCGTCACCGTCGGCAATCTCGCCTCCGCCATCGGCGACAAGCGCGGGCTCTATGTGTTTCCCACCGACATGGCGCACCGCCCGTCGACGGCCACCGCGCCCGGAGGCCTGCTGGTCTACAATCCGCATGCACCGACGTCGATGCAGCCGCGCAACCTGATCGTCGAGTTCCTGACCGAGTTGGTCGAGACGCTGATCGCCGCCTGGCTGCTGGCGCAGACGGCGTTGGCCGGCTATGCGGCGCGCGCCGGGTTCGTCGCGATGGTGGGCGTCGTCTCGGCGAGCGCGACCAATATTTCCTACTGGAACTGGTACGCGTTCCCGCTCGACTACACGCTCGGCTATATGCTGATCGAGATCGTCGGCTTCGTCGTTGCCGGGCTGGTGCTGGCGGCGATGCTGAAGCCGAAAGCTACTTTGCCGGCGCCGGGGTGATCGCGATCTCGATGTGATCGGCCGGTGCGTTGCTGATCTCCAGCGTCAACGGCTTGGCGGCCAGCGTGAAGCGCACGCTCTTGCGCAGGCCCGGGCAGTCGGCGTCGCCGGTGTGGGCCGTCGAATTCAAGGTCGCGCCGTCCTGGAGCGCGTCGATCCAGCCTTCGGCGGATAAAGAGACCAGATAGTCGCCGGCCGCCACGACCGGCACGATCACATAGCCGCCGAACTTCGCGGGATCCGCGGGCTTCGCCGATGCCACCGGCAAGCCGGCTTCGCTGCCGGGCTTCAGCATCAGGCTGATCGCCCTGCTGGGCATCGCCTTGCGGGTCTCGCCCGAGGCAAAGGCGTCGACCGTGCCGTTCAGCAGCGCCCGCTCCTTGTCCAGTGGCCAGGCAAGCTTGCTGCACACCGGATCGGCCAGCGCCGGCGATGCGGCGAGAAGCAGAACGGCTCCGAGGAAGGCGCTGTGCCGCATTGTCTTGTCCTTACAAGGCGATTTGAGACCGGAAGGCGAAGGTATCGAAATTCTGCCCGATCTGCGCGTTGTTCAGCACGCCATGGCCGAAGCCGGCCGGGATCGTGCCGATGCGGCTCACATCGGTGTTCTGCCACTGCAGCGAAAATTTCAGCGCGCCGTTGGGATACCAGTTGAGCGCCGCGGTGAAGATGCGCTGGTCGCCGCCGCGGATGCCGCCGGCCGGCAACGCCGCGCCCAGCACGCCGGCATGGTCGTTGAGGTCGAGATCGCTATAGCGCGCCGCCACTTCCCAGGCGCCCGGTCCCCAGCCGTCGAGCGAGAACGGGATGCGCGGCTTGGGATTGGAGAACGAGCCGTTGGCGACATTGTAAGGCCGGCTCTCGCCGGTGATGATCCAGCTGGCCTGCGCGTACCAACCTTCGAAGTTCAACGCCGGCGCGCCGGCCGCCATCTGATCCATGCCGTAGCCGAAATAGCCCGCCTGGGTGTAGACGTTTCGCCACTCCGCCGCGCCTTCGAGGCCGTAATTCCACGCCGAGGCGACGTTGAGGGCACCGGTCGAGACCAGCCGCAGGCTGTTGTCGTCGGTCGTCAGTTCCGGACCGTCCTGCAAGGTGATGTTTTCCGCCGAGCCGGCGCCGGCCACGGCGTCGCCGCCGCGAAAGACATAGCTTGCCGCCGCCGAAGCCAGCAGCTTCCAGTCGTTGTCGGAATAGAAGACGTCGCTGACGCGGCCGACGACCGCCTGCTGCTCGTCGAAGAACAGGTTGGTGTCCGCGACCTTGCCGCCGGTATAGGCCAGCGAGCCGAAGAACTGCTCGCCGGCATAGATGATGCCGATGCCGTCGCGGCCGTCGCCGCCGGCCAGGCTGCGCGACAGGTCGGACGGCGCGTTGCGCTCCAGGAAGATCACATCGGCCGCGCCGGTGGCGTCTTCCAGGTTGGCGCTCGGCGGAAAGGCGCCGACGCGGAACGCGAACGGCGCCAGGCCGGCATATTCGACATAGGCCTGCTGGATGCGGCCCTGCAATTCGTTGCCGCTCGAGGCGCCGCTGCCGAAATCGTAGTTGAAGAAGTAGTTCCAGTCGCCGAACACCTTGCCCTGGATGCCGAGTTGGGCGCGGCGCCAGTTGGCGCCGCTGGAGAGATCCGGCCCGTTCGCCGCCGCGAGCTGGCGGGCCGCCGAGCCCTGCATGAAATACCCCATGTCGTATTGCCCGATGACGCGGATCGCGAGGCTGAAGCGGCCGTCGGCAGAGGTCACGGTCGGGCGGCCGCCGGCGATGCTCCACGCCGGCTGGTCGGCCTTCTCGATGCGCGTGCGGTTTTCCATCGCCGCGAACTTGCCGACCAGGTCGTCGATCGCGACCTGTTGCTGGGCGACATGGGCTTCGACGGACGCCGGCGGCGGCGCAGCGGGCGCTGCGTCGGCGGCTTGCGTCGCGGCCGGCGGCACGGGCACGCCTTTGTGGCGCAGGGCGCCGCGCAGCGCGCTGATCTCGCCGCGTTGGGCCGCGATCTGCTTCTGCTGCAGCTCCATCATGTGCTGCATGGCGTCGAGGCGCTTCAGGATCGCCGCGTCGTCGGCCAGGGCGGGGTTGGCGAGCGCGGCCGCAGCCGCGCCGCCGAGAAGAAGCGTGCGTGCCCTCACGTCATCGGCTCCCCAGGATGACGAAGCCGTCTTTTTCGAAAATCGCCTTCGCTTCGGGGCCGCTCAGGAAATCGAGAAAGGCCTTCGCTTCCGGCTTGGCGTCTTTCACCAGCGCGGCGGGATAGACGATCGGCGCGTGGCTGCTCTCGGGGAAGGTGCCGACGACGTGGACGCCTTTGTCGCTCAGCGCGTCGGTCGTGTAGACGATGCCGAGCGGCGCCTCGCCGCGCGAGACATAGGTGAGCGCCACGCGGACATTCTCCGCCTGCACCAGGTGATTGACGACGGCGTTCCACACGCCGAGCGTGGTCAGCGCGGTGCGGGCATATTTGCCGGCCGGCACCGAATCCGGATCGGCGATGGAAAGCCGCCCGCCGCCCAGCGCGCCCAGAAGATCGAAATGCGGCGCGATGGTCAGCGCGACGTTCGCCCCTGCCGGCGCGATCAGCACAAGGTGGTTGCCGAGCAGGTTCTTGCGCGTGTCGTGCTGGATCAGGCCGCGGCTGTCGAGATACTCCATCCAGTCGGTGTCGGCGGACATGAAGATGTCGGCGCCGCCGGAGGCCTCGATCTGCCGCGCCAGCGCCGACGAGGCGGCGAAGGACAGCGCCGCGTTGTTGCCGGTCTTGGCCTGATAGGCCTTGCCGACGTCGCCCAGCGCATCGGTCAGCGACGCCGCGGCGAACACCGTGATGCCGGCGGCTTCTGCCGCGACCGGCGCCATCGCCAGCAGCAAGGCCATGAGGCCGCGCAACCATAGTTTTTTGAGCATGGAAATCCCCCAATGCAATCCCGCCACCGTGATATCCGAACGGATATCACGAGTCGAGACAGCGGCCTGTTTTACGATCGTATTCAGTTGCTCTGGCTGAGGCGCCGGTAGGACAGCGCCTCGGCAACATGCGGCCGGGCGACGTGTTCGGTCCCGGCGAGATCGGCGATGGTGCGCGCCACCCGCAACACACGGTGATAGCCGCGCGCGGTCAGCCGCATGGCTTCCGCAGCCGCCGTGAGCAGCTTGGCGCCCGGCGCATCGGGCGTCGCAACCGCGTCGAGGAGTTCGCCTTCGGCTTCGGCATTGGTGCGGATGGCCTTGCCGGCATAGCGCGTCCGCTGGGCATCGCGCGCCCGCGCCACGCGCGCTGCGACCTCGGCGCTGCCTTCGGCCGGCGGCGGCAAGGTCATGTCCGCTGCCGAGACCGCCCCGACCTCGACATGCACGTCGATGCGGTCGAACAGCGGGCCGGAGATCTTCGACTGATAATCCACCGCGCATTTGGGGGCGCGGCCGCAGGCTTGGGCGGGGTCGCTCAAATAGCCGCAGCGGCATGGATTCATCGCCGCGACCAGCTGAAAACGCGCCGGAAAACGCAGATGGGCATTGGCGCGCGCCACCACGGCCTCGCCGGACTCGATCGGCTGGCGCAGCGAATCCAGGACCGCGCGCTGGAATTCCGGCAACTCGTCGAGGAACAGCACGCCCAGATGCGCCAGCGACACCTCTCCGGGCTTCACGCGCAGCCCGCCGCCGGTCAGCGCCGCCATCGAGGCCGAATGGTGCGGATTGCGGAACGGCCGCCGCCGCGAGATCGTGCCGCCGGGCAATTCGCCGGCAAGGCTCTGCACCATCGACAGTTCGAGCGCCTCGCGCGCGTCGAGCGGCGGCAACAGGCCGGGCAGGCGCTGCGCCAGCATCGACTTGCCGGCACCGGGCGGCCCGATCATCAGCAGGTTATGGCCGCCCGCCGCCACGACTTCGAGGGCGCGCTTGGCGGTCTCCTGGCCTTTGACGTCGCGCAGGTCCGGCGCGCTCGCTGTGTCGTCGGCCAGCCTGGCGACGGGGCGATTCAGCACCTGTACGCCCTTCATGTGGTTGACGAGCGCAATCACCGAAGGCGCTGCGATGATCTCCATGTCGCCGGCCCAGGCCGCTTCCGGCCCGCAGGCCGCCGGACAGATCAGCCCGCGTTGCTGTGCGCTCGCCGCCAGCGCCGCCGGCAGCACGCCGGCCACGGCCGTCACCTGCGCGTCCAGCGACAGCTCGCCGAGCGCGACGTAATTGGCGATCTCGCTCGCCGGCAGCACGCCCATCGCCGCCAGAAGGCCCAGTGCGATCGGCAGGTCGTAATGGCTGCCTTCCTTGGGCAGGTCGGCCGGCGCCAGGTTCACGGTGATGCGTTGATAGGGCAGCGCCAGGCCGATGGCCGACAGCGCCGCGCGCACCCGCTCCTTGCTCTCGGCCACCGCCTTGTCGCCGAGGCCCACGATGTTGAAAACGCCGGTGCCACCTTCGCCGATATGGACCTGGACGTCCACTTCGCGGGCTTCGATGCCCTGGAAGGCAACGGTATAGACGTGGGCTACGGTCATCGCATGGAATTTGCGCTCCTGGGGATCGCCGCGCAACGCTGCCTGCAACGCAGCGTTGCGCGAGATGCGATGCCGCTATTTCGCGAGCAACAGTCCCCAGAGGAAGTCGTTTTGCTTGTAGCCGTGCAGCAGGCTCGGCTTGATGCCGCCAATCTGGTTGTCCAGCGCGGCGAAATTCGGCGCGCCGGCATTGTTGAGCGAAGCGTAGGTGTGACAACTCAGGCAGGACGATTGCGCGATCGGCACGCCGGCGTTGATGCGCTCGATCACCGAATTGCCCAGCAGTGTCGGCGTGCCGGCCTTGGTCAGGTAATTGATCTGCGTTCCCTTGAGGCAGTAATTGTTCCAGATCGGGTCGGCGCCGCCGCTTTTCAGCAGCGCTTGCACGGCCGGCGTCTTGGCGCAGGGACCGTAGTCGGTATTGGGTGTGGCGGCCGGCGCCACATTCGCGACGGTCGCGCCATAGTCGTCATGGCAGCCGATCGTGTCGCAGCGGCCGGGACTGCTGCGATGTTCGAAGGTCATCCACACCCATTGCCGGATCGCCTTGGAGCTCATGGCAAGACCGAGCAGCGCATATTCCGTCGTCTGACCGTTCAGCGTCGCGCTGTTGGTGTAGAAGGCGGCCTCGACGTCCTTCACGGTCTTGTATTTCGGCTGCCAGGCCATGACGACGCTCACCGGCGCCCAATCGGCCTTCACTTCCAGCGCATCGTTGGGCAGGTCGACCGGTCGTCCGTTGACATACGCCTTCACCAGATCCGCCGTCGTGTAGAGATGGTTCGCGACGATGTACTGGAAGGTCGCCCAATTGCGCCGCACCTCCTCGCCGATACAGGCGGGTGCCAGGGGGAAGTTTCCCGGCAGGGCTTTGGGCTGCGGCGGCGGATTGGACTGCGGCGGCACGCACTGCGTCGGGCTGATCACCGCGAGCAGCCTTTTGTTGCCGACCGGCTTGGCGGGCGCGGCGGCCGCCAAGCCCAGCAGGCTCGGCTGCAATCGTTTCATCGCGCCCGGCGCTGGCCAGTGCGGATTGGCGGTATAGACGTCGCTGTCTGCCGCCCAGGTTTCGAATTCCACCGCCTTCACGCCGGGCGTTCCGGCCGGCGCCACAACCTGCGTCAGGACCTGCCATGCCAGCATGTCGCTGGACTGGCCCCAGGGCAGCGGATCGCTCGCCTGCGCCGGCAGCGTGACGGCCGTAGCCAAAGCGGCGATTGCTAGAAATCCGAAGCGCATGGTCGCATATCTCCTCTTGCGGGCATCCGTTGCAGACAACGCATACGCAAACGAAGACAGCGGAACGCAGGCTCGCCGGCCGGACCTCAGGCTAGGCCAACCTCATGGCGGCGACAAGCATCGCCTCGCCCGCCGGACCGGCAGCGAAGCGCCGCCCGCTTCTTCTGCCGCCGCGCGATCAAGGCGCGGCCGCGATCACGCCCCACAGAAAGTCGTTCTGCTTGTAGCCCTGCAGCAGCGCGGCCTGCACGGCGCCGGTCGGCGGAGGCTGTGGCACGCCGTTCTTCGGCGGCGGTTGCAGCGCGGCGAAGTTCGGCAGGCCGGCGCGGTCGAACGAGGCATAGGCATGGCAGGTGATGCACGAAGTCTGCTGCACCGCGACGCCCTTGTTCATCCGCTCGATCACCGAATTGGCCAGCAGCGTGGGTTGGCCGGTCGGCGTCACAAAGCGCACCTGCGTGCCCTTCAGGCAGTAATTGTCCCAGACGGGATCGCTGCCGCGGCTCGCCAGCAGCGCCCTCAGCGCCGGCGTCTTGGCGCACGGGCCATAATCGGTATTGGCGGCCGGCCGCGGCGCGACGTCCGCGGCCGCCGCGCCGAAATCGTCATGGCAGCCGATGACGTCGCAGCGGCCGGGATTGCTGCGCTGCTCGAAGGTCGACCACACCCAATCCCTGGCCTGCTTGCTCTGCACCGACAGCCCGGCCAGGGCGTATTCGCCGCTGCGCCCATTCAGCGTCGCGCGGTTGGTGTAGTACGCGCGGCGCACTGCGTCCGCCGTCTTGTATGTCGCCGGCTGCCAGCGAAGGATGTCGCTCACCAGAACCCAGTCGGCCTTCACCACGACGGCATCGCCGGGAAAATCGATCGGCTTGCCGCCGGCGAACGCCTTCACCAGGCCGGCTTTCGAATAGAGCCCGTTGGCGAGGATGTAGTCGAAGACCGGCCGGTTGTGCTGGACCTCCTCTCCGATGCAGGCGCCGGGCGGGAAATTTCCCGCCGCGCCGTCGCGCGGCAGGCAACCGGGCGCGGCCAAGGCGTGCACCGCCCTGTCTTCGGCGACGGCGGCGAGGCTGCGCGTCAAAAGCTTGCTCCCGCGCGACGGCCATCTTGGCGTGGCCGAATAGAGATCCGCGTCCGACGCCCAGGTCTCGAACGCCACGGCCTTGGCGCCGGGCATTCCCGCCGGCGCAACCATCTGCGCGAAAACCTCCCAGGCCATCCGGTCCGGCGACGGCGGCGGCGCGGCGCGAGAGGAGGACGACAACGCCAGTGCAACGCCAAGAAATGCAAGGGCCCGCAGTCCGGTCATCGCCGCCTCGTTCACAAGGAAAGGACGTACCCCGCCGCGCCGCCGGCCAGCGCCATGCGCGCCAGCCAGCCCAGGCACTGCGTGACCGTGACTTTCGGGTCGAGCTTGAAGAAAAAGCCGTTGACCACGAGAATCACGAACGGGCCCGCGAGCCAGGCCAGCGCCGCGATCTCGAGCCCCGCCGCAATGCCGCGCGCATGGGCGACAAGGCAGAGCGCGACTACGCCGCCGCTCATGATGTAGCCCAGCACACTCGACCAGATGATGGCGCGTCTCTCCGTGCCCTCGCGGATTTCCGGCCACCATACTTCGGGATATTTGTTGTAGGCGTCGTGGAACAACACGCCCATGAACAGCCAGTCGGTGAAGGTCGCGACAGTGCCGGCGACCAGCGCCGCGGCGATCAGCATCCAGTTCATGCGTCACCCCCAACCTGCAGTTTAGTCGGGAATCGCGTCGAAGGCGATGGTGGTGCGCGCCGACGCAGAATGAAACGGCACCGTGCCGTGCCACATATAGGAGGGAAACAGCACCAGCCGCCCCGGTGCCGGCTTGACCGCGCGGCGTATGGGGTCGCGCAGCGCCATGGCGAAGGCGGGCTCGCCGAACTTTATCCAGCCTTGCCTGGCCTGCGCGTCCTCGACGACGTCGGGAACGGCCACGTAGTAGCAGGAACTGATCCATCCCTTGGGATGGATGTGATTGGTGTGAAAGCCGCAATCGTGCAGCCGCGACGACCATGAGCCGCTGAAGCGAAAGCCGTGTCTGCGACGCGCCGACAAGGGGTTTTTGCCGCTTCCAGCCATCCGCGCGATGTAGGTTGCGACTGCCTGCTCGATGCGGCCGCGCAGGGCGGCGATCAGGGCGTCGCTGCCGTCGAACAGGGGCTCCATCGTCTGCGTGCCGTGCCGCAGCGTCTGGTCGATATGTTCGCGCCGGTCGCGATGCAGGTTGTCGAGCCGGGCGTTCAGCGCGGCGTTGAAATCCGCCATGCTGGCAAAGCCGTCCGGCGGATCGAGATCGAAGATCTGCACCTGGCGTTCATAGTCCGCCAGAAGATCGGCGCGCGCGTCGCCGTTTGCGCGCAGCGCCAGTTCGTACACGGCGAGTGCGCCCTGATCGTCGGGCTCGCCCGCGACGACCGCTTCCGCCAGGCCAAGCGCCCGGGAGAATTCGCCGACCTGCAGCAGCGTGCCGGCGAGGTTGACCTGCGTCGCGATGTCGCCGGGCTGGAGCGCCAGCGATTTCTCATACGCCGCGACGGCCGGTTCGAACTGCTTGAGACCGACCAGCGAAATCGCCAGGCCATTTTGCGCGACGGCGCTGCCGGGATCGGCTATGGCGGCGCGTTCGAAACATTCCCGGGCCTCGGCAAAGCGTCCGGTCCGGTTGAGAAGGCGTCCCTTGCCGATCTGCAATGCCGCCGAATTCCGCACCCGCACCGCTGCCTCGTCATAGGACTTCAGAAACGCTTCGTCGCGCCCCATGCGGTAGAGCAAGGCGTTCAATTCCTGATGCGCCGGCAGATGCAGCGGATTGCGCGCGATGGCGCGGCGATAGGCGGCGACCGCTTCGTCCTGGCGGTCCAGATGCTGCAGCACGCTGGCGCGATTGGCATCGGCAAACGGCAGGTCCGGCGCCCGCGCCAGCGCGGCGTCGAGGTGTGCCAGGGCCTCGTCATAGCGCCGCTGCATCTTGAGCGCGACGCCGAGATTGTGCTCCAGCGCGGCGCGCATGGCGGGCACGCAATCCAGCGCCAGCGCTTTGCGCAGGACGGTCTCGCCCTCCGCCGGGCGATGGGTGTCGTTGTACAGGGCGCCGAGGCTGAGCATCGCCGACAGGTCGTTTGGCGCGAGCTTGAGAGCAGCGACCAGATTTTTCTCGGCGAATACCAGCTCGCCTGCCGCCTGTTGTGCCTGCGCCAATACCAGCAACAGGTCGAAATTGTTCGGATCGGCGCGCAGCGCGCCGCGCAACAGGGCGATGCCCTCCTGGGCGCGGCCGGTCGCCGTCAGCAGCTTGCCGAGATTGGCCTGCACGTTCGCTTGCCGCGGCCGCAGCGACAAGGACTGGCGATAGAGTGCCTCGGCCTCGTCATTGCGTCCCTGGCTGGCGCGCACCATGCCCATCAGCTGCAGGCCGTCGGGCTCCAGCGGCCGTGCGCCCAGCACCTGGGCCAGCGCCTGCTCGGCGAAGGCCCATTGGCCCTGGTTGATCAGGTTCGCGGCTTGCGCGATCAGCGCGGCAATCTGGCTCGGCGGCGGCATGCTCATCGCGTTGTTTTAGCCTTAAAAGCGGCGCGGCGCGCGCCCTTGCGCCCCACCCCGCCGCCCCATACGCTTTGAACTTCGCTATTCATGAACGGAAGAGACGACAGATGGCTGCCCCGCGCTTTCAAGGAACGGACAAATACGTCGCCACCGACGACCTTCGCATCGCGGTCAACGCCGCGGTGGCGCTCGAGCGTCCGCTGCTGGTCAAGGGTGAGCCGGGCACCGGCAAGACCGAGCTGGCCTTCCAGGTCGCCGACGCCATGAAGGCGCCGCTGATCACCTGGCATGTGAAGTCGACGACCAAGGCGATCCAGGGCCTCTACGAATACGACGCCGTCACCCGCCTGCGCGACAGCCAGCTCGGCGACGCGCGCGTCAAGGACGTCAAGAACTACATCCGCAAGGGCAAGCTGTGGGAAGCCTTCGAGATGAAGCAGCGGCCTGTGCTGCTGATCGACGAGATCGACAAGGCCGACATCGAATTCCCCAACGACCTGCTGCTCGAACTCGATCGCATGGAGTTCTTCGTCTACGAGACCGGCGAGACCATCAAGGCGGCGATCCGCCCGATCATCCTGATCACCTCGAACAACGAAAAGGAGTTGCCGGATGCCTTCCTGCGCCGCTGCTTCTTCCACTACATCAAGTTTCCCGAGCGCGACACGATGCAGAAGATCATCGACGTGCATTATCCCGGCATCAAGCAGAAGCTGGTCAGCGAAGCGCTCAACGTCTTCTACCAGATCCGCGACGTGCCGGGTCTCAAGAAGAAGCCGTCGACCAGCGAGTTGCTCGACTGGCTGAAGCTGCTGCTCAACGAGGACATCCCGCCCGAGGCGCTGAAGGAAAAAGACCCGACCAAGCTGATCCCGCCGCTGCACGGCGCCCTGCTCAAGAACGAGCAGGACGTGCATCTGTTCGAACGCTTGGCTTTCCTGGCGCGGCGCGAGAGCCGGAACTAGGCGTCGATCAGGCCGATCCGGCGCTCGATCTTTTCAAGGCGTATCTCGACGCGATCTATGCGCGTCGCGACATGAGCGTATTGGGCATGTAGCCCGGCGATCTGGCCTTCCAGGCCGGCATATTGGGTTTCCAACATGCCGACGCGATGTGTCAGATCACGGATGTCCTGACGCGTCGCATCGACCGTCGCCCGGATGTGGCGCAGGTGTTCGAGTACGATGTTGTCGCTCGCTCCGCTCATTCCGTCATTATCTCGCAGAAACAGATTGAGAACAAGTAAGCAACGCGCGTCTTGAACCCGCTGCGCTTTTCAATCCGCCGGCGCGCCCGCCCGCCGCTGCGCGATGTGCCACAGCACACCCGCCGGATCGACGACATAGGCGACATGCAGGCCCCAGGGCTGCAAAGCGGGCGCGCGGGGCGGCGGCACGCCGAACCGGCCCGGCAAGTCGAGACTGGCGATGTGGGTCCACCAGCCTTCGAGATCGTCGACCATCAGCTGCATCATGCAGTTCTCCGCCCATTGCTGCGGCAAAGGGCGCTGCAGGATGAACGACGTCCGCCCGAGGGCGAAAATCGCGACGTCGCCGTCGAGGAGCTTGCTGAAGCCCAAAGCTTCGTAGAACGCCTTGCTCGCCGCGAAGTCTTTCGTCGGGAGGAACGGCCGCGCCGCCTCGCTGCCGTCGGGGATCGCCATTGCCGTGCTTCTCCACCGGCGTATGTCGCCACCGCCGCGCTTCTGATAATATCGCGCCGATGCACCCTCGGAAACCGTGGATGACGCCGACCTCGATACCGCTCGCCCTGGCCGCGACGATGCTTTTGCTGATGCCGGCGCACGCCCAGACCACCGACATTGACGCCTTCAAGGATGCCGGCGACGAGGCCAAGGTGCACAGCGCCTCGGGGTTCGTTTGCCCGCTGTTCATCGGCCATTTCGAGCGCGACGCCTATGGCGAGCGCGATCCGTCCATCGGCGCGGATTTCTGCGCCTATTCGGCGCTCGACGGTGTCTACGGCACGATCACGCTGACGCCGCTGAAGGGCATCGCATACGATCCCAAGACCGCGCTGGTCCCCGAATTCACCGAGCAGGAAGGCATCGGCGGCAAGATGGTCGGCGAAAGCACGATGCATATCGGCGGTGGCGCCACGCCGATCTCGGTCTACACCCGCACCTACGAGACCGCGGCCCTGGAGACCTTGCACTACCGCATCCTGTTCTCGGGCGGCACGATCGGCGCCTGGGCGCTGGAGGCGACGGTGGAGTTCGCCACGCCCCGCGACGACGACAAGCAGCGCGATTTCCTCAAGGCGGTCTACGACGAGGCGCTGGCCCACATCGCCAAGCAGGCGCCGGGCCCGGCTGTCCCTGCGGCAGCCCCTGTCGCACCGGCCCCGCCGGCGGCGGCGGGCCCGCTGGCCGGACCGACCAACCCGCGCTAGACTTGCCGAACCGCTATTCGCCTGCCCGGAAGGTCCGCGCCCATGTTCTTCCAGTTCTTCGACGAACTCCGCTCCGCCAAGATTCCCGTCACGCTGAAGGAATATCTCGCGCTGATGGACGCGATGGACAAGGACGTCATCGACATGAAGATCGAGGACTTCTATTTCCTGTCGCGCACCGCGCTGGTCAAGGACGAGCGCAACCTCGACAAGTTCGACCAGGTCTTCGGCCATGTCTTCAAGGGGCTCGAAGGTCTCGACGGCTCGCTGCTGGCGCAGATTCCCGAAGAATGGCTGAAGGCCCTGACCGAGAAATTCCTCTCCGAAGAGGAGAAGAAGATGATCGAGAAGGCCGGCGGCTGGGACAAGCTGATGCAGCAGCTCAAAGAGCGCATGGAAGAGCAGAAGAAGCGCCACGAGAAGGGCAACAAGGCGATCGGCACGGGCGGTACGTCGCCCTACGGCAATGGCGGTTACAATCCCGAAGGCGTGCGCATCGGCCAGGACAAGTCGCGCCACGGCAAGGCGATCAAGGTCTGGGACAAGCGCGAATACAAGAACCTCGACGATTCGGTCGAGCTCGGCACGCGCAACATCAAGGTGGCGCTTCGCCGCCTGCGCAAATGGGCCCGCCAGGGCGCCGAGGTCGAGCTCGACATGCCCGGCACCATCAAGGACACGGCCAACAAAGGCTACCTCGACCTCAAGCTGATCCCGGAACGCCACAACACCGTCAAGGTGCTGCTGTTCTTCGACATCGGCGGCTCGATGGACGCGCATATCAAGCTCTGCGAGGAGCTGTTCAGCGCCGCCAAGACCGAATTCAAGCACATGGATTTCTACTATTTCCACAATTGCCTGTACGAGGCGGTGTGGAAGGACAATCGCCGCCGCCACAACGAGAAACTCAACACCTGGGACGTGCTCAACAAATATCCGCGCGACTACAAGATCATCTTCGTCGGCGACGCGACCATGAGCCCGTATGAGGTCACCTATCCGGGCGGCAGCGTCGAGCACTGGAACGAGGAGCCCGGCGCCATCTGGCTCGACCGCGTCACCACGATGTTCGAGCATGCGGTGTGGCTGAACCCGGTGGCGGAGAAGCACTGGGAATACACCCCGTCCATCGGGCTGATGAACCAGTTGCTGGGCGGCCGCATGTTCCCGCTGACGCTCGGCGGTCTCGACAAGGCGATGCGGGAATTGAACCGCTGAGATGAGCCAGGCGGCGCGCGCATCGGACGTGACCGTGCGCAAGGCCGCGTGGAGCGATGCCGGAGCGCTCGCCGCGACGCTGGCCCGCGCCTTTCACGACGATCCCGTCACCGTGCATCTGCTGCCCGATGCGGCGGCGCGCGCCAGGGCGCTGCCGCGCATGTTCAAGCTGCTGTTCAAGCTCGGACTGCCGCATGGCGCCTGCCATGTCACGAGCGGCTATGAGGCGGCGACGCTGTGGCGGCCGCCGGATGGCTGGCATGTGAAGTTCTGGGACTATGTCGCCAACGCGCCGGAGCTGCTCGGCGTCTTCGGCGGTGGCGTGTTCAACGTGATGGCGACGATGGACCGCATCGAAAAGCTCCATCCGCACGCGCCGCACTGGTACCTGCAGACCATCGGCACCGATCCGGCGCTGCAGGGCAAGGGCTATGGCGGCCTGATCCTGCGGCATCAATTGGCCGTTGCCGACGCGGCGGGCACGCCGTGCTATCTGGAATCCAGCAAGGACACCAACCTGCCGATCTACCAGAGCTTCGGCTTCGAGATCACCGGCGAGATCAAAATTCCGAACGGCCCCACCCTGTGGCCGATGTGGCGCGAGGCGAGACGATGAAATTCGCGATTCTGTTGTCGGCGCTGTTGCTGACCACGCCGGCCTTGGCAGACGGCATCACACTGCTCGGCGCCGTCCAGCATCCGGGCACTTTCACGATGGCGCAATTGCGTGCCATGCCGCAGATCGACGTCAAGGTCGACCAGAAGACCGAGAAGGGAAGCTTCACCGGCACGTTCCATGGCGTGCTGCTGTGGACGCTGATCAACGATGCGGGGCTGGTGAACGGGCCGCAGCGTCACGCCATCCTGCTGCACGGCATCATCGTGACGGCGGCGGCCGATCACTACGCCACGCTCGTCAGCCTGGGCGAAATCCATCCCGAACTCGGCAACGGCCAGGTGATCCTGGCGACCGAAGAGAACGGCCAGCCGCTCGCCCAGCCCGTCCTCATCGTGCCCGGCGACATCAAGGCGGCGCGCGACGTGCGGAACGTCACCACCGTCGACGTGTCGTTCGGATCGCTGCTGCGCGGCCCCGGCCTGACCCCCGATCACCTGAAATAACGGAGACAACGCCATGACGATCCAGGTCCATCACCTCAACAATTCACGCTCGCAGCGCATCCTGTGGCTGCTGGAGGAGCTCGGCACGCCGTACGAGATCGTCAAATACCAGCGCGGCTCGCCGGTGCCCTTCGCGCCGCCGGAGCTGAAGGCGGTACACCCGCTCGGCAAGTCTCCGGTCATCACCGACGGCGGCAAGACCATCGCCGAGTCCGGCGCCATCGTCGAATATCTCATCGACGTCTACGGCAAGGGCAAGTTCAAGCCGAAGGCCGGCAGCGACGACTACTGGAAGTATATCGAGTGGATGCACTATGCCGAGGGCTCGGCGATGCTGCCGCTGCTGATGGCGCTCTATACCGGCATGCTCGGCGACGCGGCGGCGCTGCTCAAGCCGCGCGTCGACAGCGAGATCGCCAACAATCTTTCCTACCTGGAAGCGGGCATCAAGGGCCGCAGCTTCTTCGTCGGCGGCGACCTCACCGGCGCCGACATCCAGCTGCTCTTCGTCCTGGAGGCTGCCGGCGCGCGACTGGAACCATATCCGGGCCTCGTTAAATACCGGGCCGCCATGCAGGCGCGCCCCGCCTACAAGCGCGGCATCGAGAAGGGCGGCGAATACGCACTTATGAGCCGCTGAGGTTCGGATAGACGAGGGGAAAATACGATGCGCTACTGGGGTTTATTGCTTCTTGCCGCGAGCTTCGCATTGCTCGCCGCGCCGGCGTCGGGCGACGAAATGAGGGCCGCGCGCCGCTATGTTTCGCCCAGCGGCGCCTTTTCCATTGCGATGGACGACGAATTCGACCGCCTGTTCCATGCCGGAAAGGAAAATGTCTCCGGCGACCTTGTGGTCGTCGATTTCCCCCACATGAATTCGATGGGGCTGGCGACGCAATGGGGACGCACGATCGAATGGCTCAAACTCGACAAGGCGGTCGACCGCCTGCAGTTCGACGCGCAAGCGAGCGCGCTGGTGGACGGCTATCTGGAAGGGCGCTACGGCGCCGGCACATTCGCGGTCCTCGATCGCGGCAAATTCCGCGATGCCGACGGCGACCTCGTCTACGCCTTCTCGGCGAAAGGCAGCCTCAACCAGATGCCGGCGGCATGGCAGGGCGCCGTCCTGTTCTTCGACAGCGGCGTGGCGCTGGTCAGCGAAACCGGCGCGCAGCCCGCCACTTTCGATTCGAAGAACGGCGTGACGAATGAAGCGCTGGTCGACTGGGCGGAAACCATCCGGCCGGGCGGATGATCGATCACGTCTCCGTCGCCGTCGCCGATCTGGCGCGCAGCACGAAATTCTATGAGGCGGTGCTGGCGCCCCTGGGGCTCGGCAAGCTGGTGACGCGCGAACGAACGGCCGGCTTCGGCAAGTCCTATCCCGAATTCTGGATCAACCTGCGCGAGGGCCTTGCGCCGCTGCCGCAAACCACCGGCGGCCACATCTGCCTGCGCACGCGGGACGAAGCGTCGGTGCGCGCCTTTCACGCCGCCGCCCTGGCGCAAGGCGGGGCCGATGCCGGCGCGCCCGGCCCGCGCCAGGCGGCGTTGACGACCTATTACGGTGCGTTCGTCTTCGATCCCGACGGCAACAAGCTGGAGGCGGTCACCTTTCCGCGTCAGGCGAAGGTGTCGGTATCCGGCGCCGGATCATAGGTCACCATTTTTGGCCGCAGGCGCCGTCCTTGCGTGAAATCCAGATAGGTGTCGTCGCCGATCCGGAACGCGACGTCGATCCAGCGCGCCATGATGGCGCCGAGCGGCCGATCTTCCTGAACGGCATCGCGGAATCCGGATTTCAGACGCGCTTCCAGCTCCGCCAGCCCCGGCGCAAATGTGTAGCGATCGGACGGTCCCAGCGTCGCTTCATATTCCGAGCAGCCGCGCTTGATGGTCGTCGCGATGTCCGGTCCGAGCTTGGGATCGGCGACGAATGCCTCCCGCACGACCCGGTACAGCGCGCGGGCTTCCGCGAGGCCGGCGGCATAGAAGAAGCCGGCATAGATGTCCTGCGAGTAGCGGTTGTTGAGGTCGATGCCCCATTTGGAATTGCAGGCGATACGCTTGCCGATCTGCCAGGCGGCCACCAATTCGCGCAAGGACCGCGGCACCACCTTTACCTTGTAACAGGCGCTGCAGCCTTGCGGCACGGCAGAGGCGGCATAGGCGTGGCGGTAGACGAACTCCATCAGGAAATCGCAATCCATCGCTTCGCCATTCTTGACCCGCACCCAGTCGAGGCTGCGCGCCGGTCTGGCGGCACGCTCGAGCAAGCCGGTCGAATCCCTTTTGAGCGTTCCAGCCGCCACGGCGCGCTGCAGATTGTCGGCGACCGTGGCACCGCCAATCTGCAGGGACAGCAAGTCTTCGGGCATGCTCTCGGTCATTCCATCGCGCCGCGAAAGTCGCCGCGCCAAGGATACTACCAATGTCGCCGGACGCTAGCCCTTGCGCGAGGCGATGTAGCGATCAGCCATGCCGTCGAGCATGGCGAGCGGCACTGCGCCGCCGATCAGCATGGCGTCGTGGAAGCTCCTGATGTCGAACCTGGCGCCCAATGCGTCGCGCGCCTTCTTCCGCGCCGCCAGGAACGTCAGCTTGCCCAGCATATAGCCGCAAGCCTGGCCGGGCGTCACGGCGTAGCGCTCGATCTCGGTGATCGCGCCGCTCTCCTGGTCGCCCAGGGTGTCGACATAGAATTTCACCGCCTGCTCGCGGCTCCAGCGCATGGCGTGGATGCCGCTGTCGACCACCAGCCGCACGGCGCGGAACATGGCATCGTGCAGGAAGCCGATGCGGCCCAGGGGATCGTCGTCATACATGCCCATCTCGTCGGCGAGCTGTTCGGCGTAGAGCGCCCAGCCTTCCATGTAGGACGAGAAAAAGGACAGGCGCCGGATCAGCGGCATCTTGGCTTCGCGCTGGATCGACAGCTGCAGGTGATGGCCGGGGATGGCTTCGTGATAGGACAGCGTCGGCAACAGCCAGCGGGGCTGCTCGGCGGTGTCGCGCAGGTTGATCCAGTAGATGCCCGGCACCTTGCCGTCGAGCGACGGCGCATTGTAGTAGCCGCCGGCCTGTCCCGCCTCGATCTCCTTGGGCACGCGCTTGATGACGACATCGGCCTTGGGAAGCGCGCCGAAATAGGCCGGCAATTTCGCGCGGATCGCGGCGACCTTCACGTTCAGGTCGGCGATCAGCTGCGCCTTCGCGGCGTCGGTGTTGGCGTACAGCATCTTGGGATCGTCATACATCGCGCGCAGCCGCTCGCCGACCGTGCCCCGCGTCATGCCCTGCGTCTTCATGATCGCGTCGATCTGCGCGCTGTGGTCCTTGATGATGTCGAGGCCGGTCTGGTGGATGTCGGCCGGGCTCATGGTCGACGTCGTCCAGGTCAGCACGCTGTCGCGGTAATAGGCCTCGCCGTCCGGCAGGCGCCAGACGCCGGCGTCGTGCGTCGCGCCCGGCTGCAGGCTGGTGATCAGCGCGATCTGGCGCTCGAGCGCGGGATAGACCTTGTCGGTCAGGATCTTCGCGGCCGGCGTCTTCCAGTCGCCCGGGATGTTCTTCTCGGCGGTTCGCCGCACCACAGACAGGGTCATCGAGGCGCTGTCGGCCGGCTGGTTGCGCAGCGCGTTCATCTGCACGATGGTCTTGGCGAGCGCGAAGTCCGGCGGCACCACGCCCAGCGCCACGTCGTGACGCACGACATCGGCCTCCTCGTCCAGGCGCAGCGCGAACTGCTCGAGGCGCGCGAGATAGGCGTCGGCATCCGCCTTGACCGCGATGGTGTGCTGGTTGTCGAGGAACGAGGGGATGTTGCTGTAGAGCCCGTCCCTCTGGCTGATGACATAGGGCGCGCCCGCGCCGCCGCCGGCGTATTTGTAGCGCTTGTTGTCCATGTCGGTGTTCTTCAGGCCGAAGATGACGACGTCATAGCTGATCTGGTCGTCGCCGCTCACCGAGGCGCGGTCGAAGGCGGACAGCCGCGCCAGCTGGCTGGCGTTCAGCTTTTGCGCCTTGTCGATCGCGGCCAGCGACGCCCCGTCGAGTTCGCTCTTCTGGTGCGCCCGCGCGCCCGTGTCGACACCGAGCGAGGTCGCGAAGGTCGGCGACAGGTCGAGATTTTCGGAGACGAAGGTGTCGAACAGCGCGTTCAATTTGGTCCCGGCGGCAGGGTCGGCTCCCAGGCCCGGCCTTGCGACGGCAAGGACGGCGGCGCTCGCGGCGCCTGTCTTCAATAATGATCGGCGGTTCAGCATGGAAGGCCCTCCGGTTCGCCCGGAAAACTATGGGTCGGCCCGGCGGGCGACAAGACACGAACGTGTGCCGGGCTTCACGTTCGCGTGCGCGCATTAAGCATGGCCCGCCGCGAAGCGGTTCCAGGCGGCTACCCCTTCGATGCGCTGCCCCAGTAGTTGAAGCCGGCGAATTTGGGCGTGCCGGGCAGGTACATCGTCTGCATGTCCTCTATCCTGAAACCGGCGTCCTGGATCAGTTTCGGAATCGGCCGGCCAACATGGCAGCCGCCGCCGATCATTTTCCAGGCGGGGGTGATGCGCCGCTGCCAGCGCCTGACGCTATCGTCCGGCGCCTCGCCATGCTCGCAGAAGACCATGCGGCCGGCGGGTTTCAGCACGCGCCGCATCTCCGCCAGCGCCGCCATCACGTCAGGGATGGTGCAGAGCGTATAGGTGATCATCACCGTGTCGGCGGACTCCGCATCGAGGGGGATTCGCTCGGACGGCAAACCCAGGAATTCGAGCGGAATGGGGCTCGCCGCGGCGCGGTCACCGGCGCGTGCCCGCATCTCCGCCGCGGGCTCCAGCGCCCAGATGTGCTCGACCTTCGCGGCATCGTAGAACGGCAGGTTGTGGCCGGCGCCGAAACCGATCTCCAGCACGCGCCCCTGCGCGCGCGGCACCACCTTGCGGCGCTGATAGGTGATCGGCTTGGCGCTCATCGCGCCGTCGAGCAGCCGCGGCAGGATGTGCCGGCTGTAGAATCCCATGGCTTTGCTCCTTTGGGAGGAGCGTATCAGAAACCGGTCGGATGATCCGGCGGATCGCCGTTGTTCGGCAGGTGCGTGATCTCCGGCACGCAGGCTTGCCAGCCACACGGTCGTCGCGCTGATGCATGTCGCGATGCGACGTTGGCTTGCACGCTACGCGTCCGGCCTGTGTTCCAGGAGATCGCCAGGCTGGCATTCGAGTGCCGTGCAGATTTTATCGAGCGTCTCGAAGCGAACGCCCTTCACCTTGCCCGATTTCAGCAGCGACAGATTGGCCTCCGTAATGCCGATGGTCTCGGCCAGCTCTTTGGACCGAATCTTGCGCTTGGCCAGCATCACATCCAGATTGACGACGATCGCCATTACACGAACTTCGCATTCTCGTCGGCGAGGCGGCGCGCCTCCACCATGACGCGAGCCGCGACCAGACCGACACCGGCGGAAAACAACGTGATCACATCGTCCGAACCGAAATTCAGCGAGATCGCTTGATGACCGTGACCGAGCGGCCAAGTCAGCAGCAAGGTGATCGGCGCATGCACCACGAATCCGACGATCACGCCCGCGAACAGTGCGACGGCGATATTGTTGAGCAGCTTGAGCGCCTGCGGCGAAAACACTTCACCCTCGGCATAGAGCAGAAACAGTGCGCGCAACGACCAAAGCGCCCACACCGTGAAGAACTCCGCGCCGAGCGAGAACGCCAGGGCGGCCAGCCGGTACAGGATCGGCACGCCGTCATTCAGGACGGTGCCAAGATGGTCGGCATCGAAATTCAGGCCTTCGGCCCAGGCGGGGTGGAGATAGACGAAAATATCGCTCGCGGGCCACAGGATCAGTCCGATGGTCGCAAGCCAGGCCATCAGCCGGCTAAGGCGGGCAAGGTTTGAAGGGGTGGCGTCCGTCATCGCGATCTCCCATGTTGTGGGACATCGTTGTACAGAAATATATTATCGTCAAGAGATAATTACTCGGGCGCGATAGTGACCTCGATGCCGTCCAGTTCATCGGCGCAGAGGACCTGGCAGGACAGCCGCGAATTGGCTTCGACCGCCAGCGCCATGTCGAGCATGTCGATCTCGGCGTCGGATGGCGGCGACAGCTTCTCGTACCAGCCGCCGGTCACATAGACGTGGCAGGTGGCGCAGGCGCAGGCGCCGCCGCATTCGGCCGCGATGGGAAGCCCCGCATCGCGCAGGATCTCCATCACGCTCCAGCCGTCGCGGCCTTCGACGACATGTTCCGCGCCCTTGCGGTCGGTGGCGACGATCTTCATCAATTCACACCCAGTTTCTTCTGCAGGCTGGACGAAGACGTCGTGTATTGGAAGCGCAGCTTTTCGTTCGGCTTGCAGACATGGAACGCGGCCTGTGCCATCAGCGCCGCCTCGTGGAAGCCGGACAGGATCAGCTTCAGCTTGCCGGGGTAGGTGTTGATATCGCCGATGGCGAAGATGCCGGGCGTGCCGCTCTCGAATTTCGCCGTATCCACGGGGATCAGGTTTTCGTTGAGGTTCAATCCGAACTCCGCGATGGGACCAAGCTTGATCGTCAGCCCGAAGAACGGCAGGAACGCGTCGGTCTCGTGATGCCATTCGCTCTTGTCTGCGCCGGCCAGCGTCACGCCGGCGAGCTTGCCATCGTCGCCATGCAGCTGTTTTACGCTGGCGACGTGGAACTTCACCTTGCCCTGCTTTTCCAGCTCGCGCATCTGGTTGACGCTGTGCTGGGCGGCGCGGAAGCCGTCGCGGTGATGGACGAGGGTGAGGCTCTTGGCCAGCGGCGCCAGATTGATCGCCCAGTCGAGCGCCGAGTCGCCGCCGCCGGCGATCAGGATGTTCTTGCCGCGGAAGGTGTCCATCTTGCGCACCGCATAGTGCACGCCGACGCCGTCGCCCTTGTTCTCGAAGGTCTCGATGTTCGGCACTGGCGGGCGCTTGGGCACGAAGCTGCCGCCGCCCGCGGCGATGACGACGACCGGGGCGACGATCTGCGTCCCCGCATCGGTCGTCAGTTGCCATTTGCCGTTCGCCAGCTTTTCGAGTCCCGCGGCCATCTCGCCGAAATGGTATTGCGCGCCGAACGGCTTGATCTGCTCCAGCAGCTTATTGGTCAGCTCCTGGCCGGTGACGATCGGCAGGCCGGGAATGTCGTAGATCGGCTTTTCCGGATAGAGCTCGGTGCATTGCCCGCCCGGCCGGTCGAGGATGTCGACCAGATGCGCCTTGAGGTCGAGCAGGCCCAGTTCGAACACGGCGAAAAGTCCGATCGGGCCGGCTCCGACGATGGCGACATCCGTCTCGATAGGCGTGCTCATGGGCTATTCCACAATCGTTTAGTGTATGACAGAAATAACTGGCGCTCTTCATATGTAAAAATGGGTTCGCCAACAACCCTTTCAAGGCGCGGGGCCGCAATGTGACGCAGCGCACAATCGGCGCCAAGGGGGGTCGCTGGCTTCGCGCTAAAGAATTGATCGCTATGGAATATCTGGCCTTCCCCGCAACCACCTGCCGGACTGTGGCAGAGGTCCGCCGCGAGATTGCTCGGCTGGATCTGGCGCTGATCGCCCCGAGCGCCGGCTGGTCGAACTCTCAATCGCGCACGAATTCGCTTAGTTCGACGCCAAGGTTCAGCTTGCCAGATAGTTCTTGATGAAATCCTGGACGGCGTCGGAACGCGTCTTCAGCAGCGAAATCGCTGCCCCGGCTGCGGCGCGATCGGCGAGGTCGAGCGGCTCGCAATGGGCCGCCGCGTCGCCCATCGCGAAGGCGCCGATGCCGCGCGCGGCGCCTTTCAGCGTGTGCGTGACTTCCTTCCACGATTTGGCATCGCGGGCGTCGAGGATGCTCTGCAGCCGCGCCACCAGCTCGTTCGCCTGCGAATCGAACAGGCGCATGACTTCGGCGTTGATCGCCTTGTCGCCGCCGGTGTAGCGGGCAAGGTGATCCAGATCGATAACCGCGCTGGACGCCCCCGGCATGGCGGCCTCACAATTGGGTTTCCACGCTACAGTGGCGCAAATAGATCAACGTCCCGTTAACGTTTGGACCGCCGATGAAACGACTCGCCCTGGCCCTGCTCCTGTCGCTTCCCGTTGCTGCACAGGCGCAGGAGCGGTTTGCCCAGCTCCCGCCGGACAAGATGACACCGGAGCAAAAGGCCATCGCCGATGCCATTGTCGCCACGCGGGGCAGCATGAATGGACCGTTCAACGCCTGGCTGCGCGACCCGGCGCTAGCGGATCGTCTGCAGAAAACAGGCGAGCAGATACGCTTTCACTCTTCGCTGCCGCCGGCCCTCAACGAATTCGCCATCCTGATCACCGCGCGGCACTGGACGTCGCAGTTCGAGTGGTATGCCCATTATCCCCTTGCCATGAAGGCCGGGCTCGAAGCCGGCGTTGCCGCCAGCCTCGCCGCCGGCGAACGCCCGGGCGGCATGAGTCCGGACGAGGCCGCGATCTACGACTTTTCGACGTCGCTGCATGCCACCGGCACCGTCGACGATGCCGTCTATGCGCGTGTGCTGAATCGCTTCGGTGAAAAGGGCGTGATCGATCTGATCGCGGTGAACGGCTATTACGACCTGGTTTCGATGACGCTCAACGTCGCGCGCGTCACCGTGCCGGCCGGCACGCTCCCGCCGCTCAAATCCCTCCAGGAAGATTGATCAGGCTGGCACGTCGCTTCGCTGTTTACGGTGTAATCTTCAGGGTGCCGGGCACAACCTCAAATCACGCATTTTCGCTGTGGCACTCGCGCCACGCGGCAATCGATGGTTAAAGTGCGGCTGCACCAGCAGATTTTCTCGAGGGGACTATGGCGACAATCGGATCGGACCGCGGCCAAGCCGTGCTGCTCCAGACGGCCGAACCACTCGGGGACGCCGTGCCGCGCCTCGCCCGCCGGCCGGAGCCGAAATTCGGCATCGCCGCGATCACCTTCTCGTTCGTCCTGTCGGCCTTCTGGGCCGGCGCTGCGGCCGCCTATCTGTGGGGTTATTTCGGCCCCAGGGGGCTGGCCGGGCTCGATGTGCAGGAACTGGCGCTGTTCGTGGCGGCGACGTTCATCCCGCCCTTGCTGTTCGTTTCGGCCGCCTGGGCGATGGCGCGCGCGCAGCAGATGGCCGTCGCATCGCAAACCCTGGCCGAGGCCACCGACCGGCTGTTCTCAGCCGACGAGACCGCGTCGCGTACGGCCGCTCGCCTCGGCCGCGCGGTGCGGCGCGAACTCGATGCCCTCAATGCCGGCCTCGATGGCGCGTTCGCGCGGCTGCGGGCACTCGAATCGGTTCTGGAAAACCAGATCGCCGCGCTCGACGAGGCCGGCGCCCGCGCCGACGTCCGCGGCGAAGCGGTCGCGGCGCGACTCACCGCCGAGCGCGAACGCATCGAAGCCGTGGCCGGCTCGCTCAGCGACGCGGCGGCGCGTGCCGCCGAAACCGTCGCCGGCCGCACGGCGCAACTGAAGTCCTCGATCGAGTCGGCCGAGGCCCAGCTCAAGACCGCCGGCACCACGCTGGACGCGCAGGCAGCCAGCTTCCGCGCCGCCGCCGCCGCCGCCTCCGACGCGCCGCACGCCGCGGCCGTCGAACTCGACCGCCAGGCCAAGCGCATCGAATCGGTCGCCGATGCCGCCATGGCGCGCGCCGAATTCGTGCTCGGCCGCCAGGAGCGCCACCGCACCGGCATGAACGAGCTGATGCAGCGCCTGAAGGAGGAAAGCTCAGCCTTCGAAATGGCGTTGTCCAAGGAGCGCTCGTCGATGGAGCAGGCAATCGCTGCGTTGGGCGGCGAGGCGCAGAAATTCGAAACCGTGACCGGCGGCGCCGAGCGTCACCTCGAGCTCATCATGGCGAACGCCTCGGCGCGCGCCTCGCAGCTCACCGCCAATTTCATGCGCGAGGCCGAAAAGCTCAAGGAGGCGAGCGACTCCGCCAACACGACGCTGTCCAACATGATCAGCGCGCTGCAGGAGGCCAATGCCGGCGCCCAGACCCTGATCGGCGAAACGGCCAACGAGGCCAAGGTCAATGCGCGCGCCCTGGTCGGCGAGGCGATGGCGGAATGCGAACGCCTGCTGCGCACCTCGGGCGAACTCTCCGCCGAAGCGACCGAAATCCGCGCCACGCTGGCCAAGGCCGTCGAGGACGTAACGCATCATCTGCTCACGCTGCCCGGTATCGCGCAGCAGGAAGCGCGCCGCGTGCGCGACATGGTTCGCAGTGAGACCGAGGAGATCCTCGACCTCTCGGCTCGCACCCTGTCCACCATCCACGCCCGCAACGCGCCGCGCGCCCTGCGCAAGCCGGCCGAGCCCGTCGTGCCGGAGCCGCCCGAAAGCGAAGGCCTGCTCGGCATGGCCAAGCGCCTGACGCAGCGCCAGCGCAAGCCGCGCCCCGAACCGGCACCGGGCGCCGAGCCCGGCAAGGGCTGGGAAATGCGTGCCCTGCTCGCCGCGGTCGAGACCGGCGAGGCCCGCGATCTGAAGCCGACCGGGGCCGCGGCGCTCGGCGCGCTCGAAGCCGCGCTCGCCGACATGGCGGTCGATCTCGACGGCATCACGGCCGAAGCGGGGCCGGGCGAAGAGGAATGGCGGCGCTACCTGGCCGGCGATCGCTCGGTGTTCGCGCGCCGTCTCGCCGGCGCCATCGACGACGACACGGTCAACCGCATCGCCACGCTCTATCGCGAAGAAGCCCGGTTCCGCGACGCGGCGAATGCCTATATCGCCGAGTTCGAGGCGCTCCTGACGCGCGCCAAGGACGGCGATGGCGGCGGCTTGCTGACCTCGACCATGCTCAGCGCCGACACCGGCAAGATCTATCTCGCCGTCGCCTACGCGCTCGGCCGGCTATGAGCTTCGCCTGAAACGCGCGGCGTAGAAGCCGTCCATGCCGCCCTTGTCCGAAAGCTGACAGGGCAGGGTGCGAAGGTCGCCTTCAGGGCTGATCCATTGCGCGTGTCCGAACACCTCTTCCGGCGCCAGGCGTAGCCGCGCGAACCGCGCATCGCGTTGCAGGAAATTCTCGGCCTGCAGCAAGCCTTCTTCCGGCTCCAGCGAGCAGACCGCGAACACCAGCGTGCCGCCCGGCGCGACCATGTCCGCCGCGGCGTCGAGCAGCTCGCTCGCCGCCTGTTCGCACAGCGTGACGTCCGAAGCGCTCTTGATCCAGGGCAATTCGGGATGCCGCCGGATCGTGCCGGTCGCGGTGCAGGGCGCATCGAGCAGCACGAACGGTGCCGGTACAGCGGGCCGGAAATCGCGCGCATCGGCTTGCACCAGGGTGGCGTCGAGTTTGGTCCGCGCGAGATTTTCGCGCACGCGTTCCAGCCGGGCTGCCTCGCGCTCCACGGCAACGACCTGCGCGCCGGCTGCCGCCAGCTGCATCGTCTTGCCGCCCGGCGCGGCACAGAGATCGATCACGGTTTGGCCGTGCACCGGGCCGAGCAGCCGCGCCGGCAAGGTCGCGGCGGCGTCCTGCACCCACCATTCGCCCGGCGCAAATCCCGGCAAGGCATCGATGCGGCCGGCATCGGCCAGGCGCACGACGTCGCCGAACAGGCGTTCGCCGGGCAGCGTGTGCGCCGTTTCGGGGTTTTTCAGAACGATGTCGACCGGTGCCTGGCGGCTGTGTGCCTCGGCGATCGCGCGCGCGATGTCCGCGCCGAAATTCTCGGCCCAGCGCGACCACAGCCAATCCGGCGTGTTCAGGCGCGCCGCATCCTGCGCCGCCACCAAAGCACCGCCCTCGCGCGACAGTCGGCGCAGCACGGCGTTGATCAGGGCCTTGAAATGCACGGCCTTGGCGTCGGCCTGCGCCAGCCGGTTCGCGGCGTCGACGGCGGCATGGGCCGAGACGCCCAGAAACAGCAATTCGCAGGCGCCCGCATAGAGGATTTCCAGTGTCGGGCCGGCCTTGTGCGGCGGCGGTGCCTTGGGCACGCAGTGCCGGACCAGCGCCTCGATCTGTCCGAGGCGGCGCAGCGTCTCGCTGGCGATGGCACGTGCGAAGCCGGCGTCGCGCGGCTCCAGCAGGCGCAGCGAATCGAGCGCGGCGTCGAGCGGCCGGCGTTTGCGCAGGACATCGGACAGAACCGCCTGTGCCGCGGCGCGCGCCGGCAGTCCCGCGCTCACGCCCAGGGACCGGGCTGGACGGCAGCTTGCCCCGCCATCGCCTGCAGCCGCGCAATGCGTTCCTGCGTCGAGGGATGGCTGGCGAACAGCCCCGACAAGCCGCCACCATGCAGGGGATTGACGATGAACATATGTGCCGTCGCCGGATTGGCGGCGGCCTCGGGATTGTCGGTCGCTGCCGCGGCGCGGTCGATCTTTTGCAACGCCGAGGCCAGCCACAAGGGGCGCCCGGAAATCTCGGCGCCCTCGCGGTCGGCGTCGAACTCCCGCGAGCGGCTGATCGCCATCTGCACGAGCATGGCGGCAAGCGGCGCCAAAATCGAAACCAGAAGCAAGCCCGCAAATCCGAGCACGCCCCGCCGCCCGCCGCCGAAGAACAGCGCGAAATTGGCCAGCATCGACACGGCGCCGGCGATGGTCGCGGTGATGGTCATGGTCAGCGTGTCGCGGTGTTTCACATGGCCGAGCTCGTGCGCCACGACGCCGGCCAATTCCTCCTGGCTGACGCGCGCCAAAAGGCCGCTGGTGACGCAGATGGCGGCGTGTTCGGGGTTGCGCCCCGTCGCGAAGGCGTTGGGCTGCTCGGCCTCGACGATATAGACCTTCGGCATCGGCAGGCCGGCCTGCCCGGCGAGTTGGCGCACCAAGTGGAGGAGACCGGGCGCGGTGGCCTCGCTCGCTTCGCGGGCGCCGTACATCGACAGCAGGACCCTGTCGGCATTCCAATAGGCGTAGAGATTGGTGCCGGCCGCGAACAGGAAAGCGACGGCCATGCCGGTCTCGCCGCCGACCAGGTAGCCCACCAGCAGGAACAAAGCGGTCAACGCCGCCATCAACAGGCCGGTGCGCATGATGTTCATGGCAAGCTGATGTAAGCTGTCGCCGCCCAGCGTCAAGCGGACCGGATATGCCGACCAAGCCGAAGAAACCCACCAAGGCCGAGATCGCCGCGCGCATCCGCGAAGCCGGCGCGCGCGCCAACGCCGAGGCCGAGGCGCGCCGCAAGAGCGCGGCGGCCATGGTCCTGCCGCCGGAAGAGGGCGGCGCCAAAGGTCCCGAGCCGACGCGCTACGGCGACTGGGAAAAGAAGGGAATAATCTCGGATTTTTAAGGGTTTCGGCGACCCTTGATCGTGCTGCGGCCAAGGTCCATGTAAGGCCCTGCAACAGCCCGGCACGGGCGGACGGTGAAACCATGTTTATCCAGACCGAATCCACGCCGAATCCGGCGACGCTGAAATTCCTCCCCGGCCGCGACGTCATGGGCGAGGGCCAGGTGGCCGATTTCCCGAGCCGGGAGTCCGGCGCACGCTCGCCGCTGGCCGCCGCGCTGTTCGCGGTTCCCGACGTCAGCCGCGTGTTTTTCGGCTCCGACTTCATCTCGGTGACCAAGCGCGACGGCGACTGGAAGCATCTCAAGCCCGCGATCCTCGGCGCCATCATGGAGCATTTCACGCGCGGCCTGCCGCTGATGACCGGCACGGCGGACGAGACGGACGACGCTTCCTACGGCGAGGAAGGCGATCCCGAAGTCGTCGCCCAGATCAAGGAACTGATCGACACCCGCGTCCGGCCGGCCGTGGCGCAGGACGGCGGCGACATCATCTTCAAGGGCTTCGACGGCGGCGCCGGCATCGTTTTCCTGCACTTGCAGGGCTCCTGCGCCGGCTGTCCGTCCTCGACGATGACCCTGAAGAACGGCATCGAAAACATGCTTCGTCACTATGTGCCGGAAGTGAACGCCGTCGAAGCGGTCTAGGCTTGCATGGACCATCACGCCGTCAACGACGAAGCGTTGGACACGATCTTCCGCGTCGCGCGCACGCAGAACAAATGGCAGGACAAACCGGTCAGCACGGCATTGCTGATGGCGGTCTACGACCTCTTGCGCATGGGCCCGACCAGCGCCAATTGCTCGCCGGCGCGGTTCGTGTTCCTGACGACGCCCGAGGCGAAGGCGCGGCTCGCCCGGCACGCCTCGCCGGCCAATGCGCCGAAGATTCGCACAGCGCCGGCCACCGTCATCATCGGTCACGATCTCGACTTCGCGCAGCGCCTGCCGCAGCTTTTCCCGCATGACCAGACGGCCAAGACCTGGTTCACCGATCCCAAGGTCGAGGAGACGACGGCGTTCCGCAACGGAACGCTGCAAGGCGGTTATTTCATCGTCGCGGCGCGGGCGCTCGGCCTCGATTGCGGCCCGATGTCCGGCTTCAACAACGCCAAGGTCGACGAGGAATTCTTCGCCGGTACGCGCGTGAAGTCGAACTTCATCTGCGGCGTCGGCTATGGCGATGCTTCGGGCGTCTTTGCGCGCAGCCCGCGCCTCGCGTTCGACGAAGCCTGCAAAATTGTCTGAACGGGCGTGAAAATCCTGGCTGTCGATACGGCGCTGGGCGCCTGTTCCGTCGCGATCCTGGACGGCGATCGCACGCTCGCGCATCGCCTAGCGTTCATGGAGCGCGGCCAGGCGGAACTGCTGGCGCCGATGGTCGCGGAGGCGATGGCGCAAGCCGGCCTGCCGTTCGGCGCGCTCGAGCGCCTCGCCGTCACCACCGGCCCCGGCACCTTCACCGGTCAGCGGGTTGGCCTGGCCTTCATGCGCGGCCTGCGCGTGGCGCTCGGCAAGCCGCTGATCGGCGTCACGACGCTGGCCGCCATGGCGCATCAGGCCATGACCGAAACGGGACTGGACACGGCGGCGGCGCTGCACGACGCCCGGCGCAACGAAGTCTATCTGGAAATCTGCGGCGCCCATGCCGCCGGGCCTGTCCTCCTGCCGTTCGCGACGGCGGTGGCTACGATCGCGCTCGTGGCGTCGCCGATGGCATTGGCCGGCACCGCAGCGCCCGCCGTGCATCACGGACTTGCGCAAGCAACGCTCTCGGCCGTGCGCCAGCCCGACGCGCTGTGGGTGGCGCGCCTGGCTCAGCGCATGCCCGACACCGCCGCGCCGCCCAAGCCGCTCTATCTGCGTGCGCCCGACGCAAAGCTGCCGGCCCAGAGATGAGCGTCGGCCTGTTCTCGCCCGATGGCGACCTGGTGCCGCTGGTCGCGATCCACGCCGCCTGTTTCGCCGACGGCTGGAACGCATCTGCGATCGCCGATCTGCTCGCCATGCCCGGTGCCTTCGCGTTTGCCGCCGGCGATGGTTTCATCATGGCGCGGGCCGCCGGCGGCGAAGCGGAAATCCTGACCCTCGCCGTGACGCCGCCCGCCCGCCGCCACGGCCTCGCCACCGCCCTTGTCGCCGGCGCTGCGAGTCATGCGCATCTTTTGGGCGCCGCGAGCCTTTTTCTCGAAGTGGCGGCCGGCAATGCCGCCGCGTGTGCGCTTTATCGGCGGCTGGGTTTTGCGCCGGTCGGGCGGCGCAAGGCCTATTATGCGGCCGGCGGCGCCATTCCCGAAGATGCCCTGGTTTTGCGCAGCAATCTTCCGCTTTCGCCCCTTGGGAAAAGCCCGCCGGCTGGCTAAAGTCGCGGTCATGAAACAGCGCCACCGGGATTCGTCGTGACGCGCATCGAAAAACTCTGCGCCGAAAAAGGTCTGCGCATGACCGAGCAGCGCCGCATCATCGCGCGCGTCCTGTCGGAAGCCGCCGACCATCCCGATGCCGAAGAGATGTACCGGCGCGCCTCCGCCATCGATCCGCACATCTCCATCGCCACGGTCTACCGCACCGTCAAGCTGTTCGAGGATGCCGGCATCCTGGAGCGCCACGATTTTCGCGACGGCCGCTCGCGCTACGAAGAGGCGCCCGAATCGCATCACGACCACCTGATCGACATCCAGACCGGCAGCGTCATCGAATTCCGCAACGAGGACATCGAAAAACTGCAGCGCCGCGTCGCCGAGGAGCTCGGCTTCGAGCTCGTCGATCACCGGCTGGAATTGTATGGTGTGCCGAAAGGCGCAAAGAAGCCGCGCTGATGCAGACGTTGCGCGCCTACGGCATCGTGACCGTGTTCCTGATCGTGACGCTGCTCCTGATTCCCTATCAGATGCTGAACCTGCGGCTCGGCTCGAAGCGCGCCAAGACGTTTCCCAACAACTATCATCGCTTCATGGCGAAGCTGTTCGGCATCCGCATCACGACCATCGGGACGCTGCCCAGCGAGGGCGTCTTGATCGTCGCCAACCACACCTCGTGGCTCGACATCATCGTCTTCTCCGTGCTCGGCCGCGTCTCGTTCGTCGCCAAGTCGGAAGTCGCAACCTGGCCGTTGTTTTCCACGCTGGCGAAACTTCAGCGCACCGTGTTCGTCGAGCGCGCCCGGCGCAGCGCCACCGGCGAGGCGCGCGACCAGATCCGCGAGCGCCTCCTGGCGGGCGACACGCTGGTGCTGTTTCCCGAAGGCACGTCCAACGACGGCAACGCCGTCCTGCCGTTCAAGAGCGCGCTGATGGGCGCGGTCGAGGCGCGGGTCGACGACGGCAAAGGCGGCCAGCGCGCCGTCAGGGTGCAACCGGTGTCGGCCGCCTATGTCGGCGTGCACGGCATCCCGATGGGGCGGGAGAACCGTCCGCTTTACGCCTGGTACGGCGACATGGAGTTGGTGCCGCATCTATGGGAGGCGCTGCAGACCGGTCCCATCGAGGTGATCGTCGAATTCCACAAGCCCATGGACGTCGACGAGGTCGGCGGCCGCAAGCCGCTCGCCGTCCGCGCCGAGGCCGTGATCCGGCGCGGCCAGGCCCGCGCCCTGGCCGGGCTTTCGGGACCGACGCCCGCGGAACCGGCGCCTGCCAAGGCCGCTGCGGCGGGCGTGCTGGCGCCGGCGCCGGCGTGACCGTATAACCGCCGCCCCATGAAGAAGCTTTTCGTCAAGACCTATGGCTGCCAGATGAACGTCTACGACTCCGCCCGCATGACGGAGTTGCTGGCGCCGCTCGGCTATGGCCCGGTAGCGGCGCCGGAGGAGGCCGATATGGTCATCCTCAACACCTGCCATATCCGTGAAAAGGCGGTCGAGAAGGTCTATTCCGAACTCGGCCGGCTGAAACAGATCAAGCAGACCCGGCCGCTGACCATCGCCGTCGCCGGCTGCGTCGCCCAGGCCGAAGGCGCCGAAATCATCCGCCGCGCACCGCAGGTCGACATCGTGGTCGGGCCGCAATCCTATCACCGCCTGCCGGAGATGATCGCGAAGATCGCGCGCGCCGGCGGCCACGCGCTGGAAACCGATTTTCCGGCGCTCGAGAAATTCGACGTGCTGCCGAAGGATTCCTCTGCATCGGGCGTGACGGCGTTCCTGACCGTGCAGGAAGGGTGTGACAAGTTCTGCACCTTCTGCGTCGTGCCCTACACGCGGGGCGCCGAATATTCGCGCTCGGTGGCACAGGTCGAAGACGAGGCCCGCAATCTGGTCGCGCGCGGCGCACGCGAGATCACGCTGCTCGGCCAGAACGTCAACGCCTATCGCGGCGAGGGGCCGGACGGCAAAGACTGGTCGCTGGCGCGGCTGCTGGATCGGCTGTCGCGCATCGCCGGCCTGGCGCGGCTGCGCTACACGACGAGCCATCCGCGCGACATGGGCGACGACCTCATTGCCGCGCATGGCGATCTCGAAGCGCTGATGCCGTTCCTGCATCTGCCGGTGCAATCCGGATCGGACAAGGTTCTGGCCGCGATGAATCGCGGCCACACGGCGGACGACTATCGCCGCATCGTGGCGGGCATCCGCGCGGCGCGTCCCGACATCGCGCTGTCGTCCGATTTCATCGTCGGCTTCCCGGGCGAGAGCGACAAGGATTTCGATGACACGCTCGCTCTGGTGCGCGACGTCGGATATGCCGGCGCCTTTTCGTTCAAATACAGCCCGCGCCCGGGCACGCCGGCCGCAGCAGGCGGCAAGCAAATACCGGCCGAGGTGAAGGATGCCCGCCTGCAGGCCCTTAACGCACTGCTTCTGCGGCAGCAGGAGGCGTTCCGCGACGCCTGTCGCGGGCGCCTCATGGACGTGCTGTTCGAAAAGCCCGGCCGCCAGGCCGGCCAGGCGATCGGCCGCAGTCCCTATCTCCAGCCGGTTCATGTCGAAGACGCGGCCGCGCTGATCGGCGGCATCCATCCTGTGCGCATCGATGCGAGTTTCCCCAACAGCCTGAAGGGCTCGCTCGTCTCCAGCCGCGAAAAGGTCCTGACGCATTGAGCGCGGCAAAACACAAACGCGCGGCCAAGGAGCAGGTCACGCTCGAATTTCCCGACAACGCGCTGCTCGCCAATCTGGCCGGCGCGCATCAGAAGAACTTCGTGCGCCTGGAACAGAAGCTCGGCGTGCGCCTCGCCATGCGCGGCAATCTGGTGGCGATCGAGGGTGCGGGCGAGCTGCGCGAACGTGGCGCGGCGATCCTGCTGGCGCTCTATGCCCGTCTCGAGGCGGGCGACAGCTGCAGCGCCTCCGACATCGACGCCGAAATCCGCTTCGCCAATGAAAAATCGGCGGGTCCCGTCGGCAATAGTTTCGGCTCGCCCGCGATTCGCACGGCCTCGTCGAAGGTCACCCGCGCCCGTTCACCGGCCCAGGCCGCCTATCTCGACCTTATGCGCACCCATCCGTTGGTCTTCGGCATCGGTCCCGCCGGTACCGGCAAGACCTACCTGGCGGCGGCGTTTGGCGCGCATCTGCTGCATGAGCGGCAGGTCGAGCGCCTGATTCTGTCGCGCCCCGCGCTGGAGGCCGGCGAGCGGCTCGGCTTCCTGCCCGGCGATCTGAAGGAAAAGATCGATCCCTATCTGCGGCCGCTTTACGATGCGCTGTTCGACGTGCTCGGCGACCGCACCGAGAAGCTGATGGAGATGGGCACCATCGAGGTGGCGCCGCTCGCTTTCATGCGCGGGCGTACCCTGGCGCGCGCCTTCGTCATCCTGGACGAGGCTCAGAACGTCACGCCGGCGCAGATGAAGATGTTCCTGACGCGCCTCGGCGAGGATTCGCGGATGGTCGTCACCGGCGATCCGACGCAGAGCGACCTTCCCGGCGGCCGCGCCGACGGCTTGAACGAAGCCTTGCGCATCCTCGTCGGCGTCGAAGGCGCGGCGGTGGCGCATTTTTCGGAAAAAGACGTGGTCCGGCACGCCCTCGTCACGCGCATCGTTGCTGCGTATAATAAGGCCGACGCGCAAAAGCACGGAACGTGAGCTTTTCCATCCAGCTGCAATACGGCGATCCCCGCTGGCGCAAGGTCCGCGGCCTGTCCGCGCGCCTGCGGGAGGCGGCCGAACTGGCGCTGCGGCGCGGCCGGGCGCGGCGCGGCTCCGGACTCACCCTCCTGCTCGCCGACGACGCCCAGGTGCGGGTGCTCAACCGCGATTTTCGCGGCAAGAACACGTCGACCAACGTGCTGTCGTTTCCCGCTGCGGCGAACGGCGATGCCTATCTGGGCGATGTGGCCCTGGCCTATGGCGTGACGCAGGCGGAAGCGCAGGCTGCGGACAAGCGCTTTGCCGATCACGCCGCCCACCTCGTCGTTCATGGTGTGCTGCACCTGCTGGGCTTCGACCATGTCACGCCGCGCAAGGCGCGGCTGATGGAGCCGCTCGAGATCCGCATCCTGGCCAGCCTCGATATCGCCGATCCCTATCGAACTGGAGCGGCGCGATGAGCGACGCCTCCGCCACGCCGGACGACGACGGCAAATCGCAATCGCTGCTCAAGCGTCTCTCCGCCTTCATGCGCGGCGACAATGCGGCGGCGGCGCAAATGCGTGAAAGCCTGGAAGAGGTCATCGAGGAAAGCGAGCGTCACAGCGCCGAACTCTCGGCGCCTGAGCGCCAGATGTTCTCGAACCTCCTGAAGTTCGGCGAGCTCCACGTCAGCGACGTCATGATCCCGCGCGCCGACATCGTCGCGGTCGACGAGAACACCTCGCTTCCCGATTTCGTGGCGCTGTTCCGCGACGTGCAGCATTCGCGCCTGCCGGTCTATCGCGAGACGCTCGACGACCCCATCGGACTGGTCCACATCAAGGATGTCCTGAGCTATCTCGAAGCGCAGCCCGACGGCAGTTTTCGCTGGAAAGGCGGTTCGGTGTCCCAGTTCAAGCGCGATCTCCTGTTCGTGCCGCCCTCCATGCCGTTGCTCGATCTCCTCCTGAAGATGCAGACCGCGCACACGCATCTGGCGCTGGTGATCGACGAATATGGCGGCACGGACGGGCTGGTATCCATCGAGGACATCATCGAGGAAATCGTCGGCGACATCGCCGACGAGCATGACGAAGCGGCGCAGCAGATCAAGAAACTGGACGGCGGCGTCTATGTCGCCGACGCGCGCGTCGACCTGGAGGACTTCCGCGCTCAGACCGGCGTTGCGTTGGCCCCGGAAGACGCCGACCAGGAAATCGATACGCTGGGCGGCCTTGTCGTATCGTTGCTGGGGCGCGTGCCGCAACGCGGCGAGATCGTCACCCACCCCTCGGGCTATGAATTCGAGGTTCTCGAGGCCGACCCCAGGCGCGTCAAGCGGCTGCGCATCCGCGAACCGGTTCTGCCGTCCATCGAGGGCAATCCGGCGGACGAGAAGCCGGCGTGACGTCGGTTCTCGCGCGCATCGGAACCGATATTCGCGCCCTTGCCGGTTGGCGTGCGCTGCTGGCGTCGATCGCGGCCGGCGCTTTTTTCGCACTCGGCTTCGCGCCGTTGGATTTCTTTCCCGCGCTGTTGCTGGGCCTGGCCGCGCTCGTGCTGCTGCTGGACGGCTGTGCCGCCGGCCCAAGGCCGGTCCGACGCGCCGCGGGCCTCGGCTGGGGTTTCGGTTTCGGTCAATTCCTCGTCGGCATGCACTGGATCTTCTATCCCTTCCTTGTCGATCCGGCGGAGCACGCCTGGCAGATCCCGTTCGTTGCGCTGCTGTTTCCCGGCGGCCTGGCGCTGTTCTCGGCGCTCGCCTGCGCCGCGGCGATGTCTTTGTGGACGGCCGGCGCGTCGCGCATTTTTGCCCTTACCGCCTGTTACGCCGCAGCAGAGTGGTTGCGCGGCCATGTGCTGAGCGGCCTGCCGTGGAATCTGCCGGCCTATGGCTGGGGCGCCTCGCTTGGCGTGCTGCAGAGCACGGCACTGTTCGGCGCCTATGGCTTGTCGCTGCTCACCGTGCTGTTCGGCGCCGCACTGGCCGAACTGTTCGGCAGTCCGCGGCGGCTGGCATTGCCCGCGGCGATGGCGGCGCTGTTCGTGGTGCTTTGGCTCGGCGGTGACCTGCGGCTTGGGGCGACGCCCACGACCTTCGTCGCCGATATGCGCCTGCGCCTGGTTCAGCCGAACATCCCGCAAGACGAGAAATATGTGCGGCAATTGGCGGCGCGCAATTGGCAGACGCTGATCGACCTCAGCACGCAACGGTCGGCCGTCGCGCCGACGGTCGTCATCTGGCCCGAAGCCGCGCCGCCGGTGCTGTTGCAACGTTCGCCGGAGGCGCTGGACCAGATCGCGCTTCTGACCGGGACGAACCGCATGCTGATCACCGGCAATCAGCGTCTGGAGTTCGATGTCTCCGGCGAGCGCCGGTTTTTCAACAGCCTCTACGTCTTCGGCCATGGCGGACAATTGCTCGCCACCTACGACAAATTCCATCTGGTGCCGTTCGGCGAATACCTGCCGCTGGAGTCGTGGCTTCGCAGCCTGGGCATCACCAAGCTGGTAGGCTTCCCCGGCAGCTTTACGGCGGGTGACGGGCCGCATACGCTTAGAGTTTCCGGTATGCCGGCCATCGGGCCGCTGATCTGCTATGAGATTCTGTTTCCCGGCGCGGTGGTCGGCGAATCGCGCCCCGCCTGGCTGGTCAATATCACGGACGATTCCTGGTTCGGCCCCTGGGCCGGGCCGCGTCAGCACCTGCTGGCCGCCCGCGTCCGCGCCATCGAGGAAGGCCTCCCGGTCGCGCGCGCCGCCAATACCGGAATCTCGGCGGTGATCGACGCCGATGGCCGCATCGTTTCCGCCCTCGGTCTCGATCAAAAAGGCGTCGTCGACGCGTCTTTGCCGGAATCTTTGCCGCCGACGCCATATTCGCGCTTTGGCGATTTCGGATTTTTTGTATTGTTAATCCTGTCCTCGGCCCTTTCATGGGTTCTTGCGCGAAAGTAGGGTCTACGCGTTCGTGCCTGCTGTTCCTCAACCTGCCGGTCCGCTTAAGGGCCGGATACAACGGAGCGTTGTGTAGTCACCGTGCCAAAAAAACAAGCCAATCCGATCGACGGCCAAGTGGGCAATCGTGTTCGCCTCAGGCGCATGCTGATCGGCATGAGTCAGGAGCGGCTGGGCGAATTGCTCGGCCTCACCTTTCAACAGGTGCAGAAATACGAAAAGGGCGTCAACCGCATCGGCGCGGGCCGCCTGTTCGAAGTCTCGCGCATCCTGGGCGTGCCGATCGACTATTTCTATGAAGGGGTGAACAATCAGTTGGCGGGCGGCTTTGCCGAGAGCGAAGCGTCGCCACCGGTGATGGAATTCGTCTCCAGCGGCGAAGGCCTGCAACTCAGCCTCGCCTTCATGAAAATCCGCGATCCCAAGCTGCGCAAGCGCGTTCTCGATCTCGTCAAGCAGATGGCGGAAGATACCAGCGGCTAGTTCAGCGCCCCGGTTTTTTCTTTTTCCGCGAGGCCTTTTCCGCGAGTCCGGATTGGCCTTGGCGTGCCGCGAGCACGGCGTAGACGTCTTTCGGCGTCACGCCGCAGGCTGCCCAGAGCACGGCCAGATGATAAAGGACGTCCGCAGATTCGGCGGAAAGCGATTTTTTGTCCTTCGCCGCGGCGGCCAGCACGACCTCGACCGCTTCCTCGCCGAACTTCTTGGCGCATTTCGCCGCGCCGGCATGCAGCAGCGAGGCAGTGTACGACGTTTCGGGATCGCCGCCCCGGCGCGAGGTCACGGTCGCGAACAAGCGGTCCAGAGGATGGGCGGCGGCCATGAATCGGTTCTATTCGCTTCCGGCAACACTGTCACCAGCCCGGGGGCGGTTCATCGATCGCGAGGCAGGAACTGAGCCAGCGCAAGGCCGGAAACAGCTGCAATTTCTGGATCCCGCGAAGGCGAGGCAGAGCGGCGATGCCCAATTCGCCCGCGCGGGCGGCAAAATAGCCCGCCACGTCCGCAACGGCTGTGGCGACATCGAAGGGTTCGAAGGCGATGCCGCTCAATTGTTCGTAGAGGCGCAGGCCCTCGGCGCAGCACGGCCCGCCTTCGCCTTCCAGGCTCGGCAGAAAAGCCGCGACGTCGAACAGGACGGGGCCATAGGCCAGCATCGGCCAGTCGACCAGAACGAGGCGGCCGTTCTCGGCAAAGACGAGATTGTCCGAGCGGATGTCCAGATGCAGCCAGCTCGCCGGTCCGCCGAGGCTTGCCGCCTGGCTTTCGAGTTCGGCGAAGCGCTCGCCATGTCGCGCGAACCATCGTCCCGCCGCACCGGCATCTTCGAACAGTGCGAGAAAGCGCGCACGGGCCGCGGCGTCGTTCAGCAACGAGTTCCAGCCCTGCTCATGCTGCATCATGGCGGATTGTACGAAGGGCGCGAGCGTGCGCGCGACCTGTGCCGGCGCCGCAGCGTGAAATCGCGCGATGAGCGCCAGTGCTTGCCGGGCCGCTGCGTCCGTCCATGGCGGCACCGTCCCGGCGCGCGGCACATGCTCCAGCACCGCCATGTGCCAATCGTCGTGATCGGCGCCGCCGAGATAGGCAGGCCCGAATTGCGCGATCTGCGGCAACCGCTCGTAATTGCGCCGTTCGCCGAGCAACGCCTGATGCCCGAGCTCGGTCTGGCCGGGATGCGTGCCTTTGCAAAAGAATCGTTTTCCCGCCGCAGTGGTGAGCGCAAACGTCGCCGACGGCCCATAGCCGCCCCACACGATGTCGGCGCTCGCTATCGTATCTCCGACAAGCGTTGCCAGTTTTTCGCGCAACGCCAGGGGCACCTCGCGCCACGCCGGCTTGGGCTCGCGCAGGCTCAATTCGCCCGGTCCTCGAGCAGGCGCCGTGCGATCACGTTGGCCTGGATCTCGGCCGCGCCCTCGAAGATGTTGAGAATGCGCGCATCGCAGAGCACGCGGCTGATCGGATACTCCAGCGCGAAACCGTTGCCGCCATGGATCTGCAGCGCGTTGTCGGCACAGGCCCAGGCGACGCGCGCGCCCAGCAGCTTCGCCATGCCCGCTTCCAGGTCGCAGCGCCGGCCCTCGTCCTTCTCGCGCGCCGCGTAATAGCTGAGCTGGCGCGTGATGGTGATCTCCACCGCCATCATGGCAAGCTTGTCGCGCACACGGGGAAATTCGATCAGGGCCTGGCCGAATTGCTGGCGCTCCAGCGCGTAGCGCACGCCCAGGTCCATGGCGCACAGCGCCACGCCGATGGCGCGGGCCGCGGTCTGTATGCGGGCCGACTCGAAGGTCTGCATGAGCTGCTTGAAGCCCTGGCCTTCCTCAAGGCCGAGCAGGTTGGCCGCCGGCACTTCGAAGCCGTCGAAGCCGATCTCGTACTCCTTCATGCCGCGATAGCCGAGCACGCCGATCTCGCCGCCGCTCATGCCGCTGGCGGGGAAAATCTCCTTGTCGGTGCCGCGCGGCTTCTCCGCCAGGAACATCGACAGGCCGCGATAGCCGGGCCGCTCCGGATTCGTCCGTACAAGGAGCGTCATCATGTCGGCGCGCGCCGCATGGGTGATCCAGGTCTTGTTGCCGTAGACCTTGTAGACGTCGCCCTCGCGCGCGGCACGGGTCTTGAGCGCGGCGACGTCCGAGCCGCCGGACGGCTCGGTGAAGACGGCCGTCGGCAATTTCTCGCCGCTGGCGATCAGCGGCAGCCAGCGCTCCTGCTGTTCCTTGGTGCCGCCGGTGAGGATGAGTTCGGCGGCGATCTCCGACCGCGTCGCCAGGCTGCCGACACCGATATAACCGCGCGACAGCTCCTCCGACACGACGCACATGGCCGTCTTGGAAAGGCCCGCGCCGCCGAACGATTCGGGAATGGTCAGCCCGAACACGCCGAGGTCGCTGAGCTCCTTGACGATCCCGATCGGGATCAACTCGTCCTTCAGATGCCATTGATGCGCGAAGGGTGCCACCTTCTCCTGGGCGAAGCGAAAGAATTGTTCGCGGATCAGGGCCATGGTGTCGTCGAGCCCGGGATCGCCGACGAACATCGCCCCCGCATGCTTGGCCATATGGGCGGCGATGGCGGCACGCACCTGCGGCCGCTGGCCAAGCGACGCCAGCTCCCGCACATTTTCGGTCCAGAATTCGGCGGAATTGGCGTCGTCGAGACCAAGATCGTAGGGCCGCGCGATCTCGTTCTGGCTCATCGCGATGCCGCCGACGATCTGGCAAAGATATTCGGCGAAACCGGCCAGCAGGATGAGCTGCTCGATCTCGCCGAACTTCGTGTCGTGCTCCAGATGGCGGCCCCAGCGGGCCATCTGGCGCAGCGCCTCGACATAGGTCGCCAGCCAGGCGAGGCCATGTGTCGCGCGCTGCTCGCGGTCGAGCGCCTCGGGCGCGATCTTGCCGTCCTTGCTGACCAGCCCGGAGACGGATGATTTCGCGGCGCTCAGGAAACCCTCCGCCGACAGAACGGCGTCCTCGCATTTCGCCAGCAGGTGGGGAACGGTCATGGTCAGCATCGGAAATTCTTCAAAATTGCAGATCGCGAGCTTAGTACAAGGCTTGGTACGGCGCACCTTTGGCCGCTCCCTTGCGGCAACGCGTCCCGCACGTTTCAATCGCACCAACACGGGAGATTCGCTTGAAGCACATCGCCGTCCTGACCGTCGCCTTTCTGCTGACCGCGACGCCCGTGCTGGCGAAGCCGGACAATGATCCCGGTTACAAGATCATGCACGACTATGTGCTGACCCTGCCGAAGGTGAAGGCTTACGACACGGCCTACGCGGCGCTGACGACTGCGGCCAAAGCCGATCCGTCGCTGAAGGCGGACCTCGTTGCGGCGTCGGCCGAGCAGGATCCCACCGTGGCCGACACCATCGACAAGATGACCAAACATCCGCGCCTCTACGCGTTCTTCCAGAAGCAGGGTCTCAGCAAGATGGAGGCATCGCTGCTGCCCATCATCCTGATGGACGCCTGCATGGGCGTCCAATATCCCGCGGTCGCGACCACGATGGCCAACATGGTGGCGCCGGGCCAGATCGCCTTTTGCCGGTCGAACGGCGCGGTGCTCCAGACGATGAGCTTCCTGGCGAAGCGCTGATCGCGGCGCCTAAGCCTTGCTCGCCTCCAGCACCTCTTCGAAGGTGCGCAGGCCGGTGCGCTGCGCGTTCACCAGCACCGCCATATTGCCGGGCAGGTGTTCGTTCTTCCACATCTTGGTGTGGGCGCGCGGGATGTCGGCCCAGGAAAACACTTCCGACATGCACGGATCGATGCGGCGCTCGACGACCAGGCGGTTCGCCTGGCTCGCCTGCAGCAGGTTGGCGAAATGCGAGCCCTGGATGCGCTTCTGGCGCATCCATACATAGCGCGCGTCGAAGGTGATGTTGTAGCCGGTGGTGCCGGCGCAGAACACGACCATGCCGCCGCGCTTCACCACCAGACACGAGACCGGGAAGGTCGACTCGCCGGGATGCTCGAACACCATGTCGACGTCGTTGCCCTTGCCGGTGATGTCCCAGATCGCCTTGCCGAATTTGCGCGCCTCTTTCGTCCAGGAATCGTATTCGGGCGATCCCACCTTGGGCATCTGGCCCCAGCAATTGAAGTCCTTGCGGTTGATGACCGCCTTGGCGCCGAGCGAAAGCACGAATTCGCGCTTGGACTCGTCGCTGATCACGCCGATGGCGTTGGCGCCGGAGACCGCGCAGAGCTGCACCGCGAACGAGCCGAGCCCGCCGCTCGCGCCCCAGATGAGCACGTTGTGGCCGGGCCGCAGGATGTGCGGACGGTGGCCGAAGAACATGCGGTAGGTGGTGGCAAGCGTCAGCGTGTAGCAGGCCGACTCTTCCCATGTCAGATGACGCGGACGCTCCATGAGCTGGCGGTCCTGCACGCGCGCGAACTGCGCGAACGAACCATCCGGCGTCTCATAGCCCCAGATGCGCTGGCTCGGCGAGAACATCGGATCGCCGCCATTGCATTCCTCGTCGTCGCCGTCGTCCTGATTGCAATGGACGACGACCTCGTCGCCGACCTTCCAGCGCGTGACTTTCGAACCCACCGCCCAGACCACGCCGGACGCGTCGCTGCCCGCGATGTGATAGGGATTCTTGTGCACGTCGATCGGCGAGATCGGCGTGCCCAGTCCCGCCCACACGCCGTTGTAGTTCACGCCGGCCGCCATCACGAGGACGAGGACGTCGTGGCTGTCGAGCGTCCAGGTCGGCACGACCTCGATCTTCATCGATTCCTCGGGCGCGCCGTGGCGCTCCTTGCGCACCGCCCAGGCGTACATCTTCTGCGGCACATGACCGAGCGGCGGGATCTCGCCGATCTCGTAGAGGTCCTTGTTGTCGACCTCGAGCGACGGCTTGGCGGCAGACGACATGAGAATTCCCCCCAAAATTTCGCCTTGTATA
>DATMKZ010000094.1:0-4822 GCA_035570795.1 Rhizomicrobium sp.
GCACCGAGGAGGGTCTGGCGGCGCTGCGGACGTTGAAGCCCGGCGACCCGGTGACGACGGTGTTCAGCATTCAGACCGCCATCAAGGTCACAATCGTCCGCTAGCGGCAGCGGGACAGGGACTTCGAGACGACGGCGGGACCTTCGGTCCCGCCGTTTTTGTAGCGCGTCTTTTCACCCTCTTTTGGACCGCGAGCGCCACTGATCTTCCGAATCTTACGCCGCCCGTCGGCTCACGGGTCCTGCCTGATTTCTCGAAGGATGAATTCGGCGATAAGACGATGGGCTCGCGCGTTGGGGTGAAGGTCGGTTCGGTCCAGAACGTAGTCACGCAGCGCGAAGCGGTAGCGAGGGATGACGGCTTCCAGCGGAAGCGGCAGGACGCCGGCCTGTTGCAGGTCGTATTCGAAGGCCGCCAGGTCCTCGGTGCTGAAGCCGGTGTCGCTCCATGAGGCGACGCGGTAAAAGATGAAGTGCGTCCGGATGTCGGGATAGAGCCGCTTGAGCTCGCTCATGGCCTCCGTGATCACGGCCGTCGCAAGCCGCGCGGCCTCCCCTTTGCAGACCGGGGTCAAGCCGATCCATCGCCGCCAGTTGTAGCGATCGGGACCGCCGAAGCTGCCATCCCGCACCGGTCGTCCATCGGCGCCCAGCCGGTAGCGCGGCCCGTTCGTATCCCCCGGAAATGGTCAGGCCCGGTCGTATAGACGACATCGAAGATCGTGCGCCCTTCGACCTCGGAATGCGCTGCCATCCGGGTGTTGGCCCCCGGGACATAGCCGACATCGTCGACCAGCTCGTAAGAGACGCCGCCCCTGTGGAGAAGATTGGCCGCACTTTGTGGCGACTGGAATCGCTGCCAGGCGTCAAAGGCAAGGACGGCGACAACGGCCGCGCCCAGGTTCACGATGACCGCCAAGCCCCAGTGCTTCCAAGTTTTCTTCTTGGAATGCTCGACAAACTGCTCGAGCAGCCCTCGGTTGTAACTCAACATACGCATACTCCTCCGAATCAGGTTGCATGCTGCCTCTCCGCGCATGTCCCGTAACCCCGCTGTGCGCCGATAACGTCCCGTATTGCCGCCGGGCATCGCACGGCCCCGCTGCCGCTCGCTCCCGGGCGCCACGCCTCGCTGGTTGAACTTTCTGGCGGGCCACGCAAGATGAAGTTGAGCAGTTGTTTCAGAGGACGTGATGCTTGATCGACGCAACATGATAGCGGCATGCGCCTCTGCTATGGGACTACATGCCGTTCGCAGCAGCGCGCGGACCGCGAAAGCGCAGGAGCGAGCCAAAAACCCTCGCCGAGGCGGAACGACTGAGGCCTCATCTCGCCATCCTGCGCGACGAGGCGGCGACCAAGGCACCTGGTCTCGGCCTTTGGCATCGCGCCACGCTCCGACAGGCCGCCAACGCAGGCGTTCAAGGCTGATCAGGCAAGGGCGCCCCGTGCGGCACGGCGCATTCCACCCTGGCTGGCGGCAATCTTGGCGTCGTAGATTTGGGCCGGCTTCACTCTTGATGGCCGGTGTCGTGGTGACTGGAATCGCTGCCGGGTCAGCCGGTCTCGCGGTAGGCGGCGCTTACCTCGCGGTCGCGACCGGCGTCGATCATCTGGTCGCCGAATTCGGGGTCGCGCGCCAGGACGCGCCGGTAGATCGCACCGGCGGCGGCGGCGATCTCGCCGTTGCGGCCCAATAGCGCGTCGCCGATTTCGAGGATCAACAAGTTGGGCCAGGCGCGCGGTCGGATCGCGGCGACCGCGTCGAGCGCCGCGCTGGCCGGCCATTCTGGATTGGCCTGCATCAGGATCAGCGCCGCCGCCGCGGTAGAGCGCGACACCCCGGCATGACAATGCACGAGCAGATGGGCCTCCGGTGTCTCGCCGACCTCTCGGCCAAAAACCAAGAGGCGCTCGACATCGTCGCGGGTCGGGGCGATCTGGTCGGGCCGCGGCTCGATCACATCATGAAAGCGCAGGATCAGCCGCCGGTGCGGCGCGAACGCGGCGAACTCGGGCGGATCAGGCGAGCTGGGGCCGAGGATCGACAAGACGTGCGTTACCCCGGCGGCGGAATGCTCGCCGAGTTCCGGGATGCCGCAGATGGTGATGCGCGACGCTGCGCGGCTGGTGCTCATTGGCTTGCCCTCGCGCCGGCAAGCTACGCAAAAATCGAGGCGCCGGCACCAACTGTTGGATTTCCACCACTAGCGACGCAGCCGCTCGATCTGCTGGTCGAGCGCGGGATCGCCGGGGCGCAACGCGCGCAGGGTCATGAGATAGCCGAGCGCGGTCTGCCGCTCGCCGCGCTGCATCGCCCAGGCCGCCGCCGCTTCGAGGGCATCGGCGTCGTAGGGATGGCGCGCCAGCACCGCGTCGAGCGCGCGCACTGCGTCTTGTGGCCGGCCGGCGCGGTCGAGCGCCACGGCGTAGACATAGCCGTAGCGCGCCGAGCCGGGCTCGAGCTCGGCGGCGCGGCGCAAATCATCGAGCGCCAGGTCGAGGCGCTGCTGCAGCGCGTCGGTCTTGGGTGCGATACGACGGACCGTCCCGGTCTGCGATGCGCGTAGCGCTAATGACGATGAGAGAGCATCGGCCGGTAGGCCTGCATCAAAGCGATTATGTAGGCCGTGTGATACCAGACAGTAGCAATCTTCCCGGGGTCATCTTGAGCAGCATCATGCTGAATGGTGTCGACCGAAACACCATTCAGCATGCGTTACGCGACCACGGCAGACCGAGCGCCTGCTACATCTTCCTCTTCGGGAGCGTGAAGCCTTCGTCCTTCAGTGCCTTTTCCAGCACGGGAATGCTGGCGGCCGAAGCGCTGCTGCAGTTGTTGAGCGCCGTGGCGACCGCGGTCGACGGGTCGGTGTTAAAGTAGGTGTACCACATCAGGCCCAACTTCTTGCAATAGGCGACGTCCGCCGGCGTCTGGGCCGACGCGGCGAGCGGCAACACCAGTGCAGCTCCGACGGTCAGAAGAGTTAGCGTCCTTGTCATCTCGTTGCCCTCTCTTAGGTGTTTCCGGCCGGTGTTCAGACCGGCCGGCAACATCATCGACTTGAATCAGGATCAGGACAAGCGCCCGCCGATGCCGCTTGGCGCTTGACAGAACTGAGCAAGGTTGTGGCGCATGGCGTCATGTCCCCCGTTCAGGCCTTCTTTGGATACCCCTCCATCGGCGACCAGTGTTTCAGCTACGCAAACCCCGATCCCGCCGGACTTTGCCTTCCGTCCAATCGGATCTGGCGCGCCATCAGGAGTGGCGACGATGGCCGGTAGAACTCAGGCTCCGTCAGTCGCCGATTTCGGCGCGCGCCCGCTGGACCTCGACGGCCAGCGGCCCCAGCCCGTCCTGGCAGGCCGCGCGGTCGCCGGCCTTGGCGGCGCGCTCGAGGATGGTCGCGGCATCACTCAGCGCGCGCGCGCCGACCGCGAGCGCGCTGCCCTTCAGGCGATGCGCGGCGGCGGCCAGGGCGGGGAGGTCGCCTGCCGCCATCGCCGTCTCGATGTCGCGGCCGGACTCCGATGCCGAGAGGCCGAACTTGCGCAGCAGCTGCTGCCGCGCCTCGGCGTCGCTCGGCAGCCAGGGATCGAGCACCGACGGGTCGATGGCCGGCGCCGCGCCGTCGCCACCCTGCAGCCAGCGCTGCAGGGTGGCGCGCAGGCGCGCCAGGCTCACCGGCTTGGAGAGGTAGCCGTCCATGCCGGCCGCGCGGCAGCGCTCGTCCTCGCCCGCCATGGCATTGGCCGTAACGCCCACGATCGGCGTGCGCGACTGCTTGTTGGCGAGCTCCTGGCGGCGGATTTCGGCCGTCATCTCGAAACCGTCCATCTGCGGCATGTGGATGTCGGCAAAGACGATGGCGTAGTGGCCGGCCTGCCAGGCCCTGAGGCCTTCGCGCCCGTCGGCCGCCGAGTCGGCCGCCACGCCCAGCGCCAGGAGCTGGCGCACCAGCACTTCGCGGTTGATCGGATGATCGTCGACCACCAGCACGTTGTTGCCGTCGAAGTGGGGCGCCGGCGCCGGCATCACGGCCGGCAGCTCGATGACCGGCAGGTCGACCAGCGGCGAATCGGCGGGGGCGGCAATCAGGTCCAGGGTGACGGTGAAGGTCGAGCCGGCGCCGGGCGCGCTTTCCACCGCGACGTCGCCGCCCATGAGCTGCGCCAGGCGGCGCACGATCGACAGGCCAAGGCCGGTGCCGCCGTAGCGCCGCGTGGTCGAGCCGTCGGCCTGCGAGAAGGGCTGGAACAGCCGCGCCCGCTGGGTCGCGCTCAAGCCGATTCCGGTATCGGACACCGACAGGATGGCGCGGGTGCGGCCGTTGCCCAGCGGCTCGGTGCGGGCGCGGATCATCGCCCCGCCGCGATCGGTGAACTTGAGCGCGTTGCCGAGCAGGTTGAACAGGATCTGGCGCACCCGCGTCGGATCGCCGAGCAGGGCGTCGGTCGAACCCGGCGCGATGGCGGAGACCAGCGACAGGCCCTTGCGTTCGGCCTGCGAGTGAAACGTCGTGACGACGCCGTCGACCAGGCCGGTGAGGGAGAACGGCGCCTCTTCGAGGGCGAGCGCGCCAGCCTCGATCTTGGAGAAGTCGAGCACGTCGTCGATGATGCGCAGCAGAGCCTGGGCGGACTCGCGCATGGTCGCCACGGTGCGCGCCTGGTCGTCGTCGACGCCCTCGGCCTCCAGCACCTCCATCATGCCCAGCACGCCGTTCATCGGCGTCCTGATCTCGTGGCTCATGGTCGCGAGGAAGGTCGACTTGGCCTGGTTGGCGGCCTCGGCCTCGGCGCGCGACTTCTCGGCGGCGACC
>DATMKZ010000095.1:0-5002 GCA_035570795.1 Rhizomicrobium sp.
CAACCGCCGGCCGGAGGACTGGCGGGAGATCAGCGAACGCGCGCTGGCCGAGCAGGCGCAACAGGCGGCGGCCGATGCGGCCTTGCGGCTCGAGATGGACCAGGCCGAAGAGCGGCTGCGCCGTTTCCGGGAAAGAGACGCGGCGTCCAATGCCTGAGACGCTCGCCGACCAGAGTTTCGGTCACCCCTGTTTTTCCAGCCGGCTTCCCTTACGCCGGCACCGGCCGGGCGCGCTGGTTGTAGAGCATCTTGCGGATGCGGGCCTGCTCCTCGGCCGGCAGCTTGGTGTTGTCGACCGAAAGATCGGCGCCCACCGCCATGCCCTTCTGCACCGCCGGCCGCGCCGCCAGCTCCTCGTGCCAGCGCTTGAAGTGCTTGAACTCCTCGATGTCCTGGCCCTGGAACTTCCAGTTCACCGTCCACGGGTAGCAGATCATGTCGGCGATCGTGTACTGGTCGCCCGCCAGATACTTGTGCTTGTAGAGCCGGTTGTTGAGCACGCCGTAGAGGCGGTTCACTTCGTCGGTGAAGCGCGTGATGGCGTATTTCTGGTCGCCTTCCTTCGCCTGGTCGACTCTGCGGAAGTGGCCGCATTCGCCGGACTTCGGGCCCTGGTTGGCCATCTGCCAGACGACCCACTGGTTGACCTCGTACTTGGTCCTGATGTCCTGCGGCCAGAACTTCCCGACCTTCTCGGCGATGTACATCATGATCGAACCCGATTCGAACACCACGATCGGCTTGCCGCCGTCCTTCGGTTCGTGATCGACCATCACCGGCATGCGGTGGTTGGGGTTCATCTCCAGGAACGTGTCCTTGAACTGATCGCCGCGGCCGATATTCACCGGCACGATCTTGTAGGGCAGGCCGCACTCCTCGAGCAGGATGGTGACCTTCTTGCCGTTGGGCGTGGGCCAGTAATGCAGATCGATCATGGATTTCCTCCTTGGGTCGGCGGGGAGCTTATCGCCCTTGACGGCCCGCGGGTAATTACTTAATGACAATAAATCATTAATCCATGTCAAGTATGAGGCTGTCCTGGGAACGGCGCTTCGCCATCGATTGATCGGTCTGGGCTTCAGGGCGTGGGCGTGGTCGGTGCGCGCGCGGCGGCTGCTGGGCGCGCTCGGCCGGCCGCGGCTGCGCGGCGTCGAGCACTTCACGATACCGGTGAAGGACCTCGCCGTGGCGCGCCGCTTCTATTGCGACGTGCTGGGCGGCGCGCTGCTGATGATCATCGACGACGCTGCCTTGAAGAAGTTCGGCCGGCCGCCGGCCGCCAACGGCGGCGAGGGCTCGCACCACCTTTCGGTCTATCTCGGCGGCACGACGCGGGTCGACCTCTTCCTGCAGCAGGTCGGCCAGACCGCGCCGACGCTCGGCCACCCGCACTACGCCTTCGCGGTGCCGCCGCGCGATCTGCCGAAATGGCAGCGCAGGCTGGCGGCGGAGGGCGTGGCGATGGACGGGCCGCTGCAGCTCGGCCCGCCCGGGCACGCCTCGATCTATTTCGACGACCCGTTCGGCAATCACCTCGAGATCACCTGCCTGGGCTTCACCGGCGCCGTCGAGCAGCGCCCGCCGATGCACGCCAAGCTCGCCCGCGCAGCGTGAGCATCGCGAAGGACGGCGCCACCGCGGGCGAGCTCCTGCTGGCGCTGATCGATCGCGTGTCGCATCGCGGCGGCGACACGCTCGCCCTGATGAACGAGGCGGGCACGACCCTGCCGCAAATCCTGTTCCTGGCGCGGCTGCGTCAGGCCGGCGGCGGCACGGCGTCGGCGCTCGCCGACATGCTCAACATGTCGCTGCCGGCCGTCAGCCAGATGGTCGACCGCCTGTTCCGCCTCGGCCTGCTGAGCCGCGTCGAGGATGCCGACGATCGCCGGCGCAAGCGTCTCGCCACCACGGCCAAGGCCGACGCCCTGCTCGACCGCCTCACCCGGGCGCGCGGCGCCGAGTACAGCCGCGGCGTGGCGCGGCTCTCGCCGGCGCTGCGCAAGGAGCTGGCGGCCGTGCTGCAGAAAGCCGTGCGTGAACTGTCCTAGGCCGGATGGTTCCGCGTGACAGCGCCGCCGAAAATGCGCAAGAAAACACGATGAACGAGAAATACAGCGGACGCTCCATCCGGCGCCTCGAGGTTACACGCTTCCTGGTCGGCCACGGCCGCTACGTCGACGACATCGACGTTCCGGCCTGCCTGCAGGGCCACGTGCTGCGCTCGCCGCATGCCCATGCGCTCATCCGGCGCCTCGACGTTTCGCCGGCCGCGTCGCTTGCCGGCGTGCGCGGCATTTATACCGCCGTGGATCTAGCGGCCGACGGGCTCGGTCCGCTGCCCTGCATGGCGGCGGTGAAGCCGCTGATCGTGCCGCCTCGTCCCGCGTTGGCCGAGGGTCGCGTGCGCCACGTCGGCGATCCGGTGGCGTTCATCGTCGCCGACAGCGCGGAGATCGCGCGCGAGGCGGCCGAGCGGGTCGAGGTCGATTACGAGCCGCTGCCCGCGGTCGTCGACGGCACGGCGGCGCTCGCGCCCGGCGCACCGGCGATCTGGGACGTGGCGCCAGGCAATCTCGCCTTCCATCTGAACAAAGGCGACGCCGAGGCCGTGGCGCGGGCGATGAAACAGGCGGCGCACGTCGTCGAGATCGAGGTGATGAACAACCGCGTGGTCGTGGCGCCCATCGAGCCGCGCGCCGGCATCGCGCGCTACGACGCAGCGACACAGACGATGGAGCTCGAACTGACCGGGCAGGGGCTGCACGGCATTCGTCGCCAGCTCGCCGAGTTCGTCTTCAAGCTGCCACTCGAGCGCATCCAGCTGCGCGCGCCCGATGTCGGCGGCGGCTTCGGCATGAAGAACTTCCTCTATCCCGAATGGGTGCTGCTGCTGTGGGCGGCGCGCAAGCTCGGGCGGCCGGTGCGCTGGCTGGCCGAGCGGACGGAAGAGTTCGTCACGGCGGCGCAGGGCCGCGACATCGCGGCGAAAGCCAGGCTTGCGCTCGACGCGAGCGGCCGCCTGCTGGCGCTCGACGTGGCGATGGTGGCCAACCTCGGCGCCTATCTGTCGGCCAACGGTCCGGGCGCCTCGGCCGTCGCCGCGTCGACGGCGCAGGGCGGCGTTTACGACATTCCGGCGATCGCGGTCGATGTGCGCGGCGCCTTCACCAACACCGTGCCGGTCGATGCCTATCGCGGCGCCGGCAAGCCCGAGGCCAACTACATCGTCGAGCGCGCCATCGAGGCCGCGGCGCGCGCGCTCGGCCGTGATCCGGCCGAGCTCCGGCGGCAGAACCTGATCGCCGCGTTTCCGCACCGCACCGCGATGGGCATGGCCATCGATTCGGGCGGCTTTGTCGCCAATCTCGATGCCGCCGTGGCGCGCGCCGATCTTGCGGGCTTCGCTTCGCGGCGTGCGGCGTCGCAGGCAAGCGGCAAGCTGCGCGGCATCGGCGTCGGCTGCTTCCTCGAGACTTCGCGCGGCGCGCCCAACGAGGGCGCGGAGGTGCGTTTCGAGAGCGACGGCACGGTGACGGTCGCGGTCGGCACCGAGTCCAACGGCCAGGGCCACGAGACCGCCTATGCGCAAATCGCCGCCGACCGGCTGGGCGTGCCGCTGCAGGCGATCCGCTACGTGCAGGCCGATACGCGCGCCGTCAAAAGCGGCGCGGGCCATGGCGGCGCGCGTTCCATGCACATGGGCGGCGCGGCCGTGGTGAAGGCGATCGACGCGGCGCTGGCCAAGGCGCGCGGCCTGGCGGCTCATCTCTTGCAGGCCTCCGAGGACGAGCTGGCGTTCGCCGACGGAAGCTTCGCGGTGCGCGGCAGCGCCGGGGAACAGGGGCGCGCCATCGCCCTGCCGGCGCTGGCGCGAAGCGCCGACGATCCGGCCAACCTGCCGGACGGCATGACACGAGGTCTTGCGGTCCACGTCATGAACATGACCGACGTCTTCACCTTCCCGAGCGGCTGCCACGTCGCCGAGGTCGAGATCGATCCCGAGACCGGTGCGGTGGCTCTGCTGCGCTACACCGCCGTCGACGATTACGGCCGGCTGATCAATCCGCTGCTGACCGAAGGCCAGGTGCAGGGCGGCGTCACCCAGGGTATCGGCCAGGCGATGGTCGAGCACACGGTCTACGATCCCGACTCGGGGCAACTCTTGAGCGGCTCGTTGATGGACTACGCTCTGCCACGCGCCGACGACCTGCCGGGCTTCGATATCGCGCTGATCGAGCGGCCGACCGCGGCCAATCCTCTGGGCGTCAAGGGCTCGGGCCAGGCCGGCTGCATCGCCGCGCCGCAGACCGTGATGGCCGCCATCCTCGATGCGTTGCGTCCGGCCGGTGTCGGGGCGCTCGACATGCCGGCGACGCCCGAACGGGTGTGGCGTGCTCTTGCCGGACCGCGGGCCTCCAGACCCGCTCATGGCTCATGAGGCGGACCTGGAGGTCCGCGGTCCGGCAAGACGTCACCCCACCGTGACCGGCGAGAAATCGACGTACCAGCTCTTGGGGTGGACGTAGCCCTTGACCTTGCTCGAGATGGCGTTGGGCCACACGTCGTGGACGAACCAGACGAACACCGCCTCGTCGACCATGCGGGTGTTGATCCTGGCCAGCACCTTGTCGAGTTCCTTCGGATCGGACGTGCTGCGCGCCTCGTTGGCGAGCTTGTCGAATTCGGGATCGTTGATGTAGCCCCAGTTCGACCCCTTGGGCGGGACCTGCTGGCTGTCGATGAAGCGCATGAAGGCGTTGTGCGGATCCATCGTGTTCCAGCTGACGTTGATCGCGCCATAGGGCGCGCCTTCCGTCGACTTGGCGCCCTGGCGCATCATGTTCAGGAGCGCGTTCCAGTCCATCACCTGGAACTCGAGCTCGACGCCGATCTCGGCGAATTGCTGCTGGATGAATTCGTTCATGATCAACGGATACATCTGGCCCGAGCCCGAGGTCGAGATCGCGACCTTCATCTTGAGCTTCTTGTCCGGCCCGTAGCC
>DATMKZ010000096.1:0-9528 GCA_035570795.1 Rhizomicrobium sp.
GGCCGCGGCGGCTGGACCTGGTATACGGGCTCGGCGGCCTGGTACTACCGCGTCGCGCTGGAGCGGCTGCTCGGCTTTCGCCTGCAGGGCACCAGCCTGCTGATCGATCCCTGCATCCCGCGCGGCTGGCCGAGCTTCACCATCGCCTATCGCTACCGTTCGTCGCGCTACGAGATCACGGTCGAGAATCCGCTGGGCGTCTGCCGCGGCGTGCTCGCCGTCAAAGTCGATGGCGAGACCATGAGCGGCGAGCAGAAGAACCTCATCCCCCTCGCCGACGACGGCGCCGCCCACAAGGTGCTGATCGTATTGGGATAGCGGACGGCGCTACGAAGCTGCGCCCAGCGCAGCGGTGACGATCTTCTGCGCCTCGTCCTGGATCTGCCGCAGATGCGCCGCGCTGCGAAAGCTCTCGGCGTAGATTTTGTAGACGTCTTCGGTGCCGGACGGGCGCGCCGCGAACCAGCCCTGCCGGCTCACCACCTTCACGCCGCCGAGCGCCGCGCCATTGCCGGGCGCCTTGTCCAGCTTCGCCGTGATCGGATCGCCGGCCAGGCTGTCGGCCGCGATTTTCGCCGGCGACAGCGTCTTGAACGCCGCCTTCTGCGCGGGCGTCGCCGGCGCGTCGATGCGCTCGTAGAATGCCTGGCCGAGCCTGTCCTCCAGCGCGCCATAGATCTGCCCCGGATCGCGCCCGCTGCGTGCCGTCATCTCCGCCGCCAGCAGGCCCAGGATCGGCCCGTCCTTGTCGGTCGTCCACACCGCGCCGTCGCGGCGCAAAAAGGCGGCGCCGGCGCTCTCCTCGCCGCCGAAGCCGAGCGATCCGTCGCCCAGCCCGTCGACGAACCATTTGAAGCCCACCGGCACCTCGAACAGCTTGCGCTTCAGGTCGGCGGCGACGCGGTCGATCATGGCGCTGCTCACCGCCGTCTTGCCGACCGCAGCCTGAGCGGGCCATTGCGGCCGGTTGGCGAACAGATATGAGATCGCCGCCGCCAGGTACTTGTTCGGCTCCAGCAGCCCCACCGAGCGGCAGACGATGCCGTGGCGGTCGGCGTCGGTGTCGTTGGCGAAAGCGACGTCGAACTTGTCCTTCAGCCCGATCAGCCGCTTCATCGCATAGGGCGACGAGCAATCCATGCGGATCTTGCCGTCCCAGTCCGCGGTCATGAAGCGGAAGGTCGGATCGACCGTATTATCCACCACGGTCGCATCGAGGCGGTAGCGCTCGACGATCGGCGCCCAGAAATGCACTGCCGCCCCGCCCAGGGGATCGATTCCGATCTTCACCCCCGCGCCGCGGATCGCCTCCATGTCGACGACGTTGCCGAGATCGGCGACATAGGCGCCGACATAGTCGTGACGGCGCAACAGCGCCGATTTGCGCGCCTGGGTCAGCGTCACGCGCTTCACGCCGGCGAGCTTGCCGCGCAGCATGTCGTTCGCCGCGTTCTGGATGCGGTCGGTGATCGCGATATCCGCCGGCCCGCCATTGGGCGGGTTGTATTTGAAGCCGCCTTCGTCCGGCGGATTGTGCGACGGCGTGATGACGATGCCGTCGGCCAGGCCGCCCGCCCGCCCGCGATTGTAGGTCAGGATCGCATGCGAGATCACCGGCGTCGGCGTGAAGCCGTCCGCGGCGTCGGCCATCACCGTGACGCCGTTGGCGATCAGCACCTCCAGCGCGCTCGCCAGCGCCGGCTCCGACAGGGCATGGGTGTCGCGGCCGATGAACAGCGGCCCGTCGATCCCCTTGGACCGGCGGTCGTCGCAGATCGCCTGGGTGATCGCCACGATATGGTCTTCGTTGAAGGCGCTGGCAAACGCCGAGCCGCGATGGCCCGAGGTCCCGAACGCAACCTGCTGCGCCGCCACGGACACATCGGGTTTCAGCGCGAAATACGCCGTCACCAGGCGCGGCACATCCACCAGCATGTCCGGCGTGACGGGCAGGCCGGCGTGGGGATCGACGGTTCGGGGCATGGTGTCGCTCTGAAGCTGTTTGACGGGAACCCTTTGGCGCGTCGGCGGTTCCGACTCGATGTATAGCGGGCGACACTGTCGCACCGCTTGCCTATGCTCGGCGGCCATGTGGCCGCTGACCGCCGGGCGAGCCCTTTCAGGAGTGCATACCCATGCAGATTGCCGTCATCGGACTGGGGCGCATGGGCGGTAACATCACGCGCCGGCTGATGAAGGCCGGCCACACTTGCGTCGTGTTCGACGTCGCCGCGCCGGCCCGCGAAGCCCTTGCCAAAGAGGGCGCCACCGCTGCCGCCTCGCTCGCCGATGTCGTCAAGGCCCTGGGTCAGACGCCGCGCGCGGTCTGGGTGATGCTGCCGGCCGGCAAGATCACCGAGGACACGGTCCGGCAGTTCGGCACATTGCTGTCCCCCGGCGATATCATCATCGACGGCGGCAATTCCTTCTACAAGGACGACATCCGCCGCGCCAAGGAGCTGGCCGAGCGGAAAATCCGCTACCTCGATTGCGGCACCTCGGGCGGCGTCTGGGGCCTGGAGCGCGGCTATTGCATGATGATCGGCGGCCCGAAGGACGCGGTCGACCATCTCGATCCCATCTTCGCCGCGCTGGCGCCCGGGCTGGGCGACATCGCGCGCACGCCGGGCCGCGAGGCCGCCGACCCGCGGGCCGAGCGCGGCTATATTCATGCCGGCCCGTCCGGCGCCGGCCACTTCGTCAAGATGGTGCATAACGGCATCGAATACGGCCTGATGCAGGCCTATGCCGAAGGCTTCGACATCCTGCGCAACAAGGACTGCGAGGACCTGAAGCCGGAAGAGCGCTTCACGCTCAACCTCCCGGACATCGCCGAGGTCTGGCGGCGTGGCAGCGTGATCTCCTCCTGGCTGCTCGACCTGGGCGCCGCGGCGCTGATCAAGGACCCGGGTCTCGAGAACTATTCCGGTTTCGTCGACGATTCCGGCGAAGGCCGCTGGACCATCGAGGCGGCGATCGAGGAGGCCGTGCCCGCCGAGGTCCTGTCGTCCGCGCTCTACACCCGCTTCCGCTCGCGCCGCGCGCATACCTTCGCCGAGAAGATCCTCTCCGCCATGCGCTTCGGCTTCGGCGCCCATGTCGAAGGCGCACTGGAAAAGCGCCCCGTCAAGGCGGATGTGAAATAAGCCATGCCGAACGAGCAACCCATTCGCGTCTCGGAAGGCGCCCAGGTTCTGCAGGCGCCGTCGCAGCGCCGTGCCCATCCCGCCGATCCCTGCGCCATGGTGATCTTCGGCGCCAGCGGCGACCTCACGCGGCGCCTGCTGGTGCCGGCGCTCTACAACCTCGCCCGCACCAAGGTGCTGCCCGAGAACTTCGCGCTGATCGGCGTCGCGCGCGCCGACCAGACGGCGGAGGCCTGGCGCGACCAGCTCCACGATTTCCTCAAGACCTCGCTCGCCGGCGAGATCGACGAGGCCGCGTGGGCGCGGCTGGCCCAGGCGATGTCCTATGTCCAGGGCGACGTCACGGACGAGCGCCTCTATGCCAGGCTGCACGGCGCCCTGGATACGGCTCAGACGCAGCACGGCACCAAGGGCAACGCCATCTTCTATCTCGCCGTCGGCGACAAGTTCTTCGGCACGGTGATCGAACAGCTCGGCCGCGCCCAGCTGACGGCGCCGGGCGAGGCGGACGGCAAGCGCTTCTGGCGCCGCGTCGTGGTCGAAAAGCCGTTCGGCCACAGCCTCTCGTCGGCCCGCGCCCTCAACGCTCGCATCCTGCGCACCCTGCACGAGGACCAGATCTTCCGCATCGACCATTTCCTCGGCAAGGACGCGGTGCAGAGCATCATGGCGTTCCGCTTCGCCAACGGCCTGTTCGAGCCGATCTGGAGCCGCGACCGCATCGATCACGTCCAGATCACGGTGGCCGAGACCGTCGGCGTCGAGAAGCGCGGCGAGTTCTACGAGGCCACCGGCGCGCTGCGCGACATGGTGCCCAACCACGTTCTGGCGCTGCTCTCCATGGTAGCCATGGAGCCGCCGGTCGGCTTCGACGAGGCCTCGATCCGCTCCAAGAAGGCCGACGTCTTCGCCGCCATGCCGGCGCTCGAGCCGACCTTCGCCGTGCGCGGCCAATATGGCGCCGGCACGGTGCTGAACAAGCCCGTGAAGGCCTACCGCCAGGAACCCGATGTCGCGCCCGATTCGGGCGTCGAGACCTTCGTCGCCATGCGGCTGGAGATCGACAATTGGCGCTGGGCCGGCGTGCCGTTCTACATCCGCACCGGCAAGCACATGTCCCAGCGCAACACCGAAATCGCGATTTGCTTCAAGCAGGCGCCCTATGCCGCGTTCCAGGACACGCCGGTCGAGGCGCTGCGCCCCAACTGGCTGGTGCTGCGCATCCAGCCCAACGAGGGAATCTCGCTGCAATTCGAGGTCAAGCGCCGCGGCCCGGCGGTGGAGCTCGCCGCGGTCAAGATGGATTTTCGCTACGACGACTGGTTCGCGAAAGAGCCCAATGTCGGTTACGAAACGCTGATCTACGACGTCATGATCGGCGATCCGACGTTGTTCATGCGCGCCGACATGGTGGAGCAGGGCTGGCGCATCGTGCAGCCGGTGCTCGACGCCTGGGCCGCGCAAAAGGCGGACTTCCCCAATTACGAATCCGGCAGCGACGGCCCCGCGGCGGCCGACGAGCTGCTGGCGCGCGACGGCAAGCGCGCCTGGCGGCCGGTGACCTCGCCCGCCAATCGGACGTCGTGAGCGGGCCCGAACTCGAAGTGCTTGCCGATGCGGCGGCCCTGGCGCGCCGCGTCGCCGATTGGCTGCTGGACCTGGCGACCGCCAAGCGCGGCAGTTTCGCGCTGTGCCTCTCGGGCGGCGCGACGCCGCGTACGCTGTACCGGCTGCTCGCCGAGGCGCCGTATCAGGGCGCGTTTCCCTGGGCCCGCACGCATCTGTTCTGGGGCGACGAGCGCTTCGTGCCGCATAGCGACAGCGAGAGCAATTACCACATGACCGACGCGGCGCTGCTGCGCCACGCGCCGATTCCCGCGGCCAACATCCATCCCATCCCGACCGAAGGTCTTGCGCCCGAAGCCGCCGCATCGGCCTATGAACGCGACCTGCAGGCCTTCTACGGCGCCGCCGATCTCGATCCGGCGCGCCCGCTGTTCGACGTGACGCTGCTGGGGCTCGGGCCGGACGGCCACACCGCCTCGCTGTTTCCCGGCACCGCCGTTCTCCGAGAGCGTGCGCGCTGGGCGGCCGCCGTCATCGGCGCCAAGCCCGAGCCGCGCATCACGCTGACCTATCCCGCGCTCGAAAGCAGCGCCGAGATCGCCTTCCTCGTCGCCGGCGCCGACAAGCGCGAGATCTTCGCCCGTCTGCGTGCCGGCGACCCGTCGCTGCCGGCCGCGCGGCTCGCCCCGCGCGGCCGCCTGCATTTCTTTGCGGACCGCGCCGCAACCGCCTGACGCGGGCCTGTGAGTAGACCGCGCGCCCGCGTTCCCTTTTGCCCGGTTCGCGGCGATAGTCCGGCCAACGGAGGACCCCATGCGGCTGGAAAACAAGCGGCGTCTCTATGTGCGCGTCAGCTGGAACGAGATTCACCGCCAGATGCGCGAGATGGCCGGCTGGGTGCATGAGCTGCAGCTCAGCGGCCGCAAGCTCGACATCGTGGTCGGCGTCTCGCGCGGCGGTCTGCCGTTCGCCGCCGTGCTGGCGCGCGAGCTCAATATCCGCGAGAACATCGAGGTCATCGGCGTCACCTCCTATCGCGGCGAGGACAAGGTCAGCGGCGCGCAGATCATCAAGCCGCTGCATCCCGACATCATGGCCAAGATCAAGAACGGCGGCGAGAACATGATCGTGCTCGACGATCTGGTCGACACCGGCGGCACCTTCCGCGAATTGCGCAAGATCTGGCCCAACGCGCTCTACGTCACGATCTATTCCAAGCCCGAGGGCGAGGACATGGTCGACATGCGCTTCCTCCAGGCGCCGCAGAACTCCTGGGTCGTCTTCCCCTGGGATGCCCGCGACGGCGACCCCGAGGCGGTAGACCCGATCAGCGGCGCGGAGAAGGAATGAAAAATTCTCCCTCGCCCCCGCGGAGCGGGGAAGAGGAAAAGTCGTCGGGAACATTTATTTTCGCCGCAACAAACTGTCTTTCGCCGCATTGCACAACCAAACTTATCGACGCCGCCTCGCACATTTCTCCGCGCTCTTCGCGGCTTTGCGCGCTCCAGCTGTTCGATAAGTCGCGGCGAAAATTATTTTCGCGCACTCCTTGAACCGAGTCGGTCCAGACCACATCTCCCGTAAATCCCCACAGCTGCACGCCGACCGCAACGCCGAATTTCCGGCGGGCGCGGAACGGCATTCGAGAAGGACGAACTGCGATGACCGCGAACTCCGATTCACCCGGCGCCCGCATTGCGTCCGCCTTCACCCCAGCATGTCGTATGCCGGAAGCGTCAGGAATTCCTCGAACCGCGGCGCCAGCGACAGGTCGTGGAACAACCGCCGCGCGTCGTCGAAACGGCCATGCGTGAAGGCCTCGTCGCCGACCTCGCTCCTGATACGCGCCATCTCCTCGTCCAGCAGGCGTACGAACAAAGCCGCGGTCGCCACGGCGCCGCTCTCCAGCGTCACGCCGTAGCGGACCCATTGCCAAACCTGCGCCCGGCTGATCTCGGCGGTCGCGGCGTCTTCCATGAGGTTGTAAAGCGGCACGGCGCCGCGACCGCGCAGCCACGCCTCGATATATTGCACGCCGACGCGGATGTTCTCGCGCAGGCCCGCTTCGCTTTTGGTGCCCTGATGAACTTCGAGCAGTTCGCGTTGGCCGACATGCACGTCCTGCCGCTGCCGCGCCAGCTGGTTCGGCCCCGGCATCAGCCGGTCGAACACCTCCTGCGCCACCGGCACCAGGTCGGGATGCGCCACCCAGGTGCCGTCATGGCCGTCGCCCGCTTCGCGCTCCTTGTCGGCGCGCACCTTTGCGAAAGCGGCATCGTTGGCGGCCTTGTCCTTGCGATTGGGGATCTGCGCCGCCATGCCGCCCATCGCGAAGGCGCCGCGGCGGTGGCAGGTCTTGATCAGCAGCAGCGAATAGGCGCGCAGGAACGCTTTGCCCATCACCACCTGGGCGCGGTCGGGCAGGATGCGGTCCGGATGCGCCTTGAGCTTTTTGATGTAGGAGAACATGTAGTCCCAGCGGCCGCAATTCAGCCCCGCCATGTGGTCGCGCAGCTCGTGGAGGATCTCATCCATCTCGAACGCCGCCGGCAGCGTCTCGATCAGCACCGTCGCCTTGATCGTGCCGTTCGCGATGCCGAGCGCCTTCTGCGCCGCCACGAAAACGTCGTTCCACAGCCGCGCCTCGAGATGGCTTTCGAGCTTGGGCAGATAGAAATACGGCCCCGAGCCTTTCACGACCTGCGCCCCGGCGTTGTGGAAAAAGTACAGGCCGAAATCGAACAGCGAGCCCGAGAGCGGCGCGCCGTCGACCGTCAGGTGCCGCTCGGGCAGGTGCCAGCCGCGCGGCCGCACCAGCAGCACCGCCGGCTTGGGCCCCAGCGCGTAATGCTTGCCGCTCGCGGCATCGGTGAAATCGAGCGTCGCATGCCAGCGGTCCTTGAGGTTGATCTGGCCCTCGAGATTGTTGGCCCAGGTCGGTGCGTTGGCGTCCTCGAAGTCCGCCATGAACACCTTGGCGCCGCTGTTGAGCGCGTTGACGATCATCTTGCGGTCGACCGGGCCGGTGATCTCGACGCGGCGGTCTTGCAGATCGGCCGGGATCGCTGCCACGCGCCAGTCGCCGTCGCGGATGGCCTTGGTCTCGACCAGGAAGTCCGGCAACTCGCCGGCATCCAGTCGTGCCTGCCGCTCGGTCCGCGCAGCGATCAGCGCCAGCCGCCGCGCATCGAAGGTCCGGTGCAGGCCCGCAAGGAACGCGAGGGCCTCGGGTGTGAGGATTTCGTCGTAACGCGTGCCGAGTGGGCCGAGAATTTCAACACCTTGTGCCGTCATGCCGAAGTCTTTCAATTCAAAAAAGGTTGTCATGGCCCGCAAATGCGGGCCACCCAGGTGACGCCGCCACGGTCTTCGAAATTTGCGTTCTTTGCCCAACTGGGTGGCCCGCATTCGCGTGCCATGACAGGGAGGAGGTTATCGCGCCGCCGCGGCAGCGGCCATCTTGTCGAGCGCGCCGAACATGGACGGGAACGCCGGCCGCTTGATGTAGCGTCCCGCACCCTTGACCGCGCGCACTTCTCCTTTGGCGTAGACCAGCTTGCCGCCCGCGATGGTGTGCGACGGCACGCCGGTCACTTCCATGCCCTCGAAGATCGAGAAATCGACGTTCTGGTGATGCGTCCTGGCCGAGATCGTGCGCGTCGCATTGGGGTCCCAGACCACGAGGTCGGCGTCGGCGCCGACGGCGATCGCGCCCTTGCGCGGATAGATGTTGAAGATCTTGGCGGTATTGGTCGAGGTGACGGCGACGAACTCCTCCGGCGTCAGCTTGCCGGTGTTCACGCCATGCGTCCAAAGCACCGCCATGCGGTCCTCGACGCCGCCCGTGCCGTTGGGAATCTTGGAGAAGTCGTCGCGCCCGGCCGCCTTCTGCGGCGCGCAGAAGCAGCAATGGTCGGTCGCGGTGGTCTGCAGATTGCCCGACTGCAGCCCGCGCCACAGCGCCGCCTGGTGCTCCTTCGAGCGGAACGGCGGCGACATCACATGCGCCGCGGCGAAGGCCCAGTCCTTGGACTGGTAGACGCTGTCGTCGACCAGAAGGTGCCCGGCCAGCACCTCGGCGAACACACGCTGGCCGTTGTTGCGCGCCAGGGTGATCACGTCCAGCGCATCGATGGTCGAGGTGTGCACGACATAGACAGGCACGCCGATCACCTCGGCGAATTTGATCGCCCGGTGCGCCGCTTCGCCCTCCGCCGCCGGCGGTCGCGACAAGGGATGGCCCTCCGGCCCGTTGATGCCCTTGGCGAGCAGTTCCTGCTGCAGCTGGTAGACCAGCTCGCCGTTCTCGGCATGCACGGTGACGATGGCGCCGAGCTCCTTGGCGCGCTGGAACGAGTGATACATCGTCTCGTCGGTCGCCATGATGGCGTTCTTGTAGGCCATGAAATGCTTGAAGCTGTTGACGCCGTGCTCCGCGACCAGCGTCCCCATGTCGCGCGGCACGCTCTCGTCCCACCAGGTCACGGCGACATGGAAGCTGTAATCGGTCGCGGCCTTCTCCGACCAGCCGCGCCATTTCCTGAAGGCCTCGAGCAGCTTCTCCTGCGGGCTCGGAATCACGAAGTCGATGACCATGGTGGTGCCGCCAAACAGCGCCGCCCGCGTACCGGTTTCATGCGTATCGCTGGAGAACGTTCCCATGAATGGCATATCCAGATGCACATGCGGGTCGACCCCGCCGGGCATCACCAACAGTCCCGTCGCATCGAGCACCCGATCGGCCCTGGCACCCAACGACCCATCCCCAATCCCGTCCAGCGACCGGCCCATCGCCGCGACCGTCTCACCCTCTACA
>DATMKZ010000097.1:0-22031 GCA_035570795.1 Rhizomicrobium sp.
CGAAGTGCGCGAGCTGTTCTATGCCACGCCGGCGCGGCTGAAATTCCTCAAATCGGCGCGCTCGGAAGAGCTGGCCATCACCGACATGGTCAAGCGGCTGGCCATGGCGCGGCCCGACATCGCCTTCTCCCTGGTGCTGGATGGGCGCACGAGCCTGAACCTGGAAGCCGAGCCCGACCTGATGGATGGCCGCTTGCCGCGTCTCGCCCGCATCATGGGCCGCGACTTCGGCGACAATGCCGTGCGGGTGGAGGCGGCGCGCGAGGGCGTGACGCTTTCCGGCTATGCCGGGCTTCCCACCTACAATCGCGCCAACGCCGCCATGCAGTTCCTGTTCGTCAATGGCCGGCCGGTGCGCGACAAGCTGCTGGTCGGCGCGGTGCGCGGCGCCTATGCCGATTTCCTGGCGCGCGACCGCCATCCGGCGCTCGCCCTGTTCCTCGACTGCGATCCGGCCTTCGTCGACGTCAACGTGCATCCCGCCAAGACCGAGGTGCGCTTCCGCGACGCCGGCCTGGTGCGCGGCCTGATCGTCTCGGCGCTCAAGCACACGCTGGCGGGCGCCGGCCACCGCGCCTCCACCACCGTCGCCGGCGAAGCGCTCGCCGCGCTCAGGCCTCGGACCGGTGCGTTCTACCAGCAGGATTACACGCGCTCGCCCTCCGCCAACGATCCCGGCCGCGCCTTCTACGCGCCACAGGCGCGCATGGAAGGTTTCGCGCCCGCCGCGCGCATCGAAGAGCCTGCCGGCGCGCCGACACCCGAGCAGCCGCTCGGCGTCGCCCGCGCGCAGCTGCACGAGACCTACGTCGTGGCGCAGACGCCGGACGGCATCGTCATCGTCGACCAGCACGCGGCGCATGAGCGCCTCGTCTATGAGCGCATGAAGAAAGCCCTGGCGCAGGGCGGCATCGCGCGCCAGCCGCTGCTGATCCCCGAGATCGTCGAGCTCGATCCTTCGGAAGTGACGCGCCTCGCCGCCCGCGCCGGCGAGCTCGCCGAGCTCGGCCTCGTCGTCGAGGCCTTCGGTCCCGACGCGGTCATGGTGCGCGAGATGCCGGCGATGCTGGGCCAAGCCGACATCAAGGCGCTGGTCCGCGATCTCGCCGACGACCTCGCCGAGACCGGCAACGCGCTGAGCCTGAAGGAGCGCCTGGAAGAGGTCGCCGGCACGCTCGCCTGCCACACCTCGGTGCGCGCCGGCCGCCGCCTCAATGCCGAGGAGATGAACGCGCTGCTGCGCGAGATGGAGGCGACGCCCCACTCCGGCCAGTGCAACCACGGCCGCCCGACCTATGTCGAGCTCAAGCTCGCCGACATCGAACGCCTGTTCGGCCGGCGCTGAGCGCCGCCCTCACGAATTGTACATCGAGCACTGCACGATCGACGCATTGAACAGGTTCGCATAGCTGTCCTCGCGCGCTTCGTCGCCTGTGTCGTCCGTAGGGTTGTCGAGCGCGAGATACGCCAGGCCGGCGTTGACGATATTGGGTATCTGCGCCGTGGTCGGGGTCGCGACCGTCTTCTGCGAGTTCGATGCGAGCGCCCCCAGCAACGCCGCGCCGCCGGTGATCCACGTCGTGTCGCTGGGATTGGAGTGCGACAGGCTCGCGACCGTCGCGGCCAGTCCGGTCAACGCGATGATCTGATAGAGACCGAAATTCTCGAGCTTATCGAGCGCGTTCTTGTTCAGCGTGCGGTAGGTGCAGACGTTTATCGCCGTCGCGATGACCTTCAGCGAGCACCGCGTCACCGTCATCGGCTTTGAGGACGGCGTAACCGCGTCCTCCGTCGTATCGACTGTGGTGGTTCTCGTCCTGACGACAGTGTTGGTGGGCGCGCTTGCCCCACCTGGCGTGGGATCTGTTGTCGCAGTCGGGGACATATCGGACTTGCCGTTCCACTCTGTCGGCTTGGCGACCAGCGCTGTCGCCGTGATGGTCTCGGTCTGCGTTCGTTGGTCGCGCAGCGCCAATCCGACGCTGAAGCCGCTGGCCGAACCGCCGCCGCCTGGGCTGCTGGACGACGGATTGCCGCCGCCCGTCAGGCTGCTCAACAGACCGCCTCCACCACCGCCGCCGCCGCCGCCGCCGCCGCCGCCGCCGCCGGGGCTTTGGCCGCTCGGTGTTCCGCCACCTTGGCTGCCGCTGGAAATCTTGAGGATGAACGGGCTCGTCGCCGTCAATCCTGCTCCCCCACCACAGACCGCCTCCGCAAAGCCCAGATCGCCATGCGTGTTGCGCATATCGGAGAACACGAACAGCTTGCCGAAGCGTTCGCCGAAGGTCGGATTGTAGCCCGGTATCTGCCCCAAACCTGGTGTCGCGCTTGCGAACACCGAATGATCCGGCGTCGACTGCATGACGCCGTCCGGCTCGACCACGGACGTGGCGCAGGCCCCGAGCGACATCGCCAACGCGGCGACAAGCAATGCTTTGCTGGTTGAAGATGTCATCCCGGCCCCCGCCACGACTTGGTAACGCAGGTATGTCAGGGACAAGACAAAGTATTCAAGCGGATTTTTTGCAAGATGGATGGAAGCATTGAAATGCTTCCCAAAATTTGCTGTGCATGGATCGCGCCGAAGCCGCCGACGGCTCCGCGCCCCGTCCTCGCCGGCCTCGAAGAACGCAGGCTGCAACCTCTCGGCGACCAGGCTGCGCCCGCCCTGCGTGCGGCGCGCCCGTCGCCGCGCCCTTCGCCGCGCGCGATCGCCGGCGACAGGTCGCGCACCCGCCGAAGCGGATGCGCGCGCTGTCGTCCGCCGGCGCTTACTTCCGCGCCGCGGAGACGCTGCGTTCGACGGCCGCTGCGCCCTGGGGGCGTATCTGCAGCATGGCCGGCGTCGGCGCCGCGCCCGGCTTCAGGCTCTGGACGAATTGCAGCCGCACGTCGATGTAGCGGTTGACGCAATCCGGCCCGAAGAACGTGATGGCGTTGTTGAGCGCCGTCACCGTCCGCACGCGGTACCAGTGGTTCACCTGCATCGCGCCCGCCGCGAAGAAGTTCGGCGGCGTGACGGTGGTCGTGGTCGAGGTCCAGGTCACGCTGCCCGTCCCGAGCACGCTGCCGGGCACCGAGGTCGTGCCGGTGCCGCCGTCGACCAGCTGGAAGCCGACCGTGATGCTGGTGATCGCCGCATTCAGCGTGTGCAGATAGGCGACATAGGCTTCCATCTGGGCGTTGAGCGCGGCGGACTGGGTGTATTTCAGCGTGTAGGGCTGCGCGATGCCGCCGGTGCCCTGATAGACCATGGCGTTCGACAGCGCCGTCGAATCCCAGGGCGGGCAGCAGGCGTTGCCGGTGGCCGGGCCCGGCGCGCAGTCATAGCGCAGCGTCGCCAGGATGTATTGGCCGGCCGCCCAGTCGACGTTGGTGTTGGTCGGCGCGTAGGGCAGGGTGACGGTATGCGCCGTGAAGGTCGCCGCGGTGACGACATAGGGCGTGGCGCCGGGCTTGTTGGTCGTCACCGTGATGCCGGCGATCTGCGGCGTGCCGCTGCAGCCGGCCGGCGCCGCCGGATTGAGGCCGCTGAAGACGAATTGCGATGTCATGCCGTAGGTGGCGGAGTTGATGAAATCGATGCGGATGGTGTTGGCGCCGAAATCGATGTTCCAGCGCGGCGCCGAGCCGGCGGCGCCGAGCGTCGGTCCGGCGTTCGGCAGTTCGACGCCGGAGCCGACGACGCGCGTCACCGTCGGGCCGCCGATCGAGCTTCCGACCGAGGTGCCGGTCAGCGTCGATTGCGCGCAATTGCAGCTTTGCGCCGCGACGTCCGTCGCCGGCATGAGAACCGCGAGCAGGACGGCAGCGCCGAGCGCAGCCGCGATCTTGGCGTGAAACATGTCGAGTCTCCTTTTTTTGAAATGATTTTTGCGAACGCAAAGCCACGCGGGCGCCGGCGCATCTGCGGCCGGCGCGGGAAAGCACGCTTCTGTCGAATGCCGCGCGGCGCTCCCCCGAACGCCGCGGTTTGATGACGAAAGTCCTGGCGGCGCGCGTTATGACGGCTGTGCCACCGCGTCCAGCAGAGCATCGTTGCCAAATAATTGCAATGGCGTAATCATGCAGTGCGAAATATTGGCACGAAGAATCGAAGTATACTTATGTTTCGATTGTTGTATTCCGGGCGGCGCGTCTGCTTTGGCGGTTGGATTTTATTATCAGAACCGCCAGCACCGCGCGCCGAACAGGGCCCGATGTCTCCGCGCCGCCGCACTTCAGCGCAGCGGCAGCGCGCAATAGGCGTCGGGAAAGCCGGCGTTCGGCCGGCGCGTCCGCACCCGGTAGTCGGCCGGCGCCGGCCGCCAATTGGTGTGCATCAGGATCTGCCGCGAGCCGTCTTCCAGCATGCCGTGGAACGGCAGCTGGATGGTCTCGGCGACCGCGGTGACATGCGCTTCCGTCCGGTAGTGCGTCTTGGCCAGCGCGACGCCGCCGTCGACCAGGGCGCATAGCCGCGCGCGGCGCAGCGTGCGCTGCTCGGCGCCGCCCGCCAGCGTCAGCATGTTGACCCCGCGCATCGGGGCGCCCAGCGCCATGTCGATGTAGCGGCCGGACAGGCGGCACACCGGGTCGTCATTGCTGCGCACCTCGGTCAGCGCGATCGCCGGCAGCAGGTCGCGCACGCGCGCCGGATTGAAATCGCCGCGGCGGGGCGGCCGGTTGCCGTCCCATAGCGACAGCCAATAGACCGCGAGCGCCGCGTTGGTGCCGCTCAATTGGAACGCCTCGAAGGCCGCGATGGCCTTGGCCCGGTCCCATTCACGCATACGCCTGGGTCTTTCCCGCAGAAAGCCTCGCGTTTCTACGCCCAATAGATTGCCAACTTCCTCGCCGGCGCCGCGAAAATATTTCCGGTTGCACCCCTTGAATGCAAGGACAAAGAACCTACTTACGGTTGTAGTCTCACCGGCAAAATTGGGACAAGCCATGGAAAACAAAGACCAATCGCTGGGCGTCGCCGCGCCCGCCGAGGCGGCGGTACCGCCCGTGCCCCTGTCGACCGAAGCGCTCTGCGCCTCGGCGGCGGAAAAGCTGCACGCCCAGCTCGATATCGGCCTCGCCCTGCTTCGGCACTGCCAGTCGCTGGCCCATTTCGCCAAGGGCGACCGCAGCCTGCCGGTCGCGGTGGCCGCCCGCGTCATGCAGTCGAACGTCGCCACGGCGCGCGGCATCGCGCCGGCCGCGAACGGCGAGACACGGCATCGCTCGATCGTGCAGGCCATCCCGCCGCCCGACCGCAAGAAGCAGGAGCGCAAAGCGCAAATTCACGACGAGCTCGAAATGGTGAAGGTTCGCGAGCGCCTCTCGCGCCGCCTCGACGAACTGGTCGAGCAATCGGTCCGGGCCCGTTCCGGCGACAGCAACGAATGCGATCGCGTCGCCCAGATCGTCGAGTCCGATCGCAAGACCGTGGCGCATCTCGAGAAGAACCTTGCCGAACTCGAGGACTAGGGGGGACCCGGCAGTGCTGGCGCGCTACCTGGACCTGCGCTTCAAGGCGCGCGTCTTCGCCGGCGCGGTTTCGCGCGAAAGTCTGTCGACCGCAATTGCCGAGTTCGTTCAGGCCTTTGCCGCCAAATCGGGCGATTTGAACGGCGCTTTTTCGCGGCCTCCCGGCAAGCGCCGCGGCGCGCCTCTCGGCAACCGCAACCGCCTGCGCCATGGCCGCCACGGCCGCGAGATGCGCTATCTGCGCGCCGCGGCGCGGGCCCATGCCAGGGCTTGCCGGGCGCTACAGGTCGCGCGCCAGCCGGCGGATGCCGGCAACGCCCATCGCGGCTTCGAAGTCCGGCGCCGTCTTGTCCTCGGCAAATTCGAAACCGCAGGCGCGGTAGGCCTTCTCGGCCGGCGCGTTGCCGATCAGGACGCTGATCTGCGCCCGCTTCGGGCCCTCTTTGCGCATGTCGTTCAGCATCCGCGCGATCAGGGCGCGCGCCACGCCGCGGCCGCGAAATTCCGGCCAGGTCGCGACGTTCTCGATGGTCCAGCAATCGTCCTCGCCGCTGGTGGCGCTCATCATGAACTGGCCGCGCGGCCGCAGTTCCAGGCGCTCGGCCGCGCCGATGCCCATGCGGTCGCAGGCTTCCGCCATCGCCGCGCGCGAGGCCATGTAGGGCGCGCTGTCGGCGAAGGCGCAGGCCGCGGCTGCGGGCCGCCCGTCGACCTCCGCGACGGTGAAAAACGCGTGGTGCCACCACGATTTCGCCTCGGCATTGGCAAGGCGGGCGCAGAACGCGACGCCGAACTCGACCGGCCGCCGCAGCACGATGTCGAACCAGCCGCGCGGCAGATGTCCGCGCGCCGCCATGAACATCGCCCAGCCGAGGAACCGGGAATCGTCTGCTGTCGCGGGGCGGAAATGCGTGTGCATGGACAAAGCCTGGCGCCTCTCGCTAAACTGCGCCGTTCCCTATGAAGGTTCGTCCCACGATGTTGATCGGTCGACTGCGTTAAGTCCATCGCCGGTGCTAAGGCTCTCGCGGCCCGCCCGGACGACAACGCTTGTCTCCTCCGAATCGACGTCTTTTTTTGCGGGACCCTCATGGCCTTCTTCCACAATCGCACCGTCAATCTGCTCAATCTGCATACCGTCGTCAGCATGGCGGCGTTGGCCGGCGGCGGCGCGTTCTATTCCGCCTATCTGCTGACCGCGGGCGTCAGCGTGCCCGGCGTGCTGCTCGCCAATGCCGCGATCTTCGGCGTGCGCTTGGTACTGCGCAGCTTCCTTTTGGCGCTCGCCGTGCGCATCGGCCTGCGCCGCCTCGTCAGCGTCGGTGCGCTGCTGATGGCGGTGCAGTTTCCGCTGGTCGCCGAAGTCCACGGCCTCGGCGTCGCCCTGCTGGCGCTGGTGCTGGCGAGCGCCGCCGGCGACACGATCTACTGGCCGAGCTATCACGCCTATTACGCCTCGCTCGGCGACGCCGAGCATCGCGGCCAGCAACTGGGCATCCGCGAGGCCATGACCGCGGTCGTCGGCATCGTCAGTCCGCTCGCCGCGGGCTGGCTGCTGGTGCGCTTCGGGCCGCGCCTCGCCTTCGCCGTGACCGCGCTGGTGCAGGCGCTCTCGGCGCTGCCGTTCCTGTGGACGCCGGACGTTCCTGTCCTGCGCCGCGCGCCCGGCGCGTTTCGCGCCGCGTTCTCCGGCATCGCGCTGTTCATCGCCGACGGCTGGATCGCGGCCGGCTACATGATCGCCTGGCAGATCGCGCTGTTCCTGGCGCTGGGCCGCGACTTCCTGGCCTATGGCGGCGCGCTGGCGATCGCGGCGCTGGTCGGCGCGGTCGGCGGCGTGGCGCTCGGCCGCCTCATCGACGCCGGCAAGGGCACGCGCGCGGTGTGGCTCGCGCTCGGCACGCTCGCCTTCGTGGTCGTGCTGCGCGCCGGCGTGCAGGATCATCCGGCGCTCGCCATTGCCGCCAACGCGCTCGGCTCGCTCGCCGGCTGTCTCTACATCCCGACGCTGATGACGGCGGTCTACAACCAGGCCAAGCGTTCGCCCTGTCCGCTGCGCTTCCACATCGCGGCGGAAGCCGGCTGGGACATCGGCATCGCCGCGGGCTGCGGCTCGGCGGCGCTGCTGCTCCGGCTCGGCTTCTCGCTGTCGGCCGCGGTGCTTTCGGCGCTGTTCGGCGTGGCGACGGTGTTCGTCCTGCTGCGCCGCTACTACACGGCGCACGAGACCGAGGCCGTCGACCGCACGCTGCTTCAGCCGGAGGAGACGCCCAACATATGAACCGCGGTCTCGCCATAGAGGCGGCTGTCGAGCACGGCAAAGCCGTCCGCCGCGACGCGCTCGTCCGCCGCGGTCTCGGCGACGATCAGCGCGCCCGGCGCCAGCCACAGGCCGGCGGCGAGGCTCGCCAGCGCGCGCGCGGTCAGGCCCTTGCGATACGGCGCGTCGAGGAAGGCGAGGTCGAACGGCCCGCCCGCGCCGGCGCCGAGTGGTCCCAGCGCCGTCGCATCGCGCCGCCAGATCTTGCTGGCGCCGGTCAGGTTCAGCGCCTCGACATTGGCGCGGATCAGGGCGCGGCTCAGGGCGCTGTCGTCGACGAACAGCGCATAGGCGGCGCCGCGGCTCAGCGCCTCGATGCCGAGCGCGCCGGTGCCCGCGAACAGGTCGACGACGCGCGCGCCCTCGAGCGCCACGCCGAAGGCGCTATGCGCCACGATGTTGAAGATCGCCTGGCGCACCTTGTCGGCGGTCGGCCGCACCCGGTCGTCCGCCGGCTCGGCCAGCGCCCGGCCGCGGAAGCGTCCGCCGGCGACGCGCACTCAGCGCTCCTCCGAGACCTGCACCAGCAGCTTGCCGGTGTTGCCGCCGGTGAACAGCAGGTTCAGCGACGACAGGGCGTTCTCGATACCCTTCACCACGGTCGTGTCGTACTTGATCTTGCCTTGCGCCAGCCACGGCCCCATCTCGGCGGCGAACTCGGCGAAGCGCGGCAGGTAGTCGATGATGATGAAGCCCTCGATCCGCGCCCGCTTCATCAGGATGTTGGTCAGCGGCGGTCCCGGCGGCGGCACGTCCGCGTTGTACTGGCTGATCATGCCGCACAGCACGATACGCGCCTTGAGGTTGATCTGCTCCAGCACCGCCGCCAGGATCTCGCCGCCGGCGTTCTCGAAGTCGATGTCGATGCCGTTCGGGCATTCGCGCCGCAGCGCCGCGCGGATATCCTGCGTCTTGTAGTTGATGCAGGCGTCGAAGCCGTAATGCTCCACGACATGGCGGCATTTGGCGTCGCTGCCGGCAAAGCCGACGACGCGGCAGCCCTTCAGCTTGGCGATCTGCCCGACGATGGAGCCGACGGCGCCGGCCGCCGCGCTGACCACCACCGTCTCGCCGGCCTTGGGCTTGCCGAGGTCGAGCAGGCCGAAATAGGCGGTCGCGCCGGTGGCGCCGAGCACGCTTATATAGGCCGGCAGCGGCACCGGACCCTTCGCCAGCTTCTGCGCCCCGCCGGCGACGACATATTCCTGCCAGCCGCTGAAGGCGTTGACGATATCGCCGGGCTGGAAGTCGGGATTGTTGGACTGCTCGACCACGCCCAGCGTGCCGCCGCGCATCACCTCGCCGATCTCGACCGGCGGCATGTACTGGTCCATGTCGCTCATCCAGATGCGGTTGGTGGGATCGAGCGACAGGTACAGGGTGCGGACCAGGATCTGGCCCGGCCCCGGAACCGGAATGGGCTGCTCGACCAGTTCCAGGTCGCCCGGCGCGATATCGCCGACCGGCCGCTTCTTCAGGATCCATTGCCGGTTGCTGTTGCGCATGTCATCTCCACGGTGTCGGTCGCGGCGAGACTAGCGTTGCGGTCACGCTCGCGCGAGGGCGCTGGCGAAGGCACGCGGACGCAGCTATGACGCTCGCCATGAAGGCCTTGTGGACCCTGTTGATCGTATTGCTGTTCGCCGCGCCGGCTGCGGCGGACGATGCGCCGAAGGTGCAGACGCGGCTGATCGCCGAACGCGACGCGGTTGCGCCCGGCGGCACGCTGACGCTCGCCTTCGAGCAGGACATCGCGGCCGGCTGGCACACCTACTGGCTCAATCCCGGCGACGTCGGCCAGCCGACCACGCTCGCCTGGTCGCTGCCGGCGGGCTGGAAAGCGGGCGAGCTGCAATGGCCGTATCCGGTGCGCCTGCCGGTCGGCCCGTTCATGGATTTCGGCTATGAGGGCAAGGTCTGGCTGCTCGCCGCCCTGACCGCGCCGGCAAATGCCAGGCCGGGCGATGTCGTCACGCTGAAGGCGGATGCGACCTGGCTGGTGTGCAAGGAAGTCTGCATCCCTGAGGAGGCGACGCTGACGCTGCCCGTCCGGATCGGCACGCCGTCCGGCGCAGGGAGGGCAGCGGCCTTCGCCGCGGCGCGCGCCCGCCTGCCCGCGCCGTCGCCCTGGGCGGCGCGCTATCGCCTCGGCGCCGCGCTCGATCTCTTCGTCGCCGCCAGGCCGCTCGCGCAAGCGCATCCGCTGGGCGCGGCGTTCTTTCCGTTGGCGAGCGGCATGGTGAAAGGCCCCGCGCCGCAGAGCATGGGCTTTGCCGCGAGCGGTCTTGTGCTGCGTCTTGCGGCCGGCAAGGCACTGGTGAAGAACGGCGGCGCGCTGGAGGGCGTGTTGGTCCTGAGCTCGGCCGACGGCTCGACCCAGGCGTTGCAGATCAAGGCGCAGCCCGGTCCGGTGCCGGATGCCGATTTCTCCGGCGGCCCCGGCGACACCGGGATCGGCCTGCTGCTGGCGCTGCTGCTCGCCTTCGCCGGCGGCCTGATCCTGAACCTGATGCCCTGCGTCCTGCCCGTGCTGGCGATGAAGGCCTTCGCGCTGTCGTCGCAGGCCGGTCGCGACCGCGGCGAAGCGGTCCGCGAGAGCCTGGCCTATGGCGTCGGCGCCATCTTCAGCTTCGTCGGGCTCGGCGCCCTGCTGCTGGCCTTGCGTGCCGGCGGTGAGGCCATAGGCTGGGGTTTCCAGCTCCAGGAGCCGCTCGTCGTCGCCGGCTTCGCGCTGCTGATGTTCGGCGTCGGGCTCAATCTCTCCGGCGTGTTCGAGGTCGCCGGCTTCGGCGGCGGCGACAACCTCGCCCGTGCCGGCGGCGTTGTGGGCTCGTTCTTCACCGGCGTGCTGGCGGTCGCCGTCGCCGCGCCCTGCACCGCGCCGTTCATGGCGGCGGCGCTCGGCTACGCCTTGACGCAGCCGGCGTTGCCCGCGCTCGGCATCTTCCTGGCGCTCGGCTTCGGCTTCGCCGCGCCGTTCGTGGCGGTCGGCGTCTCGCCGCTGCTGATGCGGGCGCTGCCCCGGCCCGGCGCCTGGATGATCCGCTTCAAGCAGGCGCTTGCCTTTGCGATGTACGGCACCGCGGCGTGGCTGACCTGGGTGCTGGCGCAGCAGGCCGGCGCCAACGCGGTGGCGGCGGTGCTGGCGGCGGCGATCGCGGTCGGTTTCGGCGCCTGGATCTGGGGCCTGTCGCGCAGTTTCGGCCCGCGCGGCCGCGGCGTCGGCGCGCTCGTCACGCTGATCGCCATCGTCCTGGCGCTGTCGTGCCTCGCGCTCCTGAAACCGGCGGCGGCGCAGCAAGGCAGCGTCAACGTCACGGGCATCCCCTCCGAGCCCTATTCGGCGACCCGGCTGGCGGCTTTGCGCGCCGAGAACCGCGCCGTCTTCGTCAACGCGACGGCGGCGTGGTGCATCACCTGCCTGGTGAATGACGAAGCCGCACTGTCCGGCGCGCGCGTGCGGCAGGCCTTCGCCGAGCGCCATGTCGCCTATGTCGTCGCCGACTGGACGCGCCGCGATCCCGAGATCACCGCGCTGCTCGCCGCCCATGGCCGCTCCGGCGTGCCGCTCTATCTTTATTACGCGCCCGGCGCCGCCGCGCCCGCCGTGCTGCCGCAGATCCTGACCGAAGGCGAGGTCCTCGCCGCGCTGGGGCCGTGACATGCCAGCCGTGACCCATGTTCAGCTCTTCGCCTTCACCTGTGGCAGCGTCACCGACGTCCGCAGCGCCTTCCTCGAAGGCGAGAGCGGCACGATCACGGTCCCGGTGCCCGCCTACCTGATCGTACACGGCGAGGGCCGGGTGTTGTTCGATACCGGCCTCAACATCGCCCTGCAGCAGGCCGACGTCGCCAGCCCGCCGGCCCAGGCCATCGAATTTCCGCCCGGCACCGACATCGCCTCGCATCTGGCGCGCCTCGGGCTTGAGCCGTCCGACATCCGCTATGTCGTCAACTCGCACCTGCATTTCGATCATTGCGGCGGCAACGCCTTTTTCCCCAAGGCGACGCTGATCGTGCACGCCAGGGAATGGCGCGCCGCCGGCCTTGCCAGCACGCAAGCCGCGGGCATCTACAACCCGGTCAATTTCGATCATATGGCGAGCGTGCGCACGCTCGACGGCGAACTCGATCTGTTCGGCGACGGCAGCGTCGTGGTGTTCCCGACGCCCGGTCATACGCCGGGACATCAGTCGCTGCGCGTGCGGCTGGCGAGCGGCGACATCGTGCTGGCGGCGGATTGCTGCTACCTGAAACAGACGCTCGATACGCTGCATCTGCCCGGCTCCGCCTACAACCGGACCCAGATGCTGGACAGCCTCGCCCTGATGCGCCGCCTGCAGGGCGACGGAATGCGCATCTTCTTCGGCCACGATGCCGCGTTCTGGGACACGGTGCCCAAGGCGCCGTCGCCGGTGATTTAGGCGGGCGCTAGGCCGCTGGCTATTGCGCCACCTGGACCTGGCCGATCGTCTTCAGGACGATTTCCGGCTTGCCGCTGTAGATTTCGATCTTGCCGGTGATGGCCAGCGTCTTGCCGACCATCGGCGTCATGTCGGGGAACGCGCCGCCATCGTGCTTGAAGATCACGGCGGTGAAGCTGCTGCCCGGCGCTGTGCCGTCGAAATCCCAGAACGTCGTCTGGCTGGCGGTTTTGTGGACATGGCTCAGTCTGCCGACCACGGTCGCGGTCTCGCCGGCATGCTTGGCGGCATCGTCGACGGTGACGTTTTCGGCGGCGGCCGAGGTGGCGGCGAGGGCGAGCAACACGGCAAGGGCGGAAATACGCATGAGCACTGTTCCTTTGCGATGAACGTTCAGACCGCCGCGTGGCTGCCGCCGACATAGGCGTGCGTGCCGCGATGATGCAAGCGGTCGGTGGCGAGGATGTCGCCTGGCTTATAGGTCGGACCGGCCTGCAGCTTGGTATAGAGTGCGGCGAAATCCTTGTAGGTCTCGGCGAACAGGTCGTCGAACGAGCGGATGACGAAATAGCTCTCCTGGAAGTCGTCGATGCGGTATTCGGTGCGCATGACGCGCTCCAGGTCGAAGCCGATGCGGTTGGGCGAGGAGCTCTCCACCGCGTAGATCGACTCGGCGCGGCTGGAGACGATGCCGGAGCCGTAGATGCGCAGGCCCTCGGGCCCTTCGACCAGGCCGAACTCCACCGTGTACCAATAGAGCCGCGCCAGGTTCTTCAGGGCGTGAAACTCGGTCAGGGCGCGCATGCCGCCCTTGCCATACGCCTGCATGTAGTCCGCGAACACCGGATGGGCCAGCATCGGCACATGGCCGAAGACGTCGTGGAAGATGTCCGGTTCCTCGATGTAGTCGAGTTGGCTCGCGTCGCGGATGAACTGGCCGGCGGGAAAGCGCCGGTTGGCGAGATGGTCGAAGAACGTCTCGTCCGGCACCAGCGACGGCACGGTGACGACGCGCCAGCCGGTGAGCTTTTCCAGCCCGTCGGACAGCCGTTCCAGGTCGGGAATGGCGTCGGCGACCAGATTGAGCTTGGCGAGGCCCTCCAGGAACGCGTCGCAGGCTCGCCCAGGCAGGATTTTGGCCTGGCGTTCATACAGGGTCTTCCAGACGCCATGTGCGGCCGCGTCATAGCGCTCCCAGTGCTGCCGGATCGTGTAGTCGGCGCGGATTTCGGGATGCCGGATTCGCAGGGCTTCGAGGCTGGGCATGGCGGCATAGAGAACCGCCGCCGGCCGGCTGTAAAGCACCGCCGGGAACGATGAATTTATTGCCGGCCATGCGCCCGCTTCGCACCTTCCGTGCGGGCCGGCACCCCAAAAGGCAAGCCAATTGCGGTTTGCAAAAGGTATGGTCGCGCAGCTTTCTTGCAGAGTCGGCCACACCCTACAGGGCACCAGGACGCGCACATGACATTGATGCCCATATCGCTCGACGACAAATACGAGGTCGAGACCGGCCGGGTGTTCCTCACCGGCATCCAGGCGCTGGTGCGCCTGCCGCTGATGCAGCATGAACTCGACCGCCGTGCCGGCCTCAACACCGCGGGCTTCATTTCGGGCTATCGCGGCTCGCCGGTCGGCGGCCTCGACCAGCAATTGTGGCGGGCACAGAAGTTCCTCGACAAGCATTCGACCGTCTTCAAGCCGGGCCTTAACGAGGATCTCGCGGTCACCGCCGTGTGGGGCAGCCAGCAGGCCAATCTCTATCCCGGCGCCATCTACGACGGCGTCTTCGGCATGTGGTACGGCAAGGCGCCGGGCGTCGACCGCTCGGGCGACGCGTTCCGCCACGCCAACGCGGCCGGCACCAACGCCAATGGCGGCGTCCTCGCCATCCTCGGCGACGACCATGCCTGCAAGTCCTCGACCCTGCCGAGCCAGAGCGAATACGCGATGGTCGACGCGGAAATTCCCGTGCTCAATCCGGCCGGCATCCAGGAGGTGCTCGATTTCGGCATCTATGGCTGGGCGTTGTCGCGCTATGCCGGCACCTGGGTGTCGATGATTGCGCTGGCCGAGACGATGGACGCGTCCGCGACCGTCGAAGTGCATCCGCATCGCGTGCCGATCGTGCGGCCGCTCGGTTTTCCGATGCCCAAGGACGGCCTCTCCATCCGCCTCGGCGACAATCCGCAGGCGCAGGAAAAGCGCCTGCGCGAGCACAAGATTCCCGCCGTCATCGCCTTCGCGCACACCAACGTGCTGAACCGCGTGGTGATGGACAGCGAGAACCCGCGCATCGGCATCGTCACGGCCGGCAAATCCTATCTCGATCTGCGCCAGGCGCTCGACGATCTGGGCATCGGCGACAAGGAAGCTGCCGACCTCGGCCTGCGCGTCCTCAAAATGGGGATGACCTGGCCGATCGAGCCGACCCAGATCCAGCGCTTCGCCTATGGCCTCGAGGAAGTCTTCGTCATCGAGGAGAAGCGCGACCTGATCGAGGGCCAGATCAAGTCGATCCTGTTCAACATGAATTCCGAGAAGCGCCCGCGCGTCTACGGCAAGCTCGGCCGCGACGGCAAGCCGTTGATCCGTTCGATCCTCGACCTCGATGCGGGGCAGGTGGCGCTGGCGGTTGCCAGGATCGTCGGCGAGGACAAGTGGACGCCGCGCATCCGCGCCCTTGTCGGCCGGCTGGAGCAGAAACACCGCGAGCAGGAGGGCATGACCGCGCTCTATGAGCGCGCGCCGTTCTACTGCTCGGGCTGCCCGCACAACACCTCGACCGTGGTGCCGGAGGGTTCCATCGGCATGGCCGGCATCGGTTGCCACTACATGGTGACCTGGCAGCCGTCGCGCAACACCGCGCTGTTCACCCAGATGGGCGGCGAGGGCACGCCGTGGATCGGCGCTGCGCCGTTCACGACGCGCGGCCATGTCTTCTCCAACATGGGCGACGGCACCTATTTCCATTCCGGCATCCTCGCCATCCGCGCCTCGGTCAGCGCCGGCGTGAACATCACCTACAAGCTGCTCTACAACGACGCCGTGGCGATGACCGGCGGCCAGCATGTCGACGGCGAGCTGACCGTGCCGGAGATGGCGGCGCAGGTCGCGGCCGAAGGCGTCAGGAAACTCATCATCGTGAGCGACGAGCCGGAGAAGCATTCCGTCGCCAGCTTCCCGGCCGGCACCCGCATCGAGCATCGCCGCGATCTCGACGCGATCCAGAAGCAGCTGCGCGAGATCGCCGGCGTCACGGTGATGATCTACGACCAGACCTGCGCCGCCGAGAAACGCCGCCGCCGCAAGCGCGGCCTGATGGTCGATCCGCCCAAGCGCGCCTTCATCAACGAGCTGGTGTGCGAGGGCTGCGGCGATTGCTCGAAGACCTCCAACTGCGTCAGCGTCGAGCCGCTGGAGACCGAGTTCGGCCGCAAGCGCAAGATCAACCAGTCGTCGTGCAACAAGGATTTCTCCTGCGTCGAGGGCTTCTGCCCGAGCTTCGTCACCGTGCATGGCGGTGGCCTCAAGACCCGCGCCAAGAACGGCTCGGCCACTGCCGCCTTCGACATTCCGCAGCCCACGCTGCCCGAAGTCGGGCGCGAGCCGTTCAACATCGTGATCGGCGGCATCGGCGGCACCGGCGTGACCTCGATCGGCGCCATCCTGGGCACCGCGGCGCACATGGAAGGCAAGACCGCCGCGACGCTCGACATGATGGGCCTGGCGCAGAAGGGCGGTGCGGTGACCTCGTTCGTGCGCGTCGCCGCCGACAAGGCACGCATCCACGGGCCGCGCGTGCCGACCGGGCAGGCGGACGTGCTGGTCGGCTGCGACATCGTCATGGCGGCCAAGCCCGACACGATCGGCTATCTCGGCGCCGAGCGCACGGTAGCGGTCGTCAATGACGGGCTGACGCCGACCGCGGCCTTCGTCACCGACAACACCATCGACTACGACATGGCGGCGATGCGGGCGCGCATCGCGCGCGCTTCGCGCCGGGTCGAGAGCATCGACGCCGAGGAACTGGCGCTGCGCCTGCTCGGCGACACCATCTACGCCAACATGTTCCAGACCGGCTACGCCTATCAGCTCGGCGAAATCCCGATCGGCGAAGACGCCATTCTGAAGGCCATCGAGATCAACGGCGCGGCGATCAAGGCCAACCAGCGCGCCTTCAGGCTCGGCCGGCTGGCGGCGCACGACCGGCCGAAGATCCTCGCGATGGCGGGCCTCGACAAATCCGAGGCGCCGAAGCCGGCCGAAACCTATGACGAGATCGTCGCGAGGCGCGTGACGTTCCTCACCGGCTATCAGAACGCGGCCTATGCCGAGCGTTATCGCGCCGTCGTCGAGCGCCTGCGCAACGCCGAGCTCGCCAGGACGCCCGGCAAGCGCGGCCTTGCCGAAGCGGCGGCGCGATCGTTGTTCAAGCTGATGGCCTACAAGGACGAATACGAGGTCGCGCGGCTCTACACCAACGGCGAATTCCACAAGAAGCTGCATGAGGAATTCGAGGGCAATTTCAGCCTGTCGTTTCACCTGGCGCCGCCGATCTTCGGCGTCACCGATCCCAATACCGGCCGGCCGCGCAAGATGGAGTTCGGCGCCTGGATGATGCCGGCATTCCGCGTGCTGGCGGGGCTCAAGGGCCTGCGCGGCACTGTCCTCGACATCTTCGCGCGCAATCCGGAGCGCAAGCTGGAAGTCCGGATGATCGGCGACTACGAAAAGCTGCTCGGCGAGATCGCCGCCGGCCTGACGCCGGCGAACCATGCCACCGCGACGGCGCTGGCCGGCGTGCCGATGGACATCAAGGGCTATGGCTATATCAAGGACGGCAATTACGAGAAGGCCAAGACGCGCGAGGCCGCGCTGCTGCGACGCCTGCGGATGACGGATGCCGAACGCCTCGTGCCGGTCACGGAGGCCGCGGAATGAACGTCTTCGACTCGCCTGATTTCGACCGTCATGAAACGGTCGCTTTCTTCGACGACGCCAAGAGCGGCTTGAAGGCGATCATCGCCATCCACTCGACCGCCATGGGCCCGGCCTGCGGCGGCACGCGCATGTATCCCTACGCGACTCCCGACGCTGCGCTGACCGACGCGCTGCGCCTGGCACGCGGCATGAGCTACAAGAACGCCATCGCCGACCTGCCGCTCGGTGGCGGCAAGGCGGTCATCATCGGCGATCCCGCGGTCGACAAGAGCGCGGCGCGCTTCGCGGCCTATGCCGAGGCCGTCAACACGCTCGGCGGGCGCTATGTCACCGCGATGGACGTCGGCATCCTGCCGGCCGACATGCCGGTGATCGCGCGCGGCACGAAATTCATCGCCGGCTACGACCAGCCGGGCAAGGCGGGCGGCGACAGCGGCCCGGCGACGGCGCTCGGCGTGTTTTCGGGACTCCAAGCGGCGGTCAGGCATCGCCTCGGCGTCGACACCACCAAAGGCCTGCGCGTCGCGATCCAGGGCCTCGGCAAAGTCGGCATGGGCGTCGCCAGGCGCCTCCACGCCGAAGGCGCGACGCTGATCGTCGCCGATACCAATCCGGACGCGGTCAAGCTCGCGACCGAGACGCTCGGTGCCACCGCGATGGCGCCCGATGCCATCGTGACGGCGGAGTGCGATGTGCTGTCTCCCAACGCGTTGGGCGCGATCCTGAACGACCGGACGATCCCGCATCTGCACGCCCGCGTCGTCGCCGGCGGCGCCAACAACCAGCTGGCGCGCGATGCGCACGGCGCCATGCTGCGCGACCAGGGCATCCTCTACGCGCCCGACTATGTCATCAACGGCGGTGGCATCATCCGCGTCGCGGCCCAGATCGAGAATTGGAGCGACGCCGAAGTCGAGCGACGCGTTCTCGGCATCGCCGACACGCTACGCGCGATCTTCGTGCGCGCCGCGAAAGAGGGCGAGGCAACCAGCACGATCGCCGATCGCATGGCGGTGGAGCGCATCGCACAGGGCAAAAAGGCTACGGCGAAGGCCGCCGAATAGCGCCCTTCGCCGTTCCATTGCTTGCTCTGTTTTTCAGTAGGTGTGCGGCACCTTCGCGTCGCCGGTTTTCACCTTCTTTTCGGCGTCCTTCACGGCGGGATGATCAGCGGTCGGCGAATCGCTTTCGCGCTCCACCGGTGCGCCGACAATGTGCTTGCCGCCGGAGAAAGAAGGCGGGTCGCTGGCCGGGAAGGAATCCTTCATTTGCCGGTCGATCTTGTCTTCCTGCTTCTGCTTTTCCGCAGGCGTCTTGGCGGTCTTGGCAGACATGGGCGTCCTCCGTTTCGGCGGGCGCGCGAATGCGCACACGCATCTTCGAACAACAGGAAACCCGCGAGAGAGGGATTGGTTGCCGGCGTCAACCGCCGACATGCGCCAGGAGGTGCGGGAACAGGCCGAAAATGCCGACCAGGATCAGGTAGACCGCGACGAGGTAATTCAGGATGCGCGGCAGCAAAAGGATGAGAATGCCGAAGACCAGGGCGATCAGGGGTTGGATGGTGAGCATATCGATATGCATGGGAAAAACCCTCTTTGTCTGCGCCGATAACGCGCCAGTCGCGCTTTGGCAACGTGAAATAAGCGTAGCACGGCCGCGGGCGTTTTCTTGGCCCCGGCGATGTGCCAGCCTGCGGCCGGGAAACCGAAAGGCGCGGGACGAACGTGAAGACAAGAGCCGCCGTTGCGTTCGAGGCCAAGGCGCCTTTGGAGATCGTCGAGCTCGATCTGGAGGGGCCGAAGGCCGGCGAGGTGCTGGTCGAGATCAAGGCCACCGGCATCTGCCACACCGACGCCTACACGCTGTCGGGGCTGGATTCGGAAGGGCTGTTCCCCTCGATCCTCGGGCATGAAGGCGCCGGCATCGTGCGCGAGGTCGGCGTCGGTGTCGCCAGTGTCAGGCCCGGCGATCACGTCATCCCGCTCTACACGCCCGAGTGCCGCCAGTGTAAATCGTGCCTGTCGGGCAAGACCAATCTGTGCACCGCGATCCGCGCCACCCAGGGCAAGGGCCTGATGCCGGACGGCACCTCGCGCTTCTCCTACAAGGGCAGGACGATCCATCATTACATGGGCTGTTCGACCTTCTCGAACTACACCGTGCTGCCGGAGATCGCGGTGGCCAAAATCCGCGACGACGCGCCGTTCGACAAGGCCTGCTATTGCGGCTGCGGCGTGACCACGGGTGTCGGCGCGGTGATCAACACGGCGAAGGTCGAGGCCGGTGCGAACGCCATCGTCTTCGGCCTTGGCGGCATCGGCCTGAACGTCATCCAAGGGCTGAAGCTGGTTGGCGCGCAGATGATCGTCGGCGTCGATCTCAACGACGACAAGAAGGACTGGGGCGCCCGCTTCGGCATGACGCATTTTGTGAATCCCAGGGCCGTTGCCGGCGACCTCGTCGCGCATCTGGTCGCGCTGACGGGCGGCGGCGCCGACTACACCTTCGACTGCACCGGCAATGTCACCGTGATGCGCCAGGCGCTGGAAGCCTGCCATCGCGGCTGGGGCGAGAGCGTCGTCATCGGCGTGGCGCCGTCGGGCGCGGAGATCGCGACGCGGCCGTTCCAGCTCGTCACCGGGCGGGTGTGGCGCGGCACCGCGTTCGGCGGCGCCCGCGGCCGGACCGACACGCCGAAGATCGTCGACTGGTACATGAAGGGCCTGATCCAGATCGACCCGATGATCACCCATGTGATGCCGCTGGAGCGCATCAACGAGGCGTTTGACCTGATGGAAGAGGGCAAATCGATCCGTAGCGTGGTGGTGTATTAAGCCATGATGGACGATCTGCTGCGGCTCTCCGGTGCGGTTCGGCGCGATCCTCGGATCGAGGCCTGGTTTTCCGCCTTCGACCCGCTGCGGTTGACGGTGCGGACAGCGTTCGAGCGCATGCGCGGCTGCGGCGCCGACGTCCGCGAGCTCCTGCACGATGGCTGTCCGGTCGCGTGTGTGGCGGACGCGCCGTTCGGATACGTCAACGCGTTCAAGGCGCATGCGAATGTCGGTTTCTATCATGGCGCAATGCTCGCCGATCCCGCCGGGCTGCTCGAAGGCGAGGGCAAGCGGATGCGTCACGTGAAGCTGCGCCCCGGCAAAGTGTTGGAGGTCGAGGCCTTGCAGGATTTGATCGAAGCCGCCTATCGCGACATCCGGCAACGGCTCGGTGTGGTCTAGGTTTGGCTGGTGAAAAGGAAAAGCGGCCGGGAAAAATGCTGATGGAAAGCTATTTCAGCGCCACGTCGGACAAGCCGCTGGTCTACGAGACCATCGGTGCCTGCTTCGACCGCATCGCCGACAGGTTCGGCGCGCGCGACGGCCTGATCGTGCGGCACCAGGGCATACGCTGGAGCTACGCCGAATATCGTCGCGAGATCGACCGTTTCGCGGCGGGGTTGCTGGCGCTGGGCATCCGCAAGGGCGACCGTGTCGGCGTGTGGGCGCCCAACTGCGCGGAATGGTGCCTGACCCAGTTCGCCACCGCCAAGCTCGGCGCCATCCTGGTGTGCATCAATCCGGCCTATCGCACGTTCGAGCTCGAATTCGCGCTCAACAAGGCGGGCTGCATCGCGCTGGTCACGGCGCAGCGCTATCTCACCAGCGACTATGCCGGCATGCTGCGCGACTTGCAGGACGCACGGAAGCTGCCGCATCTCAAACACGTCATCGCGACCGGCGAAGCGCCGCCGCCGGGCATGCTGACGTTCGCCGACGTCTGCGCCATGGGCTCGGTCGCGGCGCTCGCCGATATTGCCCGGACGCTGTCGCCGGACGACGCGATCAACATCCAGTTCACCAGCGGCACCACCGGCATGCCCAAAGGCGCCACGCTCAGCCATTTAAACATCCTCAACAACGGCCGCATCGTCGGCGAGGGCATGCGCTTCAGCGAGCGCGACCGGCTGTGCATCCCGGTGCCGCTCTATCACTGCTTCGGCATGGTGATGGGCAATCTCGCCTGCGTCAGCCACGGTGCTGCGGCCGTGTTCCCGAATGACGGCTTCGATCCGGTCAGGACGCTGGAAGCGGTCTCCGCCGAGCGCTGCACCGCACTGCACGGCGTGCCGACCATGTTCATCGCCGAGCTCGAGCATCCGCGCTTCGGCGAATTCGATCTCTCCAGCCTGCGCACCGGCATCATGGCCGGGGCGCCGTGCCCGGTGGAAGTGATGAAGCGGGTCCAGGGCGAGATGCACATGACCGAAGTGCTGATCGCCTATGGCCAGACCGAGACCTCGCCCGTCAATCACCAGACCACGGCCGACGATCCGCTCGACAAGCAGGTCGAGACCGTCGGCCGGCCCGGTCCGCATCTGGAGATCAAGCTGGTCGACGAGGCCGGCACCGTCGTGCCGGTCGGCACGCCGGGCGAGATCTGCTGCCGCGGTTACGCCGTGATGCAGGGCTATTGGGACGAGCCCGCGCGCACCGCCGAGACCATCGATGCCGCCGGCTGGCTGCATTCGGGCGATCTCGGCACCATGGACGGCGAGGGCTACACGCGCATCGTCGGCCGCCTCAAGGACATGATCATCCGCGGCGGCGAGAACGTCTATCCGCGTGAGGTCGAGGAGTTTTTGTTCACGCATCCGGCCGTGCAGGAGGTCCAGGTCTTCGGCATCGCCGACAAGAAATATGGCGAGCAGGTCTGCGCCTGGATCAAGCTGCGCCGCGGCCACGACGCGAGCGAGGACGACATCCGCGCCTTCTGCAAGGACCGCATCGCGCATTTCAAAGTGCCGCGCCACGTCCGCTTCGTCGACGCCATCCCGATGACCGTCACCGGCAAGCCGCAGAAGTTCAAAATGCGCGAGGCGATGGAGA
>DATMKZ010000098.1:0-15028 GCA_035570795.1 Rhizomicrobium sp.
CTTGAGGCCGAGCGGCAGCTTGGACGAGACGCGGGCTTCGCTTGAAGGTTGGGACATCAATCAGATCACTTCCAGGTAATCGCGGTCGGGCAGCGCGGGGAACGGCGCGGTGGGCAGGGTCTGGTACCAGTACGCCACCGAGGCGATATCGTCCTGCAGCGGCAGGTACTGCCGGTCCTTATGGGTGCGCCAGCCCAGCGCCTGGATGGTGATGCGCAGATCGCTCTCGAAGCGCACCGGATCCATCACATGGAAGCGGTACATGCCGAAACGGGTCTGCGATTTGTAGACGCCGTCGGGGCGGATGACCTGCGGCAGGCCGGCATAGGGCGTGGTGAACTCGACATAGGCCGAGCCTCCGGGCCGGTCGCGCTCGACGATGCCGACGTCGAAGTCGAAGGCGCCGCAGAAATAATCCTCGGTGCCGGTGCCGCAGATGGTGGGGAAGTCCTTGTCGCCATCGAGATAGAATTTGATCTCGCCCTCGCCCCACCAGCCGCCATTGTTGACGCCCCAGGCCATATAGGTGCCGGCGTAATGGCCCTGACCCTTGACGCCGTCGAGGACGGTGAAGACCTCCTTGTAAGGCAAAGGATTGGTGCGGCGGAACTGGGCGTGGAAATAGGCACAGTCCTCCGGCACCTGCGTCAGCGTGTAGTTGATCTGATAGTAGAGGATAAGCTTTTCGTCGGAGAGGTTGGTCATGGTGAAGCGGGCGCGGCTGCGGAACGGCATCTCCCAGTAGCAGTTGAAGGCGCGGCCGGGATTGGTGCAGACGGGCAGCGCCGAGACCTGCGCGAACCGCTCCCAGCCGACGCAGAAGAAATCGCCGCTCGGGCATTCGATGGAAGGCTGCGACTGGTCGTCCCAGAAGGCGCGCAGGATGGCATGGCGCCACTTGCCGCCGGCCATGGTCATCCAGATCTGCTGGACGGCGCCCTCGCCTTCGATGTTGGCAAGCTCGCGGGTCTCGCCCGGTTCGAGCACGATATAGGGCGAGATCTTCCAGCCCTGCCCGAGGCCGCGCGCCGCATGCGCCGCCGGGCCGTCGGTCGACATGCCGCCCCGGCCCTTGCCACCGGAGAAATTCTCCGGGCTGATCGAGCGCGTCCTGGCGTGACTGAGACGCGAGAGATTGCCGAGATGAAGGCCGAGGCCGTTGAATTGGGTCATGTCGCCGAGCCCTCGCTATAAAACACGGTGTCATGGCCCGCGAATGCGGGCCACCCAGTTGGGGACAGCTTGGCTGTCAAAAAAACTTGGCTATCGCCTTTGCCGGACAGCGAGGAGCATGTCGTCGCCTGGGTGGCCCGCATTCGCGGGCCATGACAGTGAAGGGAACGTCGTGAAGTTCCCATCACGCAATCCCGTAGAATTTCGCCGCCGTGCCGCCGAAGATCGCTTCGCAGTCGGACGGCGAAAGATGTTTCGTCAGCGTCTCGCAGGCGGCGAGCCAGCCGGCGTAGTCGCCCGCCTCGTTCAGCACCGGCCAGTCGCTGCCCCACATCAGCCGCGAAGGCCCGAAGGATTCCAGCAGCACGTCGACATAGAGCTTGAGCGTCGCGGCCGACCAGCCCGTGCCCGCTTCGGCGGCGAGGCCGGAGAGCTTGCAGAGCGCGTTCGAGCTTTTCGCGATGTGGCGGATATAGCTCGCCCACAGGTCGAGGCCCGAATGGGCGATGTCGGGCTTGGCGGCATGATCGATGACAACGGGAAGATCCGGATGGCGCTCGAGGAATTCGGCCAGCGCCGGCAGATGGCGCGGCTTGACCAGCGCATCGAAGCACAGATCGCCGCGCTGCATCGCCGCGAAGGCGCGCGCGAGGTCCGGACGCAGCAGCCATTCGTCGTCTTCGAGGTCCTGCACCATCGGACGCAGGCCGAGCAGCTTCGGGCTGGCGCAAAGACGCGCGATGCGGGCGGCGGCATCGGACGCTGCGAAATCGGTCCAGCCGACGACGCCGGCGACGAACGGCGTCGCTGCGGCAAGCTCGAGCAGGAATGCGGTCTCGGCGTCGCTTGGCGCGGCCTGCACCAGCACGGTCTTGTCGATCTTCGCGGCCTGCAGCAGCGGCGCCAGATCGGCGGGCAGGAAATCGCGCGCAATCGCCTTGTGGTCTTTCGCCGTCAGCCAGCCATAGTCGCCGCGATCGATGCGCCAGAAATGCTGGTGTGCGTCGATCCGCATCAGGCGGAAGCGGGGCGCACGACGCCCTTTTTCAGGATCAGGTTGCCGTAGAGCCGGGTCTCGCCGGTGGCGACGACGGCGTAAGCCGCCCGCGCCCGCTCGTAGAAGGCGAAGCGCTCGAGCGGCGCGATGGCGCCGGTGTAGCCGCCCGAGGCCAGGGCCTTGGCGAAGTCCGCGACAATGGCGGGAACCTCGTCCGGCGTGTCCACCACCGCCATGCGAAAAGCCGCGGCGGGCACGAAATCGTCGAGCGGCAGCAGCGAGACGATCGCGGCCACCATGCGCGGCGCATCGACGCCTTCGGCCCGCACGATGCGCCTGTTGCTGGAGGCGGCGGGGAAATTGGCGTCGGCGACCACGATTTCGTCGCCATGGCCCATGGCGCGCAGGGCGCCGAGCAGCGACGGACCCAGGAGCGGGTCGATACCCTTCAGCATGCCTGCGCCCGTTTCCCTGCCGCCCGTATCGGCGGTCTGGTCTGTTGCCCTTAGGGATAGTAAGTATCCGGGGCCGCGCCCCGCAAGCGCGAAGGAGCCGGTTTGTCCGACGTTCTGACCAATGATGCCGTAACGGTACGCCTGCATGCGAGCGACAATGTCGTGATCGCGACGCGGCGCATCGCGCCTGGCACGCGGCTGGCGGCGGAGAATATGACGGCGTGCGAGGCCATTCCCTCCGGCCACAAGATCGCGACGGAAGAGATCGCCAGCGGCGCGCCGGTGCGCAAATACGGCCAGGTGATCGGCGTTGCCACCGCCGCCATCGCCAGAGGCGGCCACGTCCATGTCCAGAACCTCGCGGTCTCGGAGTTGCGCGCGGCAGCGCAGGCCGCGCCGGCCTGGCGGCAGAGCGAAGCGCCTAGGACCTTCATGGGCTATCGCCGCGCCGACGGACGCGTCGGCGTGCGCAACTACGTCGGCATCCTCACCAGCGTGAACTGCTCGGCGACCGTGGCACGGCACATCGCGGACGCCGCCGAGCGCGGCGGGTTGCTGCATGGGCTGGATAATATCGACGGCATCGTGCCGATCACGCATACCTCGGGCTGCGGCATGGCCGGCAGCGGCGAGGCCTTCGACATGCTGCGCCGCACGCTGTGGGGCACGGCGGCCAATGCCAATTTCGGCGCCATATTGCTGGTCGGCCTCGGCTGCGAGGTGATCCAGATCGACCGGCTCAAGAAGGACTACGGCATCGTCGATAGCGACGCGTTCCAGTCCTTCACCATCCAGGAGATCGGCGGCACGAGGCGCGCGGTCGAGGAAGGCCTGGCGCGGTTGAAAGACATCCTGCCCAAGGTCAACGCGGCGCGGCGCAGCGAAGCGCCGGCGAGCGAGCTGGTGCTCGGCCTGCAATGCGGCGGCTCGGACGCCTGGTCGGGTGTCACCTCCAATCCGGCGCTGGGCAATGCCTCGGATCGGCTGGCGGCGCTGGGCGCCACGGTGATCCTGTCGGAGACGCCGGAGATCTACGGCGCCGAGCATCTTCTGTATGCGCGCGCCAGATCGCCGGAGGTTTCGGCCAAGCTGCGGGCGCGGCTCGACTGGTGGGAGCACTATACGAAAATCCACGGCGCCGAAATGAACAACAATCCCTCGCCCGGCAACAAGGCGGGCGGGCTGACCACCATCCTGGAGAAGTCGCTGGGCGCGGTGGCGAAGGCCGGCACCTCGCCGCTCAACGACGTCGTCGAATACGCCGCCCCGATCCGCGAACGGGGCCTGGTGTTCATGGACAGCCCCGGTTTCGATCCGGCCTCGGCCACCGGACAGGTCGCCTCGGGCGCGACGCTGATCGCTTTCACCACGGGCCGCGGCTCGGCCTATGGCTGCAAGCCGTCGCCGTCGATCAAGCTCGCATCGAACACGGCGATCTACGAGAAGATGAAGGACGATATCGACATCGATTGCGGCGCCATCGCCACCGGCGGCGCCACGGTCGAAGCGAAAGGCGCGGAGATCCTCGACACGCTGCTGGCGGTCGCCTCGGGGCAGAAGAGCAAAAGCGAGGAACTGGGCTATGGCGGCTCCGAGTTCGTGCCCTGGCAGACCGGCGCGGTGATGTAGGCCGCCTTTTTGCACAATCGCAGGCGCGCCAGCCGTAGACGGGCCTCGGAAAGTGTTTGTAAACTCGCCGTAATCATGGCCGCAGGGTCGGGGGGGTTGTTTGCAGCATTTCCGTATCGCGGCGGTCCTGGTGCTGGCTGTCTGGGCGGGCGCGTGCTCGACCACGCCCGAAGCCATCCAGCAGAACGATCCGTTCGAGCCGCTCAACCGCCAGGTCTTCGACTTCAATCACAGCCTCGACAACCGCGTCGCGCTGCCCGTGGCCACCTTCTATCACAGCGTCGCGCCGGCGCCGGTGCGCGAGCACCTGCACGACTTCCTGACCAACCTGCACCTGCCGGTGACGTTCGCCAACGACGTGCTGCAGGGTCATTTGAGCCGCAGCGGCGAGGCTATCGGGCGCTTCGCGGTCAATTCGACGCTGGGCGGCGCCGGCATCTTCGACGTCGCGACGGGTTGGGGCATGCCGTATCACGAGGAGGATTTCGGCCAGACGCTGGGCTATTACGGCGTCGGCGAGGGACCCTATCTGGTGCTGCCGCTGGCGGGGCCGGCGGTGCCGCGCGACATCGCCGGCAGCGTGGTCGACGGCTATATCAACCCGCTCGGCTACATCCAGTGGCGGCATAAGAACTATTACTGGTCGTGGCCGCTGCGCGTGCTGTCGTTTGTCGACGCGCGGTCGCAGAGCGTCGAAGCCCTGCGCGAGATCCAGCGCTCGTCCATCGACCTCTATGCCACGACGCGCAGCCTGTACCGCCAGTCGCGCAACGCCGAGATCCGCAACGGCGTGCCGGATGTGGCGGGTTTGCCGGACTTCTAGCGCTCCGCTAGAACCCCTCCATGTCCCTTGTCGAACGCATCGTGTCGGCCTGCTGCCGCGCGCCGGCCCTTGTCGCCTGCACCCTGGTCGCGCTGGGCGTGGCGAGCGGCACCTACACCGCCGCCAATTTCAACATGGACACGGACTCGACCAAGCTGATCTCGCCCAAGGTCGACTGGCGCCAGCGCGAGATCCATTTCGACAGCCTGTTCCCGCAGCAGGTCAACCTGATCCTCGTGGTGGTCGACGGCGCGACGCCGGAGCTCGCCGAGGCCGGGACCGTGGCGCTGAGCGACGCGCTGGCGAAGCAGGCAAAGCTGTTCTCGGTGGTGCGGCGGCCCGACGGCGGCGACTTCTTCAACAAGAACGGCCTGTTGTTCCTGCCTCTGGCCGAGGTCAGGGCGAACACCCAGCAGATGATCGCGGCGGCGCCGTTCCTGGGACCGATGGCGGGCGATCCGTCGCTCCGCGGCATCATGACAAGCCTTTCGACCGCGCTGCAGGGCGTGCGTCACGGCCAGGCGAAACTCTCCGACCTGCAACGGCCGCTGGCCGGCCTCGGCGGCGCGCTCGAAACCGTCGCGGCCGGCGGCAAGACGTTCTTCTCCTGGCGCGCACTGGTCAGCGGCGCGCCGGCGCCCGGCCGCGAGACGCGGCGCTTCATCGAGGTCCAGCCGAGACTCGATTTCGGTGCGCTGGAGCCCGGCGCCGGCGCCAGCGACGCCATCCGCGCCGCGGCGGCGGCGCTGCACCTGACGCCGGCCGACGGCGTGCGCGTGCGGCTGACGGGCCCGGTGCCGCTGTCGGACGAGGAGTTCGCGACGCTCGCCGACCGCGCCGCGCTGATGGGGGCGGCGATGATGCTGGCGGTGCTGGCGACGCTGTGGCTGGCGGTGCGCTCGTTCAGGATCATCCTGTGCATCCTGGTGACGCTGTTCGTCGGCCTCGCCATCACCATGGCGCTGGGCCTTTACGTCGCGCATGTCTTCAACATCATCTCCATCGCCTTCGTGGCGCTGTTTGTCGGCCTCGGCGTCGATTTCGGCATCCAGTTCTGCGTCCGCTATCGCCATGAGCGCTTCGTCGTCCACGACCTGAAAAAGGCGCTGGTCTGCGCCGGGCGCAGTGTCGGCACGCCGCTGGCGCTGGCGGCGGCGGCGACGGCGGCGGGCTTCTTCTCGTTCCTGCCGACCTCCTATGTCGGCGTCGCCGAACTCGGCCTCGTCGCCGGCATCGGCATGATCGTGGCCTTCGCCACCAGCATCACGCTGCTGCCGGCGCTCCTGATGCTGATCAAGCCGATCGGCGAGGACGACGAGGTCGGCTATCGCTTCTTCGCCGGCGTCGACCGCATCATGGTCTCGCATCGCCGCCAGGTTATGGGCGCGGCCATCGCCGTGGCGGCGGTCGCCGCGGTGCTCACCACTTTCGTCAAGTTCGACTTCAATCCGCTCGACCTGCGCAGCGCGAAAACCGAATCGGTGTCCACCATCCAGGACCTGATGCGGGATCCGCAGACCTCGCCCAACACGATCGACGTGCTGGCGTCGAACCTGGATGCCGCGCGCGCGCTGGCGAGGAGGCTCGCCGCGATGCCGGTGGTGGGCCAGGCGATCACGCTGGCCGATTTCGTGCCGGACGACCAGACCCGCAAGCTGGCGCTGATCGACGACGCCAATTCGCTGCTCGACGCGACGCTCAATCCGTTCACCGTCAAGCCGCCGCCGAGCGACGCGGAGCTGGCCGAAAGCCTCGGCGCGACCGCCAGGGCGCTGCGCCAAGCCGCCGACGCGACGCCGGCGGGCCGCGATGCGACGCGCCTGGCCGACGCGCTCGACAGACTGGCGGCCGGCAATGCCGATCTGCGCGCGCGCGCGACGGCGGCGCTGGTGCCGGGGCTGAAGACACTGCTGGGCCAGATGAGCGCCTCGCTCGAAGCCTCGCGTGTCGATCTCGCCGCGATGCCGCAGGATTTGATGCGCGACTGGGTGGCGAAGGACGGCACGGCGCGCATCCAGGTGTCGCCGTCCGACACGTCGGGCACCAACCAGTCGCTCAACGTCTTCAGCAAGGCGGTGCTGAAGATCGTGCCGGACGCGACCGGGGCGCCGATCTCGATCCGCGAATCCGGCACCACCATCGTGGTGGCGTTCGAGCAGGCAGGCGCCCTCTCCTTCGTCGTCATCACCGTGCTGCTGCTGCTGGTGCTGCGCAAGGCGCGCGACGTGATGCTGACCATCATTCCGCTGCTGCTGACGGGATTGCTGACCATGGCGACGGCGGTCGCCATCGGGCTCCAGCTCAACTTCGCCAACGTCATCGCCCTGCCGCTGCTGTTCGGCATCGGCGTCGCGTTCAACATCTATTTCGTGATGGCGTGGCGCGCCGGGCAGGTGAACCTGCTGCAATCGAGCCTGACGCGGGCGGTGATCTTCAGCGCCGCGACCACGGCCTCGGGCTTCGGCAGCCTGTGGCTGTCGAGCCATCCCGGCACCGCCAGCATGGGCGAGCTGCTGATGATCTCGCTGGCCTGGACGCTGGCGACGACGCTGTTCTTCCTGCCCGCCCTGATGGGCCCGCCACCGAAATAAATTCCGGAAATTTCACGCGGAGTCGCGCAGTCCCGGTGCAGGGCTTCCTCCGCGCCTCCGCGTGACCTTGTTCGCGCGACGCGCGCTGGAACCGCTCAGCCGTTCAGCGCCTTGTCGGCGAGGCCGTTGATCTTGGTCACCAGGGCCTGGGCGCCGCCCGCCTTCACCGTGGCGGCGAAGTCGGAGCGGTAGACCGAGAGCTGGCTGATATTGCCGTCGAGCAGCACGTCGATGATCTTCCAACTCGAGCCGAACTGGCGCACGCGGTAGATGAAGGCGACGGTCTGGTCCTTGGTCACCAGCTTGCTCGAGACGTAGCGGTCGCTGCCGCGGGTGACGACGTTCGGATCGACGACGAAGCTCTCGCCGTGGAAGCTGTCGAAATTGCCGGCATATTGCGCCGCCGTCATGCGCGCGAAGGCGTCGGTGAGGGCGCTCTGGTCGGCCGGTGTGGCGGCGTCCCAGCCGGGGCCGACGGCGTATTTGATCATCGTGCCCATGTCGAAGGCGCGCGCCACGGCGGGCTGCAGCTTGGCGAAGCGTCCCTGCGCGCCGAGCGCCTTGCCGCCCTTCATCGATGCCAGCAGCGTGTCGTAGAAGCCCTGGACGGTGGCGATGGCGGGGTCGTCGGCGCGGGCGGCGGATACGGGTGCCGCCGCGAACAGCAGGGCGAGCAGCAGCGACAGGCGGATCAGCGCGAATTTCATGAAGGTCTCCATCGGCGCGGGCACTGACATTTCAACCGGTGCGGTGCGGTTTGGTTCCCGCCCGCTCCCAGTGCGGGCGGACGGTATCCGGCGGTCGTCAAACGCAGCGTGAGGGCGAAATCCGGCGGAAATTAGCCCCGCGCCTGGGCCTTTTTCACGAAATGGGTGGAGACCACGCGGGCGATGTCGGCGGCGGCGAGCCCGGCGGTCTCGTATTGCTTGGCGGGGTCGTCATGCTCCTGGAAGATGTCGGGCAGCGTCATCGTGCGGATGTCGAAGCCCGGCCGCAGCAGGCCCTCATTGGCGACGAAATGGAGAATCTGCGCGCCGAAGCCGCCGGCCGAGCCCTCCTCCACCGTCACCAGCATGCCGTGATGGCGCACCAGGCGGCGCACCAGTTCCTCGTCGAACGGCTTGGCGAAGCGCGCGTCGGCGACGGTGCAGGAGATGCCCTGCGCCCGCAGCAGGTCGGCGGCGGCCAGCGCCGGCGCCAGACGCGTGCCGAGGCTGAGGATGGCGACTTCCTTGCCCTCGCGCACGACGCGGCCCTTGCCGATGGCGAGAACCTCGCCGCGCTCGGGCAACGCCACGCCGACGCCTTCGCCGCGCGGATAGCGCAGCGCGATCGGGCCTTCGTCATAGGCGGCGGCAGTCGCCACCATGTGCATAAGCTCGGCTTCGTCGGCGGCGGCCATCACCACGAAATTGGGCAGGCAACACAGATAGGCGAGATCGAACGATCCGGCATGGGTCGCGCCGTCGGCACCGACGAGGCCGGCGCGGTCCATGGCGAAGCGCACCGGCAGCTTCTGGATGGCGACGTCGTGCACCACCTGGTCGTAGGCGCGCTGCAGGAAGGTGGAATAGATCACGGCGAAGGGCTTCAGCCCCTCGGTGGCGAGGCCGGCGGCGAAGGTCACCGCATGCTGCTCGGCGATGCCGACGTCGAACGTGCGTTCCGGGAACGCCTTGCCGAAGACGTCGAGGCCGGTGCCGGACGGCATCGCGGCGGTGATGGCGACAACCTTGGGATCGGCCTTGGCCTCGGCGATCAGCGCCCGGGCGAAGACGCTGGTGTAGGTCGGAGCGCCGGGCTTCGCCTTCTTCGGCGCGCCGGTGGCGACATCGAAGCCGTTGGTGGCGTGGCCGCGGTCGGCGGCGGCTTCGGCGGGCGCGTAGCCCTTGCCCTTCTCGGTGCGGATGTGGAGCAGCACCGGGCCGCCCCGCCCGTCGTCGCGGATCTTCTCCAGCGCCGCGACCAGCGCGTCCACGTCATGACCGTCGACCGGGCCGACATGGCGCATGCCGAGCTTGGCGAACAGCGTGTGTTCGGACGATCTGCCGGCGGCGAGATCGTTGAGATGCCGGTTGAGCGCGCCGGTGGCGGGCGCGATCGACATGTCGTTGTCGTTGAGGATCACCAGCAGCCGGCTGCCGATATGGCCGGCATTGTTGATCGCCTCATAGGCCATGCCGGCGCTCATGGCGCCGTCGCCGATCACCGAGATCACATGGTTCTGCTTGCCGAGCAGGTCGCGGCCCACCGCCATGCCGAGGCCGGCGCTGACCGAGGTCGAGGAATGCGCCGCGCCGAACGGATCGTATGCGCTTTCGCTGCGCCGCGTGAAGCCGGAGAGCCCGCCGCCCTTGCGGATGCTGCGGATGCGGTCGCGGCGGCCGGTGAGGATCTTGTGCGGATAGGCCTGGTGGCCGACGTCCCAGATGATGCGATCGTCCGGCGTATTGAAGACGTAGTGCAGCGCGACGGTGAGCTCGACGACCCCGAGGCCGGCGCCGAAATGCCCGCCCGAGACCGACACCGCGTCGATCAACTCGGCGCGCAGCTCGTCCGCAAGCGTGCGCAGCTGCGCCTTGTCGACGCGGCGCAAATCGGCCGGCAGGTTGATGGTATCGAGCAGCGGCGTGCGCGAAACGGAGGGCGAATCGGGCATCAGGACTCTCTGTCCAGAAGATAGAGCGGCAATTCGCACAATTCCGGCGCGGCATTGCCGTAGGGCGCCAGCGTCGCCGCGGCGCGGCGGGCGAGCTTTTCGGCCTCGGCCCGGGCGCCGTCAATGCCCAGGATCGAGACCAGCGTGGCCTTGCCCTGGTCCTTGTCCTTGCCGACCGCCTTGCCGGTTTTCTCCGCCGTCGAGGTGACGTCGAGCAGATCGTCGGTGATCTGGAAGACGAGGCCCATGTCGCGCGCATAGGAGCGCAGGCGGTCGCGGTCCTCGGTACCGGCCTGGCCGAGAATTGCGCCGGCCTCGCAGGAGAATTCGAAAAGTTGCCCGGTCTTCAGGCGCTGCAGCAGAATAATTTCGTCGGCGCCGAAGGATTGGCTGGCGGCCTGCATGTCGATCATCTGGCCGCCGATCATGCCGTCGCTGCCCGAGGCCTGCGCCAGGCGCAGCGCCAGCGCACTGCGCACCTCGCCCGATTCGTGGGTGTCGGGATGGCTGACGATTTCGAAGGCGAGTGTCAGAAGTGCATCACCCGCCAGCACCGCCGTCATCTCGTCATAGGCGATGTGAGTCGTCGGCCGGCCGCGGCGCAGATCGTCGTCGTCCATGCAGGGCAGGTCGTCATGCACCAGCGAATAGGTGTGCAGCACCTCGATGGCGGCGGCGACGCGGGCGGCGCGGGCGGGCTCGACGCCGAACAGCCGGGCCGAATTGAGCACCAGGAACGGGCGCAGGCGCTTGCCGCCCGCGAAAGTCGCGTAACGCATGGCTTCCTGGACGCGGGCGTGCAGGCCATGCGGCTTCGGCAGGACATGTTCCAGCGTCTCATCGACCGTCCGCGCTGCCGCGGCCAATGCCTGCGGCAACGCTATGGGACGGGCCGGCGCTCTCGGCACCCCGCGTGACGTACTCACCATTGTGACCCCGTGCGACCTGCCGGCTTCATTTTTCCCCAAAACCGGCAGGGATTTACAATAGCCTAGCACAATTGATCCGACGAAACGGCAGACCTATATGCAGTGCATGGTAAACACCAGCCGGGCCTCGCAAAAACGAGCCGGTTGCACCGCATCATACAGGTGGCTATAGCCTGCAATTCGGGCGAAGATTGGCCCAGCGTCTTGCGAAAGTCGGATTAAATGCGAGTCATTCTCGCCCAGCCCCGTGGATTTTGCGCCGGTGTGGTGCGCGCCATCGACATCGTCGAGCGGGCGCTCGAAAAATACGGCGAGCCGGTCTATGTCCGCCACGAGATCGTCCACAACAAACATGTCGTCGACGCCCTGAAGAACAAGGGCGCGCGCTTCGTCGAGGAGCTCAATGAAGTTCCCGACGGCGCGGTGACCGTGTTCAGCGCCCATGGCGTGCCGCAGGCGGTGGTCAAGGACGCGCAGGCGCGCGGCCTGCCGGTGCTGGACGCGACCTGCCCGCTGGTCTCCAAGGTGCACAACCAGGGCAAGCGCTATGTCGCGCACGGCCGCCAGCTCGTCCTGATCGGCCATGCCGGCCATCCCGAGGTCGAAGGCACGATGGGCCAGGTCGGCGCGCCGGTGACGCTGGTGCAGTCGGAAAGCGACGTCGAAGCGCTCACCATCGCGGCCGACACGCCGATCGCCTACATCACCCAGACGACGCTCTCCATCGACGACACCAAGAGCATCATCATCGCGCTGAAGAAGAAGTTCCGCGACATCGTCGGGCCCGAGACCACCGATATCTGCTACGCGACGCAGAACCGTCAGACCGCGGTGCGCCAGCTCGCCAAGGTCGCCGACGTCATCCTGGTGGTCGGCGCCAAGAACAGCTCGAACTCCAACCGCCTGGTCGAGATCGGCACCGAGGAAGGCATTCCGAGCTACCTCCTCGCCGACGGCAGCGAGCTGCGGCCAGAATGGGTCAAGGGCAAGCACGCGGTGGGCCTGACCGCCGGCGCCAGCGCGCCCGAGAAGCTGGTCGAGGACGTGATCGACGCCCTCGCCCGCATCGAGAAGGTCGATGTCGTGCTGATGGACGGCAAGAAAGAGCATATCGAATTCCGCCTGCCGGCGGAGTTGCGCAACGACCGCGCCCCTGCTGCTTAAGGAGAGATAACGTGGGTATTCCGGTTCAGCAGGCGGCGCGCATCGGCGCCTATGTGATGAAGCAGCACCTCACGGGCAGGAAGCGCTATCCCTTGGTGCTGATGCTGGAGCCCTTGTTCCGCTGCAACCTCGCCTGCGCCGGCTGCGGCAAGATCGACTATCCCGACGACATCCTGAACCAGCGCCTGTCCTACCAGGAATGCATGGACGCGATGGACGAGTGCGGCGCGCCGGCCGTGTCGATCGCCGGCGGCGAGCCGCTGCTGCACCGCGAGATGCCGCAGATCGTTCAAGGCTTCCTGGACCGCAACAAATTCGTCATCCTGTGCACCAACGCGCTTTTGATGACCAAGAAGATCGAGCAGTACAAGCCGCACCCGAACTTCACCTGGTCGATCCATCTCGACGGCGACAAGGCGATGCACGATCACTCCGTGTGCCTCGACGGCGTCTACGAGAAGGCGATCGACGCGATCAAGCTCGCCAAGTCCAAGGGCTTCCGCACCCAGATCAATTGCACGCTGTTCTCGAACGCCATTCCGGAGCGCGTCGCCAAGTTCTTCGACACCATGATGGAGATGGGGCTCGACGGCATCACGATCTCGCCCGGCTATGCCTATGAGCGCGCGCCGGACCAGGACAGCTTCCTCAACCGCGAGAAGACCAAGATGCTGTTCCGCGACATCCTTTCGCGCGGCAATGGCGGTAAGAACTGGGAGTTCACCCAGAGCTCGCTGTTCCTCGATTTCCTCGCCGGCAACCAGACCTATGAGTGCACGCCGTGGTCGATGCCGCTGCGCTGCGTCTTCGGCTGGCAGAAGCCCTGCTACCTGCTCGGCGAAGGCTATGTGAAGACCTTCAAGGAACTGATCGACGGCACCGACTGGGACAAGTACGGCGTCGGCAAGTACGAGAAGTGCCAGGACTGCATGGTGCATTGCGGCTTCGAGGGCACCGCGGTGATCGATTCGATCAAGAACCCCTACAAGCTGATCCCGCTCGCCGTGCGCGGCGTGAAGACCTCGGGCCCGATGAAGCCCGACATCTCGACCGCCAACCAGCGGCCGGCCGAGTTCGTGTTCTCGCAACATGTCGAGAACAAGCTAGCCGAGGTACGGGCAGCCAAGACCCGGCCCCAGAAGCTTACGACAGCGCAGTAGCGCGCGCACGGCGCGGCCGGCCTCGCGGCCGGTCTTCATCAGATCCGGGATTTGACCGGGCTCGCCGGCGACCGAGCCCAGCACGCGCACCAGGCGGATGCGGCCGCTCGGCTTCAGCGGCAGCAGCGCCGCCGGCGGCAGGCCGCGCGTCGCCGCGTCGGAGATCGCGCGGATGGCGACGAAGGGAATGCCGTGGCGCCGGGCGATCCGCGCCGCGATATGGGACTCGGTGTCGACCGCCGCGCCGCCGGAGAGCGCGAACAGCCGCTTTTTGCCTTCGATATGGCTGACGATCTCGCCATGGCCGGCAAGGACCGCCGACTTGGCATGCGGCAGCTTGGCGCGCAGCACGGCGGTCCACCCGGCATCGGTCGGATAGCGTTCGTCGCCATGCACGACGTGGCTGGCGACGACGACGTCGCCGATCTTGAGCAGCGGCGCCAGCGCGCCGGCGATGCCGAAGCTGACGATGCCCCGCGCGCCCTTGGCGACCGCGTCTTCCAGGCGCTGTGCCAGTAGTTCGGCGTCGCCGGCGCCGATGACGGGTGTTGTCTTGGCGCGCCGCGCGATGCGCGCCTCGCGCGCGAGGCCGGTGACGGCGATGACGGTCACGAGTGAACCCAAATACCGTTGTCATCCCCGGCGAGCATCGCGCAGCGATGCGAGGGAAGGGGACCCAGGCGGTCAAGCGCCTGAGGCGCGTACAGCCCTGGGTCCCCTTCCCTCGCCGCTACGCGGCTCGCCGGGGATGACAGGTGGTGCATGAATTAAAGACCGTAGCCTACGTGTTTCGAATTCCCCGCCTTGAGGTTTCGATACCGCGCCACGGCCCAGAGCGGGAAGAATTTCGGGTAGCCGTGGTAGCGCAGGTAGAAGACGCGCGGGAAACCGCCGCCGGTGTAGTGCTCCTGCGGCCACAGCCCGTCCGCGGCCTGCGTCCGTTCGAGATAGCGGATGCCGCGCGCGACGGACGCGTCGTCGACCTCGCCCGCCGCCATCAGGCCGAGCAGCGCCCAGGCGGTCTGCGACGCGGTCGAGGGCGCAGGCTCATACCCTTTGTAATCGAGCTTGTAGGAATTGCAGTCCTCGCCCCAGCCGCCGTCTTCGTTCTGGATCTGCTTGAGCCAGTCCGCGGCGCGCCGCATCGCGGGATCGCTTTGCGCCAGGCCCGCGGCGTTGAGCCCCGCGAGCGCCGACCACGTGCCGTAGACGTAGTTGACGCCCCAGCGGCCGAACCAGCTGCCGTCGGGCAATTGCGAGCGGCGCAGAAATTCGATACCGGCCCTGACGTGCGGATCGCCGGGCGTGGCGCCGAGCTGCATCAGCATGCCGATGCAGCGGCCGGTGACATCGTCGGTCGGCGGATCGAGCAGCGCGCCGTGATCGGCGAACGGAATGTTGTTCAAATAGTAATAGGCGTTGTCGGCATCGAAGGCGCCCCAGCCGCC